>CAWHJM010000001.1:0-51338 GCA_963829615.1 uncultured Chloroflexia bacterium
CTGAACCTGACACCCTATTACCATTGGCGGCACGACCATGCCATCCACCACGCCACGGTCAGCGACCTGGACCGGCGTGGCATTGGCGACGTGTTGACCCTGACCGTGCAAGAGTATCTTGAGCTGCCGTGGTACAAACGGTTTGGCTACCGCATCATGCGCAATCCACTCATCCTGTTCACGGTTGGCTCTTTCCTCGTATTCAGTGTTGCCCAGCGCTTCTGGCGCTCCGGCGTTGGTAAACGCGAACGCTGGAGCGTAATCTGGACGAATCTGGCGCTGGCAGCCATCCTGTCCCTATTGTGGCTCACCATTGGCTGGAAGGCGATCTTACTGGTCGAAGTGCCCGTCCTGTTTTTGGCCTGCTCAGGCGGGGTGTGGTTATTCTATGTGCAGCACAATTTCGATGGGACCTACTGGCAACGGCATGACAAATGGGATTTCCTCAGAGCCGGATTGGATGGCAGTTCTTTCTATAAGTTGCCCAAAGATATTACAGTGGTTCACGGGCAACATCGGTTTCCATCACATCCATCACCTCAGTCCGAAAATCCCGAACTATAAGCTGCCGAAGGCTTACAAGGAGAATCCGTTTCTCCAAATTAAGCCAGTCACGATTCTGATCAGTTTCAAATCACTCAGCTATCGCCTGTGGGATGAAGAAAAGCAGAAGTTAGTCGGTTTCAAGAGACTGAAGGATTACCGCAAACGCCAAATGGAATTGGCATAAAGATCAAGCCCCCGCAAGTTATGTCTGCGGGGGCATTTTTAATCCCGGCAAAATATTTTTTAGGTTGACTCTTCCGGCAGGTTATAAATCTTCTCGCCCGGCAACTCCGCCCCCTCCGCATCGGCTTCCACATCGCGGCCTTTCGGCACCTCGGCCAGGAACTCCTTGTAAAACTCGGACTGGATGACCAGGTCCATGATCTCGTTCGTGCCGGTCCAGATGGTGATCAGGCGCACGTCGCGCAGCAGGCGCTCGACCGGGTAGATGTCCGTGTAGCCGATGCCGCCCAAAATCTGCATGGCGTGGTTGACGACCGTCCAGGCGCTCTCGGTGGAGAACTTCTTGGCTTCCGACACCAAGCGGCGCACCTTCCCCGCCGACGCTCCGCTCTCGATGGTGACCCCCACGGCGTGGTTCAGCGCGCGGGCCGCGTCCAGCAGGGTCAGGCTCTCGGCCACCTTGAAACTGACGCCCTCGAAGCGGCGGATCTTCTGCCCGAAGGCATGCCGTTTGTCCGCGTAACGGGCGGCGATCTGGATGGCAGCCCGTCCCATGCCGACCGCCCCGCCTGCGGAGGTCATGCGCTCGGGGATCATCATCCGGTGGAAGACTTCCGTCCCGCGACCGACTCCCGCCTCCCCGCCCAGGACGTTCTCCAGCGGGACCTTCGCATCGCGGAAGACCAGCCGCCCCGTCCCGCCCCCGCGCGTGCCCATCAGCCCATAGACATGCTGCACCTCCACGCCGGGTCCGCGCTCGACCAGGAAGGCCGTCATAGCAGCCTTGGGATCGTCGATGCCCTCCACCTTGCCGTAGACCAGGATCAGGTCCGCGCCCTCGGCGCCAACCACGAAACGCTTCTGGCCGGTCAGGTAGAACGCATCCCCTTCGCGGCGGGCGCGCGTGGTGGCCGCAAAGAAATCGGAGCCGCCGCGCGGCTCGGTCAGCCCTTCGGCCACGCCCAATTCCCCGCGGATCATCGGCTTGAGGAAGCGCTCCTTCTGCTCGTCCGTGCCGAAGACATGGATGGCCTCCCCGACGATAGATACCAACGAGTACAGGCAGGCCAGCGAGGTCCCCAGCACGCCGACTTCTTCCAACGCGACCAGTTCCGAGGTCCACGGCAGGCCGCTCCCGCCCCAGCGTGGGTCAAAGCGCAGGCCGAGCAGTCCGCGCTTTCCGGCTTCCTGCAAGAATTCTTTGGGGTATCTGACCTTGTCCGCATCCATATCCAGCAATAACTGGCGCGGGATACTGGCGACGAAATCCTGCATCTTCGTGCGCAGGGACAAATCGTTTTCGGTGAACATGGCGTTTGTTGACATCTTGGCTCCCTTCTCCACTCAATGTTTCCATTGGTGGTCGAGTAGCCGAGCGTGCACGAAGTCAGGGCGTATCGAGACCACATTATCAGAGTTATTTTGATCCTGTTGGTCTCCCTGGCCCGTCGGCCAGGACGGGCGATACTCCGCTTCGCGGTACTCGACCAACGATATAACTACATTCAGTTTACCCATTTTGAGAACAACTTCAAGTACGTTGGGGGAGTCCAAAGTCTCCTGACTTTGATTTTTGACACCAACGTCCGGCCCCCTTCGGGGATGATAAGACGTTGGACTCCGTATAATATTTTGGTGTATGATTAAATTACGCTTCACATACTCTTTGGAGGCCCCATGAAAGACTACACAAACGATATTCTCGAACTCATCCGCCGCACGTCGACCAGCCTGCCGGCGGATGTGGAAGAGCGCCTGAAGGCCGCGGTCGAGAAGGAAGAACCCGGCTCGGCGGCGCGCGGCGCGCTGGAAACCATCATGAAGAACATCGAACTGGCGCGCGCGCAGTCCACGCCGATTTGCCAGGATACCGGCACGCCCATCTTCTACGTGCATTACCCGGAAGGCTGGTCCACGAGAAAGCTCAAGGAACAGATCCGGGCTGCTTTGGCGGAAGCAACCAAACGGTCGTATATGCGACCGAACGCGGTCGATGCCGTCTACGATAAGAATTCCGGCAACAACCTGGGCGGCGACGATTTCCCGTCCGTCCATTTCGAAGAAGTGGATGCCGACCAGCCGCTGGTGATCGAGTTGATGCTCAAGGGCGGCGGCTGTGAGAACGTCGGTGCGCAGTATTCGCTGCCGAACGCGCAATTAGGCGCAGGCCGCGACTTGAAGGGCGTGCGCAAAGTGGTACTGGATGCGGTCTATAAAGCGCAGGGCAAGGGCTGCGCGCCGGGCATTCTGGGCGTGGCGATTGGCGGTGACCGCGGCACGTCGTATGCCAAGTCGAAGGAAGTGCTGTACGATAAGATCGGCACGCGCAACGCGGACCCGAAGCTGGCCGCGCTCGAGGAGCAACTGACCGAGGAGGCCAACCAGATGGGCATCGGCCCGATGGGCTTCGGCGGCCAGACGACCGTGATCGACACCAAGATCACCGGGCTGCACCGCTTGCCTGCCAGCTATTATGTCTCGGTGTCGTACATGTGCTGGGCCTATCGCCGCCGCAAGATGACGGTGCAGGGGGACGAGGTGAGCTACGATTAAGTTGCAAATCACGCATCACGGATTACTCGTCACGGATAACGTGATAAGTGATGCGTAAAGCGTGAACGCAAGGAGAAATTATGCGCGAAATAACCATTCCCATCAGCGATGAAACCATCCGCGAGTTGAAGGTCGGCGAGCCGGTGATGCTCTCCGGCGTGATGATGACCGGGCGCGACGCCGTCCACAAGTGGATGATCGAAACCTTTATCAAGAAAACCCGCGAACCACAGGGCGACGACCTGGAAGTCTACCAGGCCATCAAACCGCTGCTGGATGGCGGCATCATTTACCATTGTGGGCCGGTCGTTTCCGGGTTGGATACGAAAGACTACAAGTTCGTGGCCGCCGGGCCGACCACCTCCGCTCGCGAGGAACCCTACCAGGCGGATGTGATGAAACACTTCAACGCCAAAGGCGTGATCGGCAAAGGCGGCATGGGGCCCAAGACGCTGGCAGGTTGCCAGGAGGTGCCCTTTGTGTACTTCCACGCCATCGGCGGCGCGGCTTCCTACATCGCCCAAGTCGGTGCAAAAGGTGCTGGGCGTCTACAAAATGGACTTCGGCGTGCCCGAAGCGATGTGGGTGATCGAGGTCAAGGATTTCCCGGTCGTGGTGACGATGGACAGTCACGGCGGCAGCCAACATGCGGTCATCGACCAGGGCTCGAAAAAAGTGCTGGACGAGTTGCTGGCGAAAGCTTGAAAACGCAGGAATGCGAAGCTCCTTCGGAAAAGGCCCGGAGGAGCTTTTTTATGACAAAAGTTTTTCCACCACAGAGATCACTGAGCCCACTGAGAAAAAAACTCTCTGTGTTCTCAGTGCGCTCAGTGGTAAATCAGAAGAAAACGAATAGAATTACCGAATGATGAAAGTGGGGAAATTGGGTCTTGACAAAGGGGATATTTTGACTATACTATAAATGACTGACCAGTCAGTTATTATTCAAAGAAAGAGAAACTATGTCCCCCAAACCCGATGTAAGTGAAGAACGCAAAGACCAAATCATGAATGCTGCCGAAGAAGTGTTTACCCAGAAAGGCTTCAGCGATGCGCGCATGGATGACATTGCTGAAGAGACCGGATTGAGCAAAGGTACGCTTTACCTGTACTACAAAAGCAAGGATGATCTCATCATCGCCATCCTCGACCGCATTTTTCAGCATGAATTCAAGAGCCTTTGAGAATCTTGATCTTGCCAGCATGAGCGCGACAGATGCCATTTGGAAATTTGCCGAAACAACCAGCAAAGACTGCAAAATGATGATGCGCCTGATGCCCATCACCTATGAATTCATGGCGTTGGCTTTCCGCAACAAGATCGTCCAAAAGGCATTCAAGCATATTTCAATCATTTACATGGACATGCTCATTCCCGATTATTCAACATGGCATCGACACTGGCGAGTTCCGCCGGCAGATGCGCAGGAAGTTGCCATTGCATGGGCGCCATCATTGAAGGCACGCTCCTGTTGTGGGTCTATGATAAGTCGCTGGTCGAGCCTGGAACATCATATCCGCTCGGGCATGAAATTGTTGCTCGAGGGCGTCTTAATGCCTGCATAACTCCAGGCCCTTTTTTTGAGTCAATACATGACTGACCAGTCAGTTTGCGAGAATTAATGAGGAGAATGTTCAAATGTCTGAAATGTTCCTGGATCCCCGGCGACCGTTGACCACCTGCACCGCCAAAAACTGTGAGGGTTGCCCGGTGAGTAAAGATATCCACTGCCATTTCCAGGGCCGCGACCTGACTGCTTTTCTGTTATCTGTCATCCCTAGTTTCATCATCGGAGGCGCTGGCATCGTCCATATCAATGCCTGGTGGCTGATTCCCTGGCTGGTCATTGTCTTTGGTTATTTCGGCTTCGTCGAAATCCGGGTCATGTGCTCCCACTGTCCGCATTACGCCGAACCCGGCAAGAGCCTGCAATGCTGGGCCAATTACGGATCGCCCCGCCTGTGGAAATATCGTCCCGGCCCGATGACGACCATGGAAAAAATTGTCTTTCTGAGCAGGCCTCTTGCTTTGATTTTGGGATACCCTCTGGTTTTCCTGCTGATAGGCTTGCAGTGGTTCTTGCTGGTTATCTATCTGCTGACAAGCACAGTTTCTTCGTCACGTTGAGACATTCCTATTGCTCGCAGTGCATGAACTTCGCCTGCCCGCTCAACACTGTTGACGAAAAAGTCCGCGCCGAATTTTTCAAGCGCAATCCTGCGATTGCGCTGGGGCAAGGCAAGCAATTGAAGAATGGTAAAGAGACTAAATTATGAGTAAATCGATTGTCGATACCCCGCCCAGTAAGGCGTTGAGGTTTGGGACTACGCCTGCCCATCTGGCTGTACCGCGCCCATCTGGGCTGGATGCTGGGTAACCGTTTCTTGATGTTGACCCATACTGGAAGAAAAAGCGGCCTGCCTCGCCAGACGGTCGTCGAGGTGGTCGGGCACGACAAGACAACCGATACCTACTATGTGGCTTCAGGTTGGGGCGAGAAATCGAACTGGTATCAAAACATCCGTAAAACGCCACAGGTCACCATCCATGTTGGCGGACGCAAGTTTCGGTCGAAAGTGGAGTTTATCCCTTCGGATAAAGCCATCGAAGTCGTGAGTAACTACGCGCGCGAACACCCCATCGCTTTCAACGAGTTGAGCGGAATTTTCCTGGGTGAGCGCATGAAACCCGGCAGTGATGCCCCACAGCGCATCGCCCAAAAGATGCCCATGGTGGCATTTCACCCTGAGAATGGTTCATAAGAAAAAAGGAGCACAAAATGCAAATCATATATCTGGTTGCAGCCATGATCGTGGTTGGTCTGATTATCGGTTGGTTAGCAGGACCAATTTGGAAGAACAAGCGCCCCATCGGCGTGCGTGGTGACTACATTGCATCTGTCATCACCGCCGTTGCGGTGGGCTTGATGGACTGGTATGTAATTCCTGCCATGGGTTTTTCGACCACAATGAGAAATCTGGGCGTGGCAATGGAGCCTGCGCTTGGGGCACTGATTGTGTTGTGGATCATCCGCGCGGCGAAGAAATAGGTGAAGCTGCCAGGATGCGAACGTTAACTCTCGAAGAAGCCAAAGCGTATTATGACGGCTTTGGCGCAAAGCAAGATAGCCAGTCTTTCTATGAAGGCCCTGCTGTCAAGGTGATGACTGACAACAGTCATTTCGATCAGGCAGCCTCGATCTTCGAGTTTGGCTGCGGCACGGGCCGCTTTGCGCAGGAACTTCTTACCGAACATCTCTCGCCCGATGCCAAATATCATGGCGTTGACATCAGCACCACAATGATCCAACTGGCAACGGAACGGTTGAAGTCTTTCGAGCCACGCGCGACGGTTACGCTGACATCCGATGAAGCTGCAATTTCGCTCGAAAACAATTCGATTGACCGCTTTGTTTCCACCTACGTGTTCGACTTGCTTCCGCAAGTCTCGGCCCAAAAAGTGCTTAGCCAGGCGCATCGTGCCCTTCAAGCGGACGGTTTACTCTGTCTGGTCAGCATCACGCCGGGCACGACTCCTATTTCTCGCTTTGTGATGAGCACCTGGCAGTGGATTTTTTCGCAGAAACCGTCCATTGTAGGCGGATGTCGGCCGACGCAACTGACAGAACTTCTGCCCACCGCCCAATGGCAAATCCGATTTCAGACTGTTGTGGTGGCCTGGGGCATTGCATCAGAAATTGTAATTGCAGCGCCCCATTAAGGTTTGACAGATGGATATGAATCAATCTCCGATTATCGAGACAAGCCGCCTCAAACGGGACTTCAAGTCTGTTACCGCTGTGGACGAGTTGACTCTATCGATAGCGCCCGGCGAGTTGTTCGGGCTGGTCGGTCCTGATGGCGCGGGCAAGACGACTACGCTGCGTCTGTTGGCAGGTCTGCTGGATATAACCGAGGGCGATGCCACGATTTTGGGCTTCGATCTCAAGTCGCAGGCGGAAGCGATCAAGCCGCACGTGGGCTACATGGCGCAGCAGTTCAGCCTGTACGGCGAACTGTCGGTGTTGGAGAATTTGCAGTTCTTCGCCGAGTTGTTCGATGTCTCGAGGCAAGATCAAAAAGAACGCACGCAGCGTCTGCTGGAATTTGCAGGCCTGACCGAGTTTACCGACCGTCGGGCAGCGGATCTCTCCGGCGGGATGCAGAAAAAACTGGCGCTGGCCTGCACGCTGATCCACCAGCCGGAGATTTTGCTGCTGGACGAACCCACCACGGGCGTAGACCCCGTCTCACGGCGGGAATTCTGGAACATTCTGACCGAGTTGCACGTGCAGGGCACGACCATCATCGTCAGCACGCCCTACATGGACGAGGCCGACCGCTGTTCCCGAGTGGGGCTGATGTATGAGGGCAAACTGGTCGAGTGTGACACGCCGCAGGCGATCAGAGGTCGGCTGGATGGGGATGTGATCGAGGTCCAGGCTGAGGAATGGCAAAAGGCCCTGGAAACGGTAGCAGGCCTGAAGGGAGTCCATGAAGCGCAGACATATGGCGAGGCGCTGCATTTACTCGTCGACAACGGCAAGAAACGTCTGCCCGAGATCGAGCGAGCCCTGAAAAAATCCAAAATCAACTATCGAAATATCCGCATCGCACCGGCTCGCATGGAAGAAGCGTTCATTTCGTTGATCCGCAAGATGGAGGCCGAGTGAAACTGAAGACACATCTGGGCGGTGACCCGCAAGGAATTCAATCATATTGTGCGTGACCGCAGCACGTTGATTTTGGTGCTGTTCACGCCAACGTTAGTGCTGTTGCTAATGGCCTATGCGCTGACGGTGGATTTGAAGCACGTGCCGCTGGCGGTGCTCGACATGGACAAGAGCCAGACGTCGCAGGCGTTCGTGCAGCAAATCACGGCCGGGCAGGATTTGGACCTGTACGCCAATGCCGAGAGCATGGCCGATATCGAAGGGATGCTGATGCGGGGCGAGATCAAGGCGGCGCTGGTCATTTCGCCGGGCTTTGCGGCGGATTTGCAGGCGCTGAAGGGCATGCCGATGCAGGTCATCATCGACGGCACGGAGCCGGAGAGCGGCAGTTTTGCGGTGGAGCACATCTCCAACCGGGCGGAGCAGTTCATCAGCAAGGCGCTGGCAGGACAGTTGCAGGCGCAAGGGCTGACGGTGGATACGCTCCAGCCGATCGACTTGCGCATCCGCACCTGGTTCAACCCCGGGCTGAAACCCCGCAACGACATCATCCCCGGCCTGATCTCGATGGTGCTGGGATTCCCGGCCCTGTCGGTGGCGCTGACGTTAGCGCATGAACGCGAGCACGGCACGCTGGAGCAACTGTTGGCAACGCCCATCGGGCGGGGCGAATTGATGCTTGGAAAGATCATCCCGTACATCATCGTGGGGCTGTTCAATGTGATCATCATTCCTTTGTTGTCGATTGCCTGGTTCGGGATTTCGTTCAACGGCAATTTCGCGCTGTTCTTCGGGCTCTCGGCGCTATTCATGTTCGCGGTGCTGAGCATGGGCATGATCGTGGGCGTCTTCATGCGCACGCAGGCGGCGGCGCTGGCGATGTCGTTTTTGGTGGTCTTTTTCCCGGGCTTTTTCCTGACGGGTATTTTCTTCCCGCTGGCCTCGATGCCGGAGGAAGCACGGCTGGAGTCGATGTTCTTGCCGGGCACGCATTATGCGATCATCACGCGGGGCATGTTCCTGCCAGGGGTGGGGCTGGATGTGCTCTGGCCGTATGCGGTCATGCTGGTGGTGCTGGGCGTGGTCTTCACGCTGATAGCGGCGTTGTTTTTCAGGAAGAAACTTGGGTAGGGACGGGGTTCTCCCGTCCGGGCGGCGGGACGCCGCCCCTACACGGACATTTTTATGCTGAGAAGAATTTGGTCACTCGTAATCAAAGAATTCATCCACCTGAGCAACGACTGGTGGTTGCCGGCCTTCATGTTGATCGGCGGCGCGATGGAGTTGTTTTTAGTCGGTTGGGCTACATCCCGTCCCATCACGAATTTGCCCATCATGGTGCTGGATCACGACCACAGCGCAGCCAGCCGGGAACTGGTGGTTGCCCTCGAAAACACGGGCACCTTCCGCCAGCCGCAGTACGTCAGTGACATGCCAACTATCGAAAATGCGCTCAACCATGGCTCGATCAACGCTGCGGTGGTCATCCCGCCCGACTTCGACGAGCAGATGGTCTCCCCGACCGGCACGCCGACTTTGTTTGTGATCTTGAACGGAGCCGAAAGCACGCCAGCGATTGCCGCCAAGCGAGCCATCGAAGGCCTGACTCAGGATATGGGACAGCGCATCACGATCCAACGTTTGGGGCTGAATCCCACTGAATTTGCCGGATTCGACCCGAGTCTGCGGGTCTGGTTCAACGAGGCTTTGAGCGAAGCGCTTTATACCACTCCCGCCGAGTTGGGGTTGATGCTGGAATTCACCGTGTTGCTGTTCGCGGCGTTAGCCTTTTCCCGGGAACGGGAACTCGGCACGCTGGAGCAGTTGCTGGTCATGCCGTTCTCGTCGATGGAAATCATCATTGGCAAGGCCATTCCGGTCGTGATCGTCGGCTTTGCTGACTTCCTGCTGATGTTGACGATGGTTCACTTCGCCTTCGGCGTTCCTGTGCGTGGATCGCTGCCACTGCTGCTATTGCTGGCCTTCGGCTACCTGATGGTCGAGCTCAGCAAGGGACTGGTGGTTTCGGTTATCTCCCGCACCCAGCATCAGGCCTTCCTGCTGGTGCTGCTGGTCGGCATGGTGGACTTCATGTTCACCGGCTACGCCGCTCCCGTGGAAGGCATGCCGCAGGTGCTGCAATGGGTTGCCAACTTTATCCCGGCCCATCACTGGCTGACGATTTTGCGCGGCATCCTACTCAAAGGCACCGGTCTGGACGTGCTCTGGCCGAACGTGCTGGCGCTGGCGGGACTTGGGGCTGGTGATCGGCACCTTCTCGCTGCGTTTTGTGCGGAGGGCGCTTGACTAACAGTAATGGCGACCCTTCAAGGCTAACCAAGAAGATTTTGGCAATGTTTCTAACCAACCAGGGCGATGGTTCTTCCCAGGCGGGTCGCCCCTACACTGGATAACAAATATGAACGATCAACCCGCAATTATCGCAAACTCCCTCACCAAACGCTTCGGTGACTTCACCGCCGTAGACGGTATCAACTTTGAAGTCCATCATGGCGAGATATTCGGCTTCCTCGGTCCGAACGGCTCGGGCAAGACGACCACCATCCGCATGACGCTGGGGCTGATGAAGCCTACCTCGGGCGAAGTCGATGTGCTCGGTATGAAAGTCGATGGCGATACCGCCAAAATCCGCCCACGCGTTGGGTATATGTCGCAGCGTTTCAGCCTGTACAACGACCTGACTGTGCTGCAAAACCTGAACTTCTACGGCGGGGCTTACGGTCTAAAAAACGCTGAACTCCAGGAACGCATCCAAAATGCGCTCGAAATGGCCGGGCTCGAAGGCCGTGAAAACGCCAAGACCAAAGACCTGTCCGGTGGCTGGCGTCAGCGGCTGGCACTCAGCGCCGCCATCTTGCACCGCCCCGAAGTGCTCTTCCTGGACGAGCCCACCGCGGGCGTCGATCCTGTCTCACGGCGCGCCTTCTGGGATTTGCTCTACAAACTCATCGCCGAAGGCATCACGGTCTTCGTTACCACCCACTACATGGACGAGGCCGAGCATTGTCACCGTCTGGCCTTCATCCAGCGCGGCAAAATCATCGCCTACGGCTCGCCCGCCGAGATCAAATCCGAGATGATGCGTGGCCAGGTGCTCGAGATCGCCCCGTCCGATGCGGTCGAAGCGGTCAAGGTGCTGCGGGCGGCGCAAGAATCTGGTTCGCTGCCGATCGAAGAGGTCGAGTTATACGGCTCGCTGGTCCACATCGTCGCACCCGACATGAAAAAGCAACAACGGGCTATCGAGCGCGAACTGCGCCAGGCGGGCATCCGCACCGCGCAGGCCGACATCATCGAGCCCTCGCTGGAAGATGTCTTTATTTCTGCTATGAAAGCATAACCCTCACCCTACCCCTCTCCTCGCGAAGCATCCCCGAAAGGGGACGAGGGGAGATGGGACTCTACGGAGATTGCCATGAAAAAACTTCTCACCTTCTTACTTCTCACCTTCTTACTCGCCGCTTGTGGGCCAGCCCAAAGCACCGCGTTGCAAGCTTCGGGTCTGATCGAGGCGACAGAGATCGCAGTCGCACCAGAGATGAGCGGACGCGTCGTCAGCGTACTGGTTGCGGAAGGGGATTCCGTCAAAGCGGGCGATCCGCTTCTCACCCTGGACGATAGCCTGCTCCAGGCCCAAAAGCGGACTCTCGAAGCCGGTCTGGATTCTGCCAACGCCAATGTTGATGCTGCACAATCTGCGTTAGACATGGCGCAATTGCAGTACAACCAGACTCTTGACGCGGCTGTTGCTGCCGAGAAAACCACCCGCATCGCCATCTGGAAAGAATCCAAACCAGGCGAATTTGACCAGCCGACCTGGTACTTCAACAAGGCAGAGCGACTCAAAGCCACACAAGCCGAACTGGACGCGGCCAAAGCTGATCTGGAAACAGAGCAGGCCAAACTGGCCAGCGTGGAACAGCAGGTGACGAGTGCCGCATTTCTGGATGCCGAGCAAAATTTATCGGACGCCAGGGTTGCCTTCCAGAATGCGAAGACCGTGCTCGACCGTGCTCCTAGCGGCGATTTGAAAGATGCTGCCCAGACCACTTTCGATGATGCCAAGATCGATCTGAAAAATGCGCAAAAGGATTACGATGATGCCCTGACCACCGACGATGCCAAAGATGTGCTCGAAGCGCGGGCCAGGGTTGATGTGGCGCAGGAGCGATATGACGCCGCCAAAGATGCCCTGCGTGCGTTCCAAACTGGTGCGGATGCGCCCGAAGTTGTCCTGGCACAGAAGGCTGTCGATCAGGCCGGGACCCAACTTGATGCAGTAAAGGCGTCTGTGAAACAGGTGCAAGCCCAATTGTCCGAGCTTGAAACGCAGATGGAAAAACTGACGGTCAATGCGCCCGAGGATGGAGTCGTTCTGGTTCGCAGCGTGCAGCCGGGTGAAGTCATCCAGGCGGGCATGACCTCGCTGACCATCGCAAAATTGGACAATTTGACCGTAACCGTCTATATACCCGAAGACCGTTATGGCGAAGTGAAACTGGGCGACAATGCCAGCCTGAGTGCTGATTCATTCCCCGGCGAAACATTCTCGGCAACTGTGACACGCATCGCCAACCAGGCCGAATATACACCGCGCAACGTCCAAACCAAGGAAGAGCGTCAGACAACGGTATATGCGGTGGAACTCTCAGTGGATAACATGGATGGCAAACTCAAGCCCGGCATGCCCGTGGATGTGACTTTCGGACAGTAAAGCCATCTGGCTACCTCAAGGAACCCGGTCTCGTTGGAGGCCGGGTTCCTTTTTTATTGACAAAATGAAGCATTTTGCATAAAATATATAAGTTACTTAACTATTAAATAAGTTAACCAAAAAGGAGCAAACATGCCTACCCCGGCCATCGCTACCAGCGAGTTGTTACAACAGACCATCGACCGCTTCTGGGAAAGCTTTCCCCCAACCTGGAACCGCATCAAGACCAACGTACGCGGTATCGCAGCCGAGAAATTCGGTATCACGGTCGAACAGTTCCACATCCTGCGCCATATCCGCAAGGGATATGGCTCGGTCAGCGAACTGGCCGAAGCCAAGGGCATCAGCCGCCCGGCCATCTCCCAGGCGGTGGAGTTGTTGGTGGGCAAAGGGCTGGTAATTCGCCATCAGAACGCTGAAGACCGCCGCTATGTCCAGCTTGCACTGACAGAGAGCGGCGAGGAACTGCTTTCGGCTATTTTCCGCGAGAACCGGGTCTGGATGGAGAAGAAATTGTCCGTTCTCACCCCCGAACAGATGAACATCATCAACAGCGCGTTGGATGTGCTCAAATCGACATTTGAAGAAAGAAGTAGTGACTTTAGTCGCTAACGGCTGCACCGCCCCGGCGAGCGGTGCCGGGGAAGCCGTTACCACGAGTAAAAATTCCTATGACCCATATCCGTAAACTTCTCTTCTTTGTAAAGCCTTATTGGAAACGCAGCCTGGTTTCGCTGGTGCTGCTGATTACCGTCATCTTCATGGACCTGTCAATTCCGCGCCTGATCCAGAGAATCATCGACCAGGGCATTACCGCCAATGACATGCAGGTGGTCATCTCGACCACGCTCATAATGCTGGGTATCTCCGTCTTGCAAACCTTCTTCGCTATCGGCAACAACATCTTATCAGTGCAGGTCGGCGAAAGCGTGGCACGCGATTTGCGTGAAGCGCTGTTCCTGAAAATCCAGTCGTTCTCCTTCGGCAATCTGGACAAGATGAACACCGGTCAGTTGATGGTACGCCTGTCGAGCGACACGACCGTTTTCCAGCGGTTGGTGCAGGTGTTCCTGCGAATCGGTACACGCGCACCCCTGCTGATGATTGGCAGCCTGATCCTGATGTTCAACACGGACAGCCGCCTGTCGTTGATGATGCTCCCGATCTTGGTCATCATCACGGTCATCATCGCCTTCTTCGTCTCGAAGATGGGACCGCTCTTCCGCAGCGTTCAGCAGCGATTGGACAAGCTGAACACCGTCTTACAGGAGAACATCGCCGGGGTGCGGCTGGTCAAGGCCTTTGTGCGCGCCGACCACGAAGCGGAGCGCTTCGAAGAATCCAATGAAGCCTACACCCAGAACTCCATCAAAGTGATGCAGTTCATGACCACGCTCTCACCAGCCATGAGCATCTTCGTCAATGTGGCGATTGTGGCGGTCATCTGGGTCGGCGGGATTCAGGCCATCAACGACAACATCACCGTCGGGCAGTTGGTGGCCTTCATCAACTACTTGCAAACCACGCTCGGCCCGCTGACCATTATGGTCATGCTGGCGAACGTCGCGGCGGCAGGAATGGCCTCAGCCGAGAGAATTAACGAAGTTCTGGAGACAGTCCCCGAGGTCCAGGATGAAGCGCAGCCGCTGTCGTTGCCGGAAATTTCGCAACCGCGCATCGTCTTCGAGAACGTCAGCTTCCACTACAACGGGTCCAGCGACGAAGAAGTGCTGCAAAATATCGATCTGGTAGCCGAACCAGGGCAGACCGTAGCCATTCTGGGTGCCACTGGGGCGGGCAAGTCGTCGCTGGTCAGCCTGGTACCGCGGTTCTACGAGGCGGCTTCGGGCAAGATTACGCTGAATGGCGTGGACATCCGCAAGGTCCGGCAGGAAGCGTTGATGGCGCACGTGGGCATCGTCCCGCAGGAGACCGTCCTGTTCTCCGGCACGGTGCGGGACAACATCCGCTACGGGCAAACCGGACGCCAGCGAGGAGGAAGTGGTGGCCGCGGCCCAGGCGGCGCAGGCGCACGAGTTCATTCTGAGCCTGCCGCAGGGCTATGACACGCACATCGAAGAGCGCGGCGCCAACCTTTCAGGCGGACAGAAGCAGCGCATTGCCATCGCGCGCGCCCTGCTGATGCGGCCATCGATTTTGATTTTGGACGACAGCACCAGTTCGGTGGACGTGGCGACCGAGACGAAAATCCAGGAGGCGCTCAAGGAGTGGATGCAGGGACGCACATCGTTCATGGTGGCGCAGCGCATCAGCACTGTGCTGAACGCTGACAAGATCGTGGTGATCGACGAGGGCCGCATCACTGCCCAGGGCACACACGAGCAGTTGATGAAGTCCAGCCCGATCTACCAGGAAATTTACGCGTCGCAACTTGGGAACGGCTTTCCCGCAGGTACGCGGGGCTTCCAGGCGGAGAAGGTGGCGTAATCATGGCTGAAAATAAAGAACGTTCCCCACAAACTGATTTCGACAAAGTCCGCACGGTTATGGGACGCGGCCCGATGCGGCCGGGCAAGATCGAGAAGGCTCGTGACCCGCGCCTGGCATTGCAACGGTTAGTCAACTACCTGCGCCCCTACGCTAGGACCCTGTCTATCGTGTTTGTTTTCGTGCTGGCTTATATCGTGCTCGGGCTGATGGAACCTTACCTGATTGGCGTCGCCATCGACGACTTTATCAGCACCAAACAGGCTGAAGGGCTGGTGCGCACATCCATCATTTTGCTGGTGATATTCCTGTTCGACAACGGTTTCCAGGCCATCTCCAGTTGGATGATGGCGCGCGTCTCGCAGGATGCACTCAAACACCTGCGCCGCGACCTGTTCGGGCACCTGCAAACACTCTCGCTGAAGTTCTTCGACGAGCACACCGCCGGGGAACTGATGAGCCGCCTGACCAACGACATCGAAGCCGTCAACCAGGCCGTTTCGCAAAACGTGGTCTCGCTGTTCGCCAGCACGCTCTCCATGATCGGCATCCTGATCGCCATGTTCGTGCTCAATGCCTGGCTGGCACTGGCCGCGGTCGTCGTGGTGCCGATCATGTTCTGGTTCGCCAACTTCATCGCCCGCTATACCCGCAAGGGCTTCCGCGACCTGCAGAAACAACTGGGTCAGATCAATGGCGTGATGGAAGAGACCATCAGCGGCCAACGCGTGGTCAAGGCCTTCGGGCGCAGCGAAAGCGCCATCGAGAATTTCCGCCGCTACAACCAGGAAGTCTACCAGGCGGGCATTTACGCCAACAGCTACGCCCTGGCGCTCATGCCGCTCACCAACGTGCTCGGCAACCTGTTCGTCATCGTGCTGGTCGGGCTGGGCGGATACCTGGCTTTGCAGGGACTGGCGACCATCGGCATGATCGCCGCCTTCATCACCTACGGGCGCAACTTCATCAATCCCCTGCGCCAGCTGGCCAACATGTACAACTCGATCCAGGCGGCGCTGGCCGGGGCGGAACGGGTTTTCGAGATCATCGACACGCCCTCGGAAGTGGACGCATCCAGACGCCCCCGCGCTTGCCACCGTTAAAGGAGAAGTCCGCTTCGAAGAACGTGGACTTCGGCTACCTGCCCGGATACGCCGGTCATCAAAGATATGACACTGGAAGCCAAAGCCGGTCAGACCATCGCGCTGGTCGGTCCGACCGGGGCCGGGAAGACCACCCTGATCAACCTGCTGATGCGCTTCTACGAAGTCGGCGACGGCTACATCAGCATCGACGGGCGTGACCTGCGCGACATCCCAAAAGTCCGACCTGCGCCGCAAGCTGGGACTGGTGCTGCAAGACACCTTCCTGTTCTCCGACACCGTCATGGAAAACATCCGCTACGGACGGCTGGACGCCACGGACGAGGAAGTCATCCAGGCCGCGCAACTGGCCGATGCCGATCACTTCATCCGTTTGCTGCCGCAGGGCTACCAGACAGTGCTCTCGGAACGTGCCAGCAACCTGAGCCAGGGACAGCGCCAGATGCTCTCCATCGCCCGCGCCATCCTGGCCGACCCGGCCATCCTGATCCTGGACGAAGCCACCAGCAGCGTAGACACCCGCACCGAAGTCCGTATCCAGAAAGCCTTGCTGCGCCTGATGGAAGGCCGTACCAGCTTCGTCATTGCCCACCGCCTGAGCACCATCCGCGACGCTGACAAGGTAGTCGTCATCAACAACGGCGAGATCGTCGAGCAGGGCAATCATCAGCAGTTGCTCGATAAACGCGGTTTCTACCATAATTTGTATTTGAGCCAGTTCAAGGGACAGCAGATTTAGTTTCACACAGATAAGTAATCTCTAGGAACAGTCACCTTTGCGCACAATCCCTGAAGCGTAGCATATGGGATAAGGTGACTGTTCCTTTTCAGATTGGACAAGTGATTGAATGAAAGGGGTGAATGTTGTATAGTTACAGTACCAACACAAAAACAATTCCATACTGCCAACCCAAGACGCTATAAGGAGAAAAAATGAAACAGGCAATCTGCGTCGGTATCAACAATTACCCTGGCATGTTAAATGATTTGCAGGGTTGTGTCAACGACGCGAACGACTGGGCAGGACTGCTGACAGAATTTGGCTTTGATGTAGAGGTCTTGCTCGATAACCAGGGTACGCGGGAAAATATCAAGACTGCCTTGCGCAATCTGGTGTCGGCGCTCGGGCCAGGCGATTACGGCGTTTTTACTTATTCGGGTCATGGTACCTACAACCGCGATACCAACGGCGATGAGCCTGACAGCTATGACGAAGCCTTATATGTTTACGATGGGATTTTGCTGGATGACGAATTACGTGAAATCCTGAACGACTTACAGTCACAGGCTAGCTTGACGTTCATTTCAGACAGTTGTTTTTCCGGAACAGTTACACGCGCGCAGGAGGATACAATGCATTATGCCAAGCCACGTTACATGCCTGTACTTGGCTATGATCCCCTGATTCCCGTCAAACAGCGTTTTTTGGCAGAAGCTGAGATGCTAGAGTTGCTGTTGAGCGGGTGCAGCGATAGCGAATACTCGTACGATGCATACATCAACGGTCGCTACAACGGAGCCATGTCACGCTACGCGATTGACACGATCAAAGCGAATTCTGGAGCGACGTTCAACGAGTTTTATGCATCATTGCGACAAGTGCTACCTTCACAGGAATACCCACAAACCCCACAGCTTGAAGGGACAGATGTAAACAAGTCTCGTGTGCTGTTTGAGCCATTGCCCGCAGAGGAACCCCAACCCGAGCCGGAACCAGAACCGCAGCCGGAACCTGAGCCCGAACCACAACCACAGCCGGAACCCGATTCGCCAGGTTGTCTCGTGGGCCTTTTACAAAAACTAGGCCGCTTATTCAAATAGAGTAGCAGAAACCCCAAAATTCCTGCTATTCACATTCTTCCAACTCTCGGGCAGCCTGCTCGACGAGCTCATTGGGTGTTTCCACCAGCGGCGCACGGACGGGCCAGCGAGGAAAATCATATTTTTTAGAGAGCAGGGCTTTGAGCGAAGATGGGAAAGGCATATATTTCTCTAAGACATGCCGTTGCTCAGTAACGCAGGTTTGCGTTTCAGACAAGTCTTCATCGCGCAAGAAAGCATCGTAGATGGCGCGCAAACCAGGCGAGAGCAAATTGGCCGGTGCAGTGATACAGCCGGCGGCCTTGTTTTGCAAGGCCATCGAAAAATATGAATCCGTGCCAGTGAAGACGGCCAGGTCTGTATTAAAGGTAGCGCCCAACGCGCTTGCCAGAGCGGGGTCGTGCGAAGAATCTTTGATCCCGGCAAACTGTACCGGGAAAGCATCTTTCAATCGTTTGAGCAAATCCATCGAGAAGCCAATCCCGGCCACGCCAGGAAAATGGTAGCCCAGCAAATAGCCGTCAGAGGGGACAGCTTTTTGGATCAGGCTCTCGAACCAGCGGAATAGGCCTTCGTCGCTGGCGGTGCGGAAGTAGTAGGGCGGCAGGACAACCACGCCGTCATAGCCCAGGTCAAAGGCGGTTTTGGTCAGGTCGATGGACTCGCCCAGGCTGGGAGTCCCGGTCCCGGCCAGCAGGCGAAAGTCAGGGTGCGTTTCACGAACTCTCAAGGCGGCGTTCCAAACAATCTTCCGTTCATCCGGGGAGAAGGATGGGCCTTCCCCGGTGGTACCGAAGAGCAGCGCACCGTGACAACCACGGTCAGCAAGAAAGGCCAGAAAAGCGGGGACAGGTTCAGGGTCCGGGGTCGAATCGGCTTTGAGAGGCGTCAGGGCAGCGGCATACACACCAGATAAGGGATGTTGTGTCATCAGATTATTCTACTCCTTCGACGAAGTCTCGCGCCGCTTCGTCGGGCGGTTGCAGCGGTTTCCCCATGTTTTCGGACAGATAATGCTGGTGGTCGAGCACCCACAGGTACAGGTCACCTTCCGTCTTGCCGGGAAACTCCTTCATGATCTTGCTCTCTCGGATAATCCCAACAACAGGCATGTAAACTATATCATACCAGTGCGTGATGGCTTCTTCATCGGAAATATCGCGCTTCCAGTCGAGACCCATAAAATAGCGATGCACTGCGATATGTTCTAGCATGCGTATGTAACCATCCGGAATGGTAAGGAGAATTTCGGCTTCAGGATGCAGTTGATCAAGGTTGGTGCGTTCCAGAAAATGAACTTTCGTTCCTAGAATTTCCAGGTCTTCTGGCTTGATGTTGGGCGTAATGTCGACCTTGGTAGCACACTCACGCACTTCGGCTTCGATGAATAATTGTCCCTGCCGTCGGGCGACAGAGACACGATGATGCCCATCCACAACAAAGTAGACCTGTCCTACTTTATAGAGCACCACCGGGGGCAGACTGATCTCTGCGTAGAAAGCCTGGCTGACGCGTTGCCAGCGCTCGGCTGTATCATCTTGCACGGGCAGGAAGGCGCGGTCGAACTGGTGGTAACGGTTGAGGCTGCCGGCGATCTGGTCGATACGCACGGTCTGCATGCCGCGATAAATGGGACCACCAATGTGCAGTTTCTCTTTGATTTCATCGTAGGAAAGCAGATTGGTGGGCTGGCCGGAAAGTACGGACCAAACGCGGTTGAGAAAAGCTGCGACACGCGCACGATTGTAATCCGCAAGTGCACGATTGTTCAGGTCATCATTCATCTTCGATCTCGATCACTTTATATGGAAAGATGTTCATGACGGTCGTTTGTCCAACTCGCGTAATGGAGTCTTCCAAATTATTGCGGTAGAAGTGAGTATGCCCATGGAAGAGGTAGCGCGGGTGGGTTACACGGATCAAGAAATTCAGCGCTTTGAGTCCCTGGTGTGCTTCGGTATCATCGTGGATTCCAAGGGGAGGGGAATGCGCGATCAGAACGTCCAATCTACGGCCATAGCGTATCTGACTGGCCAGCAAACGCACTAATAAAGTACAAGCTCGCAAAAATGCTTCTCCCTGCGTATACTGGTTAACTCCATCGGGGCGGTAAAGGATGCTACCGCCCAGGCCAGCCAGTAAAATCCCTTTAGCGGAAGCAGTTTTCAGGTCCAGGTTCGAGCCGCCTTCGGCGCAGGAAAGAGGAGTACGGGGGTTATACTCAGGGTCATGATTGCCAGGTACGTAGTATAGCGGAACGTTCAATACAGTGGTAAGGTATTCCAGGTAGTTATAGGGTAAATCGCCGCACCCGAGAATTAAATCCACATCTCGGAAATGACAATTCGCAGCCAGCACATAGATGCGTTCTACCACCTGATCACTTACAGCAAGTATTTTCATGTATGACTTTCATTTTGCCGTATAACGGCCTTCCATGCAAGAGGGCGCTTTACAAAACGGTAATCGTCGCATAGGATAAGTCAAAATAAACTAAAGGGCAGTTGCCAAACCACTCAGTGGCTACTATAATAATCAATATTACAATTTGGTTTCATTAAAAGCTACCACACACGGGAATCTTTAAAGGAGTTTTTCGCTGGAAACACAACATATTGCATTGCCGGAGGATAATAACGGAAATGCTACACCCAGGAGGCAACTCGAATCGGGTATTACACTTCTAAAGCGATACCTGATTCAGGATGTAATTGGCGTTGGTGGGATGGGATCCGTATACCGTGCCCGCGATTTGCATTTTCCCAACGTTGTAAAACTGGTCGCGGTCAAGGAGATGATCAACACTGCGCCAGACCCGCTCATTCGGCAGACTATCGTGCAAAATTTTGAGCGCGAAGCCAATTTGCTGGCAACGCTCAATCATCCATCCATCCCGCGTATCTACGATTATTTTTCAGAAGAGAATCGCTCTTACCTCGTAATTGAATATATTCATGGCAAAGACCTGGAAGCCATTATCAGCGAAAGCGAAGGTTTCCTAACTGAAGAGCAGGTATTAACCTGGGGCATCGAGTTATGTGATGTGCTATCCTTCTTGCACAACCACAGGCCAGACCCGATCATTTTCCGTGATATGAAACCGTCGAATGTAATGATCGACCACAACGGTGACATAAAACTGGTGGACTTTGGCATTGCCAAGACTTTCCAGTTTGGACAAAAAGGGACAATGATCGGCACGGAAGGATATTCTCCGCCAGAACAATATCGCGGCGAGGCCACCCCTCTGGCTGATCTGTACGCATTAGGCGCCACCTTGCATCACGCTCTTTCCCGCCGCGACCCACGCATGGAGCCGCCCTTCTCCTTTGAAGAGCGCCCTCTGCTAAAGATTAATCCCAGTATCTCTGCTGAAGTGGACAACGTCATTAATACGGCGTTGCAGTACAACCCGGAAGATCGTTTCCCGAACGCAGCCGATATGAAAGATGCCCTCTTAGCGGCTGCGCATAAGACCGGCGTCCTCTCGAAAGTAACCACAAGCATTAGCCAGGCGAACGGCATCAAACCTTTATGGGTATTTAAGTGCGAAGATGAAATCCGCAGTACGCCTTTGTATTATCAAAATTCCATTTTTATTGGATGCTATGACAACAACTTGTATGCGATCAACGCAGGCAACGGAGAATTTCAGTGGAAATATCCAACCGAAGGCGGTATTGTCTCCAAGCCCGTAGCATACGAAGATAACATCTACTTTGGTTCAGAAGACCATCGCTTGCATGTCGTTGGCGCCCGCTCCGGTAAAGTGGTGTGGACTTATTATACAGATGGGCCTGTACGCTCGTCTGCGCGCATTGCCGAAGGACACGCATTTTTTGGCTCCGACGACCAATACCTGCATGCTGTCAATTTGAATTCAGGCCGCGCGGCATGGAAATTTGAAACGTCAGATCCGATTCGCTCCACCCCCTATATTGCCAATGAGTTGGTCTATGTAGGCAACGAAACAGGCGATTTTCTGACCATTGATTTCAGAGGGGAGTTGAAGTGGCGGTTCCGTGCCAAACGAGGCATAACATCCTCCCCGACAATCGATAAACAAATGGTTTTGTTCAGTTCCTTGGATGGCACTCTTTATGCCCTTGATCATCGTAATGGGTTTGTCATATGGCGGTTCCGATTGGGCAAAGGTTCCATATCATCCCCCTGTGTGGTCGATGATATTGTATTTGTTGGCGCCGCAGATGGATTTATCTATGCCGTTGAAACAAGAACAGCCAAGGAACTCTGGCGTTTCCGCACGGAACATCAGGTCAGCAGTTCACCGGTTGTTTACAAAGATTCTCTATATTGCGGCTCGGTGGATGGTTACCTGTATTGTCTCGAATACCGTACCGGTCGTTTGCGCTGGAAGTTTGGGACGCAAGGTCAAATTATCGGTTCTCCATTAGTGTATGATGATATTGTTTATGTCGGCTCAACCGACCACCAGGTTTATGCATTGCTCGCCTGAGAAGGAGATATAACTGTGATGGAATTTTTCCGCAAACTGTTTGGTGGCGGGGTGCCCAAACCTAAAGAAATAGATACAGCGACAACAGCCCCCCTCACCGACCAGCAAATCCAATCGATTTTGCAAGGGCCAAAAGTTCAGTTTGATCTACAACAGTTGATAGCCGCCTCAGGGCAATCGGTTGGTAAACAACGCGAGCTTAATGAAGATAGCCTGCTGTGTCTGACAACAACGCTGGCAGGTAATACGGGCAGCCTGCCTTTTGGTTTGTATATTATTGCAGATGGAATGGGAGGGCATCAATATGGAGAAGTAGCCAGTAACGCGGCTGTCCGTGTTGTGGCCGGTTTCATCATGCGAAAGTTCCAGCCCTATTTTTTCAATCTCAAACCTTCGCCCCCTGACAAATCCTTGCAAGAGATTATGCAAACTGCTGTGCGAGAGGCACAGAAAACAATTCAAAACGAAGCACCCAGCAGCGGCACGACGCTGACAGCCGCCTTGGTACTTGGCCAGCAAGTGACGATTGCCCATGTCGGCGATAGCCGGGCTTATAACATTTACCCCGATGGACGTGCCGAGGTGGTCACACGCGATCACTCCCTGGTCAAACGTTTGGAAGAACTTGGCCATATCAGCCCAGATGAGGCTGAGAACTATCCACATCGCAATGTTCTCTATCGTGCACTCGGGCAAGGAGAGATTCTCGAGGCGGATGTATTTACAGTGTCTTTTCCGCAAACAGGCTACTTGATGTTATGTAGTGACGGTCTATGGGGTGTTGTCCCGGACCAGGAATTAAGCAAAATCATTAGAGAGGCGCCCACTTTGCAACGCGCCTGTCAGAACCTGGTTGAAGCTGCTAATGTAGCCGGCGGGCCGGATAATATCAGTGTTATCATTGCACAACTGATTGGATAACATGGCGAAGAAACCGGATTATTACGCTACTCTTGGTGTGATGCGTAACGCATCACAGGAAGAAATCAAGCGGGCTTACTTCGAAGCCGCGCAGCGTTTACATCCGGATAAAAACACGGCAGTTGGCGAGACCGAGATCTTCCTGGAAGTACAGCAGGCATATGAAACGCTCTCTAATCCGTCTCGACGTAGAAAATACGATGCAACCTTGCCACCGGAAGAAAAACCTTCTTTACCTTTCAGTTTTAAAGTTTATTACAGCCGTCCCAACCTGGTGCGCATGCAAGAATCACAGATGCTGTATGTGCTTCTAGAGATTTCGCCACATGAAAAAACGGAAGAAATCCCTGCGCCGCCCTTGAACGTATCCCTGGTGCTTGATCGATCCACGTCGATGAAGGACGAGAAGATGGATGTGCTCAAAAGTGCAGCCATCAAAGTCATGCGGAATTTGCGTACACAGGATATTTTCAGTGTGGTGACCTTCAGTGACCGGGCTGAAGTGCTCATCCCTGCCTCCTACACGTATGACAAAAGGAAGCTCGAATCCCGCATACAAATGTTGCAACCATCCGGCGCAACTGAAATCTATCAGGGTTTGTTAGCTGCTTATAATGAGATTCAGCGTAATGTTGGTCATGACCGTATCGATCACATCATCCTGATGACCGATGGCCATACTTATGGAGATGAGCAACAGTGTATCGAATTGTCAGAACAAGCTGCGAAACAAGGGATTGGCATCAGCGCAATGGGGATTGGAAAAGAATGGAATGATGTGTTCCTGGATACCTTGGCCAGTCGCACTGGCGGGAGTAGCCGCTACATAGCTCGTACAGCAGACATTCAAAAATTTCTGGTGGAAAAATTTGAATCGCTGGCGCGTACCCTGGCCGATGATGTTGTTCTAGAAGTAAAAAAGACACCCGGAGCCGAAATGGCCTACGCGTTTCGGACCCAGCCTGAAACTGGTCCATTGCCAATAGAAGACTCAATCCACCTTGGTCCAATCCTGCTAGACTTTACCTTAAATATATTATTCGAATATCGCGTTGAACCATCGCTGACCGAACAGAATCAAGTCTTCTTGCTGCGTGGATATATAAAACCCTCTATCATCGGACTGCCAACGCCCATCCAGCCTGTTCCAATTGAGATTTCTCGCGAAGTGAAAGAAGAAGCCGGAGGAGAACCACCCCCGACTAAGATCATTCAGTCTCTCGGTAAATTGACCCTGTACCGTATGCAAGAGAAAGCCCACACGGAAGTGAACGAGGGACAGTTTGAACTGGCAGCCCAGCATATGAAGCAGCTTGCCACAAGCCTGCTGGCTCAAGGTGAACGCAGTCTTGCTCGCACTGCCTTAATAGAAGCTGAAAACATTACAAAAATGCAGTCATTTTCTGAAGAGGGAAGTAAAGAGATAAAATATGGAACGCGGGCCCTCATAATGCCACTAGAAAAGGAACAATCGGTATGATCGCATGCCCTAATTGCCAGCACAATAACCTGGATGGAACTGTCTTCTGCTCTGAATGCGGAATGCAACTATCGGGGTTACCTCCGATAGTTACAAAAAACATCCCGGCTGACCATGAACCATTGCCTCCAGCAGATCGAAAGAAAACTGCAACATATGCAAAAAGCCTGGACACCTGGGCATCCTTGCATCTGCTGGAAAGTGGACAAATATTGCCTCTTGGTGACCGTACAGAATTCACATTGGGACGTGTAAGCGATGCGCAACCGATTATGCCAGATATCGATCTGACCCCCTATCAGGCGTATGCCAATGGCGTTTCACGTTTGCATGCTGTATTAAAACGGGAAGGCGAACGTGTGTTTGTTATGGATTTGGGGTCATCGAATGGAACTTATTTGAACGGAAAACGCTTACAGCCGAACATGGATCAGACGCTCAATCACGGTGATATGCTTGCCCTGGGTAAACTTAAGATCCAGATCTTGCTAAAAACCCCCTAAGAAAGAAAAGGTGTTTCCATGCCTTACACAATTATCTTACACCTGCCGGGCGAACCCGCGATTATTGGTGAAGTGGAAGAACTGCCCAAGCCAACGGACATGATTATCACCGTTAACGGCCCTCGCCAGAAAGACGGAAAAGATTTGCATTACTTGGAGCCTAACGTTGTGCAGGTGATCTGGCCGTTACACCGTGTCAGCCTCATCGAAGTGCTCGAAGGCGAGGAAGATGAACAAATCATTGGCTTCGTAAGGGAGTAAGTTCATGCCTGATGAATTTGACCGCCGCCGTATCTTAGTGGTGGATGACGAAGAGCGTATGGTTCGCTTCATCCGTTTGAACCTGGAGCATGACGGTTTCCAGGTCAGTGAAGCGTTTAACGGGAAAGAAGCGATCCAAAAGATCCGCGACGTGACCCCCGATCTGATCCTGCTGGATGTGATGATGCCCGACCTGGATGGTTTCGAGGTGCTGGAAACTGTCCGTGAGGTGAGCCAGGTACCGGTCATCATGCTGACAGCCAAAGGCGAGGAAGATGACCGCGTGCGTGGTCTGGAGTTGGGCGCGGATGACTACGTCACCAAGCCGTTCAGCCCGCGCGAATTGGTCAGCCGCGTGAAAGCCGTGCTACGCCGCACGGAAAGCGCCAGCGGCTCGATGCACGGCCTGATCGAAGTGGACGAACGCCTGAAAATCGACTTCGACCGCCGTGAAATCTGGTTGGAGGGCAAGCTGGTCAAGTTGCGTCCCACCGAATACCGCATGCTCTACCATCTGGTACAGAACGCGGGCTGGGTCGTCACCCATGACCAACTGTTGACCAAGGTCTGGGGTTATGAATATCGCGATGAGCCGCATTATGTGCGTTTGTACATCAACTACCTGCGCCAAAAGTTGGAGGCTGATCCATCCAACCCCAAGTACATCCTGACCGAGCGCGGTGTAGGCTACCGCTTTGTGGATTTTCGAAGAGAGAATAAAGAATAATCGGATAGATCATTAAACGGGAGCAGACTAAGGGCTTGTCTTGAGCGACATCGTCCCCTTTGGGGAAGTCGAAAAATCCCAAAAGAAGCAAACAGGGCGCGTCTGGCAGAATTGCCCCGCCGCCAAAAGGCGGGGTTGCATGGCACGCCCTGTTTTTACCCGGTGGGCATATATCCGCCCTTGTCAGACATCTTTGTCTGGGCTATACTTTTTATCCGATTATCTTGGAGGCATACCCTTAATGGCAAAACAAAGGATCATACTGGTGGATGACCACGAGGTTGTCCGTCTGGGGCTGAAGTCGCTGCTAGAGCGGCATCCGCAATTCGAAGTCGTTGGAGAGGCGGGTTCAGCACGCGATGCGTTGGAACAGGTGGCCGCTACGGAACCGGATGTGGTTGTGATGGATATCCGCTTGCCGGGCACTTCGGGGATCGAAGCCTGCGAGCAAATTGTCGATCAATATCCCAACACCAAAGTCATCATGTTGACTTCATACGCCGAGGATGAGATGCTCTTTTCGGCCATTCGGGCCGGGGCATCAGGCTATGTACTCAAACAGATTGCCAGCGAAGAACTGGTCAAGGCCATTGAAGCGGTCGGACGCGGCGAGGCATTGCTTGACCCGGCCGTGACACAGCGTGTCTTCCAGGAAGTGCGCCGGGCAGTAAAGGAAGAGGAAGCTTCGGCCTTTGCGCACCTGAGCCAGCAGGAAAAGCACGTGCTGCTGTTGGTCTCGGAGGGCAAGACCAATCGCGAGATCGCCAAAAATCTGTTTCTGGGGGAGGGCACAGTGCGCAACTATGTCAGCAGTATCCTCTCGAAACTGGGGGTCAACAACCGCGCGGAGGCTGCCGCCTATGCGGTGGAGCATAGCCTGCGCGAATATATTACGAGCTAGACAGACAATGACCTGCGCCCCGCGCAGGTTTTTTTATAACGTGTAGGGGCGACCCGTTTTGACCTACAAAGATGTTGGTTGAACATGACGGGTCGCCCCTACTATATGCGCATCAATCCCGCCCCTTCATTTGCTCTCGGTTTATAATGGATTCCATGCCCAAATCTGACACTTCCATCCTCTTCCTCGGTAAAGCCGATGACCCCGACTGCGCCCGCGCGCTGGCATTCTGCCAGGAGCACTTCACAAACGTGACCCACTGCCTGGGTGTGTGGGGCGACCCGCTGCCCGCTGCCGCCCGAAACTGGGAAGGCGACTACGTCATCTCGTACCTCTCGCGCTGGGTGGTGCCCGACTTTCTGCTGAAGCGCGCTCGGAGAGCCTCCTTCAACTTTCATCCGGCTCCGCCTGAGTATCCCGGCATTGGCTGTAACAATTTCGCGCTGTACGAAGATGCCAAAGAATACGGCGTCACCTGTCACCACATGGCTACCAAAGTGGACACGGGCGCGATCATCGCCGTCAAACGCTTCCCGGTCTATCCCGAAGACGGGGTGGCCGAACTGCTCGCACGAACGTATGAGTACCAGATCGCATTGTTCTTCGAGATTATAGGCCTATTGGCCGAAGGTAAGGAACTGCCCGTCTCCAACGAAACCTGGACCCGACCGCCTTTCACGCGCGTACAATTCAACGAGTTGTTCATCATCCGGCCCGAGATGAGCAAGGATGAAATCGCTCGCCGGGTACGTGCCATCAGCTACAAACACTGGCAGCCGTATGTGGAGATCCAGGGGTACAGGTTTGAATACAAACCGGAATGATCAACAGACAGCGCCTGCATGCCCGCTCCCCTAATCTCGGCTTCTGCCAGCCATTTCGTGATCTACTGATGATAAACCAGCTTGCTTTTTCTACGAGGGACTGTATACTATTTTTAAGTGGACACAGTTTCTCTGATTCCTGGCACCAGACCAGATAATCCCGGCCCGTTAGCGCGCTTCCTGCCGCCGCTGGAAGACGGCGTTATTGCTGCCTGGCTGAACGAGAACATCGAACCGGGTGGCTGGCTACTGGACCCGTTCGGGTCAGCGCCACGTCTCTCGCTGGAAGCGGCGCGCGCCGGGTATCGCGTGCTGGTAGCGGCCAACAATCCCATCACGCGCTTCATGCTTGAAATGGGAACTGCATCCCCACCTGAAGCAGAATTCAAGGCTGCCATCGCAGACCTGGCTGTCTCGCGCAAGGGCGATGAAAAACTCGAAGATCACTTACAATCCCTGTATCTGACAGCATGTGCTTCTTGCTCCCAGGAGGTTCCGGCCCAGGCGTTTTTATGGCGCAAAGGAGAAGATGTTCCCTTTGGGCGTATCTTCGAATGCAAGGAATGCGGTGAAAGCGGCGAGAAGCCGGTCACTCCGGAAGATGTAGAACGTGCTGCCGAAATTGCCAAGACCGCCGGGCTGGCCCGCGCGCGCGTGCTGGAGCGGGTCGCGCCACTGGGCGATCCCGACCGCGAATATGCCGAAGAAGCCATCCAGCACTACCTGCCGCGCACGATCTACGCGCTGGCAACACTCATCAACCGACTGGACGGCCTGCAAATCTCGGAAGAACGCCGTCGCGCACTGATCGCGCTGATTCTGTCCGCTTGTGACCGTGGCAATACACTCTGGCCACATCCCACCGAACGACCCAGGCCCAAGCAACTCTCCACGCCATCGCAATTCCGCGAGGGGAATATCTGGCTGGCGTTGGAAGAAGCCATCTCCGTCTGGGCTGGGGTGAGCGAGCCTGTGCCCTGTCTGCATTGGTCAAACAAAGGCGAGAAACTGCCCGAAAGCGGCGGGATCCTGCTTTACGAAGGCCGTATCAAGGACCTGGCCGAAGTTGTCAAGAACGCGCCCATCCAGGCTGTGATCGGTGCGATCCCGCGCCCCAACCAGGCCTTCTGGACGCTTTCTGCGTTGTGGGCGGGCTGGTTGTGGGGACGCGAAGCCGCCGAACCGTTCAAGGTAGCGCTGCGCCGCCGCCGTTACGACTGGGGCTGGCAAGCCAATGCGCTGCACGCCGCTTTGCATCACGTTTTTGACCTGCTGCCGCTCGGTACACC
Source organism: uncultured Chloroflexia bacterium (assembly GCA_963829615.1). Classification (GTDB taxonomy): domain Bacteria; phylum Chloroflexota; class Anaerolineae; order Anaerolineales; family Villigracilaceae; genus JAABUE01. The sequence goes on from CAWHJM010000001.1 coordinate 29,446, forward strand.
TTTCTTTGGTTTGCTGGCAGAAGCAGAACCGGGCTTCCTGGCTGCCACGTTGATGGCTGCCAGCACCGCCGGTTTCGATTTGCGCGCGCAGGCCATGCGCACCGCGCACGATCCCATTCAGTTGCTCTGGCAGCGCGGGGAACGCTTGCATCGCGAGAAGGGAGTTGTCAACCCGGGAGCTATTCGCGGGGCCATGTATGAACATTTGCAAGAACTGGGGGAACCGGCGGCTTATCTCCAGCTATATGCTGCGGGGCTCGCCGAGCAGGCGCAGGGTCACGGACTGATGCGGCCGGAACAGGATTTCGATGAGGCGCTGCGTGAAGTGCAGTCCAATATCCAAGAGGCGATCCAGTCCGATGTCCGTCTGGAAAGAATGGATTCCGAGGAACGCAGCATGGAAGTTGGTCTGTGGGATTTGAAGGATGGGGAGTCTCGCACTGAATCGCTGGCCGACCGGGTGGAGCGGTCGGTGGTGACGTACCTGCAAAAACATCCATCCAGCACGCTGCTGGAACTGGAAGGGGGCATCTACCCCGAATTCCCCGGTTTGTTGACGCCCTCCAAGGCGCTGGTGGGGGCTGTGCTGGAGTCGTATGGCATGGAAGAGGCTGGCTGCTGGAGTTTGCGTGACGAAGACAGCGCCTCCCAACGTCGCGCTGAGTTGAAGAAGATGGCTGTATTACTGGAAACGATCGGGAAACGGTTAGAATATACGACGGAGCAAATCGACGAAAACTGCTTGCCTCTGGAAGGAACAAGGCGAAATAGTGCGTGTGTTCTACTTGCTCGCTTCGGCCGTGACCGGGCGCATCCTGTTCGCGAATCAATATCCGTTGGAGAAGTGCCTGCTGGTGCTGCCTGGCGGACGCGCCGGTTTGCTGGCCTACAAGGAAAACCGCGATCCCAGGCTACACAAACGACTGGCTGGCTGGCATATTGTCAAGTTCCGGCTGTTGCGCGCCCTGGCAGACATCCCGGTGTTAAATAGACAGACCTTTGAAGAACAACTCATCAGTGATCCGGTGGAGCAAACACAGGGTCAGATGATGATGTTTTGAAGATTCACATTTTTTTAATGTCAATCGTGGATAATTTACTCGTCGCCCGGAGCAGGCAGCGTGGAAGTTCATGAATAATCTGCTTTTCCGTAGCCAAATTAATGAGCCTGTACAAAGGAGGCAACATGTCGAAAAGAGCACTCTCTATCATCTTGCTGGCAGGAATCGTTTTGTCTGCTTGCGGAGGGCAAGCGGCACAGGTTACCGAAACGCCGACAGCCGTTCCGGCGACCACAGCGCCGCCTGCCACGGTTGCACCCACAGAGGTGGTTGCGACCGCTACAGAAGTAGCGGTAGGAACGAGCACCCCTTCGTCCACACCTACCGCATTCGTGCCCGATAACCCAGCGGATTGCATCAATAATGCCAAGTTCGTCAGTGATGTGACCATCCCTGATAACACCAACATTACCGCAGGTGCAGCTTTCACAAAAACATGGCGTGTCCAGAATGCTGGCACCTGCATCTGGTGGTCAGGCTACACGCTGGAACACTATTCCGAAGAGGCCATGAGCGCGCCAGCCTCTGTACCGCTGCCAGTCACAAACCCCGGTGAAACAGCGGACATCTCCGTGGATTTGGTCGCGCCCAGTGTGCCTGGCACGTATCGCGGCAACTTCGTCATCAAAAATCCGGCCGGGTTGATCATGCAGGTTGACAATGATTCCCGCCTGTGGTTGATTATCGACGTAGGCGCTGCATCGACTGGTACGGCTACCAGTGCCCCCACCGCAACCACGGCTGCGGGCTCAAGTAGCGTGACAAGTACGGCCACCGCCGGTACACCCAGGCACACCGGCCAGTAGCACTGGCGCGAGCGGTTTTGCGAATGTCACCTGTGCCTTCGCCGCCGACGCAACCCGAGCCCAGCAGGTAGCGGCTGCCATCAATACCTATCGCTCACAAAACAACCTGGTCGCGTATACTGTCAATCCACAGTTGTCGCAGGCTGCCCAGGCGCACGCCAACGATATGGCTTGCAACCAACTCTTCTTTCACAACGGCTCCGATGGTTCCACGCCGCAAACGCGCGTGGCTACTTCCGGGTATATAGCTTCCAAAGTGACCGAAAATGTCTATGGCAGTTATCCGCCGCTCACTCCGGATGGCGCGGTAACCTGGTGGAAAACCGACAAGACCGATCCCAACCATAACAAGAACATGATCAGCACCGACTACACCGAAATCGGCGTTGGCTACGCTTTTTACAACAATTACGGCTATTACGTGGTCGTCTTCGCTACGCCCTAAAGTTTACTGGGAACATTCCAATGGCCGGTGCGGGCGTACCTGCACCGGCTACTGATTCCACAGTACAATCTAATCTATGAAAAAGATCTGGACACTTTTCCTGCCTGTGCCGCAACCCCGCCCCAAGTCGGCGGGGCAACCATACCTTAGGATCGTCGCGGTATTGACCGGCCTATTTCTGGCCGGGTGCGTCTCCATCTCATCGGCTCCTGGGACCCCTACCGCCCCGCCTCAATTCGTGACCTCCACCCTGCCACCGACAAAAGTGCTGGTCCTGCCCTCGACCATTACTCCGGCAACCCCCAATACAACCGGGACTGTCACCCTGGCCGTTACCTCCGCCGGCACCTCCGCGCCAGACTGCAAAGTGCAGGCCGTGCTGCTCGAAGATGTTACCATCCCCGATGACACACAAGTCGCCGCGGGAGAGACCTTCACCAAAACCTGGCGTTTCCAAAACAGCGGAACCTGCCATTGGTCGGGGTACACTATCAATTTTCTGGCTGGCGACCGCATGGGCGCGCCTGACTCTGCGCCCGTCCCTGACACGGTGACTGGCTCCACAGTGGACGTTTCGGTGGAATTGACCGCTCCCACTGCCGACGGCTCTTACTCCGGATATTTCACCTTAAAGGATGCCGAGGGCAAATCGATCAACGTTGGCACCGAAAAAACCTTCTGGCTCAAAATCATCGTCGGGAATGGGGCCATATCACCGACCTCCGCGCCCGCCGGGACTTCCAGCTCCGGAGGAACCTCCGGGAACACCAGCAGCTCTACTGCCAAGTGTGATTTCAGCGGGAATGCGGGCTACGCCAGCCAGATCGAATCGCTGATCAATGCGGAACGCCAGAAAAACGGACTGCCCACACTGACGGTCAATTCGCTGCTGACGACCGCCGCGCAGGGGCACAGCGCCGATATGGCCTGCAACAGTATGCTCAGCCACTCCGGCTCGGACGGGTCGTATGTCAGTACGCGCATCGCTGCGGCAGGATATTCCCCCTCCTATTCCGAAGAGATCATCTATGCGGGCGGTGGTCCGCAGACTGCCTTCGACTGGTGGATGAATGACAAGCTGCACCGCGATGCCATCCTGAGCACCAAATCAACCGAAATGGGCGTTGGTTATGCTTATCTGTCATCTAGCGGGTATGGAGGCTATTTCACGGTCGATTTCGCCAGCCCGTAATGTTTGGCGGTTGAAACAGCAGATTACTGAAATGACACAGGCGGCCAACTCCAGAGATGGCCGCCTGTGATTTAAACGGAAGCAGGTCAGGGCGTAGAGTGAAGCGATTGGAGTGACAGGAATAATTAGCGGTCTTTGCTGACTGGCTTCAACACCGTCACGCGAGCTTGTTCGCGCAGGAACATTGTATGCTCTCCATGTTCTTTGTCGAGCATACGCGCGTTGGCTTTTACATCATCGGTAATCACGGCATCGCTCCAGTTTTCTTCCAAAAAGGTTTTCAGTTCCTCAAATGAATTCGCGTATGTATGGAACTCGAATTCTTCAGATTCACCAACCTGGAATAAGCCTTTCGCTACCACGGCTTCGATGGCTTCATCAGCCTGCTGGTATTCGATGTAATCGTCCGTCTCCTGTAAGTCACCGATAAAATGTTCATATCCATCCAGCAGACTGATGAACTTAACCGGTTCACCAGTGGGGTGAATGTCGATCAGGTATCCCCCAGGTTCGAGCAAGTCATGAATTTGTTCCAGAGCATGGACCATGCTCTCGGCTTCCATTCATCAGAGCGACCAGGATAGAATCGCAAGGTCAAATTTCTCTTTGTTTTGTTTGGAAAATGCGTCCAGGCCCAGGTTAATGAATTCTATTTTCTTCAACCGGCTTGGACGGTCCTTCAACGCTACGGCATGTTTTTTCGCATCCGGTTCAAGGGCAGTGACATGTGCTACTTTTTCGCCGTATAACCACGTCAGGCGGCCATCGCCGGAGCCGACTTCCAACACGACTTTCCCTTTCCAGAAAGGATAGCATTTGAAGAGGGCCTCTACTTCGTTACCTTCGGGGTCAATGACAATAGGCATTAAAAGTCCGTCCTGAGCGGATACTGAGCGAAGACGAAGTGGTAGTCGAAGGACACTTTCCAAGGTATACAGGCATTTCGACTACGCATCTCACTGCCGTTCGACGCTCACCGGTGCTTGTGGCACCGGCACAGACAGCGAGAATTACATTTGCAGAATCTTATTCCAGTCCAGCATCTTTTTGATATCTTCCATAGGGAGCTGGCCTTCCGGCACGTAGCCTACAAAGGAGCGGTTATAGGTGTCTTCATTGCCCTCGACCATGAAATCGGACAGGAAATAGCCCAGCGGCTTCTTGAACATGCCGATGGAGGAAGTGCCTTTGTAATCATCGGGCAGGGCGGTTTCGTAGGTCAGCACCATTGTCCCTTCGGCGGTTTCGGCCACCTCGACCACGGTCGCTTCGTGGATCCAGCGCAGGAATTGCTGCTGCCTGATTCTCTGTTTCTTCTTTTTATCCTCATCATCCTGGTTAATGAGAACTCGCTCACGGGTAGTTACTTCACCCATTTTATAGCTCCAACCGGGTTCGTTTCTGCCGCCACCGCCCTGCTTCTTGCCCATAAAAGCATCTGGGAGCAGGCCAACCTTATCTTTGGTTTCGACGGGTTTGGCCACCTGCCAGGGATTGGGCATCTTGTCTACGAAGCGCAGCCACAGCACGCTGGCGCCCGGCGTGTATTGCTCGGCCGTGGTCGGCCTGACGTAGTATGGGGGTGGGGTTCCCTGGTACTGTTTTGTCGCTCTTCGTTGGAGAGATACCATCTGGGCTTGGGGGTCAGGCCGCCGGGAGGCAGGTGTCCGCGCATGTGCTGGATGTGCTCGGCAGTCTCGTTGCAGACCGCGCGCGTGACGATCAACTCGTGCGTGCGTCCATGTTCCTCGCGCCAGGCGGTGGCATCGTAATTAGCCCAGGCGTCGATGATCGCGCGCAGCGGATAGTTCTCGGGCGTGTAGCTCTGTTCTTCTTCCTCGGGGGTGAGTTTCTCCCAATCGGGAGCAGTTACCTCGGTCAGGCGTAGAGGCGTGAGCTTGACGATCGTCTTCCAGGCCCAGCCCGGGAACTGGCTCTTCATCGAGAGCAGCGTGTCCAGCACTTCCTGCGTGGGCTTGCTATGAATCTCATAGGCATCCTCGGCCTTGCGCAGGTCGGTCAGACCGCGGCGGCGTGTGCTGGGGCTGTTGGACTTGACGTTGGGCAGGTACCAGCCAATTTGCTGTGTCCATTCTTTTTCGGTGGCATCGGCCAGCTTGGGCCGCGAGGCGCCGTTCGAGCCTTCGTAAGCGGCCACCTTCTCCGCGCATACTTTGGCGAGCGTCTCATCATCCATGTTTTTGACTTCTTTTTCGATGTCGGGAACGCGCAGGCGGATCAGCAGGTCTTTGGGGTCGGCCCAGGAACCGTGCGCGCTGGCGTAGCGCATGCCCGAAAAATGGACCACCATGTACTGCAGCCAGAACGGGTAACGTTCGGGGTCGCGCATGAAGCGTTGATGGATTTCATCCAGCAGTTGGTACTGGTTTTTATCTTGCAGCGCTCCCTCATAGGACTGCGCTTTCCCGATGGCGATGTCCCGGGCGGTGGGCGGATTCTCGGGTTTGTACTGGACCAGGAACTCCGCTTCGGTCATCCCCGCCGGCGCCTGCCCCCGTTTCTCCATCCAGTACCAGTCGAGTTTACGCTTCTCGACTTTATCGTAAGTGTCCAGGAAGGCGTGCAGTTGGTCGAGTTCGTGCTCGGCCATCGGCAAGCTGACGTTTTCCCAGCCCTGCAACTCCGCTTTTTCCGGGGCGTATATGGGATGGTTGGGGTCCATGGCTTCCTGCCGGCGTTGGCGGGACTTGATGCGATCCTTGAGCAGCCTGGTATGGTTGGTCCAACTCTGGATCTCCATCTCGACGAAACTTCTCTCCCCGCGAATATCCTTTGGCCAGGAACTGATGAAAACCTCGTGCAGCTGGTTGATCTCGGTCAGTTCGGCCTCATCGATTGGTTTGAAAGACAGATACTCCGCGCGCGCATCCGGTCGCATAAAATAATCGCGCATGGACGAGTACATTTTGTAGCCCGCTGCTGCTGCTAGTTTCTGCGCTTCGGTATATTCTTGGATGTCTTGAGTAAGATCGCTTTTGTTCTTATATTCCGCCCACAGATCGACCTCCTGGAAATAGACCAGGAAATCGCGCAATTTCTCTTTCCGCATGGGATAGATCGTCTCGCACAAAATTTCGTTCTGCCACTGGAAATAGACCGGTTTTGCCATACCTCGCTCCTTGCCTGTAAAAGGGAAAATCTTCTATTCTGTTGTTTACCGATTTATTTTATCCGATTTGCAAGAAATTTGGGACACAATGCAAAGAATAAGTCCGGATGCGGGTAAAATAAAATTACGGTAATTCAAGGAATGTGAAAACATAGGAGCAATTTGATGGATTCATTGCAAGGCAAACGTGTCGTCATCACCGGCCCGACTTCCGGCGTTGGAAAAGAGATTGCAGTGGGACTGGCCGCCCTGGGTGCGGACCTGACCCTGGCCTGCCGCGACGTCGAAAAAGGGGAACAGGTCGCCTCGGAAATCACCCGCCAAAACGGCTCGTCAGATGTGGACGTGATGCAGATCGACACCTCCAGCCAGGCCTCCATCCGCGCCTTTGCGCGCGAATTCCGCCGAAAATACGACCGCCTGGACGTGCTGATCAACAACGCCGCCATGAACCGCGGCACGCTGCCCAAAGTGGACAGCGTCGACGGCATCGAACTGACCTTCGCCACCAACGTGCTGGGCTATTTCCTGCTGACGAATGAACTGCTCGACCTGCTGAAAGCCAGCGCGCCCGCGCGCCTGATCAACGTGGCCTCGCTCCTATGCCAGCGACCTCGACCTGGACGATCTGGGTTTCGAGCGCCGTCCGTTCGAGAGTTTCAAAGCCTACGCCCAGTCCAAAGCCTGCGACCGCCTGTTGACCTGGGCCTTCGCGCGCCGACTAAATGGCAGCGGCGTGACCGCCAACGCCATGACGCCCGGCCTGATCACCGAGACGGAACTCTACCGCAACGCCCCGGCGGATTTGAAGCAGCGCCTGAGCGGATACTCCGGCGGGCGCACCAGCGCCCAGGGCGCGGACACCGCCATCTGGCTGGCCAGCGCGCCCGAACTGGCAGGCGTGAGCGGCAAGTTCTTCGAAGAGCGCGAAGAGCTGGAATGCGAGTTTCGGAATGAAAAGAACGAAGAAAAGTTGTGGAAGATTTGCGAAGAGTTAGTAAAATAAGACCTGACAGGTTTCCGCATGTCGCGTTTCCATCAGACTTCTCGTCCACGCACGCGACTTGGTTAATGACGTTGCGTATGAAACCTGTCAGGTCTCGAAAGGGGTTCTAACATGCCAAAAGAGCAGCCTATCGCGAAGTAGAAAAGAAAATCGAAAAAGCACGACACTCGGGCGTAAATATCAAATAGCGTTTACTTTATTATGATCACGAGAGGCGATGAGTATGGAACGTGATGAAGCATTTTATGAAGCTGAAGATGAGATCCGATTATCAGTACCTAGCATAGAAAATGTGGATTTTAGTCACATGGGATTAACTCAACTGCCACCATCAATTCGAAAGTTTCAATCTCTGAAAATCACTTGATTCAAGTGGTAACCAGCTTTTTACCTTACCAAAAGCTTTAGGCACATTAAGAAAACTTGGAATTGGACCTATCTTCAAATCGTTTGAGCGATTTGCCTTCCTGGTTCATTAGGTTTAATCATTTAACATCACTCTACCTGTACGATAATCCCTTAAACCCAGAACTTAATGCGGCATACACACAAGGTCTCGAAGCCGTCAAAGCCTACCTGCGTGCCAAAGCCGCTGCGCAAATCACCCTCAACGAAGCCAAACTGATCCTAGTTGGTGAAGGTGAAGTGGGTAAGACCTGTTTAGTGGATGCATTGCTGATAACCCTGGCAAGAACATCGACACAACTCATGGCATTGAAATCAAACCAATCAAGATTACAAACCAGAAGAATCAAAAAGGAAATCACCCTCAACGGCTGGGATTTCGGCGGCCAGCGCGTCTACCGCCCCACGCACCAGTTATTCTTCAGCGCGCCCGCCGTCTATCTCGTCGTCTGGAAGCCGCGCGAAGGTCCCCAGCAGGGCTTCGTCAAGGAATGGATTCAACTGGTCAAGCGCCGCGAGCCGAGCGCCAAGATTCTCGTCGTCGCCACGCACGGCGGACCGCAACAGCGCCAGCCCGATATTGACCGTCAGGAACTGTGGGACTTGTTCGGCAAGGAAACCGTCGTTGACTTTTTCTTCGTGGATAGCAAGCCCGATGAGCACGGTCAGCGCAAAGGCATCGAAGAACTCAAACGCGCCATCGCCCGCGTCGCCGCGACCCTGCCCGAAGTCGGTCGCTCCGTGCCGAAAAGTTTTGCCGATGTCCGCGCCGCCCTGCAAGCCACGGGCGCGCCCTACCTGCCTTTCGATGAAGTCCTCGCCATCTGCCGCGCCCATAACATGGACGATGAGATCGCGCGCCTCTTCATCACCATCTCGCACCGCCTCGGTCACCTCACGCATTACGAAAACGACCCCGCCCTGCGCGACATCGTCATCCTGCGCCCCGACTGGCTCGCCACCGCCATGAGTTACGTGCTGGACGATGAAGAGACTCGCGCGGCGCATGGCTTGGTGAATTTCTCCCGCCTCGGTCAATTATGGGATGACCCGACCCGTCCAGCGGACATCGCGTTACCCAGCGACTCTCCACCCGATCTTTCTCCGCCTGATGGAACGCTTCGATCTTTCCTACCGTGTGGCTGGTCTACATCCCAAAGACGAAGACTCTAACCCTGTCAGTCTCATCGCTCAACTCGTCCCCGATATCCGCCCAAAGAAGAAGATTTACCAAAGCCTGGACTCCTCTCCCGCCTCTGGCGACATCCAACAAACTCAGATCTGCCGCATCGTGGATGCCGGTAACGGTCAATCCGCCAGCGCCGAAGGATTGTTTTACCAATTGATCGTCCGCTTGCATAAATATTCCCTCGGGCGCGTTGACTACAACGATAGCGTCCACTGGCAGCGCGGGCTGGTGCTGGACGATGAATACAACGGCCGCGCTTTCTTGAACACATTGGCAACGATGTGCACATCACTGTCCGCGCTCGCCGTACCCCGAAGGCTTTCTCGGCATGCTGACGCGATGAAGTGAAATATCCTCGTCGAAAGTTTTTGGGAAGGTTTGCGCTGTGATGTCATGGTTCCATGTATTGAGCCAGCGGAAAACACGACTGCACAGGTCTATTTGAAGTCAACAAACTGATCGAAAGCAAACAGCAAGGAATCGTCCCGAATTACCTTGTCCCGTTTGCAATCGAATGGCAAAATATTGATCAGCTTCTTCGCAATGCGCCCGCCGCCAGCGCAACCAATCTCGCTTGATGATTTTGACAATCAGAATTTGCCACCAGTCAAAGACAAACTGGATGAAGTCGATGTCACCACCCGCCGCATTCTAAGCCAAGTGGACAAAACACTACACCGAACTCATCCAAGTCCTCACCGACGAAGCCAAAGAAGGTCCGCGTTTGTTCAGTCTCTTCCCGTTGATCGCAGCGAATTCAATCCCCAAACAATGGATACGCGCCAAATTCCGTTTGGTCCTGTGGTGCGAACATTCCCGCTTCCGCTGCCTTCTCAACAATGGCAGACATGAAGAAAGGTGTCTACGATCTTGAACTTGACCGCGAATGGTTCAAGAAAGTGCTCCCTATCTTGAAATTCCTGACAGGCACATTGGGCATGGTCCTGCCAGTTGCCTCCTCCGCTGTCAAATTAGTGCTGGATGAAACTGCCTACAAAACTTATCGAAGAACAACTCGACTTCGGCAAATCAATCATTGACGCCACACTCGGCGAAGCCAGCAAAACTGAAGACTTCCTGGGCGCAGGCAGATTCAACCGACCTCGAACACGGCGTCGCCATCCGCGCCGAAAACGCGACATTGCGCGAACTCCAGCCCTGCTCAAAGCCAAAGACCCCGGCTTCGGCGGTCTGGTCCGCGTGATGAACAAACGCCAGGAGTTTCTGTGGGTGCATGAGAGTTTGCGGGAGAGTATTAAACTTCCTACGGACCCTTAGGGCACCTCCCCCGCTTGCGGGGGAGACGGGTTAGGGCCTTCTTCGCGCACCAGACATTATGCTCATCACAACGGCAGCCACATCCCCAATCCCTTATCCTTCGCACGCTGGAAAATTTCCGGCGCGACGGCCATATCGTCCATCGCTAAACCGAGATTAATGGCCAGCGTACGCTCTTTTTCGTTCTGGCGGCCAGGCTTAAAGCCTGCGACCAGTTCTCCCAGGTCAGCATAAGGCTCGGGCGTACCCCCGAAATAACCGACCGATTTGTAATACTGGAATTGGGCGTGATCATCGGTGGAAATACGGTCCAGCTTGCCATGGCAGCCCGGTCCAGTAAGAGTCGAAGTCGACCGCGGAACCGTAAGCGCCCGCACCCAACCAATCCTTCTCGATGGTGGGAGACGGATGTTTCAAAATCGGACCGGAAGTAACCACCAGGTCCGAATTCCGCTACGGCTTGCCTTGGCTCCTTGACGCCCACGATCTCGAAGTCAAATTTCACACTCATCTCGGCAACGAATTTTCCCTGTATTGCCGGCAAAACATCATAGGCATAGACGCGCTTGATCGGGAACAGGCAGGCCAGGGCTTCCAGGTTGGTCCGTCCCTGCACACCGCAAGCCAGAATGCCGACGGTCTCCGATTCGGGTCGCGCCAGATATTTGGCAGCCAATCCACTGGCAGCGCCAGTGCGATAGGCCGTGATCCAGGTGCAGTCCATCACCGCGTACGGAATCCCAGTCTCGGCATCATTCAAGATCAACAAACCAGAGATGTAAGGCAGTCCGCGCTTAAAGTTATCGGGATAGCCGCTGACCCATTTGATTCCGGCTGAGCGCATCGAGGGGATATAAGCCGGCATGGCATGGATAAAGGCGTCCGGCATGGTGTAAATCCCAGGCTTGGGAGGCATTTCGACCCTGCCCTGACCCTTTTCAAGAAATGCCTTCTCCAGCAAGTCGATGATCTCTTTCATGGGCAGTTTGACACTCTCGACATCCGCTCGGGAAAGATAGAGAACTTGTTGATCAGAGACATGGACTTCTCCTTTCAGGTGGATTGATAAAAACATTATACAACTGCAATCGGAGAGCCTGAAAAAAAGGTTCTCTAGTATTCCGCCGTTCGCTGTGCGACACCGCACCTGCGGTGGGTGCAGGTGAGATGTATTGAACGAGGCCTGCTATCGAAGGAAATCTTCAGGTTTAGGGAAACCTACAACGCCCTCTCCAAAATCCCTTTCAACTCCGCCTCCGTCAGCGAAATGGGATTCCCCTTATAACTGCTGGATTTCATCGTCTTCTCCAGCGCTTCGGGAAAATGCTCGCGACTCATCCCATACGCTGAAAGCGTAGGAACGTTCAAGTCACGCACCAGTTCACTGACCCAGGTCACGCCATCAGATGCACTTGCGTTTGGATTGCCCGTCAAAATCTGCGCGATCTCGGTATAGCGCGCCAACGCTGGATGCCCGGGCTCACGCGCTTCCAGCGCCTTGAGATTGGTTTCCATCACCAGCGGCAGCAGGCGTGCACAAATCGCTCCGTGTGGCGCGTGCAGCATCCCGCCCAACGGGCCCGCAAATCCATGTACGGCTCCTAATTTTGCGTTTGCCAACGCCAGCCCGCCGAACAGACTCGCCAGCGACATCCCCTCGCGTGCTTCCACATTCTCGCCGTTTTCGTAGGCACCTCTCAACGAGCGCGCCGCGTGACGCAACCCTTCGCGACAGATCGCGTCGGTCATCGGATTGGCCTTCACCGATACAAACGGTTCGATCAACTGTGTCAGTGCGTCCAGCCCGGTACTGGCTGTAACTGCGGGTGGCAGGCTGTAGGTCAATTCGGGATCGACCAATGCCAGGCTCGGCAGCATCAGCGGGCTGCGCAGACTCACTTTTACCCCATGCGCGGGCGACTCGATCACTGCGTTGCGCGTTACCTCCGTCCCAGTGCCGGCGGTGGTCGGGATAGCGATATAAGGCAGCGACTCGCGCGTGAACTTTTGTCCCTTGCCAATCACTTCCAGGTAATCGAATACCTCCCCCGGATTCGTCGCAAGGATGGCGATGGCCTTGCCCGCATCCAAAACGCTTCCGCCGCCCAGACCAATGACCATGTCACAGCCATGTGCGGCCTCTACGCCCGCGCTTACAACCTCCACGGTTGGTTCCCCATGCACTTCGAATTCGGTGGGCTGGATGTCTTGGGCTGACAGAATCTGCCGCACGCGCGGAATCGCGTCCGACGACCTCCCCCGCACCAATAGCGGACGCTTCGCGCGCCCCTTCAAATGCTCTGCCAACAGGTTCAGTTTTCCTGTCCCGAAGACAATCCGATTGGCAGTTGCAAATTCAAAGGAAACCATGATTACCTCAAATTCGCGCTACCAATTTTCATCATTCGGGAAAAGATTGGTGTATTTGATTCCCTGCCGCGGTTCGGCCATCATCTCTGCGACTGTGTCGCGCCAGCGGGCATAATGGGCGGTCGCTTTGTGCGCCGCGGGAGCTTCGGCGGTCTTATATACCTCCACGAGAATGAACCGTGTTGGATCGTCCTCCTGCTGGATCACATCAAAGCGCGCGATGCCCGCTTCCTGTACGCTGTTCGATGCGTTCTCGAGGGTTGCCTGCTTGAAGGCTTCCACGAATTTGGGCTTAACGTGAGTATGAACCAGAACAATTTGCATTTTGGCCTCCTATTCAAACGACTGATACCATTATATTAGTCGTGAGTGAATAAAAGCAAGTTTAAAAAATCGTAGGGACACGGTTGCCGTGTCCCTACGAGAGTTCGGCTAGAAGTCCGTTAATTACTTCGCTCCGCAATCGGCTTCAAATACGAATCCAGCAGCGCGTCCATCTGCTCGAACGACTCGCACACAAAGAACATCGGGTTGAAGGCATACACCGTCTTCGGGATTTGGGCGATCATCTCCAAATCGAACGGAGCCAGGATCACCTCGCCGCCAAAATATCCCGTGCGGGAAATGCCCAGTTTATCGTACAAGCGCCCGGACTACATTCCAACCCTGGTCTTGCGACGACATCTCGCCATGTTGGTGCAATTCATTGATCCCGCGATGATGCGGCTGACGTCATCGCGATGTTTGCTGAAATGCTCCTGAAGCTGCGCGAATACATCCCCGCTGTAATCGATGACGTTGTCCCGGCCCAGCCGGTAGAACTCCATGATCGTATTGGCAAGTTCGGCGCGCCCGGAAATCGTCCCGGCGCCAAAGACCTTGATACGGTTGTCTTCCATCACCAGCCCAAACTCGGTGCTGTACCAGGCCAGGCGTTTGATCACTTCCCGCTCTTCCTGGGTCGCCTTCTTATAAGCCGGTGCAAATTTATCCTCGATACGTGCGTAGAATTCCTGGGTCAGATAAGGCAAATGGCCGAAAATATCGTGGAACATATCCGGTTCCGGTGTGAATTCCATCTGGTCGCGGGTGCGCAGGTAATCGGTGATCAGGAAAATGCGCTGCGCAAACTTCTCATACCAATCATCCGCCAGCGTATAGCGAACAGCCGTGCGCTCGATGCGCCAGCCTGTTCGCGGCTGGATGCGTTCGTTCAGGTGCGTCACCGTCGGGATGCGGCGCGGGTCGAGCCCCAGCAACTCGAATCCGGTTTTATATTCCCGGCAGATGTGCTCCAGCAAATAGGGCTGGTTAATTCCGGCGTATAGGTCCGCCCAGATGGCATGTTGCTCGTCCGTAAAACTGATTTCCTGGGTTTCAGCGGTGTATTCTCGGCTCGGGTCGAGATGTTGCTCGGCAATATCACCTGTGTAGGTGGGTGGTGTTTGATTAGTGGCCATTGGTTCGCTCCTTTCTGGTCAAGTCGATTTTACTATACATATCATATCCAATTTATCAAAAAATAGCTGCTGACAGCAATGATAAAATCTGACTATAGATGGACAATCTACCTCTGCTCGACAAAACGATTTTAATCACCGGCTCAGCCCGGCGCGTGGGACGTATCTTTGCGTTGGGATGCGCGCAGGCCGGCGCGGATATTGTCATCCATCACGGACATTCACCGGACGAGGCGCAGCAAACGCGGGACGAGATTCGAGTCGCTGGGCCGCCGCGCCTGGATTCTCGCTGTCGGACTTGAGCTCAACCTGCTGAGGCCGCAACCATCATTTCCCGGGCGAATGAATTGCCCCGCTCTACGCGCTGGTCAACAGCGCCGCCATCTTCGAGCCGCTCTCCCTGGCTGAAACGATCCCTCCCCGACTGGGAACGCCACCTGTCCATCAACCTGACCGCGCCCTTCCTGCTCAGCCAGGCCTTTGCGGAGCAACTCCCGGAAGGCGCAGGAAGGCCGCATCGTCAACATCCTGGATTGGCGCGCCCTGCGTCCCGGCGCGGACCATTTCCCCTACACGGTCAGCAAGGCTGCCCTGGCCGCAATGACGCAGTCCCTGGCGGTTGCGCTGGCGCCGCGCATCACGGTCAACGGGTTGGCGCTGGGGGCCGTGCTCCCGCCGGCGGATGGTGGGGCAGGCTCGGAGCGTGATCGAGAACGTCCCGCTCGGGCGTTGGAGCGAGGCCAGGAAGTCCAGCAGGCATTGGTCTTTTTGCTGGCCGGCCCGTCCTACGTCACCGGCGAGATCATCCATGTGGATGGCGGCAGGCATTTAATTTAGATTAGTTTAGTTCAGGATGCAGTTGCACTGCATCCGCTTGCAGTACAACTGCGCGCAAACCAAGGAGTAATGATGGACAAAACTTTTATCAAAGATCTGGTAGCCCGCGGAATCATCGGCATCAACGACTGGGAGCGCGAGAAGCCGCAGGAGATCCTGATCAACATCACCGTCTTCAGCGACACACGCCCCGCGGCCAAAAGCGATGACCTGGCCGATTGCGTGGATTATCGCGCGTTGGCTAAAAAAGCCCAGACCCACGCCGAGACGGCAGCGCGCTTTACGGTCGAGGCGCTGGCAAATGATATGGCAGCGATATGCCTGGAACAAAAGGGCGTGCAAAGGGCAATTGTGCGCGTGGAGAAACCGGGGGCGGTGCGATTTTCAAGCTCGGTTGGGGTAGAGATCGAACGCGCAAAGCCACTGTAACGAAGCAGCGTGGGAGTGGGGCAAAATGAACGAGTTACATGAAGCCTATCTGAACATTGGCTCCAACATCGAACCCGAAAAACATCTGCGCAGAGTCTATCCGGATGCTGCGCGAACACGGACAGGTAAAAGCGGTCTCCAACGCCTGGCAATCACACGCCTTCGGGTCTGACGGACCGGATTTCCTGAACGCCTGCATCCTGTTCCTGACGCCCCTGGAAGCCTGCGAGTTGAAGGAACAGATTATCCGTCCCATCGAAGCGAGACTGGGACGCGTGCGCGGCCCGGACAAATACGCCCCGCGCACCATCGACATCGACATCATCCTGTTCAATGACGAGCCCTTTGGCTGGGAATTCTGGTCAAACGCTTTCGTGGTCGTGCCGCTGGCTGATTTGTTGCCAGATTTTCACCACCCCCTCAATTATGAAAAACTGGCCCAAGTCGCTGCACACATGCGCCGCCAGACCTGGATCGTGGCGCGTCCGGATGTTTTGAGTGCGGTTTGAACGAGGCCATTACCACAGAGATCACAGAGTGCACAGAGAAAATTCTTTATATGCTTATAAAATTAACCGAGTCAAAGAGTTACAGAGAGCTGCATAAATATCCGAACCAAAATCCTGATTTTTGAAGATAATTTGTTAGATGCAAATTCAGGAATATATGCAAGAAGCAGTAGGTGTAGCGAAAGAAATTGCAGGGACGACTTGTCAAAATGACAAATCAGGAGAGAGTTATGGACATTTTACCGAATTCAGAAACCAAAACCGAGTTTTCGATTCATCCCGCCACCAAGGTTGGTCCCGTTTCATTAACTGTAGCCAACCTGGACAATCAGATCGCGTTCTATCAACAGGCGTTGGGTTTTCAGTTGCACTGGCGAGAAGGAGATCAAGCGGTTTTAGGTACGGCGAAAGGGAATTACTGCGTCTAATCGAAAAGCCCACTTACAAACGATACCAACGTGTGACGGGGCTGTATCACTTCGCAGTGCTTTTCCCAAACCGGCGCGAACTGGCGCGCGTGATGGCACGTCTGTTCGTCTTGAAATATCCCAACTATCCCACCGACCACATCATGTCCAAAACCACCTACCTGGATGACATCGAAGGCAACGGTATCGAACTGTACTGTGAGTCGCCTGAAGATGGTTCCTGGTCGATGAAGGACGGCGAGTACATCACCACCCGTACTGACGGCTCCTCAGCAATGGACGTGAGCCGCTGGATGTGGATGCGCTCTTCAGCCACCTTGAAGAAAAGCCCGATGTAAAACTGCCTATCCCGCCTGAAACCCGTATAGGACATGTCCACCTGCACGTGCGCGATCTGCACGAAGCTGTAGATTTTTATCATGGCGTGCTTGGCTTTGACATCATGGGGGTGGTCAATTCGGCACGCATGGCATTTGTCTCAGCAGGTGGCTACCACCATCATGTCGGCCTGAACACCTGGCAGGGCGAAGGCGCGTCGCCGCCCCCGCCTGACGCGCTCGGGTCTGCGTTATTTTGCAGTAGAACTGCCCGACCAATCCGCGCTGGACGAAGTCATTGCACGGGTGGATGCGGCCGGTATCCCTGCCAACCAGACGGAAGAGGGGTTGTTGCTGTATGACCCGTCACAGAACGGTGTTTTGCTGACGAAGAAAAGCTGATAGAAAGACATCCGAAGTCGCGCGACTTCGGATGTCTGCGATAACGGGAGCGAGTTGATGGGGGAATGATGCGGTAAATGTTCTAGGTGCGGCGTCCTTCTAAAAAACGAGTTACATGAATAGATAAATCTATTGGAGGCAGTTGATTATCCGGTAATCCACCACGCATCAGAGACAGGTACATTAGCGGGCAAGACGCAGCCACAGCCTGTGATGGATGTTCTTTCTGGAGGAATTCATGCTGCCTGATAGCGCGCAATCAACTCACTGATAGCACGGAAAATTATGTAGCGGTTCCCCCATTAAATCAACCAGTTCGGGATGGCGGTAGACTTCTGAGAACAGGGCAGCGAAGAAAAGGCCATGCTTCGGCTAAATCCTGATAAGCCTGCACAATCCTAAGCAAGTCGGCATAAATATCCCCTGTATATTGCGCTGCCAAGGCGAAATCCGTCTGCTCCACAATAAATGAAATCGCCTGCTTAACGAGTTGGGCTTTGTTCTCGTATTTTCGGAACAAGGTCACTTCGCTAACCTGGGCGGCCTGCCATTTGTTTGGTGGTTGCACCTGTATAACCACGCTCAGCGACTACCTGCATTACTGCGTGATGAATTTGTTCCGTCTTCGGAATTCTTCGGCGTTTATACTCCCAAATATAACTATCAAAAGTGTAATTATTTTATCATATGTTAGTATTGACTTGCAATAAAAAGGATGCTATTATTTTAGCAAGTATTCACTAACAATAGAGTGAAACGACTTCAAGGAGAAACAATTGCTGCCGGTGCTCATTCAATCCCTGCTGCTTGCATCTTCCGGACTGCTCTCAGTCGGGTCGATCACCCTGGTCATTTTGCTGCTGCTTTCGGATCGTGGTTGGCGTAACGGCCTGGGCTACGCGCTGGGATATATCAGTGCATACAGTCTCATCGGGGTTTCAGCCGTTACTTTGGGGTATCGCGCTGCAGCGACCGAGGCTGGAGAGCCCAGTTTTCTTCAGCCGATCCTGTTGCTGGTCTTAGGCGCGCTGCTGCAGTGGCTTGCTCTGCGCAACTGGCGCAAACCAGTTTCTGAGAAGACAGATGAACCGCGCTTTTTCTCCATTGTGGACAAAATCACCCCACCGAAAGCTTTCGGATTTGGTGCACTGATTTCGGTGGTCAATTTCAAAAACCTGGCACTTTTTCTAACCGCTTCATCGGTCGTCATGCTAAGCGATTTACTCATCACCGAAAAAATAATCGTCACCTTGCTGGTCGTGTTGGTATTCTGCCTGTCAGTAATCATCCCCGTCGTCATCTATATCGCATTTCCCAAACGAGCAAAAGATTTGCTAAATTCGATCAAACAATTCTTGAACCGAAACAGCCGCCCGATCGGGATTTGGGCGCCATTTGTCTTTGGGTTACTCCTCCTCATTAAAGGAATTTCAGAATTACTATGAAAACCACCGCCCCCTTCAGCCTCTCTTTTTCTGATATTCGTGCCACTGACCTACCCCTTGTGGGCGGAAAAGGTGCTAACCTGGGCGAAATGACCCACGCCGGTTTCCCCGTTCCTTCCGGGTTTTGCCTGACCACTGTTGCATTTCAAAAATTCATGGATGCCTATCCGGATTCTGACAGCCTGTACAACCTGCTGGATCGTGTCACAACCGATGATGTGGAAAACGTGCGCCGCGTGGGCCAGCGTGTGCGCCAAATCTTGCTAGACGTTTCCATGCCTGAAAATATTGCCGATGCCGTCCTGCAATCGTGGCAAGAGATCGGCACCGAGCATTCCTATGCGGTACGTTCCAGCGCAACAGCAGAAGATTTGCCCGATGCTTCCTTTGCTGGTCAGCAAGACACGTATCTCAACATCATCGGTGAGATAAACCTGTTGGATGCCATTCGTCGCTGCTGGGTTTCCCTTTTTACAGACCGTGCCATCCTATATCGCAACCAGAACGAGTTTCCACACCGCGAAGTGCAGCTCTCGGTCGTGGTGCAAAAGATGGTTATGTCCGAGATATCCGGCATCCTGTTCACTGCTGATCCATTGACCGGACATCGCCATACATTAACCATCGACGCCAGTTTTGGATTGGGCGAAGCGTCTGGTTAGCGGATTGGTTTCCCCAGACGAATATCGTGTGGATAAAAGAACGCGCGTCATTCTGGACCGTCAGATTGCTGACAAACAAATCGGCATTTTCCCTGAAAAAGATGGCGGCACTCGCCAGATTACGCTGAGCGATGCTCAGCGTAAACAAACCGTCCTGACCGACGCGAAAATTTTGGCGCTGGCAGATATGGGGTCCAGGATCGAAGCGCATTACGATGTTCCTCAGGATATCGAATGGGCAATGGCACAAGGTGAGTTCTACTTATTGCAGGCTCGCCCGATCACATCACTCTTTCCCATTGATGGGCTCAAGTCGCCTGATGATAGTCTGCATCTATACTTCAGCATGGGACACCAACAAAACATGACCGATGCGATGGCGCCACTTAGTATATCGACCATGCAGAATATCATCCCTTTCGGACGGAAAGAAAAAGGCGGGAGCACTGTCCTCGTTGAAAATGCAGGGCACATGTTTATAGACTTAACACCGATGTTGCGTCATCCAATCTTGCACAGAGGCCTGCTTACAGGCATCTCTCAACTTGACGCCCTGGCACCGCAAGCGCTTCAAATTGCCATGCAACGCCCCGAATTTCAACGCCCTCACAATCTATCTATTTCTTTTTCAACGGTAAAGATCGCGATCGGCTTTATTTCCCAGGTGATGAATGCTTTATGGCGGCGGGACTATACGGGTTTTCTGCCTCAGGTCAATAAAGGGATTTCGGAATACATCGAAGAAGCGAGATCAAAGATCAACCAGACGCCTGTTGGCAGAGAACAGACCCAAATTATGGTTGATTTTATTCGAAATACCTATCGATTGTTGTTAAGTTGGATAGCCCCTCTGATCGCCGGAGAGGCTGCTAAACGTATTTTGCCCCGCCTGGGTCGTAAATGGCTGACATCTGAAGAAATGGAAGCCCTAAGCCTTGGATTATCCGGTAATGCTGTGACAGAGATGAATTTGGCTTTAGGCGATCTGGCAGATATCGCCCGCCGTTCCCCTGAGCTGCGTGATTGGTTCGATCACCTGGGAACCGATAGTCAAATGTGGTTGGCGAAAGCCGTAAAGCTTGAGAATAGCGCTGCTTTTATGGAAGCATTCGATAAGTTTCTAGCCGAATACGGTGCGCGTGGCCCTTCTGAAATAGATTTGATGGTGCCGAAATGGTATGAAGAACCCATTTCACTCCTGAAGGTCATCGCCAGCTATTTACAAAAGGAAGCAGGAAGTCATCGCACCCAAGAAAAAAATCTAATAGAAGCTCGAGAAAAGGCCACGGAAAAACTTCTAACGGACGCCAAACACGGCTTGTTCGGTGGGATGAAAACCCGCATTATAAAACGCTTCGTGTATGTGATGACCAACGGGAGCGTTCTCCGCGAACACCATAAATTTGCGGCTATTCAGGTTTTGCGGGTTGCGAAGGATATGCTCAAAGAGACAGCTATTAAATTGGTTGAGGAAAATAAATTAGCGCATCCAGATGACATCTGGTTTCTCAACTGGTATGAGTTACTTAAAATCTGGGATACTGAACCAGGGGCATTTGCCAAACTGGCTTCTGAACGCATGCAGCATTTCCACGCTTCCAAAAAATGATTCCGCCGGTTGTCATTACAAGCGATGGTGAAACGCCCGTCGTTAAATATGAAATTGCTGATGCCCCTCAAGGTGCACTGGTGGCAACCCTGTTTCTACTGGCGTTTATGAAGGGACTTTGGCACCGTATCCATGATCCCCAAACAGAAACCCTTAATCCTGGCGAGATCCTGGTAGCAACATTCACCGATCCTGGCTGACCCGCTGTTTATTAATGCTGGCGCGTTGATCATGGAGTCGGAGGTGTGATGGCGCATGGTTCAGTCGTTGCCCGGGAATATGGCATCCCCGCAATTGTTGGTGTTCCTGAAGCCATGACAAAGCTGCAAACCGGTCAGCACGTGCGCGTGGACGGCAACGAGGAATTGTTGAAATCATCTAGAACAGAGTTTAGATAGGAATGTAATTAGACCAAAAACTCCGAAGGTTTATTTGCTTCGGAGTTTTTGGTTTATTCGTTCATAACCTTCAAATAATATTCATCAAAAGCTGCCAGCAAACTTTCTCGCGGCGTGTATCATCCCGGCGTATATGCTTTTAATCGACCCCCTGCTGGCCCAACTCACAGACGTGCCAATCCTGCAAATTGGTCTCGTGCCAAAAATCGACCGCTTCTTGCGGGCGGAAATCGGGCTGTTCGCGGCTTCGGGATGAAAGAGCCATTCGCTGACCACAGTGCTGCGTCCCGGCGCTTCGGGGAAAACCAGATGGAACATGACGTAATCAGGATGGATGTTCAGGAGCAGATGGGGAGGTCGAATAATAGTAGCCACGCTGACTTTCACCTTCGTCCAGATCGCCCAATGGGACAGCACACGTTCGCCCTGTGACCGTCATGCTGCCACCGCTTGTGATGCTCAAATCCACCCAGGAAGGGACCCTCGACCAAGTCGTTCTCAGCGCTGGTGTAATT
>CAWHJM010000002.1:0-33616 GCA_963829615.1 uncultured Chloroflexia bacterium
GACGGTAAAAAGAGAAGCAATTACTGTTAACGATGAGACCAAGAAAACAGCGCGTAACCCGATTAGATTATTGTCAGTACTTACTGGTGAGCCAAACCAATTACACGCTCACGAATTATGCCGAGCATACCGAGAAATTCAGCCACGACATGGCGAACCGGTATCTGGCAGGAGACGAAATCCGTCCCAGGTTGGTTTGGGAAAACGTGCAGGGTCAAGTGCTCCAGACGCCATACGGATTTCTGGTTTTTGATGACACAGTTTTGGACAAGAACTTTTCACGCAAGATGGAGTTGGTGAGAAGTCAGTACAGTGGGAATGCGCATGCTGTCATCAAAGGAATTGGTGTGGTGACCTGTGTGTATGTCAACCCGCAGATCGATCAATTCTGGATCATTGACTACCGAATTTATGATCCAGATGGTGATGGCAAAACAAAATTGGAGCATGTTCAGGATATGTTGTTGAACTGTGTTTATCAAAAGGAACTCGCATTTTGGGCTGTTTTGATGGATACCTGGTATGCGACCAAGGAAATCATGCTCAAAATTGAAAAATTGGGCAAAATCTATTACTGTCCACTCAAAGATAATCGCCAGGTGGATGATTCCGGAGGTACAGAACCTTACCAGCGGGTGGATAGCCTGACATGGACAGAAACGGAACAGCAACACGGTAAGGTCATCAAAATCAAAGGCTTTCCTGCCGAACATAAGGTGAAAGTATTCCGAGTAGTGCTGTCTACCCAGCGCACGGACTATGTCGTGACCAACGAGATGACGCAGGAAACATGGAGGTCGTACAAGATGTGTGCGGCTTTCGCTGGAAGGTAGAGCAATTTCACCGTGAAACCAAGCAGTTGACCGGTCTGGAAGGAAACCAGTGTCGAAAAGCCCGAATCGTCAGGAATCATATCGGCTGTGCCATTCTGGTTTGGGTCCGACTCAAACAGGTCGCCCTTGAAACTCATCGAACCATTTATCAGTCAAACATGATCTCTTGGATGATTATTTGTGCCAACAACTCAAGTCGCCTTCCGTCCAGATGTGTCTTGCGTAAGTCCTAATAATATTTCTTTCATCATTTTTTCGTCATTCATCTATTTTCTCCTTTGTAATATCATAAAGAGCACCTTACGCTCCTATCCCTTACTCTTCTTCTTTGATTCGCTTCGGGAGAATAACCTTGAATTTCGTTTCCCCGGTTTCGATTCAACCAGCAACAGACCATGATGCCGGTTGACGACGATATCATGCGTCACGTGCAAACCCAGGCCGGTTCCCTGGCCGGGCGGTTTGGTCGTAAAGAACGGTTCATAGATCCGGGATCGGATTTCTTCGGGGATGCCGGGACCGTTATCGATAATTTCGACCACCACTTGATCACTTTCTTCGTACGTGCGCAAGATGATCTCGCCTTTGCCGTTCATGGCATCGATAGCGTTATCGATGATGTTCGTCCATACCTGGTTCAGTTCGCTGGCATAGGCTTCGATGCGCGGCAGGTCCGGCGCATACTCGCGCTTGACCGTTACACCCTGCTTCAATTTGTGCTGCATAATGACAAGCGTATTCTCCAGCCCTTCATGCACATCCACTTCGAGCAACGGCGCCTGGTCAAGATACGTGTAAGACTTCATCGCCCGCACAATCTGCGAAATACGCTCAGTCGTGTTCTGGATTTCATATAACTGTGTGACGATCATACTGCCCGTTCCCAGCCATTGGATAGCAGGCTCGAACAACGATGGTTTTTTTCAATTCATTCAGGGACTCGCTGTCCCACCCAAAATTGACCATGGCAGGCGCAAGCTCCCAGGAGGATTCGACCCCGTTCGCTTCCAACCAGGCCTGAAGCTGGTCCACCAAATCGATCTTTTCCAATGCCTCGAGCTTGAGTGGATTTTCAAAACGACGGGTTGCCTCCTGCATAAAATCATCGAGCCAATCTGACTGGTTTTCCTTGAAAGCCAGGCTTTCGAGTTGGTGTGTCAGTCCCAGCCATTTGGCCGGCGCTCCCAGCAGCAACGCTGCGCCTCGTTGCGCCGCGGCAGCGGGATTGTTCAACTCGTGCGCCAGTCCCGCGCTCATCGTGCCAAGTGCAGCCATTTTTTCCTGTTGGTGCAGCAGGGATTCGTTCTGGCTTAAGCGCGCCATCACCCAGTGCAGGACGGCCATCGTCGCGGAGGGGCTGGTGGAGAGTAAATTTTCAAAGGCTTCCTGGGAAATACATAACGTTTCGCTATCAGCGACAGCGACCACGGTAGCAGAGCGCGGCGCGTTCGAAAGCAGCGCCATCTCGCCGATGATTTCCCCCGGGTTACGCACATCTATTTTGATTACCGACGGTCCCGATTGTTTCTGAATTTCAAAGCCGCCTGTGAGAACCACATAGGCGGTATTTCCTGGCTCGCCTTGCTTCATTAGAGCTTCGCCCGCGCGCAAAGAGACGGGTTTGGCATTGTCCACCAAATGCTGTAGCTCTTGGTCAGACAGGCCCTCGAAGAGCGGGGATTTGCGCAGGTCTTGAAGGTTCACAGCGCCTTCAAATATTCCTTCATCATCGCAAAGGCGACCGACCCTTCACCTGCAGCGGAGGCCACACGGTGATTGGTTCCGAAGCGCACATCGCCCGCCGCAAAAATGCCGGGGATGTTGGTCTCGAACAAAAACGGAAGCCGGTCAAGGGTCCAGCCCTGAGGCGGTTTGTTGTCCACCATCAGGTCAGCGCCAGTGAAAATGTATCCCTTCTCGTTGCGTACCACCAAATCCGTCTACAAGCTGGCTCTGCGGGCGCACACCGATGAATACGAACAGGGCTGCCACATCGAAGGTCTGCGTTTCGTTGGTCACAGAATTCTTGACGACCAGTTGCTCGAGCGTGGTCTCGCCTTTGAGTTCCATCAGATCGGTGTTCAGCAAAACCTCGATCTTTTCGTTCTCATTCCATCGCATCGACCAGGTACTTCGAGGCCGTAGGCTGTGGTCCGCGGATCAAAACTGTGACCTTGCTGGCGAAGCGGCTCAAATACAGTGCGCCCTGCGCCGCTGAGTTCGCACCGCCCACCACGAAGACGTGCTGGTCCTGGTAATACATGGCCTCGGTGTAGGCTGCGCCATAATAGATGCCCGCGCCAGTCAGTTTATCGCCGCCCGGCATGCTCAACATGTGGAAGGATGCGCCCGTTGCCACTAACACTGCGTGACAGGAAATCTCCGTCCCATCGGCCAGCTCGACAATACGATATTCATCCTTGGTGCAAACTTTTGTGGCTTCCTGCGCCGAAAGGATTTCCACTCCAAAGCGTTTGGCTTGCGAGACTGCGCGACGGGTAAGATCATCACCCGAGATGCCACTGGGAAAACCGAGATAGTTCTCGATCCTGGGGCTGCTGCCCGCCTGTCCGCCCGGTGCTGCCTTTTCAATAACAAGGCATTTATACCCTTCGGAACCCGCATATACCGCTGATGCCAATCCTGCAGGACCGCTGCCCACTACTACGATATCGTAGAAAGGCTTTTCGGCGCGGGTTTGTAAGCCAACCTTATCCGCGAGGTTTTTCAAGTCAGGTTGGACCAGCAAACTCCCATCAGGGAAGAATATCACCGGAAGCTTGGCAATGTTTGAAGCTGTGTCCTCAACTAATTTTCGAGCGTTCGAATCTTTTTCGATGTCCAGCCACTGGTAGGGAATCTGATGTCTGGTCAGGAAATCTTTCACTTCATGACTGGGCAGCGACCACAACGTTCCTGCGATGCGGATGCCCTCATATGGCAGATGGACGTGCATCTTCCAATCTTCCAGCAACTCGTCCAGGATCGGATACAGCCGTTCTTCCGGCGGATGCCAGGGTTTCATCAGGTAGTAGTCCAGTCCAACCTCGTTGATGGACGAGATGGCTGCTTCCGTATCTGCATAAGCTGTCAATAACACACGCTTGGCTTGCGGATACGTCAGGATGGCCTGCTCAAAAAACTCCACGCCGCTCATCTCTGGCATGCGCTGGTCAACTAAAAACAGCGCGACTGTCTCGTTGCGCTGTTGTAATTTTGGGAGATAATCCAGGGCGGCCTTGCCCGAATTGATCGGGATAACGCGATAATCCTGCCCGTAGCGCGCCCGCAGGTCACGCTCGACGGCATTCAAGACCGATGGATCATCATCAATCGAAAAAATTACTGGTTTTGCCATTTTTTATTCTATGCCTTATCTAAGATGGATACAATTGGTTCGATATTGTTTTTCTCATGGTAGCACACTCTCCCAGTTCTATTTCTTGTTATGCTGCAATATGAGATTGATTAAGATGTATACAGGTTGATTTATCTGAATTATTATACCTTACACTTGCACATAATCATCGGCAAATCAAAATAGGATAGTCAAATTTGCGAAGCAAATCATTTACCATACTGCCAATAATCACTTCCTTAAAAGCAGTTCCGCTGTAACCACCCATCAAAATCAGATTTATATCTCGTTCTTTGCTGATCTCCAAAACAGTATCCATCGGACCATCCGTCACAATGTACTCAGCTTCAATTTCGTGCAATTCAAGATAAGCGCGAGCATAATCCTGCGCTGTGGAGGGTACATTGCCACTTCCGGCCACAGTCATTACAACCAGGCTGGTTTTCCAAAGTTCCGCCACATATGTAGCCACAAAGAGAGCTTCCTTCGATTTTGCGCTGCCATCGAAAGCCAGCAATGCCCTGTCCAACGGGCTGGTCCTGGCGGGCACTGTCAGAATGGGACGGGCGGAACGCCAAATGATCGAGCGCAAGCCAGAACCCAGGCTGGAAAGACCAGGTTCAGGGGGGCGTGATACGTTCAGTACGACCAGATCAGTCGGCAAAGAATAGGTATTGATTTGATCAGCAATTTCCCCTTGTACAAATACCAAACTCCCGTTTACGCCTGCTTCCTGACAACGCCCATTAAAGCGAGACTGGACTGCTTTTGCTGCCTTACTATCCTGCCGCGACTTGGGAGGCAAGACGTGCAATCCGCGCAAAGATGCCGGTTCTTTTTGCGCGACAATGATAGCCTGCTCAAGCGCCAGGAACCCCTCGTCGGAGCTTCCAACTGGGACCAGGATCTCATGGAAAAGATGGTCTGTATAACGATCATATAGTTTCGATTGACGCCAATGTCCTGGTTCAGCTTCATCCTGCGCAACACGTGGATTCCCCCTTTGGGCCAGGTCGATGGCCGCCTCATCAGAGCTAAAGGACCAGCCTAATTCTTCTTGCAAGGTTGTCAGGTGCTCGGAAACCCATAAATACAGATCCGTTTCCGTTCGATCAGGGAACCAGCGCAACAAGCCCCGTTCGCGAATTGGTTCAATGAATGGTGTGTAGACTGTTTCATACCAATGCTTGACAGCTTCCTGGTAAGGGACGTAACGTTGAAGTTCCAGGCCCATGAAATACCGATGGACTTCGATATGCTCCAAGAGCTTTTCATATTGGCCCGGAACCGTCACGCTTAAATCTACTTTTGGGAACAGATTATTGATTTCTGTTTTTTCAAGGAACTCGGCATATTCCGCCTTGATGATCAACTCATCCGGTTGCAAATCGGGTGAAATGGGAATGCTCGTATTAACTTCGATTACATGGGCTTCGATAAACTCAAATCCTTCCTGTCGCGCAATCGAAACACGGTGGTTACCATCCAGCACAAAATAGACCTCGCCCACCTTGTACACTTCAATGGGTTCCAAGCCAGTTTCAACCATAGCCGCCTTTACCCGCGCCCAACGCTCCTGATCCTCGGGTTTGCGCGGTAAAAACGTGCGCGTGAATTCAGTATAACGGCCTACACTGCCAACGATTGCATCAACCGGAATCTCCTGGATACCGCGATCAGAGCGTGCACGAAGCTTCAATTTCCGCGCAACTTCGTCATAGGAGAGCAATTCATTTGACTTGCCAGTCAGCCGCGCAAGCGCTTCCTGTAAGGAGCCTTTCAGGCGGGCTTCGTTAAAATCTTGCAAAGCAGATTGGTAGTTTATATTGTTAATCGACATACCTCAATGATACCCGAATTGAAGTGAAATCGAAGTCGAATGCAAATGAGAGTTTTTTTATCCAAATAATTAAGTTATAATGCAGCAAAATTTTATTGATCCAGCTATAAGGGACGGTACTATGGATGAAAAGACCCAGCACGGGTATCTTGTCATCGCAGATATCTCCGGTTTTACTTCTTATTTGGCAAAAGTGGAACTGGAGCACGCTCACGAAATTCTAACTGATTTACTTGAAACGATTGTCAAGGAATTTAAAACTCTTCTGACCATCTCGAAACTGGAAGGGGATGCTGTATTTGCCTATGTGCCCGAAACACGAACGCCAAACGGTGAGAGAATTTTAGAACTCATTGAAAATACCTATGTGGCCTTTCGCCGGCAACGTGAGACTTCCCGACGCAATACAACTTGTACTTGCAACGCCTGCAAGGCTATCCCAACACTGGACCTAAAGTTTTTTGTCCATCACGGCGATTATATTGTGCAGGAAGTTTCCGGCATTCGCGAACTGGTCGGCTCGGATGTGAATTTAATTCACCGTTTGATGAAAAATCACATCACAGCGAATACTGGCTGGAAAGCCTACATACTATTTACAAACGATGCCTTCCAACACATGGAGGTACACCCTGAAGGGTTGCACGAACAATTCGAAACCTACGAGTTCCTTGGAGATATCCAGACCTTAAGCTTGAATTTACATGAAAGGTACCAAGTCATCACTGAAGCACGGAAAGTGATTGTCTCGCCAGAAGAGTCAGATCACTCGTTCGTATTTGATTTTAAGGCTCCTCCACCTCTAATCTGGCATTGGTTAACTGATACAGAAAAGAAAACCTTGCTGGCAGGCGGCAATGCTATTTTTACGGCAAGAGCTCGTCCCAGTGGGCGTACTGGGCCCGGCGCAAGCAATCATTGTGCGCATGGGAAAGATTTAAAAGGATCGTTAGTGGAAACCATTTTAGACTGGCGACCGTTCGATTACTATACATGCGAATCCGTAGACGGCAAAATGATCATGCGCCAGACCTACGAACTTGAGCCAAACTCAGATGGAACAGAAACGCGTCTTCATATCCGTACAATGATGATCTCTCCTTCTTTACCGCGCTTTATTCGTCGCCCTGGGCTCAAGATTATATTTTCCAAAATATTACTAAAGAACTGCCAAGCTGTGGCTAATTATATTGCTCAGGAGACGGACACAGAAACGAGCACAACTGTCGTTCAATTCGCCGCTTAGACCATTTGCGATCATGACCAACACCAGCACCGAATATGGCTACCTGGCATTAGCGGATATCTCAGGATACAACGCCTTTGTGGCCGGGACTGAGTTCGATCACGCCCAGGAAATCATCACCGACTTGCTCGAATTCCTGGTTGGACGGTTACGTCCCACTCCTAAATATGGTTCAAATCGAAGGGGATGCTGTTTTTGCGTATACGCCCGAAAAAAAGATCCTGCGCGGGGAAACATTGTTCGAATTGATCGAGAATACGTATGCCGCTTTCAAGAACCAACTTACCAGCATCAAACGGCACCAGACTTGTAACTGCGCGGCCTGTCAAAACATCAATACACTCGATTTGAAGTTCTTTGTCCATTTCGGAGAATATATCGAACAGAGCATCGATGACCACCATGGTCTGTTGGGATTCGCGCCAATGTTCGTTCGCAAGCGCGCGTGGAAAGAGCCGGTGGTTGCCTCTACCGACTGGCATGGATACGCGCTTTTCACCGAAGATTCACTTTCAAAATTAGAACTTGCAACCGGATGACTTGCAAGCAGTGGAATTCACTGACAGCCTGATTAAAACGTATGGCTTAAATCTGCAAGCTCGATATGAGACGTTGCTGGAAACCAGTCGGGTGGTTGTAACACCCGAAATAGCGGATGCAAGCCTGAAGTCCGAGTTTGATGCGCCACCGCCGGTCATCTGGGAATGGTTGAACGATCCGCAAAAGCGCAATTTGTGGTGGGAGTCATACACGCGCTGGACAAAGCGTCTGCGACCCGGCGGGCGCACCGGTCCGGGGGCGGTCAATCACTGCGATCATGGCGTGGGAGATATGCTGGAAACCGTGCTGGATTGGCGGCCATTCGATTACTACACAGTCGAAATGCAAATCACACCGGGACATTTCAATCTTTTACAGACAACCTATCTGGAAGCGCTGCCGGATGACAGGACCGAAGTAAGATTTATTACCAGTTGCAAAACCCGCGATTACGCTGGATGGCCGGCGCATTCAGCAAATTTGTAGCCTGGTTTCTCAACATTGAATTGAAACATCTCAAACGCTTATTGGGCACTAGATGAAACGTCTCGCCGAAGTTCTGAAAATTCGTCCGGGCGAGGAGCGTATGGCCAGCCTGATGATCGGCTTGATGCTGTTTGCTTCTGCCGGATACACCGTGGGCAATACGGGTGTCGAGGCCCTGTTCTTCGCCCGCTATGGGGTGCAATTTCTGCCCTACATGTACATGGCGCTCGGGCTGCTTATCGTTTTTCATTACACTGGGTATTACTGCCCTGCTCGGCCGAGTTCGTCACGAAACGCTTTACGTGGTGTTGCCGGTCGTTGTGGCCGTGGTACTGGTTGGTGGCTGGGCATTCCTTTTCACCAAATTGGAAATTATCTACCCGATCTTGTGGCTTGGGATGGCAATCGTTGAATCATTGAATAGCCTGGTCATCTGGGGCTTTGCCAGCATGATGTGTGATACACGCCAGAGCAAGCGTCTATTTCCGTTATTTAATACCGGACGTATCCTTGGCTCGGTAATAGGCGGGTTTGGCACGACCCTGCTGGTTAAATGGATTGGAACCCCGAACCTGATCCTGGTGATGGCCGCGGCCACGCTGGTCATCTTCGCTCTCGGTAAAACCCTGATCGGATGGGGAGGCAGGCCCGAGGTCCGCATCCGACACGCGCGGCGGGCCCGTCCAAGTTTGGTTGCCGAGATGCAGCAAGGCTACCGCTTCGTTCGCAGATCGCAACTGATGCAATTGGTGTCTGTTGCGGCGATATTGTTCTCTGTGCTCTATTTTTCGATTGCGCTGCCCTTCTCGAAGGCTGCTACCGCTCAATTTAGCAATGAAGACTACGCTGGCCAGTTTCCTGGGAGCATTCAATGCCTTAAGCACGGCAGGAGCCTTTCTGGCCTCGCTTTTCCTGGCCAACCGCCTGTTCGCACGTTTCGGCATCATGCCGATGCTTATGTTGCTTCCGATCGTTTATTTGATTGGGTTTGGCGCGCTGGCCATCTATGAAGTTTTTGCCATCATCGTGGCCTTCCGCTTCATCCAGATGCTTTGGTTGAACGGGATCGCAGATTCTGCCTGGCAGGCGTTGTTCAGCCCCGTTCCGGCAGAACGTCGAGACCAGGTGCGGGCATTCATCAACGGTGTTCCTTCGCAAGCGGGCACGTTTATCGCCGGCGCTATCTTATTGATTGGTGAGCAATCTTTCTCACCGCAGCAGCTTTATATACTCGGCTTTGTTGCAGCAGTTGCT
Organism: uncultured Chloroflexia bacterium; assembly: GCA_963829615.1. Taxonomy (GTDB): domain Bacteria; phylum Chloroflexota; class Anaerolineae; order Anaerolineales; family Villigracilaceae; genus JAABUE01. Next base: position 9,558 of record CAWHJM010000002.1, read on the forward strand.
ACATGTTATTTCATCTGGCGTGCGGGCAGCGCTTACAAACTTGCACTGGTCGATGCGTTGCGCGCTGGACGTCCAACTTTGTTTACTGATGAAGAGGAACCGTTTGGCGGTTTCCAGCAAGATGCGGCCACCGTCGAAGCGGCCTTGCAAGGGATGGCAGCATCCTGATCCGTTGGTGCGACGCACCTCGGCAGAAATCCTCGGCAACCTGGATGAACCGCGCGCACGGGACGCGTTGGTAGCTGCGTTGGAGGATGCCGAAAGTGAAGTGAGAGTCGTCTCTTTGCAGTCCCTGGCACGCGCGGAGGTTTCCTCAGCGATGCTGGAAGTCTCACGCACGGATGAATGATCCGGAACCCGAAGTGCGCGCGCAGGCAATCGAAACCCTGTGTACGTTGACCCAATATCCACAAGGCCTGAAAACCTATCTGGAACCAATGCTAAAGGATCCGGATGCGCTCGTCCGCTGCCGCGCAGCGGTCGGGCTGTTGCGACTGGGCAGCCACCCAGAAGCGCGGGACTTGCTGCGTTCTATGTCTGTGCTGGGCGAGCAGGATGACCGTATCTACGCCATCCAGGCCATGGCCGAATGGGGCGATCAGGAAGCTTTTGCGCTGATTGAGAACGAACTGGTCGATCAATACGCCCCCTCGCCTGTCCGCCGCGCCGCAGCCATTGCCCTGGGTTCATACGGATCCAGTGCTACGACCGTGCTACTCGATACCCTGGCGGACGATGATTCCGGCGTCCGTGAAGGCGCGGTGCTGGGACTTGCCCGCATCGGTCCGCAGACCCTGGACGGCGTCTTGACAAAATTAGCCGATCCGGATTCGGAAGAAGGCGCCTTACAAGCACTCTCCCACCTGCCTACAGTTCAGGCTGAAGACCAGTTACGCGCGTATGCGCAGGGACGCATCTCCAGCGCGCTGCGTTATAACGATCTGTGGCGTTCGATTGATGCACAGGCCCAGAATGGCCCCATGCAACTTCTGGCAGATTCTCTTCGTGATCGCGCCCGCAAGGATAGCCTGAACGCATTGATGGCCCTCAGCCTGCTGAACGACCGTGAAACGATCTCCGTGGCAATGGACAATCTGCAAAGCCGGGAACCCAATCAACGCGCCAACGCGCTAGAAACACTCGAAACAATCCGGGATGCCAGCCTCATCCGTCCGCTTATTGGAAATCTGGGAACCGGTCGAATCAGCTCAGGCAAATGGTCATTCGGCCGAGATCATGCTAGATGTATTAGAGCACGAAACCGATGACTGGTTGCGCGCCTGCGCTGCCTTTGCAGTTACCCCGGAAGAGAATTCCGATGCAGAGTGCTATTCTCACCCGCCTCGCACAAACAGATACGGACTCCATTCGTCCGAGAAGTTGCCGCCCACAAACTACGAATTGGTGAATTTATGGACACAATCACTACCCTTTCGATCATGGAACGCATCCTTTTGCTCCGGCGCGTACCGCTTCTAGCCGATCTCTCCCCGGCAGACCTGAAACGCGTCGCCGCCATTGCAAGCGAGCATCACTTCCTGGATGGCGAAATCATCTTCGAGCAGGATGAACCGGGGGATGAAATGTATGTCCTTGTTTCTGGAGAAGTACGCGTATTGGTCAAAAACGAAAACCACGACGATAAAGAAGTAGCGCGTCGAAAAGCCGGCGAGGTAGTTGGCGAGATGTCCGTAATCAGCGGCAGCTTGCGCAGTGCGACGCTTACCGCGGCAGGAGATGTTCATCTGCTTTGTCTGGACCAAAAGAGCTTCGAGGGCTTATTGCGGGAACGGCCAGAAGTCAGCCTGGCTGTCATGCGCATGCTGTGTGACCGTCTGCGACAGGCCACGCAGCGAGATGACGCCCAGTATGATTGATTGCACGCCCTGACAAAATATGGGGATAGAGAAAGTAAGACTACAAGCGGTAATTGTCGTCAACAATAAGGGATGAATGACATTAAGAGCTATCTATTCACTACAACGAGGAAACAATGACAAACAGAACAATATTAGCCGTGCTGGCCCACCCCGATGACGAATCCTTCGGCATGGGCGGTACGCTGGCACTTTACGCGCAAAAAGGATACCAAGTCCATCTCGTCTGTGCCACGCTTGGCGAAGCCGGCACCGTAGACGATGAATATATGAAAAACTATGACAGCATCTCCGCGCTGCGCGAAGCCGAGCTGCGCTGCGCGACGCAAAGCCTGGGGCTGACCAGCCTGCATTTGCTGGGATACCGCAACTCCGGTATGCCCGGAACGCCCGAAAACGAGCATCCGAACGCACAGATCAATCATTCGGTCGAAGAAGTGGCGGGAAAAGTCGTCAAATATATCCGTGAGATCAAACCCGACATTGTACTGACTTTCGACCCCATGGGCGGATACAAACACCCTGACCACATCCACATCCAAAAAGCGACAACGCTGGCCTTCGAAAAAGCAGACGACGCTTCTTTCTACCCCGAAGCCGGGTCACCGTTTAAACCGCTGGCTCTTTACTATCACCTGTTCCCGCGCGGATTCCTGAAATGGGCCACACGCCTGATGCCATTATTTGGCATGGATCCGCGCAAGTGGGGCCGCAACAAAGACATTGACCTAAAATCCCTGGTGGACGTAGAATTCCCCACCCACGCTCGCATTGACATTAGCGATGTAGCCGAGGCCAAACGAGCAGCAGGAGCCTGTCATGCTTCTCAAGGCGGGATTCTGATGCGTCGCGGTCTGATGGGTTTTGCCACACGCGCGCTCGAAAAACACGAAGATTACATGCGCGCCTACCCACCAACCAATGGGAAGACAAAGGTTGTCACGGACTTGTTCGAAGGGATCGCTTAAACAGTTCTCCGGAGGGGCTTGACTTAATAGAACATAAATTCTATAATATAGACAAATCCTGTCCTATTTTTAAAGAGGAGACTGTCATGACCAAGCGAAATATTGTCCATATCGAAATCCCCACTAAGCAACTGAAAGGCCTCGGCCGATTTTTATCAGAAACTCTTCGGATGGCATATCGAGCGCGATGAACAAATGGATTACACCATGTGGGATCCGCATGAAGGTCCCGGCGGCGGCTTCAGCCCCGTTGGTGAAAACGTCAAACCTGGCGACGTGCTCATCTACGTCAACAGCGAAGATATCGAAGCTGATCTCAAGAAAGCCGCCGAACTGGGTGCAACCATCCAGCAAGAAAAAATGGAAATCCCTACGATCGGTTGGTGGGGCGTGTTCAAAGATCCGACCGGTAATAGCATCGCCCTCTATACCAGCATGAACCCTTAATACAATCAGTAAACTTAACCGTTATTACGGTGTTCAAAAGCTCTGTCGAGGCAAGCTCTCGACAGAGCTTTTTTGTTATCTAGAAATCGAATAGATCAGGGTTGGAAGATTATCTCCGTCAATGCCATCCACCCTCTTCTCAAGGGACATGCCAATCTTTTCTGCTACTTTTTGAGAGGGGATATTATCGGGGTCGATTAAACAGATCAGACGCGACAGTTTCAAGGTCCCAAAAGCATAGCGCAGAATTCCATCTGCTGCTTCGGTTCCCAATCCTTGTCCCCAATATTCTTCAGCAAGTGTATAAGCTACCTCCACTTCATCCTGTTCTTCAATTGTCCACGGGAGCAAGCCACAGCGACCGATGAATTTTCCAGTTTCCTTGTGAATCGTGGCCCAAAGACCAAATTCAGGATATTTGGGATGCCCATGTAAAAACCATTCCAACTCTTCCCTGGCTTCATCACGCGAGCGGGGCGCGTCGGGGATGTATTTCGTAATATTGGGATTACTGTACAATGCCCAGAGATCATTCAAATCTTCCATGATTTGATGTCTGAAAAGAAGTCGTTTTGTTTCCAGAACAATTGCCATAATTGCTACTCCAACACCAACTGGATCGCCTGCTCCATCTTCATAGACCGTCCCTCCGCCCAGAGCAAGTCAGCATCCGTTTCATTCAGCAACGAACGCACATGCGCAACCATTTGATGGTATTCAACGCGTTCGAAGTCTGTCATAGGAGAATTGCTTCTCTCGCGCAAGGCTTCCGCCGCGCCAAAGAGCTTTAACGCGCGTTGAGGCTCTTCTTCTGTAATCGCAATGGCCGCAAAACTTTCCAATTCATGCGCAATAGCGCCACGATTGCCTATATCCTGCCAACCTAGGATGGTTTCCCGATAGATCGACTTTGCCCCAGCCAGATCACCGGTATAACGGGCAATATGACCGAGTTGACTCTTGACCGCCATCTGGAAGTTCTTAATTCGCAATTGACTGAATACATCTAATGCGTCTTCGAATAACGGTATTGCATTTTCGTAGTTGCCCTGTTCGCTCTCGCTCCTCCCCAGCCCCATCAAAGACATCCCGGCTTGTATCGATACAGGCGCTTCTCGTCTCAGTTCATTGAATTTCGCTAAATATTCTCGCTTTTCATCTTGATCGCCTTTGCTGATCGCGATCCTGGCTATGTTCTGATAGGCCATCCCTAATCCCCAACTGTCATCAATCTCATCGGTAAAAATATTTAAACCTTCGTATGCAAAATCTTCTGCTTCAGGCTCGTCGATGAAGGTTGATACCGTATAGAGCAATTCCAGGCTGTATCCCAGGAGGTGTTTGTCACCAATGGCTCGCGAAATCGAGATCGCTTCGTGCAAAGCCTGTTTGGAGAGGGGCAAATACCCTTTGCTCAATGCAATCATACCCTGCGCGAAGAATGCCCTGGCAAGTAAGTCCTGCCGTTGAATATCGACCTTACCTTCTGCGGGCGGCAAGGATTGGACTTTTTCGATAGCCGATTTAACCATAGTCAGTCCCAAGGCCTGATTGCTAAGCCAATCCGAAACCAGGCAAAAGTTTGCGGCTAAACGGATGGCTTCTTCGATATGGTTTTCCAGGCCCCATTCCAATGCAGCACGCAGGTTTTCAGCTTCTTCGTCTGTCCTGTCTCTCCAAATGGAAACAGATGAAGAGCGGAATGCATCCCAAAGTTTCTCTGAAAGTTCAGTGAAATAGACGAAATGCCGATCACGCGCTGCCCCTACCTGCTTCGCATCAAACAGCTTTTCCCGTGCGTATTGGCGGATCGTCTCAAGCATGGAAAAACGCATCCCACTTTCACGTTCTTCTGTTATCACCAACGACTTGTTGACAAGCTGCTCCAAGTTCTCAAGTACATTCGGATCGTCTGGAAACAGCTTCGATAGCATCCAGAGTCCAGCCGCCTACGAATACAGACGCGGTACGCAAGAGGACTTTCTCTTCATCCGAAAGCAGGTCATAGCTCCAATCGATCAAGGCACGCAGAGTCTGTTGACGTGGCAACGCAGTGCGGCTGCCGCCCACCAACAGGCGGAAGCGGTCATCCAGCCGTGTCGCAATCTGTTCGGGGGAAAGCAGCTTGGTTCGCGCGGCAGCCAGTTCTATCGCCAGCGGAATGCCGTCGAGGCGGGAGCAGATTTGGGCAACGAATGAAGCGTTATCATCTGTCAGACGGAAGTTCGAGTTCGCTGCACATGGCGCGTTCCACGAAAAGCTGCGTCGATTCCGCATCTCGCAAGCGAAGGGCGTGGAATAGGCCATCTCACCCGCAATGCCCAGGGCTTCGCGACTGCTGGCAAGGATTTTTAGCCCCGTGCAATGATGCAGGAGATCGTCGGCCAGGTGGGCACAGGCATCGATGAGATGCTCGCAATTATCTAAAACCAACAGAAGTTTTTTGTCGCGCAGGTAATCCATGAGCATGGATTTCGAGTGTGGCATAGGGATTTTCCTGCAAGCCAAAAACTTGCGCCAGAGCAGGGATGATTTGGGTTGGGTCGGTCAGCGGGGCAAGTTCGAGCAGCCAGACACCATTTTGGAAAGAGGGCAACTCCAGCGTACCGATCTCGATAGAGAGACGGGTTTTCCCCGTACCACCCGAACCCGTTAACGTAACGAGGCGCGCCGTATCGAGCAAAGAATTGATCTCAGCAATTTCTTTGTCACGTCCGATAAAAGATGTGAGGCGACTCGGCAGATTATTGGGAATTGTAGTCAGCGATTGGAGAGGAGGAAAATCGTTGGGCAAACCTGGGACATTGAGTTGAAAAATGTTTTCGAGTTGGCTCAGGTTCTTGAGTCGATGTTCACCCAAATCGAGTAGGGATGTATTCTCTGGAAGCTGTTCACGCGCCAGCGCAGCCGTGACAGCTGATAGCAGGATCTGCCCACCATAAGCAACGCCCATGATGCGCGCGGCGCGGTTGAGCGTGCCGCCATAATAATCGCCATCGCGCAGTTCCGCTTCGCCAGTGTGCATTCCCATGCGGACACTTGAATCGGAGATCTTCGGAGGTCTTCGAAGACCTCCGAAGTCTGAAAATGTCGTTGTGCATCGATAGAAGCATTGACCGCATCCATCGCAGTTGCGAAAACCGCATGTACCCCATCGCCTGTCGTTTTGATGAACTGTCCGTGATTTGCTTCGACGCTTCTTTTAAAATGGCATCATGTTTCGCTAAGGCAGACTTCATCGCTTCAGGATATTGTTCCCAGAGTTTTGTTGAGCCTTCGATATCGGTGAAGAGGAATGTGACTGTGCCAGTCGGTAAGATACCCATAAAAGTTTTCCTATCTGGCCAAAGGGGGGCTGCTTATTTTTTCTTTTTCTGCTTTCGGCAAAAAATCGAACGGTGGTCTTTGGTTGAGTTTGATCAGATGTGCGCCTGTCTCACTGACATACAACACTGAACAGAGCCGTGTCACACCCCAGGCGCTGGAAGTGATCGAGCGGCATGCCCAGGTAATGAGCCACGGCCAGTTTGATCGGGTCGGCGTGGAAGACGACAGCTACGATGTCCTTCGGTTTATGGCTGGCAGCGATTTCGTCCAGGGTGGAGACGATGCGCATCTGCGTTTCGAGAAAGGACTCTCCCTCCGGGAAGGTAAAGCGCGAAGGGGCCTGCTGGACGATCTTCCATTTCTTCAACCTGCTCAATTGCTTGAGGGTGCGTCCCTGCCACTTGCCGATGTCGTTGTCCATAAATTGCGGACGTAGCTGGATTTCGAGTTTGCGGCCTTCGGCAATCGGTTCGGCCGTTTCGACAGCACGCTCCAGAGAACTGGAATAAATGGCTTTCAACGGAACCTGCTTCAACGCTTCGGCAAGCTCGGCTGCCTGTTTCCTTCCGCGCTCATTGAGATGAACGCCAGGAAGTTGCCCGGCCATCTTGCCTGTTTTTACGAATTCATTCTCGCCGTGACGGATTAACAATAAAAGCGGCATTGGAGGCTCCTATTTTTTGGTGCCCATATTGCGGGCAAAGTGGGTCTTTGAAACGGGAAAAACTCCCTGCTCCGTGGAGCGGACTTCATCGATGGACAGGAACGCACCTGGCAGGGCCCGATGGAAGATGTCGATCACGGCGGGCAGGTCGGCGCGTTTTACCGTTGAATAGATAATCTTAACATCACCAGTAGCCCCACGACCGTCAACGGTGGTAATCCCAAAACCAGCATCTAACAGGTTCTGGAGCAGTTCCTTCGGGTCACGGCGGATGATAGCACGGACGGTGAGGGTGCCCATCGCCAGCCGACTCTCGATCATCATGCCGACGAAGGTACCTGTGGCAAAACCGCCTGCATAGCCGATATAAGCGGCAACATTTTGGGCATGCTTCACAATCGATGAAACAGCTATGATCCAGATAAATGTTTCAACAAAGCCCAACACGGGCGCCCAATTACGCATGCCACGCGAAGTGAAAATGATACGCATGGTTCCCAACGTAACGTCACACACGCGGGCCGCGAAAATCATCAATGGCAACCCGATCCAGACATACCAATCAACAGCAACGAGAGTATTGAGTAGAGTCTCCATCCTTCAATTGTATCAGCCTGGAAGACCTACGCGGACAAATTCAGTTAATTCGCTTACGCTGTACTGCTCGATACCCAACTTGTCCAGGGTGCGGCCGCGCCGCCAGTAATCCGTGCTGTGGATAAAGTTTGCCAGACGGATCATGCTGTCCATGCCGCGCACGCTGACGCCATAGCGTACTCCTAACGCAGCCATCGGTACCAGGCTCATGGGAACATCTTCGAAGATATAACGATGTTTTAGTGTATTAGGAGCTTTGATACCATAATAACCTGGCTGGTTGTGGATAGCCTCGTGCAAATCATCCCCCCTTGTATCATAAGCGAGTTGCAACCATTCCAGAGAAGTGCGCGCACGAATACCCAGTGAGGATGCTACTGTCACTCGTTCACGGTCTAACACTTCGAGGATGTGCGCCACGCTGGGGGTGACACCGTCAATGTAGAACTGGAAATCTCCATGTGTGGCTTCGATACGACCTGCATTCAAGATCGTAATGGCCGGATGAAAAATGGCGCCCATATTGTTGAGCCCCGTGTGCAGGACATCGATCCCATCAATGAATTGCGGATATGCGGGTTGTATCGCCTCGAGCACCGAAGTCGTTTTTGTGGCGGGCAAAGCCGCCAACGGAACTGCCTCCTTAATGCGGAAAATGCGCGACTGCGCCGGCCCGTCCGCGCGGCTGGCGTAGATAAAGGTTTCGGCTTCCGCAACGATAGCTTTGGCCTTGCAACCCGCATCGCGCAATGTTTTGTCGAATTCGATTGCGCCACAGGTACGGCCAGGGTGCAAAATAATGAACTTTCCCTCCTTCAAATGTGGAGCCATACTCTTCGCTACATCCACATGCGCTGAGGACGGCACCACCACCATCAATACATCCGCATGTCGCACAGCAGCCTTCATCTCAGATGTCACCAGTGCAAACCTGGCAAAACCGTGTGGCCCACCTTCGGCGCTTTCCAGATCGATTCCTTTGCGTGCCTTGATTCCCTCGATATGTTCTGGGGTTCGATTATACAGAGCGACATCAAATCCCATCAAGGCCAGATGAGCTGCCATTGCCCTCCCGCCATGACCAGCGCCAATCACGGAGTATCGTTGAATTCTTGCCATGTTGTCTCCTTTTTGGGTTATTAAAGAAACTTATGTAAACGTTCTCTCTCTGATATCAAATTCCCGGCGTCATCAACCACAACACAGGCGCCGCGCTTGTCAATGCGGGTGACGATTTCACCACGGGCAAATTCATTGTTGCCCAGTTGTGGCGCGTCCATAATCCCCAGGGAAATGGATTTGGCCAATGTGGCGGGATCAGTCCACGGGTCCGAGACAGAGGCGGACGCGATAGCCTTGATCGCCTCAAGCGTGACCTGGGCCTGCTGCACTAATTCAGTCTTTCTCGCCATCACTTCCGGGTCCATCGTTAAGTCTGGCTGTCCCATAGCATTTTCGATGGCACGGCGCGCCATCTGCGAGGCTGCGATGATGTCATCTGCTGTGGCGGCGTGGTCAGCCTCCGTATGCCCAACGATGTGGATAATGGCAGGACGCAGCGCCATTTGCAGGTAGATGCTGGCCGACAAGTGCGCCCGCGCCGCGTTGATCTCAACCGGATAGCTGAGCAGGCCCGTGCGGGTTTGTTTGTAAATGCGGAATTGACCCTCACCCCTGCCCCCTTCCGGGAGAGGGGCTGGGGGTGAGGGAAAGGGGGACAATCATCTCCAACACCGCCAGCATCTTGGCCAGGTCCATCTTGTCCGAAAGCTCCGCCGGGCTATTGAACATGAGTTGCGCAATGTAATCTTGCACGCCAAAAGCGCGCGCATTGTAGGCAGACAGGAATGCCGATACCACAAAGACCACATCCGGCGCGTCGCGCATACCCCAATGGTGCGGCTCGTTGAGTTCGACCGGAATACCGCGCTCAGCATAAAACGCCATGACCTTTTGATGTTCCCGGATCGAACCTTCCAAATCCCAGGGACCGCGCCCGTCCATGGCGTTGAACCAGAAGAGCGGGATGGCGCACCAGGCGATATTGATGGTCTCCACATACATTTCAGCCAGTTCGAGGAAATCGTCTGTGCCGGAATACGTGCGCAGCAAGGGGAAATTGCCGCGACGGCTGGCCTGATATAGCGCGCGATAATCGTCTGCGCTGCGGACAGGCACGCCTCCCGCACCCGTCTGACGCGCGTCCTGCCGCTCGGGATGGAAGAAATTTGCCTGCGCGTCCTGGTCGATGCCCAGCGAGATCACATCCAGCGCTTTGGCTTCGGCAATCTGCTCGATGCCTTTGAGCGTGGCTTCCATGGTTGGCAAGCCGAAGTGGTGACGCAGGATCGGATAAGGCGACTTCCAACGGATGCGTTCGATAGTCGTCTGCGGGAAATCCTCGGCGCTCATCTCGCGCGTCTGTCCCTTGAGATAGGCCAGCACTTCCTCGACAGGTTCCGTCCCATCAAAAGAACGCTCGAAGAAACCGATCTTGTCCGCCCGTTCCGCGACGGGCGGCGTGCCCCCAAACACAAAACGGACCCCCGACTCATGCAACTCGGAGGCTTCCTCTGCGAACTGACCAAGCAAGCGTTCTCCGGTCTCGGGCGTCAGACGATACGAAACCCCGACCAGCACCTGGTCGCCATCTGATTCCGCTCTCACCTTGCGGACGGTGTCCAGCATTGTTTTGACGGGCACAGCCGGACCGAGGAAGATCGTCTTCCAGCCAGCCTGTTCCGCCAGACGTAAAAATTTAGACACTCCAGCCACATGGACACATTCCCCTAATGCACCCGCGATGACAGTTTTCATTGATGCCTCCTTCCACCAATAAACGATGAGAGACTGTAAACTTATCCACAGTCACTGCACTTATAAAAAAGTTTTATGTTGATCCGAAACCAGGAAAATAGACCAGGTAAGGTAAAATCGGGGATGTCAGACGTACAATGATGCATTCACTCGCATTGCCTGTCATGTCCCCGAAATTTACAATTTGATTATAGCATACCCCCTTAAACTGCTCTAAACTTTTTTTCTAAACTTTCAGCTATCTACCTGACAATTTTAATTTTCAACCCGCTGTCGGTGGTCGAGTACCGCTTGTGCCCGAAAGGGTACGAAGCGGAGTATCGAGACCACCAGGTTCAAGAACACTTTTGCCATTTTGGTCTCCCTGGCCCGGAACGCCAGGACGGGCGATATGGCGAACAAACACCGCCTACTCGACCAACGAGCTGCTCTTAAGACAAACTTTCAGGTGGCTAGAATTTTCAGCTCTTGGGACTTTATTGTTAGAGGGATGGGTCACAATCCCCAGTGTGGTGCTAAAATTTGTGTTAATGAAATTATGAAACTCAACATTGACGGTGGACGGTCGGCCAGCACACCGATTGAATTGAAACGTCCAACCGTGGAGCCCATATGGAAACAAACTCATTTACAATGAAAAAGATCTTGATCACCCTGCGCGAGTTCATCGAAAAGGAAGTCATTCCCCTTGAACCGTTGCTATTGAACCATGAATACGATCCGTTGATGGCGGAACTAGATAAAAAACGAAAGACCGCCAAATCATTGGGGTTTTGGCTGCCACAAATCCCACAGGAATACGGTGGCATGGGGCTGTCCCTGGTCGAACATGGCCAGGTCAGCGAAGTATTGGGACGGTCGCCCTTGGGGCATTATGTCCTCAATTGCCAGGCGCCGGATGCCGGGAATATGGAAATCCTGATGGAGCATGGCACACCGGAGCAAAAAGAAAAATATCTCATACCGCTGCTGGCCGGAGAGGTGCGGAGTTGCTTCTCGATGACCGAGCCAGAGAACCCGGGCTCCAATCCAACCTGGATGAGTACGGTGGCGGTGAAGGATGGCGACGATTATGTGATCACAGGTCACAAGTGGTTTTCGACCGGGGCGGAAGGAGCGGCGTTTGCCATCGTTATGGCGATCACCGACTCGCAAGCGGAGAAATACAAACGCGCCAGCCAGATCATTGTGCCGACGGATGCGCGTGGCTTTCGACTGGTGCGCAAAACATCGGTGATGGGAGAACGTGGGGCAGGCTGGGCCAGTCACTGTGAAATCATGTACGATGGTGTACGTGTCCCACAAAGCAACCTGTTGGGTTTGGAGGGAGCGGGCTTCGCCATCGCGCAGGAGCGGTTGGGGCCAGGCCGTATCCACCATTGCATGCGCTGGGTCGGCATCTGCGAGCGCGCCTTCGACTTGATGTGTGAACAAGCCGTCCGCAGAGAGGTGGCTCCAGGGCGTCCCCTGGCAGAACAACAGACCATCCAAAACTGGGTGGCCGAATCGCGCGCTGAAATCAACGCCGCCCGCCTGATGGTGCTGGACGCTGCCTATAAAATAGATGAGCAGGGCCAGTACGCGGCGCGCGAAGAAGTGGGGCTGATCAAATTCTATGTGGCCGGCGTGCTGCAACGGGTGCTCGACCGCGCCTTGCAAGCCCATGGCGCGCTGGGCATGACCGACGAAACGCCGATTGCCTTCTGGTACCGCCATGAACGCGCCGCCCGCATCTACGACGGTCCCGATGAAGTCCATAAACGTTCGGTGGCCAAGCGGATCTTGCAGGGATATCAATAAGACGGAGAGGAGTCCGGAATGCCGAGCGAACAAAATACAGATACCATTCCCGTTCGTGCAGATGAACGTTTGGATGAAGAAAAACTGGCGCGCTATCTCAACGGGCGTCTCACTGGCGCCACGCAGCCTCCGCTTGTGCGTCAATTCGGCGGCGGGGCTGCCAATCTCACCTACCTGCTCGATTATGGGGCACACCAATATGTGTTACGCAGACCGCCACTGGGACCGGTAGCCAAATCGGCGCATGATATGGCACGCGAATATAAGGTTTTGTCCGTGTTGTACCAGGCATTTCCACATGCCCCGCGTGCCTTCTTGTACTGTGACGATGCCTCCATCATCGGGGCGGACTTTTTCGTGATGGAGCGGCGCCGAGGCGTGGTGGTGCGACGTTCCATGCCGTCTGCATTTGCGGCGATGCCCGATGCGCCACATCGCATGAGCGCGGCCTTGGTGGATGCTCTGGCTGAATTCCACGCCGTGGATTACCGGGCCATCGGCCTGAGCGACCTGGGCCAACCACAAGGGTTCATCACCCGCCAAATCGAGGGCTGGTATAAGCGCTGGAACTCGGCTAAGACCGAGGAAGTAGTGGACATGGAGAGCGTCCACCGTTGGTTGCAAGCACACCAACCAACCGCAAGCGACTATTCGCTGGTACACAACGACTATAAGCTAGACAACGTGATGTTCGACTCGTCAGATCCGGGAAAGATCGTCGCCATATTCGATTGGGACATGTGTACGTTGGGTGATCCCCTCAATGACCTGGGTGCCCTGCTCAGTTACTGGACGGAGTCAACCGATCCACCCTATTTCCAGGGCATGGCGATGATGCCCACCAGCCCGGGTTTCTTGACACGGCGCGAACTGGTGGAACGCTATGCGCTGAAAAGCGGCCGCTCCGTCCATGACATCCATTTTTATCATGCCCTGGGGCTCTTTCGGCTCACTGTCATCATCGCCCAAATCTACATCCGCTACCATCGCGGCCAGACGCAGGACCAACGCTTCGAGGCCTTCGGAAAGATGATCCCGCTCATGGCGCGCGCCGCCCTGGAAACGGCAGAGACGCGGTGAAAGCAACTTCACAAATTCAGGTTTACTCTTCGCCTAATTCTCCCGCGATATTCTCGAATTGCAACAACGCCGCCTGCAAACTGGACACAATCTCCTCAGCCAATACATCCGGATCAGGCAGGTTTTCCGTATCTTCCAGGGACTCATCCTTCAACCAGAAAATATCCAGGCTGACCTTGTCTCGCTGCCATGATCTCATCGTAGGTGAAAGCGCGGAAGCGTTCGGTTTCCTGTGCGATGATGACGGTTCTCCGGGTTATAGCATTCGGATGAAGTCTTTCAGGTCCTCTGTATCGAGCGATTGGTTTTGAGCGTGAAGTGCATGGTTAGTGCGCAGATCGTAAATCCACACCTTTTCGGTCCACGGCTTTTTCGCGGCCGGGTTTCTTATCGAAGAAGAGCACATTAGCCTTGACCCCTGCGCATAAAAGAGACCGGTCGGCAGGCGCAACAGCGTATGGACATCAAATCCCGCCAGCAATCGCCTGCGGACCGTCTCGCCGGCCCCGCCTTCGAAGAGCACATTATCCGGCACGACCACTGCCGCGCTGCCGTCGATCTCCAGCAGGGTGGCGATGTGCTGGACAAAGTTGAGCTGCTTGTTGCTGGTGGTGGCCCAGAAATCGTCGCGCTCGTAGGTCAGGGCATCCCGCTCGGCTTTGCCTTCGCCGTTGACAATGGTCACGCTGCTCTTCTTGCCAAAGGGCGGATTGGTCAGCACCATATCGAAGCGTTGACCAGGATCGGAGATAAGCGCATCGTTGACTTCAACCGGAGAGTTCTCCCCACCGATGCCGTGCAGGTACAGGTTCATCACGCATAGACGGGCGGTATTGTCCACGATCTCCCAGCCTTTGAAGGTCCGCGTCGCGAAGCGCGTGTTTTTGGTCCCGGTCCAGATTGTAATTGTTGGAGATGTAATCATGCGCGGACAGGAAGAAACCGCCCGTCCCACAGGCCGGATCACAGATGGTCATCCCCGGCTCGGGGTGCATGACTTCCACCATCGCCTTGATCAGCGGACGCGGCGTGAAGTATTGCCCGGCGCCGCTCTTGGTGTCTTCGGCGTTCTTTTGCAGCAGGCCTTCGTAGATTTCGCCCTTGATGTCGATGTCCAGTCCCATCCAGGTCTCTTCGTCGATCAGGGCGATCAGGCGCTTGAGCTTGGCCGGGTCCTGGATGCGGTTCTGCGCCTTGCGGAAGATGATCCCCAGCATGCCGCCGCTTTTGCCGAGCGCAGCCAGCGTTTCGCGGTAGTGGATTTCCAGATCGCTGCCATCCCGGTTCTGGAAAGAAGGCCAGGCGTAGGCTTCCGGGATGATGGACGGCTTTTTGTAAGGCGGCTTGGTCTGCTCATCGGCCATTTTCAGGAAGAGCAGATAGGTCAGCTGCTCGACGTAATCGCCGTAACTGACGCCGTCATCGCGCAGTACGTTGCAGTAGTTCCAGAGACGTTGGACGATGGTGGAGGATTGAGTATTCATATGTTTCTATTATTTTTTCTCACGCTTGTTCTGAGCGGATATGGGTGCGCTTTGGAATTTTTCCTCTGGACCATGGAAAGCCTGCAGTTATAAAGCTCTTCAAAATAATCAGCGAGGGAAAGTGAAATACCTCTATCTTTTATGTTTTTGTTTTTACCTTCATAATATGAAAGTTGTATTTTTGTATTTCCTTGATGATCTTGAATAAGCCCTTGTTGGTATAGATGGCTGAGGAGGTCTTTTATTTGGGGGAAATCCTTTATGGGAATTGGTTTTACACCAAGCTTCTCTTTGAAATATGCTTCCCCTTTTTCATCAATCTGATCCTGTCTCAGGATCGCATAATGATACAGGCGATCTTTACGTTTTGCACGATCCTTATTGAGCTTCTTCAGAAGATTGTTTACCTTCCAATCACGAAAAGAAAATCCGATGAAAAGCACGCTGTAATGACGAAGAATGTGAATTTGAGGGCCCATGGTAGGGTTGTAAGCATTTCTGTTTTCCCATGCTGATATATAATCGCTGGTGGTTATGACAGGTTCTACAAATGGTTCACGTTTTACCCTTTCTTGTTTCTTTAAATTTGTTCGGAAGATCAATATATCCATGAATATGAAATACCGGAATTTCCATCAATCCGCCCACGCTTGAGCCCTTTGCTGCTACAGGCTTGAGTGTGGGTTTTCTGAACATTATTGAAGACGCAGCCTCCAAAAAAGTATCGTAGTTACTAGTAACCACTGCATGTACACGGTAGTTAATCGATCGCTGGTAAACCGCGAACCATTGCCCTTTTTTACCTTTTGAAATTTTTCCACCTGGCCAAATCCGAGCAAAAAACGCGACCAATCGAATTTCAGTGCCTGTCCTTGTGTTTTGTACAAATTTCCCGGAAAGTAATTTATATTTTTTCTGAAAATGTATATTCTCTTTCACTTGTGGATCAAATCAGATCCAATATTGTCCGTAATTTTAACGATCGAGTTATTCCGATTTTATCTGCAACCCACTGAGCCATTTCCCAGGGTTTATCTTTCCATTCCAAAAGCTTCTCATCAAAATCCTGCACAACCCCAGGGCCTGTTTTTTTATCAGATAAAAGGATATTTCTGACAAAGTCATTCCATAGACCTACTCCAAATTTCGGATCGTCCGACCAGGAAAAACCCTGGCACCAGAATACATCGCAATAGGATTTTTACCATAATACGCGACAAGATCAAGATAGTTTGGAGATTTTAAGACCGAGGGCAGGAAAAAGGCTGCAAATGTTATGAAAGTATTTGGTATTGAAGGCATGGTTGTAATTGGCGGTGACGGCTCCTTCATGGGAGCTAAGAAGCTATCAGAGCTTGGTTTTCCTTCCATTGGAGTCCCAGGTACAATAGATAATGACCTGGCTTATACTGACTTTACAATAGGATTTGATACAGCGTTAAATACAGTTTTAGATGCAATAAATAAATTAAGGGATACATCGACTTCTCATGAAAGGGTAAGTATAATTGAGGTTATGGGAAGGCATTGTGGCGACATCGCACTTTACGCAGGCCTTACAGGCGGAGCAGAAAGTATAATAGTACCCGAAGTTAAAAGTAGTATTGATGAAGTCTGTAAAGAGATTATAGAAGGCAAATTAAAAGGAAGCTTCACAGTATAGTAGTCATTGCCGAGGGAGTAGGTAATGCAAATGAATTTGCCATGAATATTCAAAATACCTCAGGGCTGGAGGCCAGAGTAACAACACTTGGACATATTCAAAGAGGCGGAAGTCCCTACTGCATTTGATAGGATGCTGGCTTCAGGCTCTGCGCAAGGGCAGTTGAGCTTCTTGCTGAAGATTCTTCATCAAGGGTTGTTGGTGTAAGTGGAAATAAGGTTATTGATGTTGATATAAGCAAAGCCCTTGAAATGAAAAAGACATACATTCAACTATTCGATGGAACTTGCTTACGTACTTGCGAAATAGGAGATGTGACATGAAAAAAACAAAAATAATTTGTACTATTGGCCCTGCCAGTGAAAATGTTGAAGTAATTGAAAAGTTAATAAATTCTGGAATGGACGCTGCCAGGTTGAACTTTTCTCATGGTGACTACGAAGAACATGGTAAAAGAATAGAAACAATTAAAAAAATTCGTGACAAACTTAATAAACCCATTGCTATTATTCTTGATACTAAGGGCCCTGAAATAAGAACAGGTAATTATAAGAGTGGAAAAGTTGAGCTAAGTGAAGGCCAATCCTTTATATTTACAACGAGGGATATAATCGGTGATGAGACAATGTGTTCAATTTCCTATAATAAGCTGCCGCAGGATTTGAGTATTGGAAATTTATTATTAGTTGATGATGGCCTTATCGGATTTAAAGTAGTGGGTATTGATGATACTGAAATTAATTGTATTGTAATGAACAGCGGAACACTGGGAAATCATAAGGGAGTTAATATTCCAGGTGTGTCCATAAATATACCAGCGCTTACCAGCAAGGACATTAATGATATAATATTTGGAATTAATATGGGCGTAGATATAATTGCTGCATCTTTTATACGTAAGTCGGCGGATGTAATTTCCATAAGGCGTATACTTGAAAAGAACAATGGAAGTAAAATACTCATAATATCAAAAATAGAAAATAGAGAAGCCGTAGATAATATTGATGAAATATTAGGTTTTCTCATGGTATAATGGTTGCAAGAGGCGACCTAGGTTTTGAAAAAAATTCCTGCGGAGGAAGTTCCAGTAATTCAAAAAAAAATTAACTAATAAGAATAAAACTGTAAGTTGTTATTACTGCAACTCAGATGCTTAGACCACTAATAAAAAATCCAAGACCAACAAGAGCCGAAGTAAAGAGTTGGCTAAATGCAATATTTGATGGTACTGATTCAATAATGCTCTCTGGAGAGACTGCAAATGGCAAATATCCTGTAGAAACCGTAAGAACAATGAGTAAGATTGCACAAAGAACTGAGATGTCTTTAAATTATAGTGAGATGATAGAAAAAAGAAAGCCCATGAAGGCTGATAATGTTACAAGCGCTATAAGCTATTCAACATGTGCCACAGCGGCTGAACTGGGTGCAAGTGCTATTATTACAGCAACCCAATCTGGCCACACAGCAAGGATGGTTTCCAAATACAGGCCTGAGTCACTTTTAATTGCAACAACACCTTATGAGGCCGTTGCAAGAAAACTTTCAATTGTATGGGGGTATACCCTATTATTGCTGAAAGGATGGATTCCACAGATGAGGTTATAGACCATTCAGTTAAGCAAGCCCTTGAGTCGGGATATATAAAAAGGAGAGCTTGTGGTAATAGCAGCGGGCATACCTGTTGGCCTTACTGGAACCACCAATATGATAAAAGTTCATATTGCAGGGGACATACTTGTAACAGGCCAGGGCGTAGGTAAGGAATCGGTTTATGGCCAGGCATGCGTAATTAAGGATATAAGCAGGGCAGATGAATTGATTAATGATGGTGACATTATAATAGTTAAAAATCTTGATAAGGGATATTCAAATTATCTGGACAGAGTTTCAGGCATTGTTACCGAGGAAAGTGGTATTACATCTGAGATTGCTGTTGAATGCATAAGTAGGGGGATACCTTTTATTTCAGGTGCAGAAGATGCAACCGGTATAATAAGAAATGGTATTTTAATAACTCTTGATATTTTGAGAGGCTTGGTATTCAGTGGGAAGGCAAATGTAATATAAAAAGGCTAAAAGGCCTTTTTTACTATTTATAACAAACAGCACATTTAGATGAGAATAAATGCAGTATATGCTTTTATGCATACCTGTTATTTATATCAATTGAATAAAAATAGCAGCATGATTATTATGTTTATAGAATACAATAAAGAATTGACATTGTATTATAAGTTTACACCCACTGTATTTAATATAAGTTGCAAATTGAATTATCATTAATGCAAAGTTTTTACTGCAACTTATATAGATATAACAATTTTCATTATTGTTTGTGCTGCAATGCAGAGTGGAATTTAATATGAAAATATAAATTTTTTATTGCCATCAATATTAGTTTTATATTAAAAAAACTAAATAATTTTTTACGGAGGTAATTTTATGTATATAAATGAGAATAGTTTCAGGGTAAGGTACATTGAAACAGACCAGATGGGCATTGTATATCATTCCAACTATTATGTCTGGTTTGACATAGGTAGAACAGAACTTATGAGATCCCTTGGATATACATACACCAAGCTGGAAAATCAGGGTATACTCTTACCTGTCCTTCGAAACACATTGTGTATATAAAAAACCAGCAAGATATGATGATTGTTACTGTGAAAACAATGATAAGTGAGATGAAAGGCCTCAAGATTACGTTCAAATATGAGGTCTATAGCGAAAAAGGTGAATTGCTTGCACAGGGGAGTACAGTCCAAGCATCTGTGAATAAAGATATGCACCCTGTAAGTTTGAAAAAGATGTTTCCTGATGTTTATGAGAAACTGGCAAATACAGTTTGTAATGAAAATTAAATAAACTAAAGTCTTTATAGATAGGAGTTGTTTATATAAGTAATTTCCCGTGGCTTGGGATAACCAATGACGGGTTTAAATCCTTAAGTTGTTTTACAGACTTTTCAGCAGCTTTCCAATCGTAGTCAGATATGCAGGAGGGCCTTTCATCTCCTCACGTTGGGTTAATACATCAGTAAAGGATTCTTGTTTTATCGTGGTGAATGCGTCACCCACTACAAGCACACGGTCTTTATCCCTGAACAGGGAAATATGTCCTACTGTATGACCGGGTGTGTGTATAAAGCACCAACCAGACATTCCCGGCACTCTTCCGTCAGATGGAAGAGCTACAGCACGATAACCAAGGTCTATACTTTGATGTGGGAAGGACGGTGACATTTTTGCAACTAAACCTTCATCCACTGTAGGGTCTGCTATAGGATAATCCTTTTTACCAGTTATATAAGGCATTTCCAATTGATGAGCATAAACCGGGACATCCCACCTATTGGCAAGTTCTATGACCGACCCAACATGGTCGAAATGTCCATGGGTAAGTATAATAGCTTTTGGACGGCTGTTTTTACCAAACTGTTTTTCTGCATTCTCAACAATAAAGTCAGCAGAATTTTGTAAACCTGTGTCTATAAGTACCCATTCATCGGCTTTGTTATTCAGGCCACTGACTATACAGGCATTTACAATGGTAAATTGCAATACTAATATATCTGGAGCAGCCTGCTCAGTTGTTCTAGTAATGTTAGATAATCCTTGCAGTAATTCATTTATTATTGGCATTACAAATACCTCCAGTTATTAAATTACTTCTTAATTACTAATATCGTGTGCAAAACTAATCCATATTATTAGTGATACTTTCACATACAGTTATGTCCAAGTTTATATAAAACTAATTTTTAGATTATTATACTGTGCAGTCTTTGTAGGCCACAATCAATTATTAATGTGTACTTTCCAGATAATACATAAGATAACTCTAGTTACCAACTTTAAGCTTATATTTGGTAAAATTACTGTTATATTTTACATAAGGTGTTATATAACTTGTCTATATTGGATATAATAGTATACATGCTTGTGATTTTTCAGGGCATTAATTCTACATGTGCACATCTTATGATGTGCTTTTTTTTCTTGTATTTATATATTAAAATATATAACATATACTAAAAGAGAAAAGTAAAACTATTGGAGGATATTTTTGTGATAAATACACCTGTTGAGAAGAACAAGGATTATGTAGTTAAGATAGATAACTTAGGTTATGAAGGAGAAGGAGTAGGAAGAATTAATAATTTTACAATATTTGTTCCCGCTGCACTACCTGGCGAAGAAGTTGAGGTCAGGATAATTAAAGTTAATAAAAATTTTGCTTTCGGGAGGCTTTTAAAAGTAATAGCAAGTGTCCGACACAGCGCACAAAGCCAATGTGCAGCTTGAAAAGATGCGGAGGATGCCAGCTTATGCACCTGTCTTATGAAGCCCAAGTGCTTGAAATTTAAAAAGCAGAGAGTCATAGATAATATGCAGAGGATTGGGAAACTCAAGGATGCTGTAATTCACGATACTATTGGTATGAAAAATCCCTATAGGTATAGGAACAAGGCTCAATTTCCTGTAGGAATTAAAGATGGCAAAGTCGTTATAGGCTTTTATGCACCAAGGTCCCATGAGATAATCGATACTCCATCCTGCCTTATACAAGATGAAGTCAGTGATACTGTCATGGAGGTTATTAAAAGATGGGTAGAAGGCAGCGATATTTCGGTTTATGATGAGCAAACGGGAAAGGGGCTTATAAGGCATATAATGGTAAGGAAAGCCTTTAGAACAGGGGAAATCATGGTTGTTATTGTAACAAACGGATATGAGATTCCCTTTAAAGAGCTTCTTATTGATATGCTAAATGAAAAAATTAAGAATCTAAAGACCATAGTACAAAATATAAATAGAGAGAATACCAATGTTGTACTTGGAGTTGATAATAAGACACTTTATGGTAGCGGCATTATAACAGACTACATAGGAGATTTAAAGTTTCAAATATCACCGCTATCTTTTTTTCAGGTAAATCCTGTTCAGACAGAAGTACTTTACAACAAGGCATTAGAATATGCCGGGCTTAGTGGAAATGAAACTGTAATAGATGCGTACTGTGGTGCAGGCACAATTTCTTTATTTTTAGCTCAAAAGGCTAAAAAGGTATATGGGGTCGAAATAGTTGAGCCAGCTATAATTGATGCCAAAAAAAATGCAAAAGATAATAATGTGGGTAACGTAGAATTCATTGTGGGTAAATCAGAAGAGGTTATACCTGAATTATATAGCTGGGGAATAAAAGCAGATGTAATAGTTGTAGATCCTCCAAGGAAAGGATGCGATGAGGAACTGCTGCGAACTATTGTATCCATGAAACCTGAAAGAGTGGTGTATGTATCCTGTGACCCCGGGACACTTGCAAGGGATTTGAATTATCTTGAAAACAATGGTTATAAGACGTTAGAGATACAACCTGTTGATATGTTTCCAATAACTGCGCACGTGGAGTGTGTCGTGTTGATGTCAAAGGTAGAGAAATAAATGTAGAAAAAGCCTTGAAAATAAAGGATTTCCGAGAGATTCGGTCACTTCAAATGGTAAGCAAAAAACTCCTGGAATGGGCGAATTTGGTGGCTTTTTCAGAGGGTTGAGTTGACAGGATTATTTTCGGTGGTCTTGAGTTGACGGAATGATTATCAGTAGGGTTGAGTGGATAAAAATGTTAAAGGTAGGCTATTCATCATGAGTGCCTTGCACTATTATGGTAAGTAGCCTATTTCAATAATGGCTCAACACAAATCAGTATTTATTCGTGAGATAGAAAGAGAGGAATATTATGATATTGATAACAGGTGCAAGCGGACAGGTCGGATGTGCAGTCATTCAAGCATTAAGTAAAACAGGAATCGAGACAAAGGCGTTTATTCACAGAGCCTCCAATACGGAAAAGGTAAAAGAAGCTGGTGCAACAGAAGTATTCGTCGGTGATATGTCGGAAGAAAAAGATTTGAGAGAAACCCTTCATGGAGTGGAAACCTGTATATATTTGTTCTGCCGCTAATCCTAAAGAAGATGAAATCGGCGGACAGATAATACAAATCGCCAAGGAAATGGGAAACATATATTTCGTTTACCATTCCGTGCTACATTCTGTGCTTCAGGATATGCCGCATCATAAAAGAAAGTTGCATACAGAACAGTTGGTGGTAGATTCTGGTCTGGACTTTGCCGTTATTCAACCAGCTGTCTTTATGCAGATGCTGATGCCGGCTGTGAAATCCGTTCAGAGCGGCGGTCCCATGCTCCAGAAGTTTTTTACCTCGGATGATACGCAGATGAGCCTTGTGGATATGGAAGATTTTGCGGAGGCAGCTGCTGTGATTTTAAGTAGCAAAGACTATGCGAATGGAACTTTTGAACTGTGCGGAAAAGGCAGTTATTCATTACAGGATATGGAAGCAGTTTTTTCTAAGGTGGCAGGCAGAGAAGTTAAATCTGCACATATAACAGATGAAGCTTTTATCGGGCAGATGAAAATCGATGCAGATAGCTATCAGGCACAGACGCTACTGACTATGTTCCTGCATTACAATGAACACAGTTTCCGTGGAAATAGTGTTTTGTTATCACAGATTCTGGGACGGGAACCACATACACTGCATCAGTTTATTAGCAGAAACATGCAGTAATAAATTCCAATATTTACGGCTTAGAAACAGTTTTCATTTTGTAAGTTTAGAGGTGGTAGGCACACTACAGAAAATTCAAAAGTTCATATAATACCGCCTGTACCGCCAAAGCGAGATATGCGTGTAGTGATTTATTGCCGTGTCAGCACGAATAGTGCAGAGCAGTTAAAGAGTCTTACTGCACAGGTGTCTGCACTTACAAGATTGACTGCCGCCACTCCACGATGGCTTTTGGTAGATACATATATTGATATTGCAACCAGCAAAACAGGATCCACTCGCAGAGAGTTCAGACGCATGGTGGAAGATTGCAAGGCAAAGAAACTGGAAATCATACTTACAAAGAGCATTAGCAGATTTGGCAGAGATACAGTAGAAATTCTGGATGCACTCAACCAACTGAAGGAATGTGACGTGAGAGTTATCTTTGAACAGGAAAGTCTGGATACAGCAGATACAGACAGTGCCTTGATGATTTCCATTTTCGAGTCCATAGCACAGGCAGAAAATGAATCCCGCAGTGAAAATATTAAGTGGGGCATTAAGCAACGTGCAGCCGATGGAACATCAAAGCTGTATGACAGGAAGTGCTATGGATACAAGCACGATTTAGAAGGCAGCTTGGTTATTGATGATGAAACTGCGGAGAATGTGAAACTGATTTTTGACCTCTATCTCAAAAGGAAAAAGTGTCATAGGCATTGTGCATGAACTGGAAAAGCGTGGTATCCTTTCCC
>CAWHJM010000003.1:0-68683 GCA_963829615.1 uncultured Chloroflexia bacterium
ACGCTGGATGAACGTTCAGATGGTTGTCACGCATCCGGTCTATTACCTGACCCCAGATCAGGCCAGCCCTCAACGCACCCTGACTGCCATCCGCATCAACCAGCCATTAGAACAGCTTCCACCTGATGAAGTTGCCCCATCCGGAGCATACTTCACCAGTCAAGCAGAGATGCAACAGCGCTTTTCAGGCTTTCAAACCGCGCTGGAAAGAACGCAGGAGATCGCTGAGCGTTGCCAGTTCGACCTGCCCCTGGGTGTTGCTAACATGCCGAAAGTGCCTTTGCCAAATGGCATGACGCAATCGCAATACCTGCGACAGAAGGCCGAAGCCGGCGCTCGGCAACTATACGGCAAGATCACGCCAGACATCCAGTCGCGCCTGGACCACGAACTGGAAACCATTGCCCGCATGGGCTACGAACCGATCTTCCTGATCGTGGAAGATGTGCTCAACTATGCAAGAGAGACCGGCGTGCCCTATTCATCACGCGGCTCGGCAGCTTCTTCCCTGGTAGCGCACTGCCTGGGAATCACCAGCCCGGACCCGTTGCGGCTGAACCTGTACTTCGAGCGCTTCCTCAACCCGGCCCGCCAAACCCCACCGGACATCGATACCGATCTGTGCTCGCGCAGGCGAGACAGCGTCATCCAGCACGTCTTCGACAAATACGGAGCAGACCATGTGGCAATGGTGGGAACCATCAATCGCTTTCGTCCGCGCTCTGCCCTGGGGGATGTGGCCAAGGCGTATGGCCTGGAACCAAAACAAGTCCGCGAGATGGTGGAAAAGCTGCCGCACTCGTTCTGGGCACGTAGATTGGAAAGAGATAGCGATGGGCAACCGGTTTCCCCTTTCGCCGAACTGCGTCAGGCATATCCGTCTGAAAAACACCAGAAAATATTCAATGATGCCGAAGCCATTCTCAAATTGCCCCGCCATCTCTCGGTGCATCCGGGCGGTCTGGTGGTTGCGCCCGGTCCGGTCACTGACCTGGTGCCGGTCATGCGCTCGGGGGGCAAGGGCGCCATTATCACGCAATTGGATCTGGAATTGGTTGAAGCTTTTGGGCTGGTCAAGATCGACCTGCTGGGCATCCGTGGCCTGACCGTCCTGGGTGACGTAGCCGAGTTCATCCAGGAAAGCCAGCCGGATACCTTTTCCACACCATTATCCGTTCTGGACTCCACCCCTTCTGATGACAACCATACCGCCGACCTGGTCGAGCACGGGGGAACCATCGGCTGCTTCCAGATCGAAAGCCCAGGAATGCGGGCCACCCTGCGCGAGATCCATGCCAGAAGCGAAGACGACATCATGGCAGCCCTGGCCCTGTACCGTCCCGGTCCACTCACCGGTGGATTGAAGGATGCCTTTGTGCGGCGTTTCAAGGGGGAAGAAGAAGTCCAGCATCTGCATCCGGCTCTGGCTCCTTTGTTGGATGAGACCTTCGGGGTGATCCTGTACCAGGAACAGGTACTGCGAATTGCCCACGAACTGGCCGGCTTCAGCCTGGCCGAAGCGGATCTGCTCCGGCGCGCCATGAGCCATTTCGATCCCGGCAAGCGCATGCAGGAACTGCAAAGGAAATTCGTTTCGGAAGCGCAAGCTCGCAGTGGCGTGCCGGTTGAAACTGGCGAGCGGGTCTGGGAGATGATGGCGGCCTTCGCCGGATACGGCTTCCCCAAGGCACATGCCGCATCCTATGCCCAGGTTGCCTGGCGTTCGGCCTGGTGCAAGACTTACTTCCCGGCTGAATTCATGGCGGCGGTGCTGGCCAACTGGGGTGGGTATTACAGCCAGCGCGTCTACCTGAGCGAAGCACGTCGCCTGGGTCTAGCAGTCCGTCCGCCGCATGTCAACCACTCGCGACGGAACTTCGCGGTGGGTACGGTTTCTGGGGAGAAGATGCTCTTCATGGGGTTGGATCAGGTCAAGCACCTGACCCGGCGCACCATCGAGAAGATCATCCGCCTGCGCCCGTACCATTCCCTGGAAGATTTCCTGAGCCGGGTCGATCCCCGTCCGCAGGAAGCGGAATACCTGGCAAAAGTTGGGGCACTGGATGGACTGGGGACTATTCCCGCCATCCTGAAACGCCTGGGTAGCGGCTGGATGGCCGGGCAGATGAGCCTGTTCTCTTTGAATGATATGGAGGGGGAAGATTGGAGCCTGGAAGCAGAAGATGGCTGCCCAACAGGAACTGCTGGGGGCAAGCCTGGAAGCGCACCCGCTGGAACTTCTGTCGGATCAGATCGCAAAGTCAGGCGCGATCACGACTGCAGAAGCAGTAGAACGGATTGGGCAGCGCGTGACCATAGCCGGGATACGTCAGACATCACGGCGCAGCCGGACAGCCAGGGGAGAGACGATGATGTTCCTGACCATTGAAGACCTGTCCGGCATGCTGGATGTGATCGTCTTCCCGGATGTGTACCGGCGAACGAAAGCAATCGTTACTTCCAACTCTCCCATGCTGATCACCGGCACGGTCGAAACGGATGGGGAACGGGATGAGCCATTTCTCAAAGCAGAGAAGGTAGAACTCCTGACATAGTTTCAAGCTATTCTGGTTTCAGGAGAAGGAGAAATTATCATGGCAAAGTTTGCACAGCGTATTGCTTATATGCAGGAGACATCGGACGTGATACGGTATCTTTTTGAGTTTATGACCGACCCCGATACAATTTCCTTTGGTGGAGGTGCGCCGGCGAAGGAAGCTCTACCTGTAGAGATCGTCCACAAGATTGCCAGTCAAGTTCTCACCAGAGAACGGAGAGGCAGTCAGGCCCTTCAATATGGAAATCCAATGGGTATTCCGGACCTGCGACAGGCCGTGATCGACAGGCTCCTGGAGCCTAAAGGACTAAAGGCTGCGCTCAACAACGTACTCATTGTTGCTGGTGGTATCGAGAGCTTGAATTTGGTCTGTCAACTTTATCTTGAGCCAGGGGATGTTGTTTTGGTGGAGTCCCCCACCTTTGTTCATGCAGTCCAGGTTTTCAAAATGTTTCAGGCCAGGTGTATTGCCTGTGAGACGGATGATCACGGGCTTGTCATTGAGGATGTGGAGGCCAAGATAAAGCAATATGCTCCCAAAATGGTCTATGTCATCCCTACCTTCCAAAATCCTTCCGGGCGAACTTTAAGTCTGGAGCGCAGAAAGGCTCTTGCGGAACTGGGCAGTCATTATGATCTTGTCATTCTCGAAGATGATCCATACTGCGAATTGCGCTATAGCGGGGAACCATTACCACCGGTAAAATACTTCGATAAAACAGGCAACACAGTGTATGTCAACAGCTTCTCCAAGATTTTCTCTCCCGGTTCTAGGCTAGGATATGTCTTCGCAGATAAACAGATCATACGGAAAACCTATGAAGCCAAAATGGCGACTAACTCCCATACCAATGTAGTCACACAGATCCTGTGCGCC
This sequence comes from uncultured Chloroflexia bacterium, assembly GCA_963829615.1. GTDB lineage: Bacteria > Chloroflexota > Anaerolineae > Anaerolineales > Villigracilaceae > JAABUE01. The sequence goes on from CAWHJM010000003.1 coordinate 3,435, forward strand.
GAATTCTTCAACCAGGGATTTTTCGAGCCGCACCTGAAACAATTCTGCGACATCCATCGAGAGCGCCGTGATGTCATGATGAATTGCATTAATACCATGCTGCCCGCTGACATCAAATCTGTTTATCCTGAAGGTGGGCTGTTCACATGGGTGGAGCTACCGGAACAGATCGATACCACTGCTATGCTCAATGAAGCTGTTGAGAAGAAAGTTGCATACATGCCAGGCAAAGAATTCTTCGTGGAGGGCCAACCCATCCGCGATAATTGCATGAGAGTTAGTTTTGGTGGTGTTTCACCCGAAAAATTCTTATCGGGATGGAGCGCTTAACAAACGTAATTAGTGCAAAACTATAGGGTAATCATTTACCGGATCAACATCAAGACCACTATATGATGCTTGTGTGTTAGAAGACTTCTATCCATTTTTTAAAAGATGATTGCATAAGTTCGCATATAATAGTTTGATGAATTTGTATTTACATGTTAGCATTTCAACACCCTTCATCGAGGGTGACCGGGTGCGTTTGGGAGTAGACTCCCTTTGGTTATGAATGGGAACGTCCTGCTCCGGGTGTGTGACGTTTGGGCCAGCCGAAATAGCTTATGAGACATTGAGCTCGCTTACATGTTTGGTTGCCCGTTCGGATCCGCTAACCTGGGAAGCTCTAAAGAGCCAGCCCGTGTCCGTGTGTGAAGTCCTGCCCATAAATCAGCGTGCCCGGTCCTTTTTACTGCTGTTATGGAGGTGTTTTGATGGCAGAAAGTCCCACACGCTTTATTGGTTTGGATATTCACAAGGAGTACTTCGTTGCAATCGGGGTCAATCAGCAACGGGAAATCGTCTTTGGTCCTCGAAGAGTATCGGTCTATCAGTTGGAGGATTGGATCTTGCGGCATCTCACCGAAGAAGATGCAGTCGTTCTGGAGATGACCACAAACACGTACTTGTTCTATGACACCTTGTTGCCGCACGTTCACTCGGTGCTTGTGGTTCATCCGCCGCATGTTGCCTTGGTGACCAAAGTTTCCGTGAAAACGGATAAGAAAGCTGCATTGGCTCTGGCGCAGCTGCATGCGGCAGGTTTGCTTGAAGGTGTATGGATTCCACCCCACGCGGTGCGTGACTTGCGTGCATTGCTTGCCCAACGCGAAAAAATGGTCCGGTTGTCCACGATGGCGAAGAACCGATTACACTCCTTGCTGCACCGCAATCATCTGGTTTTGCCAGGCAAACCTTTTTCTCCCGAACAACGCGACTGGTGGAACAATCTGGCTCTCTCCGAGACCGAGCAGGTCATGGTGAGTTCAGACCTGGATACACTCGAGTTTGCTCAAAAGCAGATTGAGAAGATCGAAGAGTGTCTAAAGCAGGAGAGTGTCCAGGATCCGCGCATTCCTCTGTTGGTCCAGCTACCCGGAGTGGCCATGCTCACGGCGATCACGATCCTGGCAGCCATTGGTGAGATCGAACGCTTTCCAAACGCCAAACAGCTCGTGGGCTACGCTGGACTGGGAACCAGAGTCCACGATAGCGGGATGACGCATGCCACAGGAAGAATTACCAAAGCAGGCAGGAAAGATTTGCGGCGCGCTATGGTGAACGCCGCCAATCACGCCGTACTGCATCACGTTCACTGGAAAAGAGAGATGCAACGCTTGAAACCCCGTCTGGGCCGCTCGAAAGCCGTTGTGGCCATTGCTCGCAAGCTGCTAGTCGCCGTCTGGCATGTGCTTCATGAAGAAGTGGCAGATCGTTTCGCCGATCCCCATACTGTGGCCGTTTCATTCCTTGACTATGCCTATCGGCTGGGTGTGAAAAAACACTTGAAGGGAAAATCTGCACTGGCTTTCACCAGAGAACAGTTAGATCGCCTCGAGATCGGCCAGGAGTTGGAAACCGTCCGCTGGGGTTCCAATCGCTATAAACTTCCCCCATCTCGACTGCTCTCTCAAAAAGAGTGAGCGGTGTCCCAAGTAGGTCGGCGCTCCTGCAAAACAGGATCAATTCCGGACGCCCCGGGCTGGTGACCTAACCCAGTATTTGGAAACGGGCTCACCGCTCGAATCCATTATACAACTCAAATCAAGACAACGTTTCACCAAGAGGTGGAGCGGCAGTTTTGCATTGCCCCGTGAAATTCTTGAATACGTGTTCTTGACAAATTGTTGAGTCCGTAGATTATATTGCATGTCGATACGTGCGAACAATCCATCCTCGGTTAGGGAAAAGCCGGCCAGCGTATGTGAAAGCGATGGCCCAAATTTCTCCATGATTCCAGGATGGTTACGATTATAGCATTTATTATGGGGGCTTCGGTATAAAATTCAAAAGTAGCAAGCTGTCATTCCGGCAAACTCCGGGGAGAAGTCAATGATTAAGCCAAGGAACCTTCGATTTAAACATAAGAAGTTTGCGATTTAAACATAAGAAACTCCCCAGTTAGACATAAGGCATACTAGCCAACTTTCAGACCGTACAGCCTTGATAGGTTCAGGGGCAACCTAAAAAATCTGTAATTAAATTGTGTTTTATTTTTACATATCGTGTGCTATATTTTATATGCTTGAATTTTTTAGCCATGACCACTCCCTGTTGGGCGCGACAGGGAGTGGTCGCGTTTAATTGATATAGAACTAATTGAAACTTATTTCAAGAATCATTTCTCACCGAGCGGAGGTGCGTTTTTCCCTCGCACCAGACGCAAGGACGGTGTGCACCGAAGTCGAGGTGCGATTGCGCAAAAGTCCTTCAACTGCGCTTCGCTCCGCTCACACCGTCCGTGCCGCGAGCACGTCGGTGCGAGTGCCCCATGAACACGGGGTAAGAGACGGCATCGTCCCGATATCCTTCGGGAGGACGAAAAGTTTCAATTACTTCATAGTACTTACGCATGTCGGTGGTCGAGTACCACTGTGACAAAACTGTAATTGATTTCCGTCCAGGAAGTATGTATAGTATGAGCGAAAGGCTGCGATCAAATGTTTTGAGCACCTATGGCAGCCCGCTATCTGATGAATCCAGGGATTTTGACTAACAATCATAAAGTAAATATGCTGCCAAGCCGTTCGCACTGTTCCAAGATGCGGACTAATAAAGTAAGGATAATCGTGTGAGTTCAAGCAAGTCAAATACAAATGAAAACGTGGTGACCTTACACCCAATCAACCGTGACAACTGGCGCGAGGTGGCAAAGCTTAAAGTTAACGAGTCTCAGCGTGAATTTGTGGCCGAGCCGTCTTACTACCTGGCGTTGTGTAGTTACGGGGAAGACTGGCACCCGCTCGCAATTTACCTGGGCGAGCAGGTCATCGGCTTTCTAATGTGGGCTGTAGATTCGACGGATGGAAGCTGTTGGCTGGGAGGTATCCTGATCGACCAGGGTTATCAGCGGCGAGGCTACGGACGCAAGGCAATACAAGCGGCTATCGCAATGCTGGCAGAAGAAGGCGGTTACCAGTACTTTGCGCTTTCCTACTCGCCTGATAATCCCGCCAAGCATCTCTACCACTCGCTCGGCTTCATAGAAACGGATGAATGGGAAGATGATGAAGTTGTGGCGCGCTTATCGCTTAAGTAGAAAATGGCAAATTCGCAAAAACGATGGCGAGCTTCGAAACAAATTCAACATCGAGCGCGCGAACTTCGCAAGGAGATGACGCCTGCCGAGCAAAGACTATGGCAGGCATTGCGAGGGAACCAACTTGACGGACTCTATTTCCGTCGCCAACATGCCGTCGGCGTTTATATCGTTGATTTCTTCTGCGCGAAAGAAAAGCTTGCCATCGAAATCGATGGAGACGTTCATTTGGGACAAGAAGCTTATGATAAAGAACGTACTCGCTGGCTTGAGGAAGAAAAGGGTTACAAAGTTATTCGGTTTACGAATGATGAGGTTCTAAAAAACATTAACAAAGTGATAGAAGCGATTCGAGAAATCGTGAGGAAATAACCCCCACCTAACCTCCCCCGCAAGCGGGGGAGGAACTGGTTCTCCCCCCGTTATACGGGGGGAGTTAGAGGGGGCAAACATTTCTTTACCCTACCGATTTGTCATCGACATCTTCTCGAACCGACCATCCAGATGCAAATAATACGTTTCAACGTCCAGGTCAGGAAACAGGGCTTCGACCTTGCGCTCGGCTTCTTCCAGGTCACTTTTGTGGCGTTTATAATTTCCCGCTTCACCATACGCACCACAATCTTCGTGGTTGATCAGGATCACCTTTTTGATCTTGTGTAACCTATTCGAGATTTCTACCTGCTTCAGAATGGTGTAGAAATCGAACACGCCACCAGCTAACGAAACGCGGTCATAGTTGTCATGTCCGAAGCGACCCAGCAACCATAAATCAAGATATTTCTGGAAACGGAAATCGATGCAATGCACGACAATCGCGTCGGTTGTATGGTCGGGCATCTTTTCCTCCTCACCAGCTCCTTTTATTCAATCCAGTCAAACAAATATTTGACATCGTGCTCAATTTCGAACTTTTCGAGGAAGTCCACGTATTCTTCCTGAAATGTCTGTTTGTGATGATGATTTTCCTGATTCAGGATGTAGTTATACACATTGTCGATTTGCGAATGGCTGTAAGAAAACGCCCCGTAACCTTCCTGCCAACTGAATTTGCCCCTTATCCAGGCATGGTCATTGATGAAATTGGTGGAATTGTTCTTCACATCCCGAACAAGATCGGACAACGCCATGGAAGGTTTAAGCCCAACAAAAACATGGACGTGATCAGAGACACCATTGACGATGATGGGCTTTTGTCCCTTGTTTTTGATAATGCCTGACATGTACTTGAAAACATCATCTCGCCATTCCTTGTGGAGCAGGTTTTGGCGTCCTTTCACGGCGAAGACCACTTGAATATAAATTTGAGAATATGTACCTGCCATATTTCCTCTAAAATCCTGCACGCATAAAATATTCACTTATCGCTAATCCCGAAGGGATGGAATATTTCTAGAACGAAAATTGTTGTTTTATCCAACCCCGAAGGGGTGTCACAGGCTGTGAATTATATCATCTGTTTCGACAATCTCAACACATCCCTTCGGGATTTATAGAGAGCTTTCTTTACCTTGTTATCATGTGCTTCTACAAAATCTGGCCTTCTCCGCGCTTCAAGAACTGCCCCCCACCGCGCTTCCCCAGCCACTGCTCATGATCCACAATCAACTCCCCGCGCAGGAAAACCTTTTCGGGGTAGCCAACCAATTCCCAGCCTTCGTACAGGTTGTAATCCGTGCGATGCTGGGCGTGCGCCACGCCGTATTTGATCTTCTTCTCCGGGTCCCAGATGACGATGTCCGCATCCGAGCCGGGCAGCAGCGCGCCCTTGCGCGGGTACAGGCCGAAGATCTTGGCCGGATTGGTGGCGTTCAGCGCTACGAACTGGTTGGGGGTCATCTTCCCAGCGCGCACACCATAGGTCCACATGATGGGCAGACGGTCGCCCACGCCGGGCAAGCCGTTAGGGATCTTGGTGAAATCGTCCGCGCCCAGTTCCTTGCCGGGGATGGCTACTTCCTTGCCCTCGTACATAATCGGCTGGGTGCCATCAAAAAAGAAAGCGCAATGATCGGTGCCAATGGTCTGGATAATACCTTCTGCCAGACCTTCCCACAAACGGGCATTATCGACTTCCGTGCGCATGGGCGGCGAGCAAACCCATTTGGCGCCATCGGGACGCCGCAAATGATCGATCGTGAAAAACAGATACTGCGGACAGGTTTCGCCCATGACTTTGACGCCGTGTTCGCGCGCATACCTGAGCATATCGACTTCACCGGCCGCGTTCATGTGGACGATGTAAAGCGGCGCATCCGCCACGGACGCCATGCCTTCTACCCTTAAACCGGCCTCCACCGCGCCCCAGGCCGGTCTCGTCAATGCGTGCCATTCGGGGGAAGTATGTCCTGCAGCCAGCGCTTCGGGGATCAAGGCTTCGATCACATCGCCATTCTCGGCATGCAGCATAACCATCATCCCATTCTCTTTAGCAATTCGCAAAGCCCTGAAGATGTTGCCGTCATCCAGGCGCAGACGTCCGTTGTAGGCGGTAAAGACTTTCATGGTGGTGATGCCCATCTCCACCAGAGACGGGATGTCTTTGGCTACATTTTCATCGAAGTGGGTCAGGTTCATGTGGAAGGAATAGTCGATGGCGGCTTTTTCGGCTTTTTTGAGCCATAAATCTACCGAATGCTTGAAACCCTGTGGTTCCTGTACCACAAAATCGATGACGGTCGTCGTGCCACCAAAAGCCGCCGCTTTATGACCGGTGTAATGATCGTCAGATGCAACCGTGTCGAACATCTCCAGGTCGAAGTGGGTATGCGGGTCCACGCCACCGGGTAGGACCAGCTTGTTCGAAGCGTCCACAGGCTCGGCGTCCGGAACCTGAAGCGACTGGCCAATTTCCACGATCTTCCCGTCTTTAACGAGAATGTCGGCTTGAAAAGTCTCAGAGGCGGTAATCAGAGTCCCGGATTTAATCAGTAACATAGCAATGCTCCCAGGTTAGAAAAGTTTAAGTCTCGCTTAAGTGTACTGCATTTTTTCTGGGAGCAGGGGACGGTATAATGGATTCGTGACCACGCCTGCCATCCTTACGCTGACAATCACCGTCGTGGCAACCATCTTGCTGATCAGCAACTGGCTGCGTCCCGACCTGGTGGCCCTGCTTGTGCTGGCCGTGTTGGGAATCACCGGGTTGGTTACACCAAACGATGCGCTGGCCGGCTTCAGCGGCTCAGCCGTGATCACCATCCTGGCGATCTCCATCATCGCAGAAGGTTTGCAACAGACGGGCATCACCCATTGGCTCGGTCGGCAGATGAAACGGCTGGCCGGGCAAGGAGAGACGCGCTTGCTGGTGGTCGTGATGCTTTCGGGAGCGATCCTTTCGCTGTTTATGAATAATATTGCAGCCATGGCCGTTTTATTACCTGCCACCATGGGATTGGCACGCCAGGTACGTATGCCACCCTCGCGGTTGTTGATGCCTTTGGCCTATGGCGTCGTGGCAGGCGGGATGGCAACCTTGTTTACATCCTCTAACATTATTACCAGCAGCGCCTTGCGAGATGCAGGGTTTGCCCCCTTTAGCGTGTTGGACTTTTTACCGGTTGGCCTGCCGTTGATCTTGATTGTTGTTATCTATGTTATTTTGATTGGCAGACGCTTGCTGCCAGTCCGCAACCCGGCCGGGCAGGCCTCGGACTTCCATCGTTCACGGGAAGAATTATTGCTCACCTACTCCATGGAAAGTTCTCTATGGGAAATCGTTGTTCCCCCCGGCTCGGCCATGGCAGGCTTGAGCATCCGACAAGGAGAGTGGCGGACAAAGATCCGCCTGAACGTGCTGGGGATCGCCCGTGAAGGCATCTTTACTTCTGCCCCAAGCCCGGAGACAATCATCCGCGAAGGGGACGTGATCCTGGCGCAAGGAGAAGCGCCCACCCAGGCCCTCGAAGATTATGGCCTACGTTTGCTGGATACGGCGCCAGTCTTGTCACAGGCGACCAACGGCAATGCTGCTTTGAGCGAACTCGTCCTGCCGCCTCATTCCAAACTGGTTGGAAAGACGCTCCGGGAAATCCATTTTCGTGAAAAATTCAATCTGACGGTCCTGGCCCTTTGGCGGGCAGGGAAACCCATTCATATGGGCTTTGCCGATATGCCCTTACAAGTGGGGGACGGTATGCTGGTGCAAGGCACCGCTGCCAACTTGAGTATGTTGTACCAGGAACGTGACTTTATCATTTTAGAAGACGATCCCGAAGCTATTCTCCACCCCCAAAAAGCGTGGCTGGCAACCGCTATTGGTCTGGTAACGCTGGTAGTCGCCATCGTAAATTGGCTACCGATTGCGCTGGTCAGTATTTCGGGCGCGGTCGCCATGATCCTGACCGGTTGCCTGAATATGGACGAAGCCTACCAGTCCATTGACTGGCGGGCGATCTTCCTGATCGCCGGGATGTGGCCGCTCAGCACCGCCATCCAGAGCAGCGGTCTCAATGAAGAGATTGTGGGGGAACTATTGAACCTGACAAATTACGCCAGTCCGCTGGTCCTGGTTACTTTGGTATTGCTTATTACTATGCTGCTGACCAATATCATGGCCGGACAGGCTGCTGCTCCCATTGTGCTGGCGCCGATTGGGTTGTCTATCGCCAAAGCTACCGGCACAGACCCGCGCATGATGCTGATGGCAATCGCGCTGGGCTGTTCGCTGGCCTTTCCGACCCCCATCGGCCATCCGGTCAATTTGATCGTGATGGGCTCGGGCGGTTACACCTTCAAGGATTTCTTCCGTGTAGGCTGGTTATTGACCCTGATTCTGATTCCCGCTATTCTGCTGGGACTGCATTTCTTTTGGGGATTGTAAACTTCTATTCTTGCTCTTCGTCCAGTGGCGCAAAGCCTTTGCCGAAAACGCCCTGCGCGGGAGACACAATCACAAACGCGTTCGAATCCGCCTCTGAGACAAGAGCTTTCAGTTGTGGCTACTTCCGTCACGGTCAGCGCGACCAGTAAGACAGAATGCTCTTCCCCTGTATAGGCGCCTTTGCCTGCCAGGACAGTCGCACCCCGGCTCATATCCTTTGTGATCCTTGCAGATACTTTTTCCGGTTGGTCAGTAATAATAAATGTCAATAGCTGCTTACGCTTATGACTTTCCGGGCGAAACCACGCTTTGGGGTGCAAGCCACGTCTCCCCGCTTCGGTAACTGACGATATGAATTCAGCGGATAAACCTTCAAAGCGCGGAAGCACCTCACCGGAAGAGTGCTGCAAGCCAACTGTGCCCAGGGCAACCACAATAACGGCCATAAACAAGACCAGCGAACCGATAAGGATGATTTCGCCGTTGATAGGACCGACACTGGCCCGTTTCATCACTTCATCCAGAGAAGTGGCCATTGTCGGGAACAGCCAGAGCTTTGCAACCCATGAAAAACCGACCACGACATAAATCCACAGGTAATTGCGACGCAGGCGACGTCCCAGCGCTTCCCAGGTGGAGATCGGGAAACTGTGGTAATAACAGATTTTCAGCCAATACTTCAGCCCAATCTGGTGAGGGATGAAAGGGCGGGACCAACATAGCCGCAAAAAAGTCGGTTTCCATCAAGCGTACCCGTGAACTCCATAACTCATAATAGCGGTAACGCCGCGCCTCGATCAGTAGGAAAACAGTCACGAGCAGCAAATTAAGCATGACAACAATATGACTGATCTCCGATTCGGTAAACGCCAGCGAAATTGATGCTCCTGTAGTAATCACCGCCCAGTTTGTGGTCGTGTCCAGCCGCTGCCGCCAGACGTTAGCACGCGTCACTTCGGCGCGAAAAAAATGCACCATTGCGGTCGTGAATTCGCTCGCCTTGAGTTGATAACCGCGATATGTCCAGACGGGCTCCGGCGGAGGAGTGTGAACTTTCGTCCTGTTTATGTTCTACCATTCATCCTCCTTTGCCCCATAGTCCGCCTGAAGTTCCTTGATCCCCAGCAAGGCGATCAAAACGGCCGGGTCAATATCATCTGGCATATCAACTTTATATTGCTGGTCCTGCTCGGCCCGCTCGCGCAGGGATTGCCATAATAATGCTCTCTCATCGGATTGGACGACCAGGTCGTTCAACGTCCCGGCCTTGAGCAAATACTCTCCCGTCGTATACAGGAAGGTAAGCCTGCGCCACTTTTTCGCGACGATCGGCCTGCTGAGGCGTTCTAAAGGCCCGATCTGCACCTTGAAATATTCCTCGTTCGCGCGCGGATGGTCCGCTTCATCTTTGAGCAATTCGGCGCGGGTGGTCAGTTCGTGTCCGCGCACTGACGCGACGAACTCGATCCGTCCGCTGCGCTCGGCAAAACTTCCGGGCTGGTAAAAAGCCAGATAGTCCACGGCCACAACCTTGGGCGCGGTCCGTAGCGGGATGCGGTACCAGCCCAGCAACCGGGCAATTTCCATATCGCGCGGCGTCGGTAGCAGACAAACCAAAATCAAATCAGATTGAGTAACCATCTCCTTTATTTTATACCAAACTATACCCTTCGCGGTCACAAATTGCGCTCTTATGTCAATGTAGGAAGCGCAATTCCCTGGCACCGCCCGCCACCGTTCGTGTACCCCGTGTTGATGGGGCACGTGCCGCGAGCACGCCGGTGCGAGACGGCAGGGCAGGTGTGTGACCAGGGGCATTATATAATTGCGGACGATGAAAAACGTCCACTTCTTCTTGACCCTTGCCCTGTTGCTGTCTGCCTGTGGAATGCAATCCACAGCGCTTCCAACTACGCTCGAACCTGCTCCATCCCCAACAAGTTTTCCAACCCTGACAGTTGCTCCGCCTACTGTTCCCCCCACGGTCATTCCAACACCCACGGACATACCGGGGCCAAGCGGGTGGTGTTCCCCTTCCGGGCGATTGAGTGGCGACTTCCTGGTCATCGGGTACCTGCCCGAATACCGTCCATTGAACCCGGCCTGGGGAAACTGCCTGACCGACCTGATCTATTTCTCGATCCAGCCGTTACCAGATGGCGGCCTGGATACCAACGCCCTGAACACTGAGACCCTGCAAATGCTGCGGGAAATGCGCACAATGTACGGTACACGCATTCACGTTTCCATCGGCGGCTGGGAGCGTTCAGACAATTTCTCCTCAATGACAGCCAAGCCCAAAACGCGGAAAAAGTTTGTGCAAAACCTGACCTCTTTCTGCCTTGAAAACCACCTGGATGGCGTGGATTTTGACTGGGAATTTCCCGAAAATAAGGAGGAACTCCAGGCATATGCCGCCTTGTTGGCAGAAGTTAAAGCAGCTTTCAATCCCCATAATTTGATCGTTAGCGTGGCACTGGCTCCCATCGATCAAATCGACCTAAGACCCTACGCCGCAGCCGACCGCATTCACATCATGTCCTATGACCGCGGCCGCAAGCACTCCACCCTGGAACAGGCCCAGCAAGATGTGGCGTTGTTCTTGTCCACTGGCATATCGCCAGAAAAGCTAATTTTGGGCATACCATTTTATGGGCGTGCTATGACACCCCCAAATAAAGAATACCTGTATGCGGAAATCGTGGCATTCTATCATCCCTCGCCGATGTTCGACGAAGTAGATAATATCTACTTCAACGGGATTGGGACGGTAAAACAAAAGACCTGTCTTGCCAAAACAACGGGACTAGGTGGCGTGATGATCTGGGAATTGGGTCAGGATAGCGCCGACCATACATCTTTGTTGAGAGCCATCTATCAGGCAGCTACAAGTGAATGCGGGCAATAACCGCTGAAAAGAAAACGGGAGCGCTTGCTCCCGTTTTTGGCCTGCTACTCGACAGGCGCTGTTAAACTGACTTTGCGGATCTTCGCGATGATCTTTTCTTTCTCAGCCTTATTGCCGGCTTCGGCCAACTGGGCACGTAACTTCTTGATCTTATCCTTGCGATGCCGACGGCGTTTAATTTCGCGCGCTCGTTCACTTGCCATGTGTACCTCCTGAAAGTTATTTTGTCATTCCTCTTTATAGATTGAGCGGGATGATTTGTCAAGTCACCGTTATAGTTGCGGGCAAATTAGATCAGGGACATTGTTCATCCGCCAACATTGTGTAATTTGTTGATTTTAGCACTGACCCAATACGGCGTAAATCACCAATTTGGGCATCCCCAGGTTGAAGGGTAAAAAATTGGCTGGCAAGGATTCCCTGCCAGCCAATGAAACAAGCTAAGACTTTCTGTAAGCTTTTGGAGAGTGTGATCGAAATTACATCAAGCCAACTTCTTTATTGAACTCCACGATCAATTCATCGATCTCCCCAACCTGCTTCTGGACACTGGTCCAGTAATCCGGCTGGTACCACATTTCCTGGATTTCGTTGTAGGTCTTGCCCTGTTGCTCAACCCAGGTGAAGTATTTCAGGTTGTGAATGCGGCGGCGGTCAGTATAGCGCAGCTCGAGCAAATTATCGGTGGACTGTCCGTGGAGATAATGCGCAAAGTCGGCGGCAGCGTCTTTCTCACTGTATTCGCCAAATTCCTGATGCATTTCGTGCAGACGCGAGCGGTAGAGTTCCATCGAGTTGGTCAGCACGGTCAGCATGATGTCATTCTCGCCCATCTCATAGTATTTGGCGGCCTTGATAGCTGAAAGTACGTTTGAAATGCCGGAGAAGCCCATCAAATCCAGTTGGCCGACGATCTCTTCAGGCACACCCTGTTCCACCAGGAAGGCACGTCCACTCTCTTCGTTGAACAGGCGGCTGAGGTTGACCACGGCCTGATCGTCAATCGCAACGATCATATCTGTGTTCTTGGAGTTGTGAATCCAGGGCACGTGCTTGTCGCCGATGCCTTCGATGCGGTGAGCGCCAAAACCGTTCTCGAGCAGAGTCGGGCATTGCAGGGCTTCGCTGGCAACCACCTTACTATCCGGGAAGAGTTGCTTCATGTAGTCGCCGCTGGCAATCGTTCCGGCTGAACCAGTGGCAGAAGCCAAGCCGCGATAGCGGTCGTTAGGACCCATAACCTGTTGGAGCACTTCTTCCATGGCATGGCCGGTCACTTCGTAGTGCCACAGGTAATTGCCAAACTCATCGAATTGGTTGAAGATCATCAGGTCTTCGCCAGAGTTGCGCAGTTCCCAGCATTTGTCGAAGATCTCTTTGACATTGGACTCGGAGCCGGGGGTTTTAATGGTTTCACCAGCGATGCTCGCCAGCCATTCAAAGCGTTCCTTGCTCATCTCTTCGGGCAAGATGGCAATCGATTCACAAGCCAACAGGGCTGAGTCATAAGCGCCGCCGCGACAATAATTTCCAGTGGAAGGCCAGACTGCCTTCTGCGTGGTCGGGTCGAACTGACCTGTCACCAGCCTGGGCACCAGACAGCCAAAGGCCGCCCCGACCTTGTGGGCACCGGTCGGGAACCATTTGCCGACCAGGACGATAATACGGGCATCCACACCGGTCAGGGATTTGGGCAATTCAAGGTAATTGACGCCGCCAAACCCGCCACCGCTGGATTTCGGCTCGTTTTTCCAGGTAATGCGGAACAGGTTGCGAGGGTCTACATCCCACAGACCGACACCTTTGAGTTCTTCTTTGATTTTGGCCGGTGCCTTGGATGGGTCTTTCATCTGGGCATAGGTCGGGATGACAATATTTCGCTCGCGGGCACGTTGGATAGCGCGGGCGCGGCGATCTTTTTGGATGGTCAAATCAATTGTAGTCATTGGGAAAATCCTTCGTGTTAGAGAAAGTTGTCAGACAACTTGTATTATATCGCACAATTTAGAAATATTCGCGAAATTTTATTGTTTATTTGCAAAGACGCGTACAAGCGTAGGGAAATCGTTAACAAAGATGTGGGGTAATTTTAATGTAATTTCAAGGATTCTGTTGTATTATAAATACAGATAGTTACTTTCCTATCAGAATGGAGGTGCTTATCGAACCGATAATACAATTTAGAGGAAAGACCGGGTGAACTTTATCATGGTAGAGGGCTTTACAGTACAGCCCAAACCAAGCGTCCACCTGACGAAAACAAGGTTTCACTACTCTTTCCTCGGCAAGAAGAAAGATCTGGCGGATGGGTAACCCCCATCCGCCTTTTTGTTTAGCAATCATTGGAAATCAGGAAAAGCTCTCTCATAAGCAGAAATGATCGTATCCCATAATTGATTCGCTTGATGGTCAATCGTCTGGCGAGCCGGGTCGGCTTCGAACCAGGCCAGCGAGCGGCGGATGCCTTCCGCCCAGGAAACTTTACAGTCATAATCTGACACAAAACGCTTGATCTTGCTATTGTCGAAGACCACGCTGTTGACCTTGTCTCCGATCAGGCTGCCGATTGCATGTTGATCATAAGCAGCGATCAAATCGGATGAAATGTGGGCAATGTTCAACTCTACCCCCAATGCATGTCCAACTTCTTCATAAGCCTGGTTCCAGGTCAGCACCTCATCGGACGTAATTTGGAAGGCTTCCCCGATGGCTTCCTGGCGGCCAAAGAGTCCCAGGAATCCCCTGGCAAAATCTGCGTTCCAGGTAAAGACCCACAAGGAGGTGCCATCACCGGGGATAATGATCCTTTTACCTTGTTTCATGCGCTCGATCACTGTGTAAGGATGCTGCCAACTGTTCACACAAAGTGGAATTTGTGAGGGGCCATAGGTCAGCGAGGGACGCACGATGGTGACGGGGAATCCATTCTGATGATAAGCTTGCATCAGCCGTTCTTCGCAGGCAATTTTGTCCCTCGAATAACCCCAGAAGGGGTTCTCCAACGGGGTTTCTTCCGTAATGATGTAATGGGCAGGTGGTTTCTGGTAAGCGCTGGCCGAACTGATGAAGACAAATTGCTCCGTCTTTCCACTAAAAAGGCGCAGATCACGTTCGACATCCTCGGGGGTGAAGGCGATCCAGTCTACGACAACATCGAATTGATGGGACGCAAGCAAACCGGCAACGCCTGCTTCATCGGCGCGGACATCGCCAGACAAGTGCTTGGCGCCTGCCAGGAAAGGATATTTCATTGATACGCCCCGGTTGAGGATGTACAGATCTATACCGCGTTTTATGGCTAATTCAGAACAGGCCGAGCTGATCAGGCCGGTGCCGCCAATAAAGAGTATTTTCATGTTGAGTCTCCTTCGTTACGCAAATATCCAAAAACAAGCTTGAGATTATCTTCCAGGGGTTGTATGGCATCTAAAATCAATCTATCTTCGTCCCAGGGCAGGTAATATGCTTTTACACGTTCCACTTCGGACCAATCGAGCTCATGCCAACCGGGGATGTTCCGGTGACGTACTCCCATACGCGCGCGATGGAGGCTTTCGTCTGAACAGACGCACTCGATCACGCGCCACTCCGCATCATACTCCGCCGCTAGCCGCTTCCACGACGAGCGAATGGACTCCGTGCTGGCAACGCTGTCCAGGATGACCGATTGGCCAAGCATCAATTGCCTTTCGGCCAGCACGGTCAGGAACTGGTAGCCGGCCGAACCCAGTGGTTTTGCCTGCATTCCCCGGGACTAACTCACAGCGCAGCAACGTGGCTTCCAACCAGTCCTTGGCGAAGACCGGGATGCCCAACTCCCGCCCCACCGCTTCGGCCAGGGCACTTTTGCCTGTACCGGGTAAGCCCGAAAACACGATCAGCATCATTTTTGCGCCAGCACGACCATCATCTCACTGATGTTCATCCAGCTTGCCGGTGAGAGAGGGGAATAATTCCGATGCGTGGAAACCGGCCTCTTTGAGCATTTCCAACAACTGCGCGCTTTCGTAAGCCTGCGAACTGGCGGAATAGCGCGTCACTGCGCCGGAAGCAGCCTCCACGATATAGTAACGTTCGATGGCGACAGAACTCTCATCGTCCCAGAAGGATTCCATCAAACACAAGTGTGGCGCATCGGCGAAGAGTTCGTTCTCGGCGGAGTACCAGGTTGCAGGTTGGATCCCGATCTCGTAGATCGCATCGAAAGTAGAGACTTCTAGTAGCAGCTTCCCGCCCGGGTTCAAGGCCGCATACGCTTTGCGCAGGATCAGTTTCGCGTCTTCCGGCTTGAAAACGTTGAATTCGCCGAAGATGAACATGACCAGGTCAAAACCGGAGCCAAAGTCTGTGGTGCGGATGTCACCGAGGATGTAGCTACAGTTTTCGGGCGCATGTTTAACGGCATATTCGATGGAGGCGGGACCAAAGTCGATGCCAACGGTGGCATGTCCGAGCTTAGACAGACGCGCGGCGTAAAGGCCAGGGCCACATCCCAGGTCGAGGATACGGGAGGGCTTTTGATCCAGGACAAAGCTATGGATCCAATCCACATGTTTTTTGATGATGGGCGTGCGGCGGCTGGCCGCATCGTGCTTTTGGGAAAGATGCTCTTTGAGCATGCGCCGGCTGAAATCCGGGTCGTGCCAGGGGATTTTCTCGCCTTCTGCCCACGGTTTTGGAACCATTTCACGCTGAATTACGTTTATTAATTCGATTTTTTGCATACATCCATTGTAACCAAGAATGGGCGTCCTGGTGATATACTCCCCGCTCATACAGAAAATAATAAATCGTTCAGGAAAAGGATCTTGATGGCATGTTGAAAAGGAAACATCTTATCAGCTGGTTATTGAGCGGCATTTTCCTGCTGGCTGGCTGCGCAGCGCCAGCAACTACACGACAGCGTCACCAACGCCCACAGAAGTGGTGAACTTGACGGTCAGCCTGCTCTATCCAACCGGGGATTCGCAAATCGAAATGGGACAAACCATCAAAGTCATCCTGCGAGTGACGGACGAGCAGGAGCACCCAGTAGATGACGCCAATCGTCACTGTGACCTTTAGCGATCCGAGCGGTCAAGAGATCGGAAGCGTCCCAGCCATTTTTGGCGATGGCGGGGTGTATCGCAGCGAGGCCTGGACTGTACCACACCACATGCAGGAGGGACTCTGGACGATCAAGGTAGAAGCGACTGCGAGCGAGGGCCAGGGACAGGGGTCGGGTCAGGTGGCGGTGCAATATTCGACCAGCGAAATCCTGTATCACAAATACGGTTTCTGGTTGGACGCGCCCACTTTGCATAGCATCCAGCCTTCGTTAACAGCAGAACGTGGCGATGCGGAGAATGGTTTGATCCGCTGGGGAGGAAATATCCCTACCCAACACGTTTTTCCGGAAAACTGGGTAGAAGTCCACTGGCTCAAGGGAAGCTTCGCCCTCGACAGCCCTGAAGCTGTGCGTGCGTTCCTGCTCGATAAAGTCGGCGATCTGGGTTTCACGCCTGTACGTCAGATCGGTACATTCGAACGCACGCAGTTCAAACGTTGGGATGCCTGGGCTGCTCCGGCGCGCAGGGACAATATTATTATCATGAGATGAAATGGACGGTTTTCTATGCCCCGGAAGTGGATAAGACCTACGCGATTGCGACTACGGTTGTTCACCCGCCACAGGGCATCGACGCGAACGAAGTCCTGCTGGAGAATTTCGATATCGATCCCAGCGTCCAGGTAAACGGCGTAGCGCCCGATCCGCTGATTCCGCTGCTGCCCCAGCCCACATTGATCGGCCCAGAGTTGGGAACCCGCTACACTGGCCTGGAGCAGCCCATCGTCCTATCTTGGGAACCGCTCAAGGAACTGGCAGCAGATGAGTATTACCAGGTGGCTGTTGATTACAACTACGAGGAAACCAATTTTCTGGTCAAATACGCCACTCGCGAAACACAATTCACACTGCCAGAAGCGCTCTACCGCCTGCCAAACTGCTCCGTTTTCAACTGGCGCATTACTCTAATGCAGCAAACCGGCACCGATAAAGACGGCAAACCAGTCGGCAAAGCGCTCAGTTACAGTAGCCTGTACTGGTACGTGCAATGGTTCTATCCGCCGGATGAAAAAGCACCCTTCAATCCGCTTTGCCCGAACGCACAGTTTTAAAGTCTACTTTTTATAGGCGATGATGATCCCATCTCGCACGGGCACGAGTGAGACAATCCAATCGGGGTCGTTGGCGATAAGATGTGTAAATTCGCGAATGCCCGCGGTGGAACTGGACTCATCGGCCTTATCGAAAACCCGACCGCTCCATAGGATGTTATCAACGATCAGGACGCCGCCGGATTTTAGCTTTTGTTTGATAGGCGATAACGAGGCCGGATAAGCTGCCTTTTCGATATCATTGAAGATCAGATCAAACTGGCCAGGCATGTTCCGGAGCGTTTCCAGCGCTTCAGCGACATGATATTCGATCAGCCCATCGAATCCCAACCTGGACAAATGGTCTGTCGCCATTTTAGAGAGCTTTTCATCCCAGACGGTGTGATGCACTACGCCGCCCCCGTTTTCCTGCACTGCTTTGGCAAACCAGGCTGTGGAATAACCGTACCCGGAACCCATTTCAAAAACAGACCTTGCCCGCATCATGCGTGTGATTTGATAACAATTGTATCCGGCTGCCGGGCCGATGATGGGGAAATCGTGTTCTTCGGCGTATTGTTCCATGATCTGCATCTCTGGCTCCCGCGCCGGGACGAGCTCTTTCAAGAATTCTTGCACAACAGGGTAAATCAGCTCGTCAGTCACAGACACCTCCTAAAAGTAGCTACACAAACGAATAAAGTTGACAGTAAAAACGCAAAGCCTCCACACGAATGTTGAGACTTTGTCCCGCTTTCTCTGTTATGAAAACAAAGATTTGCGGATGCGCTCTAGACCATCTTCTAGCAAAGAACGCGGACAGGCAAAATTCAGACGCACAAATCCATCCCCACCGGGGCCAAACTCGGAACCATCGTTCAAAGCTACTTTGGCCTCGTTCAGGAAAAATTCGAAGGGAGGAGCCGGAGAGTTTGCCGGATTCAAGCAAAGGGTTGCAATCCAGCCAGGCCAGGTAGGTAGCTTCGGGCACGGTGAAACGGATCTCGGGCAGGTTCTCCTGCATGAACTGAGCCAAAAAATCCCGGTTCGCTGTCAGGTAAGCCAAGACTTCCGCCAGCCAGTCATCACAGTCGCCTGCAAAGGCCGCCTGCGCCGCAACTTGTCCCAGGCTGTTGACGTGCAGAGTCATCTGCCCAACGGCCTTCTGGTAGCGTGCCCGCAAGTCCGGGTTAGGGATGATGGCAAAGCCGCAGAACAGCCCTGCCGTATTGAAGGTTTTGCTGGGCGCGACAAGCGTGATAGTTCGCTCAGTAACTTCCGGCAAAAGCGTAGCAATTGGGGTGTGCTGCGTACCATCCAACAACAGTTCGCTATGGATTTCGTCAGAGCAGATAATCACGTCATGCCGCAAGCAGATTTCAGCCAGGCGAGACAATTGCTTCCGCGTAAACGAATTTCCGGTCGGATTATGGGGATTGCACAACAGGAACATACGCGTGCGCGCATCTCCCGACCCCATAGCTGCTTCAAAAGCATCGAAATCGATCTCGTACCGGAGGATATTCCCATCCGTCACCTTGACAAGCGGTGCAAACTGACGCCTGAGTCCGATATTCTCATGCACACCTCAAAAACGGGAAATAGACCGGTGGTTGCATGAGAATACCATCACCCGCTGCACACACCGCCCGCGCAGCGGCGTTGAATCCACTGACAATGCCGGGCGTGGCGACTACCATTTCAGGTTCAATTTTCCAGCCGTACAACCTGTCCATGCGGGCGGCAACGGATTCAAACAGGGAACGAGATGGCATCTCATAGCCCAGTATCCCATGCTCGAGGGCGGCCTGAAGCGCATCCAGAATGGGCTGTGGGGTCAAAAAGTCCATGTCTGCCACCCACATGGGAAGTACATCTTCAGGGTATTTGGTCCACTTGATGGAATTCGATGAGCGACGGTCTATGATATTGTCAAAATTATAGGGCATGGGAATCTCCTGCGGAAGTGATGTCTTATTAAACCACAAGAAGGCACGCGAGGCGCCTTCAAGAATAGGTTATTTTCCCTCCGGCCAGCCGGCAGCGTCGGGACGGGCGAAGTCACGGAGAAACGATTAAGAGTTTTGTGACTTCGCGTTCTAATGCCTTTGTGTTTTTCTTACGACAAATTCTTCACTTTCCACCACAACGATGGGATCAGACTAACCTTCTCCCACGCGGACAGGCTGGCACGTTGACTGAAAACATCATAATCATTGGCTTCGATGGCATCCAGAATACCCTGATAGAAAACCGCCGCCGCGCCAATCGCCAGTTGGCCTTCGCGCTCGAGCATTTTGACACCTGGCCAGGCTTCTTCGTAAAGTTGACGGGTGCGCTCGATCTGGAATTTCATGAACAGACGCCAGGCATCCGTCACGTTGCCAGCGGAGATGTCCGTTTCGCGGATGCCGTAGAGCGCCAGTTCCTCGCGGGGGAGATAGAGACGTCCATTGCGATAGTCTTCACCTACGTCGCGCAGGATATTGGTCATTTGCAAGGCGACACCGAGTTTGATGGCATAAGGCACGGCTTCATTCGATTCAAAACCGACAATGTACATGCTCATCAGTCCCACCGTGGAGGCAACACCGTAACAATAAGTGGCAAGCTCATCGAAAGTTTGGTAGCGGGTTTGGGTCATGTCACGGTTGACGCCGTCGATCAGTTGCAGGGCATAATGGCGCGGGATATGGTAACGGGTCAGGGTATCACTCCATGCGGCGGCGACCAGGTCATCGTCCGAGAATGAAGCGGATTGCACCACCCCTCGCCAGTAATCAAGATGTATGTCCCGTTCGTCTACAGTATCTTCATCCACAATGTCATCCACAGTACGACAAAACGCATACAAGGCGCGCACAGCAGAGCGTTTCTCTTCGGGCAAGAGTTGCGAGGCCAGGTAGAAAGACTTGCTGTGTTCGGCAGTGATTTCCTCGGCGCTGGCATAGGCATTACGAAGAGAAGCATCCCCGGCCCAATAGGAAAAGAAAGGGCGCGTGGATGGGTGCGGGACATTTCCGGCGAGAGCGAGCAATTGGTTTTCCCAGCGAGCTTGCATTTCCATGAGCTACCTCCAAAGGTTTGATAGCTAAAGTATACAGGATTTGTCCATTTTGTCAAGGTTTTATTTAGTTATATATTGACAAAATATGAACAACGTGTATAATATGGGTAATTCTACTGACCCTCACCCTGACCTCACCCCCTTCCCCTCTCCTAGAAGGAGAGGGGAGTTGAAGGAGAACCATGACTCAAAAACCAACCGCTATTGTGATCGGCGCCGGCATCGGCGGGATCGCCACTGCTGCCCGACTTGCAAAAAATGGATACAGTGTGACCGTGCTCGAAAAGAACGCAACCCCCGGCGGGCGCTGCAATCAGATCATGCGCGACGGCCACCGCTTCGACATTGGCCCGACCCTGTTCCTGATGCCCGAAGTCTGGGAGGAGACCTTTGCTTCTCTCGGCGAAAAGATGAGCGACTATCTCGACCTGCGTCGCATCGACCCGACTTATAAAGTCCACTTTGACGACGGCCTGCAACTGGAACTGACATCCAACATCGGCGATATGCAGACCCAGCTCGAAGCCGTGGAAAAGACCGCTTTTACAGGTTTCTTGAACTATATCGCTGAAGGCGCCAAGCATTACAAAATTTCACTGGAAAAATTCGTGGGACGCAACTTCTTCAGCATCTTCGATTATTTCAGCCTGAAAAACCTGCCGCTGATCTTTAAACTGAAAGCGCTGGACAAGCACTATCCCAACACGGGCCGCTTCTTCAAGGATGAGCGCCTGAAGGCCGCTTTCACGTTTCAAAATATGTACCTGGGATCTTAGCCCCTACGACGCCCCGGCCACCTACTCCCTGCTGCAATACACCGAACTGGCCGAAGGAGTCTGGTATCCGATGGGCGGCATGTACGCTGCTATCGAGGCTTTGGTAAACGCTGCCGAAAAACTGGGAGTGAAATTCATTTACAACGCACCTGTGAAGAAACTGGAAATGAACGGCAATAAGGTCATAGGTGCGATCACTGGCAGACAACAGCGTATTCACCGCTGACATCTTCGTCGGCAACGCAGACCTGCCTTACATCTACAAAGAACTGCTGCCCGATCCGGTCGAGGCCAAAAAGCTGGACGAAAAGCTCTACACCTGCTCCACCATCATGTTCTACTGGGGCGTCGATAAACAGTATCCGCAGATCGCGCATCACAACGTCTTTTTAGGCGGCGATTACAAAGCCTCCTTCGACCAGATCTTCAACGATCACAGTCTGCCAGATCAGCCCAGTTTCTACGTGCATGCGCCCGTCCGCACCGACCCGGCCGCCGCGCCCGAAGGACAGGATACGCTTTACGTGCTAGTGCCCGTCGGTCATCTGGATGCAGCTTCCGAGCAGGATTGGGGCGAACGCATCCAACGCGCGCGCCAGACCGTGTTCGAACGGCTGTCCAAAGAGATGGGCATCACAGATCTCGAGGACCATATCAAGTTTGAGATCGTGTACCAGCCCGAAGTGTGGAAAGAACGCTTCAACCTCGAAAAGGGAGCCGCCTTCGGTCTCAGTCACAATTTCTGGCAGGTCGGCTATCTGCGTCCACAAAACCGTCACAAAACCTACAAAAACCTGTATTTCGCGGGCGCATCCACCCATCCCGGTACAGGCTTGCCGATCGTATTGCTTTCCGCCAAATTAACCACCGAGCGAATTTTGACTGGAAAAGGGTACAATATCTGTACAAAATATGGTCAACGCAGTTGCAGCTGCAACCGACTGACCCTTTCAGGAGAGTTCCATGCCCATCAGCAATACGCCAACCTTCAACCTAAAAGCCGTGATCAAAGAGACCGGCATCGCCGCTGACACACTGCGCGCCTGGGAACGCCGTTACGGCCTGCCTATGCCTGATCGTACACCTGGCGGCCACCGCCTGTATTCCCAGCACGATATTGAGATCATCAAATGGTTGATGGCGAAACAGCGCGAGGGACTGAGCATTTCCCGCGCCGTGGACCTGTGGAACGACCTGACCGCTTCAGGCCAGGACCCTTTGCCTGCTCCCGTTACACAACTGCACTCGTCCCCAGCGTCAACCTGGACACTGTCCGAGAAGAGTTGGCTGGATGCCTGCCTGGACTTCAACGAAAGCGCCGCGGAGCAGGTGCTCAACCAGGCTTTTGCGCTGTACCCGCTCGAGACCGTTTGCGTGGAAATATTGCAACGCGGACTGAATGAGATCGGCGAAATGTGGTACCACTGCCAAAGCCACCGTCCAGCAAGAGCATTTCACCTCGGCCCTGGCCCAGCGCCGCCTGGACGCGCTCATCGCTGCCGCGCCCCGCCCACCCGCCCGCAAACTATCTTGATCGGCTGCACCAATCAACGAACAGCACACGTTCATCCCTTTGCTCTTAGCACTGTTACTCTGCGACGCCGCGGGTTTAGAGGTTATCTACTTGGGCGCGAATGTGCCCATCAGCGCTTCAATGAAACACTACAAACCGTCAAACCGCATCTGGTCATTCTGTCGGCGCAACTACTACAGACCGCCAGATGGGCTGCGGGAAACAGCCGAGCACCTACAGGTCAACGAAGCGCAGCGTGGCATACGCTGGTCGCATCTTCAACCTGTTGCCTGAGTTGCGCAAGCGCATCCCTGCGCACTTCTTAGGCAAATCGATCAAGGAAGCAATGCAGGCCGTGGAAACCCTGGTGACAGCAGAAATACCGCTCGAAGATGTTGAAACAGTCAGTGAACAAGCGAAAGCGCTTATCTAATTTATTTCATCCGCAGCCAGCCAATCATCGATATGTATGCCTTACAGAGGCACATGCAAGATCGGAATCCCATCTTGAATTTTCATCCATTGCCATCCAGCAACTTGGAAATCAACTGGCGTCTGCCCTGTCCCTTGGCAACCTCGATGCCCTGCGCATCGAAATGGACTGGATCGAGGCCTGCTGCACGAACACGAGCAAAGCCCGAAAGCCTGGGCGACTTCATGGCGCCTACGCAAAATCCGTTGATGATGCCATGGGCGAAGAAGGCCAGCCCATCTCAGACTGGCTTCGTAGTCAGGTTAATTGATAGATAAACGTGAAATCTATGGAAATCCGCATTGTCACTGACAGCACTTGCGACCTGCCCAAAGATGATCGTCGAAACAGCACAAAATCATCGGTCATTCCACTTCACATCAACCAGGGCAGAACAAACCTTTCTCGATGGTGTGAGATATAACCCGCGAGGAGTTCTACGCTCGCTTGCCCGAGTTTCCAGCCCCGCCCCCACCACGGCCGCCCCCAGCCCAGAAGTCTTCCGACAAATTTACGAACAACTCGTCGATGAAGGCGCAGAATCGATCATTTCCATCCACATCTCAGAGAGTTTGAGTGCCACAGTCAACTCTGCGCGTATGGCGGCCAAACAGTTTACCCGCATTCCAGTCACCGTGCTGGACTCCACTCAACTTAGCTTGGGATTGGGTTTCATTGTCGAGAAGGCTGCCCAGTTGGCTGAACTTGGTCATAAAGTGGAAGAAATCCTCGACAGTTTGCAAGAACTGATGAAACGCACCTATGTTTTTGCTTCGCTCAAAACACTCGAATACCTGCGTCGCAGCGGACGCATGCATTTTGCGATGGCACGCTTGGGCGAAATCCTGCAAATCAAGCCCCTGCTCCATATGAACCAGGGGAAACCCACCGCTCATCGCACCCGCACCCAGTTCCGTGCCACCGAGCGTCTCTTTGAATGGCTGAAAGAGTATGCGCCTTATGAAAAGCTGGCAGTTGTCCACGCGGGTGTGCAAGCCGAAGCGGAAGCCATGCGCGACCGCGTCAAAGATTATCTGCCGAACGGCGAGATTCCCATCGTGCAGATCACCCCAGTGCTCGGATCCCACCTGGGCATCGGCGCACTGGGTTTTGCCTGTGTTTCCGCAAAGGAGAATAAATCATGAAAACAACAGATCGCAATGCACTAATCGCCTTCCCAATTTTGATATTGGTTGGCATCCTGGTCGCTTTGGCGGGCAGTCAAGGCGGCGCTACACTCGGCGGCGTTCCGATATTCGCCATATCGGTTGGACTGGCTTTTCTGATCCAATGGCTGGTCTTCATTCCCGCGTACTTGTTCCAGACCGAAAAATTCTTTGACCTGACTGGCAGCATCACATATATCTCCGTGATCGGCGTCGCAGTCTGCTATAGCAGGTATAGCACCAATCTAGATGCACGTTCTATCCTGCTCGCGGCGCTGGTCATCATTTGGGCGCTGCGCTTGGGGACGTTCTTGTTCAAACGAATCCAAAAGGCCGGCAAGGATGATCGCTTTGACGAGATCAAGCCTTCGTTTATCCGCTTTCTGAACGTTTGGACCATCCAGGGTTTGTGGGTAACCTTCACTCTGGCTGCCGCACTGGTCGCCATAACGACAACCACTCGAAAGGAATTGGATGGTTTTGCCCTTGTTGGTTTTCTGGTGTGGGTTTTCGGTTTTGCCATTGAAGTTGTAGCCGACTCCCAAAAAAGCCGCTTCAGCGCAAATCCAGAGAACAAAGGCAGGTTTATTCAAACGGGTTTATGGTCCCGCTCTCGCCACCCAAATTACTTTGGCGAGATCGTACTTTGGATCGGTGTAGCTCTTATCGCCTTACCCGTTCTGCATGGCTGGCAGTGGGTTGCCATGATCTCTCCCATTTTTGTCACCCTGCTTCTCACCCGCGTCAGTGGCGTTCCCCTACTGGAGAAAAAGGCCGATAAAAAATGGGGCGGACAGGAAGATTATGAGACCTATAAAAAGAGATACGCCCGTATTAATTCCCCGCCTGTCAAGTTCTTCAAATGCAGGAGAAATAATGAACATCCTAAAAATCCTGCAAATCATCGCCGTCATCGGCACCATCCTGACCGGTCTGGTGTCGTTGATCTGGCCGCGCAGTGTCTTCGGCTTCACCGGTCTCACCGCCCCCGGCGGACGCGGTATCACCGAGATACGTTCCATTCTCGGCGGCTTGTTCATTGGGTTGGGCATCGCGGTGTTCTTGCTGGGAACGCGCGAGACCTACCAAATGCTCGGGATCATGTACCTGGCTATCGGCGCTGTGCGAGCAGTATCTATCGTAATTGACAAATCACCTGAGCAATCGAACATCATCAGTTTGATTGTTGAGATCATTTTCGGAATCATTCTGGTGCTCTGATGAAAATAGCTAAATTTATCGCTTTGCTTGGCGTACTCGCCATGACCGCCGTTCTGATCTACGGCTTCACCGTCGGCGACTTCTTAGGGGAAGGCAGCCAACTGGCATCTATGCCCTGGGGTATCGTCTCGCTGGTAGACCTGTACACCGGCTTCACACTGTTCTCGGCCTGGATTATATACCGTGAGAAATCCCTGCCGGTGGCCCTGCTCTGGACAGTTGCCATGATGACGCTGGGCTTCTTTGCGGGCAGCCTATATGCTTTTCTGGCTTTGCAATCCAGCGGCGGCGACTGGCACAAATTCTGGCTAGGAAAGCATGCCTGAGAAAACAAGCAAAGCCCGCGAACTGCTGGAGGAATTCCGCACGGTCGTGGGCAACGTCGGCCTGATGGACACCATCCTGCCGCCCATCCTGTTTTTGGCGCTGAACGGATGGGTGGGCTTCAACGCAGCAATGATCGGCTCGCTGGGAGTCTCGGTATTGATCGCCATCCTGCGCGTGAGCCGCAAGCAGTCCCTGCTCTATACACTGGCAGGCGCGGCCAGCGTGGGACTGGCGATCGCGCTGGCCTATCTGCTCGGCCGCTCGCAGGGATATTTCTTGCCGGACATCGTCAACAGTGGATTGGTGGTTGGTCTGTCGTTGGTCAGCCTAGTCATCCGTAAGCCGATGGTGGCCTGGACGAGTTTCCTCGCTCGCCGCTGGCCACTGGACTGGTACTGGCATGAACGCGTCCGCCCCGCCTACAGCGAAGTGACCGTGGTATGGATCCTCTTTTTCGCCCTGCGCCTGTTCTGGCAGGTGATGCTCTTTCGAGGCAACAACGTCGGCCAACTGGCGCTGGTCAACATACTGACCGGCTGGCCTGCTACCGTCGTCCTGCTCATTGTAAGTTATCTCTACGGCACATGGCGGCTGGCGCGCTTGGGCGGTCCGAGTGTGGAGGAATTTCGGAACAATGTTCCTCCGCCGTGGCAAAGCCAGCGGCGAGGGTTTTGAACCTTTTTCAAGGAAAACGAAAGGAATGCAAGGCGCTCCATGAGCAATCGAGTTGAACTCAATACACCCGCGCCAGATTTTGTTCTGACAGATTTCGAAGGCAACGAAGTACGCCTGTCTGATTTTCAGGATAAAAAGAATGTCCTGCTGGTCTTCAACCGCGGCTTTATATGACCATTCTGCCAACGGCACATGGCGCAGTTGCGCCAGGACTATTCGAAATTTACGGCCCAAGAAACCGAAATTGTTGTGGTAGGGCCCGAGGGCCCCGATGAATTTAAACTGTATTGGAAATCACATAAACTTCCTTTCATCGGCCTGCCTGACCCAAACCATAGTGTTCTGAAACGATATGGACAGGAAGTCAACCTGTTCAAACTGGGACGTATGCCCGCCCAAGTCATCATAGACAAACAGGGAATTGCCCGTTTTGTCCACTACGGACACAGCATGAGCGACATCCCCGCCAACGGCGAGATTTTGGAAAGTTTGCAAACCATCCACGCATAAACACAGTAATGGAGTATCGAATGGATTCATTGAAGAATAAGATCGTTGTGATAACTGGTTCAACGCGCGGCTTTGGCTACGCCATCGCCGAGTCTATGCTCGCAGCGGGCGCAACCGTCGCCATCACGGGACGAAGCCAGGAGGCCCTCGAACGCGCGTTAAACGGTCTCCAGCCCAAAGGTCGCGTGAGCGGATTCGTGCTTGACGTCCGGGAAGAAAAACAAGTCTATCAATTGGTCGAGGATGTCATCCAGGAATTTGGCCGCATTGACATCTGGGTCAACAACGCGGGTTATTCCAACGCCGCAGGCTGGATGCTGGACATGAATCCGCAAGATGCTCTGGATATGTTCCTGTCGAACGATTTGGGCGTGTTGTACTGCACCCAGGCGATCCTGCATACCATGCTGCCGCGCAAACAGGGACTGCTGGTCAACATCTATGGCAACGGAAGTTTCCTGCGCCCCGCTTCTCCAACGGGACTTTACGGCGCGACCAAAGCCTGGATCACATCCTTCACCCGCAGCCTCGCTCAGGAACTCAAAGGCAGTGGCGTACAAATTCTGGGATTCAGCCCTGGCATGATGACCACCGACATGCTCACCAGTCCAACGGTGGTCGGCGAACGCGGCAAGGACATGCTGAAGAACTTTGGCTTCGTTCTTCGCTTTCTGGGTAAGCCTGCAAAATATGCGGCGGACAAGTTGGTGAAAGCCATCGCCAGCCATCATAAAGAATTTTCCGAAATCAAACTGTTCAAACCGTGGACTCCCCTGCTCGGTTTGCTGCGCGTCGGTTGGGAAAACCTGACCAAAACGGGCAAAACGCCCGAGTTCGAATTGCATTATCAACCAGCTTATCAATCAAAATATCTAACTAAAGGAAAGAATGGATAACAAACGCTTATTCTCTATCATCTTGGTAGTCTTCATCGACTTGCTGGGCTTTAGCCTGATCCTGCCGCTGCTGCCCTACTATGCTGAGACCTTCAACGCCAGCGAGTTTGTGACAGGACTGCTGATCGCCTCTTACGCCGCTATGCAGTTGATCGGCGCGCCTATCCTTGGGCGACTCTCTGACCGCTTCGGCCGACGTCCGATCTTACTCGCTTCCGTCTTCGGGACCTTCCTCGGCTTTATATTGCTTGGCATCGCCAATACCCTGTGGATCCTGTTCGCCAGCCGCATTATTGACGGTATCACCGGCGGCAACATAAGTGTGGCACAGGCCTACATCTCTGATGTAACCGATGCCAAAAATCGCTCGAAGGGTCTCGGCATGATTGGCGCAGCCTTTGGGCTGGGATTCATCATCGGCCCGGCGGCAGGCGGATTTTTGAGCCAGTGGGGCTACCACGTCCCTGCGCTGGTTGCAGCGGGACTCTCGCTCTTCAACCTGGGATTGATCTTCTTCTGGTTGCCCGAATCCCTAACCGACGAGCGCCGTGCCCAGCAGAACAGCCAGAAGCGCCCACCTGTCAATTTTGCGGCATTGCTGACTGCGCTCAAACGTCCCTTCAGCGGATCGTTGCTCATCACCCGCTTCTTCTTCGGTCTGGCCTTCGCCATCTTCCAGACTATCTTCTCGCTGTATGCCCTGGCCAAATTCAACCTGACTGCCGCCCAGACGGGTTATGTGCTCACTTACGTTGGTGTGTTGTCCGTGATCGTGCAGGGTTTCCTGGTTGGTCGCCTGACCAATCGCTTCCGCGAAGACGTGCTCATCATCGTCAGCGTGGCTTTGATGGCGGTCTCACTCGTCGGTTGGGCGCTGGCCCCATCCGTGCTGTGGCTGCTCATCATCCTGACCCCCACCGCCATCTCAGGCGGGCTCTTGAACACCCTGCTCTCCTCCACTCTGACCAAGGCTGTTGAGCAACAAGAAATTGGCGGCATCCTGGGACTGTCATCTTCCATTGAAAGCTCCACCCGCATCATCGCTCCCATCCTGGGCGGCGCACTGCTGCAACAGATCGGCAACTGGGCGCCCGGCGCATTCGGGGCCATCGTCATGCTCGGCGTGACCATCTTCGTCTGGTTCACGATTTTCAACCATCCTGCAATCCTCGCCATCGCAGACGCCCGCACTGAAGTTGGCACCCGCTGCCTGCCAGTCACTAGAACAGGGAAAACTATGAACGTCACCCGTTACGAACTCCCGCCTGAAGGCACCAGCCTGCTCGGATACATCGTCCGGCGCATGCACAAGACCACCTGGCTGGCCTCCCGTTCCCGAACTACTCTCCAGGGACAGTCCGCCAGAGCGCTTGAGCAGGTCGCCATGTACGCCGCAGCCTCCTCCACTTCGTACGGGCGCGCATACTACCAGCCGAATTTCGACGCCACAGGCGACACCGTCAGCGAGCCAGACCCCGTCACGGGCGCAACCGTCACCGCCCGTCTCGACAGCCGCTCGCCGCATTATCACATCTCCTACGATGCAGTCATGCCCAACGGCGACACCTTCACAGGCAGCGAAGAGATCACCGGCACCACTGTTGGCTTGCGTGGGCTGGGCATGCCCGCCCCATCGAAGTTTCGTCTTTACATCGAGCGATTACAGCGCTGAACTGACGGGCATCATCACCAGTGAACTGGCCTTATCCCTAATCGGCAAAACCCGCATCCGCGCCTATGGCTTCCTCAACCTGAGAGACAATCTCGGCAACACCGGCAAGCTCAGCCTGACCCGCAACGGGGACTGTGCATCTCGAGATCAAGGCGCAAAAATCGACCAGCAGACTTTGACGGAGAGCGCATGACATCCATCTGGTGGATCCGGCGCGACTTGCGGCTGACGGACAACCCGGCGCTTCAAGCCGCACTCGAAGTTGCTCCCGTTATCCCGGTTTTTATTCTCGACCCGCACCTGCTCTCGCGCCCCGCGTCAAAGCGACAGGCCTTCCTGTTCAACGGCCTGCGTGCCCTGGATGCAGACCTGCGTAAGCGCGGCAGTTATCTCGTCGTCCGCCGCGGGAAGCCACTTGACGTTTTACGCTCCCTGCTGACGGAAACCCATGCATCCACCATTTTCGCCGAAGAAGATTACACACCTTATTCCAAGAAACGAGATAGCGCCATCGCACGCGACTTGCCGCTACAACTGGTTTTAGGACAGGTTGTTCAGCACCCCGACTTCATCAAAAAAGCAGACGGCGCGCCGTACACAGTCTACACACCTTACGCCAAAAAATGGAAATCCATGCTTCCTGAGAGCATGGACATCACGCCCGCGCCGAAACACATCCAAACCCCGGCAGGCATCCAGGCAGAAGCCATCCCCGATGCCCCCACCAGCGATCTGTTCCCGGCAGGCGAAGCCGAAGCCCTGCAACGACTAGAACGATTTACCACGGAGAGCACGGAGAACACAGAGAATTTATTAAAAACTCCGTGAACTCTGTGGGCTCTGTGGTAAAGATTTATCTCCTACGCCGAAAACCGGAACCGCATGGACCTGGACGGCACATCCGCGCTCTCGCCCTACATCCGCTTTGGGATGATCGGGCTGAGACAGGCTGTCCATAACGCGCAGCAGGCCATTCGCGCCGATCTGAGCAGAGAATCGAGTAGTAAAACGTATCGAGACCCAAAGTCGAAGGGGTCGACGGAAGATGCGGAAAGCCACAAAGGCGCAGAAGTCTGGTTGAACGAACTTATCTGGCGCGAGTTCTACATCCAGATCCTATATCATTTCCCGCATGTCAGCAGATCGGCCTTCAACCCGTCATTGACAAACATCCCTTGGCGGAACGATGAAGCCGAATTCGAAGCCTGGAAAACCGGGCGGACAGGCTACCCGGTGGTGGATGCGGCTATGCGCCAACTGCATGCGACCGGTTGGATGCACAACCGCGCGCGCATGATCGTGGCGTCGTTTTTGGTGAAGGATTTGCTGATCAGCTGGCAGTGGGGAGAACGCTGGTTCATGCAGAATCTGCTGGACGGCGACCCGGCGGCCAACAACGGCGGCTGGCAGTGGACGGCGGGCACTGGCACCGATGCCGCGCCTTATTTCCGCATCTTCAATCCAGTGCTGCAATCGAAAAAATTCGACCCGCGCGGCGATTACATCCGCAAGTGGGTGCCGGAGTTGGCGCACCTGTCTGCGAACGACATCCACGCCCCGTGGGAGAAAAATATTGATGTGCCGGGTTATCCTGCTCAAATCATAGATCACCACGCGGCGCGTGAACGCACCCTCGAAGCATACAAATTCTCAAGGTTAGCCTATGAACCAACAGCTTGACCCTGAAACCGGCCGCCTTGCATTGCAATCATTCCTTGAACACAAAAGCCCGCTGGGACCATTGCGGGTGCTTTTCGAGCGCGTGGGCGGATTTTTCCAGATTCCCCTGCCGGGCTTTAAGCCGTATGTAGTTGCCGGCCCAGAAGCCAACCGTAAAGTGCTGGTCACCAAGCAGGATAAAGTGCTGTGGCGCAACCACGATCCCGTTACCGATTTGCTGAGGCGCGGTGTGTTAGTAACCGATGGCGAGGAGCATGACCAATATCGTAAACTCATGGAGCCCAGCCTGCATCCATCACAACTTAATGGTTACACGCAAATGATGTTGACACAAACAGAGCGCGTCACTGCCACCTGGCAGGACAGTCAAAGCGTGGACATGCTGGTCGAAAGCCGCAAGATTGCCCTGCTGATCATCATGCAGGCGTTGTTCAGCGTGGATGCCTGGGATGATCTATCGCTCATCTGGAGACCCATTCTAAAAGCCATCCAATATATTTCGCCGGGCGCGTGGATTTTGTGGCGCAAGATACCCAGGCCAGGATATAAAAAGTATTTGCGGGTATTGGATAAGTATCTTTACAAAATAATCACAAGACCGCAGACAGCGTGACCGTAGACCGATGATTTACCGTCCACCGTCCACTGTCCATCGTCCGATCTACTCCAACACCTGATCGACGCCGGCCTCGATGACCACACCATCCGCGATCAAATGCTGACCATGCTGATTGCGGGCCACGATACATCCACTGCCCTGCTGGCGTGGGTGTTTGCCCTGCTTGGCCAGCACCCCGACATCCACGCGCAATTGGTGGACGAACTCGAACATGACGACAGGCCACCTTTGCTTGACCAGGTTATCAAAGAAGCGCTGCGGCTGTATCCACCCATCCATATTGGGAACCGTATGGTAACGGAAGATATGGAATTCGAAGGTGGCACCGTCCCAGCCGGATCGCGCATGTTCTATTCCATCTACCTGACCCAGCGCGACCCGTCCATCTGGGAGAACGCGGATGAGTTCTGCCCGGCACGCTTCGAGCGCGGACGCAAAACACCACCCTTCTCATACGTTCCCTTCGGCGGCGGACCGCGCGCCTGTATTGGCGCGGCCTTCGGTCAGGCCGAAGCGCGGTTGGTGCTGGCCTACTTGCTGAAAAACTTCGAATTCACCCCGCTCAACGCAGAAAAAATCCGCCCCCATATGGGCGCAACGCTGGAGCCGCGGCCTGGGGTAATGATGAGCGTTACACGCAGAGAACAGAGAGTGGAGTTTGGAAAGTAGTCAACTTTTCCATTCAACTACTGTTCTCAACTCTCCATTCAACTATTCTCTATAACTATGACTTACTTCGGTTTTTTACTTCGTTTCCTTAGTAATCCCCATCCTGCTCCTGCTTGTCGCCACCTGGAGAGAGCGAGATCGGCCCACACCCGGCTTTAAAAGTCACTGATCTGGACCGGCATTTTTGTTCACGTTTTTCTGGCGGTGGTCTACACCACACCCTGGGACAACTACCTCGTCGCCACGGGAGTCTGGTATTACAACCCCAAACTGGTCACAGGCATTGTCTTTGGTTACGTGCCGCTTGAAGAATACACATTTTTTGTGTTGGAATCCGTCTTAACCGGGTTGTGGTGGTGGTCGCTGGTACGCCATCTGACGCCGCCCAAAAAACCGTTCCAGCCCTCGAACAAAATACGCCTGATCTCATTTGCCTTCCTATTTGCAGTTTGGGCTTTTTTTGTAGCGCTGTTCTTTTCCGGATGGCAGCCAGGAACATATCTTTCTATTACGCTGGTCTGGGCGCTCCCGGCCATTATCCCGCAACTGCTCTTCGGCGCAGACATTCTCTGGCACTACCGTAAGCTGGTCGCCCTCACT
Source organism: uncultured Chloroflexia bacterium (assembly GCA_963829615.1). GTDB lineage: Bacteria > Chloroflexota > Anaerolineae > Anaerolineales > Villigracilaceae > JAABUE01. Next base: position 36,746 of record CAWHJM010000003.1, read on the forward strand.
GTTATCGTCCCCGGTACATACCTGTCCCTGATGGACATCGTAGCGCTAAACGATACCACCTGGTCCATTTCTCCCGGGCAGACCACCGGCATACTGTTTTTCGGCATCCTGCCACTCGAAGAAGTGGTCTTCTTTTTCATCACCAACATGCTGCTCGGCTTCGGTATGACGCTGATGGTCTCAGAAGTCGGCCAGGCGCGTATGCAAGAATGGAAATCAAAACTATTTCCCAGAAACAAGGAGAATAACATTGAGCCTGGAGCAGTTTGAAAACCAACAATTCCTGAACATCGAAACCTTCCGCAAAAGTGGCGCAGGCGTGAAGACGCCAGTCTGGTTTGCGCAGGATGGGAAGACGCTCTACGTCTGGACCCAGGCGGACTCGGGCAAAGCCAAACGCATCCGCATCAATCCGGACGTGAAGATTGCTCCCAGCAAAGCAGACGGGACTCCGCTCGGAGAGTGGGTACCCGCCAAAGCTTCCACTGGATGAATTCACCCGAAGCCATCCGTCACCTCATAAAACTGATGCGCAAGAAGTACGGGGTTTCGTTCACTATGTTCCAGGTAATGGGAATGTTGAGACGCAAAAAACACACCTCGATACGGATGCAGGTTACGGGTTGAATGATCCGAGCGGGAAACGCTTGGGCTTGTATGAGAATGAAAAACGGTCACTGGCCAAAAACCAGCGACCGTTCTTTCTTATCCCACACCCACACCGACCAGGTCGTGGATCCACTTCCGTGAGCGATAGCGCCCGACCATCACGAAGGCTTTGACCACTTCTTCGAGCAACACCATCGTATAAACATAGTAAACCGGCAGGTGCAGGACGAAGCCGCCAATCAGCGCCGCCGGGACGCCGATCAGCCAGATGGAAAACAGTTCCATGAACATGGCAAAACGGGTATCCCCGCCTGCGCGCAAAGCGCCGACAAACAGCGTAAAGTTGATACTCTTCAACCAGGCGGAGAATGAAAAAATGGTCATCAGCCGGAAAGCATTGTCTGCAGCGTGCGCGGAAATATCGTACAAGCCGATGATCGGCCGGCGAATAGAAAGGATTAGGGCCCCGGCCAGTATCGCCATCATAACGGTCAGGATCGTAAAACGGCGTCCGTATTCAAAGGCAATTCCTTTCTCACCCGCCCCGATCTTGTTGCCGATCATGATCGCGCAGGCGTTCCCCAGACCGATGAACACCACAAAAGCGAGATCTTCCAGCGTGGAATTGATCTGGACGGCGGCAATCGCGTCTGTGCCGATATGGGCGTAGACTGCGTTATAAACGGTAACCCCCACTGACCAGAAGGCTTCATTGGCAGCAGCAGGCATAGCCGTTTTGAGCACAGCCACAAGGAAGGAACGGTCAAAGCGGAAGAAGGTCAACGGATTGGCAGCCAGGGGCGTTTTGAGCGTATATACCAGGATGATAATCAAAATGCACTGAAAAACCCAGCCAAAGGTTGTGGCGATGGCCGCTCCGCGCACGCCCAACGCCGGCAGTCCGCCAATGCCAAAGATGAGCAGATAACCAAGCCCCGTTTTCAGGGCGAGAGCAATCACGCTGACCACGACCGTCACTTTCACCATCGTAATGCTGCGCAGCACAGCGAAATATGAAGTCGTGACCGCCATGAACATGTAGGAAAAACCGACAATCTGCAGGTAGCTGCTGCCCAACGCAATAACTTCCGGATCTTCGGTGTAGAAACGCAAAATTTTCTCGGGGATGAGTGTGGCTGCCAGGGTAAACAGCAAACCCACCCCCAGGGCAACGCTCAGGCAAATCCCCAACACCTTGCGGATACCTTCCTCATCACCTTTACCCCAGAATTGGGCGGTGAAGATGGCCATGCCACTGGTGACGCCAAATAGGAACAGGATCAACAGGAAGAAGACCTGGTTGGCAAGACCCAGGGCAGCAATGGAAGCCTCGCCCAATTGGCCGACCATGATCACATCTACCATATTTAAACTGGCGGTGATGAATTGCTGGATCGCCACCGGAATCGCCAGGGACAGCATGGTTGACATGAAGGCTTTGTCACGGAAAAAAGAAAGATTCATAGGTATGTCTAACTTGGCTCGCAAAAAGACCCTAAAGGTCTGGCCCCTCACTTCGTGTCGGGGTGCTACGCGAAGACCTTTAGGGTCTAAACAGAAAAAATGATTTTACTTTTCGTCCGGCGCTTCACGGACGATATACAATGGCCTGCCCTTCGCTTCGTCATACAAACGGCCGATATATTCGCCGAGAATCCCTAATGAAATCAACTGCACGCCGCCAAGAAAGAGTACCGAGATGAGTGTGGTCGCCTGCCCGAAGAAAGCCTGTGAACCGGTCATGCGCATGATGATCACTACCGGAATGGCTAAGATCGCTAACCCTGCGGCAAAGAAACCGATATAGGTCGCCACCTGCAAGGGGAAATACGAAAAGCCAGTGATGGCGTTCAATGCCAGGGTGAGCATCTTGCGGAACGGGTACTTTGTCACACCGGCATGGCGGGCGGCGCGGTTGTATTCCACACCGATTTGTTTGAACCCCACCCAGGCCGACATACCCGCGAGGGAAGCGATGACGCTCACGCATGGTCTTGAGCACATCCACGACCTTGCGATCCATCAGGCGGAAATCGCCCGCATCGAGCGGGATTTTGACATCCGTGATGCTGTAAATCAGGCGATAAAAGACCGCCGCAGTGAACTTCTTGAACCAGGATTCGCCCTCTCGTTCAGCGCGCACAGCGTAGACGACCTCGTAACCTTCTTTCCACTTTTTCGCCAGTTCCAGGATGACTTCCGGCGGATCCTGCAAGTCAGCATCAATGATGACGATGGCATCGCCACGCGCATAGTCCCAGCCGGCCGTGATGGCAATCTGATGCCCAAAATTGCGCGCAAAGATGACAGGGCGGATATGCCCGTCGGCTTCAGCCAATTCGCGGATTTTTTCTGTGGAGCCGTCTGTGGAACCATCGTCCACGAGTACAAGTTCCCAGGGCTCGCCTGAAGATTCCATGACATCCGAAACCCGTCGGTAGAGTTCGGATAAATTGTCAATCTCGTTATAAATGGGTGCAACGATGGAATACGTAATAGCCATAGATTTCATTCTTCCACAGGATGATGGACCGGGGTACCTTCGGGGTTTTCTTCTTCCGTTTCGATATCGAGAGGCACAACTTCTTCTAGATCATGGAACGGTGGCTGGCCCAGAATGCGGTCACGCAAGTAGCGGCCAATGACCATTGCGGAAGCGAGCACCGGAACAATGATCAGCACTAAAAGCACTCCCTGGATTAAGATCGCGACCACGATAGCCACAAAGACCAACCCCTCGTGCATATGCACGTTGTACCCCAGCACGCGGGGTTGGATCCAGATGGTCTTGATATAGTTCAAGGCCAGGTACAGTCCGATGGTCAGTACCCCGAACCAGATGTTCGACAGCGGAAGGAAATATGATCCCTCCACCAGGGCAACGATGACTGCCAACATCGCCGCAACGAACGGGCCCAATTCAGGCACGATATTCAACAAACCGGTCAGGACGCCCAGGATCAACGCGCCTGGCAGACCGATGACCAACCACGCAAACGTATACAGCACACCCAGGATGAACATGAGCGCAAGCTGGCCGCGTAAGTAAGCGGCCCAGATGCTTTTGACTTCAAGAAAAAGGCGGCGCGCATCCTTACGGTAAGCCTGGGGCCAAATACGGATCAACCACTCACGCAGGATTTCCCAGTCCATTAGCAGGTAATAGACGGTCACTACGATCAAAATGATCCATAGCACGTTCCGGGAAGTTGTCTCCAAAACGTGCAGGGCTGTTCCCGGCAAAGGAGCGATCCAACTCGACAGGCTCTGTCCGAAATCAGGCAGATAGTGACTCAGGCTGAATTGATATCCCAGGATTTGAACCGGTTGTGACAGGAAGGTTTGTAACTGGTTCGGAAAATCTTCCAGGTCCAGGGTCAGGGTTTCGGTCTGGTTCAGCAAGACCGGCACCACCGTGGCAGGAATTGCCAACAGAATGGCCAGGCTGACGAAGTACACGATATTGACGGCCATCTTATGCGACCATCGTCGCCAGCGCTTCAGCCAGCCTACGGCCGGATTGAGCAGATAAGCTAGCAGGCCGGCAACGATCAGCGGTTGGAACATGGCGCGTGCATACCAGCCCAGCGCTACCAGCAAGATCAGCGCCAAAGCCAGCACAAAATAGCGCGTTTGCACGGACCACTGTCGGTTCATAGAAGTTTCTTGACCGCCTCCAACGTAGGTTCGATGATGGGTGCTCCGGCTACGGCCTGCATAGCTGCCTTGACGTCTTTCAACCCACTGCCGGTATTTATGACCAGGATGGGATCATCGCCTCCGACTACGCCCGAGGCTGCTGCCTTGACCAACCCGGCATAGGACGTGGCCCCGGCCGGTTCCGCAAAAACGCCCACCTTGCCGAGCTCCGCAATCGCGGACAGGATTTCATCATCCGAGACGGTGATGTACGTCCCGCCGGTATCGCGCGCCGCACGGACCGCGCGCACACCATCGCGCGGCAGGTCTACGGAGATGCTGTCGGCCAGGGTGTTTGCCGAAACGGGGACAATTTCCTCGGTCCCCGCGCGAAACGCATTGGCTATGGCCGCAGACCCATCCGCTTGCACACCGATGATGCGCGGCATGGTCTCGATCCAGCCCAGTTCCATCAAATCCTTGAATCCCTTGTGGATGCCGGAGATGATGTTGCCGTCACCGACCGAGACAAAGACCGTGTAAGGCGCAGTGCCGATGGCTTCCTGCATGTATTCCCAGATCTCAAAGGCGGCGGTCTTCTTGCCCTCGGCCGTGAAGGGATTGTAGCCCGTGTTGCGACAGTACCAGCCAAACTCCTGCGCGGCCTTGATGGTCAGATCGAAGGCGTCGTCGTAGGTGCCGTCCACCAGCATGACCTTGGCGCCGAAGACCAGCAACTGCGCCACCTTGGCCGGGGGCGCGGACTTGGGCGCAAAGATGACGGCCTTCTGCCCCACCGCGGCGGACATGCCCGCCAGCGCCGCGCCTGCGTTACCTGTGGAGGCGGTCACCACCACTTCGGCTTTGATCTCGCGGGCGCGCGCCACCACAATAGCGGATGCGCGGTCCTTGAAGGAGGCGGTCGGGTTGCGGGACTCGTCCTTGAGCCAAAGTCGTTGCAAGCCCAATTTCTCGGCCAATACAGGCATCTTGAAAACCGGCGTCCAGCCTGCGGCGTGCAGCGGTGTGCCGCCACCCGGGATTTCGGGAACCGGCAGCAGCGGCGCATACTTCCACAGGGAAGCGTCCGCGCGACTGGTGATGTCTTCGGGATGGTATTTGCTTCGGATGCCCTCGTAGTCGAGGATCACATCCAGGTTGCCGCCATCATGCGGGCAGGTGTAGGTAACCTGCCCGGGTTTGTATTCAGTTTTACAGATCGAACAACGATAGCCAGTGAATTTGCTCATGAGTTCCTCTCTTTTGTCCGCTCTATTTTACCCTGATGTGCTTAAAACAAACCACGGAGACACAGAATCACAGAGAAATGATTCTCCGTGTCTTCGCGTCTCCGTGGTAAGAACTAAAAGGTAAACTCTATCGCTTTGCCAACTCCATCGCGATCTGCTCCTGATCGACCGGCAGCGAATCAATCCGCACACCAACCGCGTTGTAGATCGCGTTCGTGATGGCGGGCGTGGTCGGGATGCTGACGATCTCGCCGACGCCCTTGGCGCCATACGGCCCGTCCGCGGTGGGATGCTCGACCACGATGGAGGTGATCTCCGGCGTGTGCACAATGGACGGGATGCGGTAGCGCGCCAGCCGGTCGGTGACGGGGTAGCCATCTTCGACGATGAATTTCTCGGTCAGGGCGTTGCCCAGGCCCATCATGACGCCGCCTTCGACCTGTCCCTGCAAGCCAAGCGGGTTGACGGCCGTGCCCACATCGTTGGCAGCGATAACGCGCAGGACTTTCACTTCACCGGTCAGCGTGTTGACTTCCACTTCGGCAGCCTGCGCCGCAAACGAGAAGGCGAAGTGCATGTCGCCACCTGTGCCGAGCGGTTGGGTCTTGGGGGCTTCGTATTCGTACAGGGCACGCGGCTGCTGTCCCAAAGGCTTCATTTCGCGAGCGACATCCGCGTAAGAGAGCGTTGTCCCGTTGACATGCACGTTCCCATTCTCAAAGCGGATTTTCTCAGGAGCAATATCGTACTTTTCGGCCATCGAGCGCGAAATGGCTTCGCGCAGGGTGATGGCGGCATAACGGGAAGCGTTGCCCGTCACATAGGTCTGGCGGGAAGCCGTGGTCGGGCCGCCGTTGGGGGTCAGGTCGGTGTCCATCACCAGCACCTTGACCTGCTGCGGCGGGACGGCCATCTCTTCGGCAACCACCAATTGCATGACCGAGACCAGTCCCTGGCCGAGTTCAGCCGCCGAACTGCGCACTTCGAAAGTGCCATTGTCGTACAGTTCCAGTTCCGCGCCGGATTTGTCAGGCGCACCGCCGCCCAGGCCGGTGTTCTTGTAGGCCGAGGCAAAACCCCAGGAACGCACCAGATGTTCGGCACCGGGAACAGGCTGGGGCTTGAAAGGATGCGGGTTCAGCTTTCAGCATCTCCGCTTCCACTTTGTCGATACATTCCACCAGTCCCACGCTGTCACGCAGCAACTGTCCGGTGTTGGTGATGCTGCCCACGTGCAGGGCGTTCATGCGGCGCAGTTCGACCGGGTCGATTTCCAGCGTTTCGGCCAGACGGTCCATCATGGTTTCGACTGCGAAGGCCGACTGGGTGACGCCAAAGCCGCGGAAGGCCCCGGCGGGCGGGTTGTTGGTGTACATGGCGTAGCAATCGGCGCGCACGTGCTCGATGTCGTACGGGCCAGCCGAGTGCGTGGTGGCGCGCGTCATGACCTTTTCGCCCAGCGAGGCATATGCGCCGGTATCGCCGTACAGTTCGGTCTCGGCGGCCACGATGCAGCCGTCCTTCATTGCGCCAATCTTGACCTTGATCTGCGTGGCATGCCGCTTGGGATGCACCACCAGGCTTTCGTGGCGGTCGAAGAGCAGTTTCACCGGGCGTCCGGTGGCGTCCGCCAGCATGGCCGAGTGGATCTGCCCCATCACGTCTTCCTTGCCGCCGAAGCCGCCACCCATCAACTGCCCGACGATACGCACGCGTTCTTCGGGCCAACCCATCACGCGCGACACCTGCGTACGGTCCTGGTAGGGGATTTGCGAGCCGACGTACACTTCCATGCGCCCGTCTTCGAGCGGCACAGCGATGCTGCACTCCGGCTCCAGGAAAGCGTGATCGGTGATGGCGGTGTGGAAAGTGTGCTCCAGGACAACATCCGCTTTGGCAAAGCCTTCTTCCATGTTGCCTTTGCGAACTTTGATATGCTTGAGCAAGTTGCCGGACTCGTGCAGCTTGGGCGCGTCCGGCTGGTAGGATTGGACGGCGTTTGTGATGACGGTCTGGGACTCAAACTCCGCTTCAATCAACGCTAGGGCCTGCTCGGCGATCTCCTGCGTTTCAGCGGCGACAATTGCCAGCGCATCCCCCACATAGCGGACGCGTTCCCCAATCCCGACCATGACGGGCCAGTCGAAGACGACCAAGCCGTGGTTGTGTTCGGCGGGGATATCATCAGCGGTTAAAACCGCTACTACACCGGGCAGTGCTTTGGCCTTGCTGACATCTAACTTCTTCAAAATGGCGTGTGGAACTCCTGCCCGGCGGACGCGGGCATACAACATGTTATCGAATACCAGGTCATCGGTATAGATCGCATCGCCAGTGACCTTTTCAATCGCATCCGGGCGGACGCGTCCCTTTCCGACCACATTATGTGCATTGATCGAATCAGGAATGTGCGGCGGGTGAATGGGCTCGCCTGTTCGCAATGCTTTGGCGGCGTCCAGAATGGCGTTCTCGATAGTGGGATAGCCCGCACAGCGACAGAGCGTATCTTTCAGCGCGTGACGAAATTCATCTGACGAGGGGTCAGGGTTGCGCTTGATAAGCGCGTAAGAGGTCATGATCTGACCAGGGATGCAGAATCCGCATTGCACCGCGCCATGTTGGACAAAGGCCTCCTGCAAAGGGTGTAAGACCAGCTTGCCATCTTCCGTGTTAGCGAGGCCTTCGATGGTCAGAATTTCCTTGCCATCCGCGCGTGCGGCAGGATAGACGCAAGAAAGTGTCGGTTCGCCGTTTACCAGCACGGTGCAGACACCGCATTCGGCTTCTTCACAACCGATCTTTGTACCGGTCAGTTTCAGACGTTCGCGCAGGGCATCGGCTAAGGTTTCATCGGGATTGACAGTAAGAGAGTGCTGCTGGCCATTTACGGTTAAAGAGATTTGATTTTCCATAATATTTTCCTTCTAATATCTTTACCACGAAGTCTCAAAGACACAAAGGCACTAAATTTAATTTCTTTGAGTCTTCGTGTCTCAGTGTCTTGGTGGTAAAAACTTATCCTGCTCTCCTCCAGGCGGTTTCGAGGGTGTCTTTCAACAACGTGCCTACCAAATGATAGCGATACTCAGAACTGGCGCGCATGGCGCTGGTGCGGAATTTAACTTCTGCTACCAGGGCTTCCAATGCTCCTTTAAAGGTTTCATCGGAGTAAGGCTTGCCCGCCAGGAAGGCTTCGGCTTTGCGGGCGCGGAAAGGCACCCCGCCGCCCGGCCCCACGGCAATGCGGATTTGTTTGACCGTATCGCCTTCACGTTCCAACCAGACGGAATTGTTGATGATCGGCAAGGCCACGCCCTGCGGACGCATGATGCGTTTGAAGCAGGAAGCCTGTCCCGGTTCGATTTGATCGACATAAAAGCCGACGATGATCTCACCAGCTTGTAACGCGGATTTTCCGGGGCCGAGGAACAGGTCGGGCATGGGTACGCGTCGGTTTCCACCCGTACCGGCCACTTCGGCTTGGGCGTCCAGGCACATTAAGCCGATAGTCCCATCCGCAGCAGGCAAGGCGTGGGCGACGTTGCCGCCCAGCGTCGCTACGTTGCGCACCTGGGGGCCGCCGACCAGGTCACAGGCTTCGATCAAGGCCTGGGCATGGCTGGCAACCAGCGGGTCCCGTGCGATGCGGGAAAGAGGAACGCCTGCGCCGATGAAAAGACTTCCATCCCGTAATTCGAGACATTTCATCTCCGGGATTTCAGTCAAATCTACAATGGTGTGGACGGGGGAATGACGACCTTGTTGCAGGTCAAGCAAAATATCCGTTCCGCCAGCCAGCGGAAGCGCCGGGCCGGGAGCGGACGTAAGAGCAGTGACAGCTTCTGTAACGGAAGTGGGGCGTAGGTATTGCTGCCAAAGGTTCATAGGTGGGACGACCTCCTTCGTAAGGACGGCGGCACTTTTCGAGGGGTCATGCCCCACGCCGCTGAGGATTCTCATCCCCAAACGACCACCGAACCAATGGTGATTTTATTGTAGCACTATTTTGTGCCAAATAGACTAAATATTGTAATAATTATGCAGTTACTTCTTTCACACCCGCCATCAGCAGCCCGAGCTTCTCGGGTGTGGCTTCGTCGCGCGGAACAATGTCCATGATCTGGCCCTCGTAGATAACCGCAATGCGGTCCGAGAGCGTCAGGATCTCATCCAGGTCTTCCGAAATCAGCAGGATGGCTGCGCCTGTCTTGCGTTGTTCGATCAATACTTGGCGGACGTATTCGGTAGCGCCGATATCGAGACCGCGGGTCGGTTGGGCGGCGATGATAACGCGCGGCTGGCGAGAGAGTTCGCGCGCAATAACTACCTTCTGGATGTTGCCGCCAGAAAGATTCTTGGCAAGCGTTTCCTGCGAGGGTGTCTTGACCTGGAATTTGGCGATCAATTCTGCGCTGTGACTGGAGATTTCACCCAAATTGAGGAACCCGTAGCGTGAGTAAGGCTGATTTTGGTGTTCCCGCAAGACCATATTTTCGGCTACCGTGAAATCCTTGATCATGCCATCTTTCATGCGTTCTTCAGGGATATAGGACAACATGCGATCGGTCAGTTCGGCAGGCAGCATATTGGTGACATCTTCGCCCTCCAGGCGGACTTTTCCACCCGTGACCTTTCTCAAGCCGGTAATTGTCTCCGCCAGTTCGCGTTGACCGTTGCCCGAGACACCGGCGATGCCCAGGATCTCACCCGAATGTACCTCCAGGCTGATGCCGCGCAAACCAGGCGTTCCGCGGTCGCTGCCACAGGAGACATCTTCAAGTTTCAAACGGACCTCGCCGCGCTGCACTTCGCCACGGTCAGGTGCAAAGCCGACTTCACGCCCGACCATCCAGTTCGCCAAATCCTGTTTGGTCGTCTCGGAGGTGGGACGTGTACCCATCAGGCGTCCATCGCGCAACACGCTAACGCGGTTACTGATTTCGACTACTTCGTGCAATTTATGAGAAATAAAAATAAGTGCGTGGCCATCTTTGACCATCTGGTGCATAATGACGAAAAGTTCGTCCACTTCTTGGGGCGTGAGCACTGCAGTTGGTTCGTCCAGGATCAGCAAGGCTGCGCCACGATAGAGGGCTTTGATGATTTCGACACGCTGCTGCTGTCCCACTGAAAGCTGCCAGATGTAAACTGACGGGTCGATTCTCAAACCGTAGATGTCGGCCAACTCGATGATGCGTTTGGAGACGCGGTCGAGGTCGGTAATTGGGCCACGCGAAGATGGCAATCCCAACGCCACGTTTTCGGCTACAGTCAACGTCTGCACCAGCATGAAGTGCTGGTGGATCATGCCAATGCCAAGATTGATGGAATCATTGGGCGAATCAATCGTGACCGGTTTGCCGTTGATCAGGATTTCCCCTTCATCAGGATGATACAAACCATAGAGAATCTTCATCAACGTGCTTTTACCAGCGCCATTCTCGCCCAGCAAGGCATGGACTTCGCCGGACTTCACATCAAAATCGACGTGGTCATTGGCAAGCACACCAGGAAATCGCTTGGTAACGCCGCGCATTTCAAGGCTGTCAATGCGCGGTTTGCCGGAGGGGAGTATATTTGTCTCGGTCATAGCTTCATCCTGCGAGGAAGTGACAGTCACTTTGCCCACTCGCTACGCTCCAGGGTGCTTCGCAAAAGTGACTGTCAGCTTAAGATATTACAAGCTAATTACTGAACCGTGATCTTGATGGTTCCGTCAATGATCCCTTGAATGGTATCATCGGCCAGAGTTTGGCATCCGCGGGAAAGCGGATAATCCGGGTTGTACTCGATCACTTCGCCACCATTTTCGAGATTGATGGTGAAGGACTGGCCGCCCAATGTGCCGCCATTCTGAATCAAGATCGATCATCTCTTGAGACAACCTTCCCAGTGATATACCTGGCTGGCAACCACGATCTTGGGAGCCAGAGAGGTTTGGTTGGACTGCTGTGCCGAACCAGAGCGCATTGTCTTCTTCGGCCTTGCCGATCGCGCCAACAACCATCTGGGCGGTGCCGGTCAACACATCCGCGCCAGCGGAGATGTGCGTGTTGGCGGCTTCCGCAGCCAAGGGCCACATCCGAGAAGGAGCCAATGTAATTGACATTGACCTGGATCGCGGGATCGGTCGCAGCCACACCGGCCTTGAAGCCATCCACATACAGCTTGGCATCGCCAGTCTCAATTGGGCCAACGACACCGATTACCTTGCTCTTGGAAAGTTTGGCAGCTAACACGCCATTGACATAACCGCCCTCTTCAGCAGCCGCTTCATAAGCAAAGATATTTGGCTGTCCGAAGGTATCCACTGTAGTGCCCCAGGCGAAGCTGGTCTCGGGGAAATCGGGAGCAATTTCCTGCAGGGATGAACCGTACTGCGAACCGTGCGCAATCACCAGGTTGTAGCCCTGAGAGGCATAGTCGCGGATTGCGGCAGCAGCATCGTCCACAACAAACATATTATCTGAGTAGACGAAATCGAATTTGTCCGGGCCGCCCATCTCTTTCTGGACACGGCAGGAGAGCATCATACATACTCTGGCTGAAGGCCAGATCATTGATGGCGCTGGGCATGACAACCGCCACGCGGAAAGGCTCTGCCATCGCAGGCGCTTCGGTAGCAGCAGGCTTCAGTGGTCGCAGGACCTCGGTCATAGCGGGCGCTTCAGTCAGCACGCACGGTGCAGGAGCTTCCGTAGCAGGAGTGCCACAAGCGCCTACCACCAGTGCCAGTAAAACAAACAATACGAACAGGCGTGCAGTTTTCTTCATTTTCTTCTCCTTTTCAAGATATTTGGATAATCGTTCACTTACATTACGACTTATATACATGTGTCTTTTACGCACCTCCTTGAAGATGAAACTTCAGTCTTCTCTCTCAAATGGCTTTGTCAGCGCAGATGGTCCACGCACCCTGGAAGCGGATGCAACCAGCACCAGGATCGTCAGCACATAGGGCATCATCACTGCGATATCAGACGGGAATGGGGATACCCAGAACCTGGATCCACAACTGTAAAGAGTTGACCATGCTGAACAACAATGCGCCGCCCAGCACGCCCCACGGACGCCAACCGCCAAAATAGACCAGCGCCACGGCGATGAAGCCCAGCCCGCTGGTCAAATTTTGCTGGAAAACGTTCAACAATGCGATGGACAGGGAAGCCCCGGCCACCCCTGACAGGGTTCCGCCCAGGACGATCGTAAAATACCGGACGCCTGCTACACGATCACCCCAAGCGAATCGGCCGCCTCGGGATTTTCGCCCACCGCGCGGATCTTCAAACCCAGGGTGGTTTTGTTCAAGACGAACCAGGCAATTGGGACCAGCAGATAGGCCCCGTAGACCAGCAGATTATGGTTGAAGAAGATTTCGCCCAAGACCGGGAATATTGCTCAAGAACGGGATAGAAACTTTCGGGAAACCTTTGACGGTCTCGACCGTACCCAGCATCTTCTGAAAAAGCAGGTCGCTCAACCCGAGACCGAACAGGTAAAAACCAATCCCGCTGATGCCCTGTTGGGCATGCAAGTTGACGGTCACAAAGGCCATTGCCAGTCCCATCAGAGGCGCCCACAATCATGGCGACCAGCACCGCCAAGCCAAAGATTCCCGGTATTCATGAGAGCCACATAGAAAGCGGCAAAAGCGCCCAAGCAGCATCTGACCTTCCACGCCCAGATTGAGCACGCCGCTGCGCTGACCGAAAGTCTCGCCGATGGCGGCATACAGGTAAGGCGTGGCCAGCCGGATACCGGAAGACAAAATGCCTACCAGGACAGTGACGGAGAAGAGATCAGAGATCATGCGCTCACCTCCGTTTGAACGGGGGCATCGGGGCTCAGGTCTGGGTGGCGAGTTATCCAGTCTTGAGCAGCAGCAAGCCTGTGTCTTTGTCTGCGGCGGCGCCAGAATCTCGCTGCTGACCACGAAGACGACCACCAGTCCATTGAGCGCGGTATCAAGCGCCGAGGGAACCTGCACGATACGCTGCATCTTGTTGGCTCCCACCAACAGCGCCCCAAACAGGATGGAGGCAGGGATCGACCAGATAGGATGCAACTGCCCAAACAGGGCGGCCACGATCCCGTTAAAGCCAGCATTGCCGGTAAACCCGGATGCCGAACCATCCGTGATCATGCGGTAGTTCACACCATAGACCTGGACCGCGCCAGCCAGCCCGGCAAACGCGCCGCTCAGGAGTAGGGCCAACACTACATAGCGCTTGACGTTGATGCCCGCATAACGCGAGGCGTTCGGATTTTGTCCCACAGCCCGAATTCGATAACCCAATGTGGTACGCCACAGCAGGATATAAACCAAAACTGCCAGAATAACGGCAATCAACGCGCCGAGATGCAAACGGGTGGGCGTCCAACGCGGCAGGCGGAAGGCTTCGAGCAGGCGCGCTGTCTGTGGTATTTTCGAAGCCAATTGTGCCTGAGATGGATCAATCATCGGCCCGCGCAGCATGAAGTTCATGAGCTGGACCGCGATGGCGTTCATCATCACCGTGCTCAGGATTTCATTCACGTTGAAATACGCTTTGAGGACACCCGGAATGCCGCCCCAAATACCTCCGCCAATAAACCCGGCAAACATCGCCAAAGTGATGACAAACCAACCCGGCAAGCTTGTAAATGTCAGTCCTACCCAGGTTGCCAGAATCGCGCCGACGATCATCTGCCCTTCCCCACCAATGTTGATCACATCCCCGCGGAAGGAGATACAAATTCCTAGGGCAACCAGCAGCAGTGGCGTGGCTTTGACCAGGGTTTCTGCAAAGGCATTGGTGCTGCCGAATGCGCCATCCCACAGGGCAGCATATGCTTCCAAAGGATTTGCCTTGAGCAATAGCAACATCACCGCACCAACAGCCAGGGCAGCCAATGTCGCTAAGACTGGCAGCAAAGCATCAAATAAAGTGCTGAGTTGAGACCGCATTGATCACCTCTCCTCCTCAAGGAAAGACAGCAAATAATTTCTCAAATGGTGTTTAACTCCATGCCTGCACAAGACTTAGCCGTAAGACTTCATCATCAAAATAGTTCAAACCAAGTGCCAATGGCACATTCTGCTTGCTATAAAATGCGATCTGCAACTCTAAAACCGTTTGTCCCGGCTTCTTTTCCAGTATTGTACCTACATCCTCCAAAACCAATGTCGAGCGAATATCCGTAATCGCGAAGGCAATTTTCTGAGAACAATAACGGCTCAATATCTCAGAGATATGAAGTTGCCCGTCAATTTTCTCAACTGGTTCGCGAAAAAATGAGGCTGGAATGACATTCCTGGCCAGAATGACAGGATGGTCATCGGCATAGAACAAGCGCTTTAGCGATAACAATTCATTGCCCGGTTCAATTGCAAGCGCAACTGCTTCCTTTTCAGTTGCTGCCTTCTTCTCTATGGCCAAAGATTTGATTGTGGGCTTATAACCGTTGGTTTCGATAATGCGCGCAAATTCCCATAAATTCCCCAAATGCGCGCTGATCTCTCGAACCCGTACATTGACATAGGTACCATCCCCCTGTTTGCGCAAAATCAGGCCATTCACAGCCAATTTTGCGAGCACAGTCCGTATCGTTGCCCGGCTGACACCAAACTCATCTGACAGTTCACTCTCAGAGGGGATACGACTTCCAGGGGCATAGGTCCCATCGCGGATGCGCTCGCGAAGGAACTCTTCGACCTGTTCTACGATTGATTTCGTCTGAATTAGACTCATATGATGTAGTTGTTAGTGGACAATCGTCTGACCTTTACAGTTATTTTGTACCATAAATCACAAGCATTTACAAGTGTTTTTTTGTACTTTTACTCGGATTCAAATGGTATGCCAAGGGCAGCCGGGGGAGAAGCCCGCATAGCACGCAAGACCTTAAGCGCTACACGCCGTGTCCCTTCTGGCATGGAAGCCAACCAGCGTTGTACCCATTCCGCATTGCCGATGTTGACCAACAACAGGGTCAGGATCATGAGCGGGAATGGCGCCACTTGCAAGACCTGGGAGGGAATGCCTGGCAGGCGGGATTGCAGGACCAATCCCAGCCATTGCAGCAAGGCAAACAGATACGCGCCAAAGGCAGCCCGCAATGGACTCCAACCGCCGAAGATGGTAATTGCCAGCGCAATCCAGCCAACTCCGTCCAGGCCAGTTTGCGTGCCCATCCATCCGGCTTTGACATTCAATGTATAGGCTGGTCCAGCGAGTCCGGCAAGCGCACCACCGACAATCGTATAAACATAACGCAACCCGTTGACATTCGCGCCGCGCACGAAGGCTGCAGCCGGGCGCTCGCCAATACCTTGCAACATCAGGCCGGGGCGGGTACGGTAGAGCCACATCCAGGCCAAGATGATGACGATATAACTCAGATACGTGATGATATCCAACCGGAAGAACAACGGTCCAATCAGCGGGATATCCTTCAAGATGGGAATCTGCCAGGTCGGCAGGGTTGGGCCAGGCGCATTCATGTACGGAACACCAAGGAAATAAGCCAGATCACGGGCAGCCAGCGCCAGTACAAACCCAATCGCTACCTGCGACTGGTGAAGCGTGATACTGCCAAATGCAACGATAAAGGCCACCAACGCGCCTATCAGCATTCCGGCCAGGAACCCCAACAGCAAGCTTCCGCTTAAGTAAGCGGCGGTAAAGCCACCCATGGCTGAGAGCAGGATGCTCCCGTTCAAGGAAAGGTTGATGATCCCAGCCCGTTCAGTAATGGTCTCACCGATTACGGCAAACAAAACCGGGGCGGCAACGGCCAGAACTCCTGCCAAACCGATCAATGTGTTACTGTCCATAATGGCTCCTAAACCTTTCTCAAGAATCGCTCGCGCACGCCCTGGCCGAGCAACACCATCAATACAAGCAGATCCTGCAAGACACCCGCAAAGGATGAATCCATTTTGTAGACAATCTGTAATTGGACGCTACCGACATTGAGCGCCGCGAAGAAAAATGCAATTGGAATAACCCAGATCGCCTGATAATTGATCAGCATCGCCACCAGCAGACCGAGGAACCCGTATCCGTTCGATATGTTGGGTAACAAGCGATGATAGACCGCCGTTACCTGGATTGCGCCAGCCAGCCCGGTGAACGCGCCGCACAGAAGAAATGAGAACATGCTGTATTGCCAGGTTGGAACACCCAGCAGGTAGGCTGCTTTCATGTTCTTACCAACGGCTTTCAAGCGTAGCCCAAAGTACGTTCCGCGCAACAGTAGGTAAACAACTACCACCACAGCGATGGAAATTCCCAGTGCCCAGGGACTCAATCCGGTGCCCGGCAAAGTTGGCAACCAGAGTTTTTCATCAAACGGTTGTGTGCCTGACATCGATCCCACGCCCGGGCGTTTCCACGGTCCGAAAACCAGGTAAATCGTCAGCGCAGTAGCGACAAAATTAAGTCCCAGGCCGCCGAAGATTTCATTCACACCCCCGAAGGTCTTCAACGCGCCAGCCAAAGCCGCCCATAGCGCGCCGCCAATCATTCCCCAAAAAATACCCAGAAAGATAATCAACGCGGGGGGCAGGCTTGTATCCTGGAGCAGGCGTAACATCCACGTAGCGAAAATAGCGCCCAGCACCATCTGCCCTTCCACACCGATGTTCCACAGCCCGGCCGCAAATGTGATCAACACGCCTGCGGTCGTCAACAACAACGGCGACCAGGTAATCAGCACAGTCATCAGGTTTTTTGACGTGCCAAAGGCCCCGCTCAGGATGCTTCCATAGGCTTTGAGCGGTGGCGCCCCTGCGGCGATCAGAATAAGCGTAGTGATCAACAGCGACAAGGCGAGCGCGCCGATTTGAAATCCAATGTTAATCCACAAGTTCTTTTTCATACGCTCTTCCCCGATTTTAGATTTGTCCAACCCATACCACCAATCAATTCCCCAAGCTTCTCTGTGGTCAGGGACTCGACGTCCAGCGGCGGCGTCACCTCGCCGCTAAAAAATACCAGGACGCGATCGCTATATTGCAGAATCTCTTCCAGGTCGGCCGAAATAAATAGGATGGATGTCCCCTGCTGGCAACGTTCCTTGAGCTTGCCCCAGATATAAATAGCGGATTCGATATCCAGGCCGCGCGTGGGGTGCTCCAGTAGGAGCAAGGAAAGCGGGGTACGAAGCAAAGCCAGCAAGGCACGCTGCTGATTACCGCCTGAAAGTGACTCGACCGTGCTAGCGGGTATACCGCGAATATCGAAGGACTTAATTCGTTCTTCCGCAAGTTGAGTGCCCTTATCCCGGTCGATAAACATACCTTGCGTTTCCTCAGCCAGCACGAAGTGTTCGGTCAAACTCAAACCGGGAACCAGACCTTCTTCCATGCGCGAAGCAGGCACAAACGAAACGCCGTTTCGTTTGAACACGTGATACGACTTGCCCGTCAGGTCATGATCGTTGACCACCACTCTTCCATTGACCGGACGCAGTAGACCGGAACAAGCACGAATAAACGGTCCCTGTCCGCTACCAGCCATACCTGCCAGACCGATCACCTCACCGGCGCAAACGTCAAGATTAATCTCGGAAAGGCGTAAGCGCACATCTTCAATTGCCAGGTCGTGCAACTCAAGTACCTTTGCTCCCGGCTTTACAGGATGCCGTGCGCCTAAGGTAATCTCCTTGCCGAACATCATCTCTACCAGTTTCTTTGCACTGAAAGGCGCTTCTGTCTCGCCCACCATCTTCCCAGCTCGCAACACGGCCACTTTATGACACAACACTTCAACATCTTCCAGCTTGTGAGAAACGAAGATGATCGTCTTACCCTGCGCGGCGAGTTTACGAAGCGTTTCGAAGAGTTTCTCTTTTTGGCTGGCGCTGATGCCAGTGGTAGGCTCATCCAAAATCAGGACACGTGCGCCCAACCAGAGTAAGCGCAAGATTTCCAATTGCTGGCGCTCGCCAACGGTTAGCGAATCGACATAGACTTCGGGATCGAGGGAAAAGTCAAATTGAACAGCCAGATCATGGATATCTCGTGCAACAGCCTTCCGATTCGGAAAGAGACCGCCACTACGTCCGAGCAAAAAATTATCGATCAAACGCATGGGCGGGAAATCCAGCGGATCCTGATGCAACATTCCCACTCCAAATTTGATCGCATCCGCCGGAGAGTTGATGACAACGGGTTTGCTGTCCAGCAGAATTTCACCCTCGCTAGCCTGGATAAACCCGGAGAGGACTTTCATCAGGGTGCTTTTGCCAGCGCCGTTCTCTCCCAGGATACCCTGGATCGTTCCAGCAGGGATCGTAAGTGTGATGTTGTCATTGGCGTGGTTCGTGCCAAAGTATTTGTGAATGCCGCGCAATTCAACCTTCATAAGCTTATCCTTTTCTCGCTTACACTGGTTAGAAAACGGGGGAAGGCATATACCCTCCCCCGTAAGTAACGATGAGGTTACTGGGAAACGCTCTGGCCTTCCATGCCTTCGAGCAATTGGGGCAGGTACCAGATCTGCTGATCGGTGGCAGCCTCGCCATCGGCGAGATACGCTGTACCGTCTTGCAGGTTGATCGGGCCCGTCCACAGGTCCAGTCCACCAGCCAATTCGCTGATGAATTGATCCAGGTTAGAAGAGGCTTCAGCGCTCAGGCCATTGCCTTTCGTGAATCCGATTGCACTGGTATCCGGATTGTTGATGTCTGCCCAATCCGGGCCGTTCCACTGGAAGCCTTCCTGCCAGGTGCCGTCGATGGCGGTCTGGAAGGTAGAAAGGTAAGCGGGACCCCAGTTGAAGTACGGGACACCCAGGCAGATATCGGGAGCCACGTTGCAGTTGTCTTTATAGTCGTAGGCAAGCGCATAGGTATCCTTGCCGGCATCGTGCATCTTCTTGGCCTCGACCAGGGCTTCGGTAGTATCGATGCCCGAGATAACCACATCAAAACCGCTGTTGAAGAAATCATCAGCAACCTGAGTGGGGTCAGAGGTCACACCGGGGATGTTGAACCAGAAGCCAATCCAGGTAACCTTGAAGGTCAAATCAGCGGCATTGTTGCCCAAGATGTTGGTCCAGCAATACTTCGCGCCCAAATAAGCCGATGACGCCAGGCGGCGGGTTTCATCGTTGATCAATGGGCCAAGGTAACCGATCTGACCGCTCTTAGTGGTCAGGGCGGCAGAACAACCGGCCATCATCTTGCCGTATTCCATGCGGCCCATGATATCGATCTGGTTGGGTGAAGCCTGATAGTTTTCACCGTCTTTCCAGGTCCAGTCCATGGATGGGCCAACAACATAGATATCAGGATTCGCCTTGGCAAAGTTCAAGGCTTCATCTTTCATGTCATCCGAGTTGAAGACAATCAACTTGGCGCCCTGTGAAACCAGTTGTTCAGCTAACTGGGAAGCGGTTTGGCCAGGGTAGGAAGGTGAGCCAGAGTAGACATTTTCGAGATAGAGCATCTTCGAATTGGGAATATTCTGCTCAATGTAGAGTCCGGCATCATAGTGAGCCTGGCTCCAACCCTGATCATTATGCGCACCAACTAATAGCATCCCGAACACAAATTGTTCAGCGGGGGCTTCGGTGGCAGCAGGCGCTACAGTGGCTGCGGGGGCAGCAGGTTCAGCGGGTTCGGCGGGTTCAGCAGTCCCAGCGGGCTCGGCAAATTCGGCAGGTTCAGCCTGACCACACGCTGAGGCGATCATCACAAACGCCAGTGCAAGAGTCAAAACACGTAATAGTGTTTGGCGATTCATTCGTTTACTCCTCCAAATATTGGAATATTGTTAGTTTAGATTGTTATTTTCATGAACGTAATTATGGGTCAGGCAAACCTCCTTTCAAAAAATATCTGGACAATACGCGCTATTCTACTTGCAAGACACACTTTCAAGAACCTATTGTGTCTTAAAACACTTTTTACCACAAGTCACAATTCTCATGGATTACACACGAATAATGTCTTGACTTCTACGACAGCTGCATCTTTTTCCGCCGACGCGGGAGTCTCTCTCTCGATCCGCTCCCACAAGCGGCACAACAACGGACCGACATAACTCTTCGAAACCTTGTAAGACGCATTTGAATAATCCAACGCCTTTTGCCATTTATCCGCATGAGCATACCCTTCTACAAAGACAAATCGCTCAAGCGGGTCATTGGGGTAATCATCCAGTTTGAAGGCCTTATCGCCCAGGTCAGCTACCTGTGTCCAATCTTCCATCTGGCGCGCCAGGTCTGCCCGTTCGAAATAGTAACACCAATTATGCGCTGGTTCCGGTGCATAAATCTCCGGCATACGCGCGACCGGCTGATCCAAAACTGGCGCGGTCGTTGATAAATGTGCAGCGTCACGCAATAGCGTCTCATCGGGAATCAGGCGATTATACGGATCGATCTCCGGGTCGAGCAGCCGCAAGCAGCCCGGCGGCGCGTAATAAAAAGCCACCACCTGCGAAGTATTGCCTTCGAACTGTCCGGCCAGATAATCGTAAGTCACAGGTTGTCCCGGCTCCAGACTCGCCAGCGCACCGCCCAATCGGTTAGTGGGATAGAACAACACATAATCCACACGGTCCGTGTGATTATCGGGCGCATAGATCCAGTTCAGGGCCGCGCCGAGCGAATTATCGGCGTAGAAAGCCAGTTCCTCGTTCACCATCACAATCGTGCCCGTTGCCAGTCCCGGCGCGCGCCAGGTCATCTGCCAGAACAGGTTCTTCTGCGCGTTCCAATCGCGGCGGAAATCGTTCGACCACTGGAACTGTCGTCCCGCTGCCAGAGAGACGAATACCGCCAGCAGAATCCAATCCAGACGATTCGGCAACAACGAAAGCAGACCGGATAACAGCAGACTGACACCCAACATAAACGACAGGGTCGCACGGTTGGCCGGATAGCCCAACGAGACCGGCACGCCCGTCAGCCAGAAGGGCCAGCCCGCCACCAGCAGGATGAAGACACCCAACCCCATGGCCCAGAAGGCATCTTTGCTCGCGCTTCTTTCACCGCCCAGGGCCTGCTTCCAGAACAAAGCAGCGATGACGACCCCATACGTGACCAGCGCCACTGCCCCGTACACCAGCGTGGTACGCGGACCGTCGGTCGCCAGATCGGGCATGCGGAAAACCTGCGCCCAGGCTGCTACCGTGACCTTCCACAGGCTGGAGGGGATGGTGGTAAGCAAATTGAACGGTGTCGCTCCGGCCTGTTCGCCGCCAATTTCATAAATCTGGTTGTTGAAAATGAATAAACGGGAGAAGACCGCAGCCACGAATACGGCCAGATAGGGTGCCCACAGGCCCAGGGTCCGGCGCAGACGCGCGCGAAAGTCGAGGTCTATCCTCGCGTAGCGAAGTCCAGATGACGGCCGGTCGCATCAATTCCAGCACAAAGAAATATTCGAGCATCCACAGGTTCAGGGCGGAGAAGAGCATCCCGAAACCCGTTTTGAGCCAATAGCGTCCGTGCGCGGCGCGTAACATCAAGTAGTATGAAAAGAGAAAAAAATTGAGAACAATGAAAAAATGACTGTAAAGGTAAGCCCCCGATTGTTGGTTGAAGCCAGGATAAAGCAGGAAAAGTAGGGCGGTTCCAAGCGCGAGGCGCGGCCTTTTGGGGAACAGTTCCCGCACGATAGCCCAGACCAACACCCCTGTCAACCAGCGCCAGATCAACGCGAAAACTTGCCAGTAGATCGGGACTTGCGGGAAAAGCCGCGTAGTAAGTTGGTAGAGCAGGCCCCAAACCGGGCGGTTGGTAGAGAAATAACGCGCCATCGCCTCCGTTCCCAACTGGTAACGAATCCACGACATGGGTAGATCGTCCCAGTAAAAACCGAGTTGCGGCAACAGCAGGCCGTAGGCAAGCACTGCTACGAACCCCAACACCAGCGGCGGGGATGTGAGGGATGATGAAAGGCGTTTCATCTTTTTAGTTTGATAGTTCGGTGGTTTTATAGTTCAATAGTTGGGCAATTGCCATTCAAGGCAATGCCCAACCACGTGACTACCTAACTATCCAACTACGGAACTATCCAGGTACCGGTCTCACCCTTGAGGGCGCGACCAATGTTCTCGGGATTCGTGATGAGGGCCTGTTTGCCGCCATTTTCCAGGAACCAGATAATAGCCTGGATCTTGGGCGCCATCGAACCCTTGGCAAAATGAATGCCTTCGGCCAGGTATCCCTTGGCTTCGGCCAGAGTCATTTTATCAAGCCATTTTTCGTCAGGCTTGCCAAAGTTAAGCGCTACTTTCTCGACAGCCGTCGAGATAACAAACAAGTCGGCTTTGATCTTCTGCGCCAGCAGGCTGGACGCAAAATCTTTGTCGATCACTGCCGCAGTGCCGCGATAATTACCGTCACCAGGGTCAATGACCGGAATGCCACCACCACCAACTGTGATAGTGATGATGCCGCGCTCTAGCAAGGTTTCAACGGTTTCGAGCTCGACGATTTCCTTTGGAAGCGGCGAGGCCACTACCCGACGCCAGCCGCGTCCCGCATCCTCGACTACAGTCCAATCCTGCTCCTGTTTGCGGCGCGTGGCTTCAGGCTCGTCCATGAACCCGCCAATTGGCTTGGTGGGATTCTTGAAGGCCGAGTCATCCTTGTCCACCAGCACCTGGGTGATGACTGTGACCACTTTCTTCTTGATACCGCGCTGGTACAGTTCGTTTTGCAGGTTTTGCTGGAGAGCATAACCGATGGCGCCCTGGGTATCTGCGCCACAGACATCCAACGCGACCTCGTGCATGCCCTCAACTTTGGCAGCGATCTCCGAGCGGCGCAGGATGAAACCGACCTGCGGCCCGTTCCCGTGACCGATGGCCACATCCCAGCCTTGCTCGATCATGTCAGCAATGTGGAAGGTGGTCTCTTTGGCAGCCTGGTATTGGTCTTCGACAGTCTGGTGCGCTTTATCTTTAATGAGTGAATTGCCGCCAATGGCAACTACCGCTAATTTTTGTTCAGCCATTATGACCTCATCGTCAGAGCCATGACGGCCTTCTGGGCATGCAGACGGTTCTCGGCCTGATCGAATACAACCGAGTTGGGACCGTCCATCACTTCGCTGGTGACTTCGATATCACGGTCAGCGGGCAATGGGTGCATGTAGATAGCATCGTCTTTGGCTTTGCTCATCAGTTCGGAATTGGTAATCCAGTGTTTATACTGATCCTGGATTTTCTTGCCTTCTTCTGGATCATCCGTGACCAACAAGGGACCCCAGGATTTGGCGTAGACCACATCCGCATCTTCCACAGCCTTCTGCATGCCATCCTTATCGCTGATGACTTCGAAGCCGGTGTGATACTTGCGGGCCTGTTCCTGTGCCTGTTCCATGATGTCGGGCATCAGTTTGAACTCCGGCGGGTGCGCCAATACAACGTCCATGCCAAAACGCGGCATTTGCAGGATCAGTGATTGCGGCACCGAAATGGGCTTCAAATAGGAAGAAGCATACGCCCAGGAAACAACCATTTTCTTCTTGCGCAGGTCGCGGCCTTTCTTTTCCATGATGGTCATCAGGTCGGCCAAACACTGGTGCGGATGGTAAATCTCACACTGCATATTAAGCACCGGCACGCGCGAAGCTTCAGCCACCAGGTTGAGATAGCGGTTGCCCGTTCCCCAGGTCACATGGCGGATGGCGATGCCGTCAAAATAGCGGCCAAAGATCTCGCCAAGTTCTTTTTCGGTGTCGCCGTGAGAAATCTGCGTGGTCTTACTGTCGATGAAAGCAGCGTGTCCGCCCAATTGCGCCATCCCGGCTTCGAACGAGCCGCGTGTGCGCGTGCTGCTGAAGAAGAACAACATCGCCAGCACCTTGTCACGCAAGTACGCATGGGGTTCACCTAAAGCACGCTTGCGCTTCAGGTCCCAGGCTACATCCAAAACAGTTTCGACTTCTTCTTTTGAGAAGTCAAGATCGCCAATCAAATCACGATTGCGTAAATCAGTTTGCATATTTAGTCTCCTGTAGGGACGCGGTAACCGCGTCCCTACTATATTGTCTTATTCCATCTTCCCTAATACCAAAGCCAGCAGCGCCATACGCATGACCACGCCATTGAAGGCTTCCTGCCAGTAGCGGGACCAGCGGGTGATGTCCACATCAGGAGGAACCTCATCCATGCGCGGCAACGAGTGCAGCAAGATCGCATCAGATTTGGCTTTGTTCTTGAGCAGATCCAGCGTAATCTTGTAGTTGTCGGGTGTGGTGGGAAGTTCGCCGGAGCGCTCATCGCGAGATTTGGTGTAATCAGGCTGAACGGTCGGCTCGACCAGGATCACATCCGCTTCGCCGATCACATCGCCTACATGCTCAGCATAGTCAAAATCCAGAGCCATGTCTTTGAAGTCCTGCTCATATTCTTCGGGCATTTCCATGCCGGGAGGCGCCACGAAAGTGATCGGGCAATCGAATTGAGTCAGAGCGTGACCCAGTGAGTGCATGGTGCGCATACGCATATCACCGACAGCGACCCAGCGCAAACCGTCGATGGTGCCTCTTTCGGTCAGGACTGTATACAGATCGGTCAGGATCTGGGTCGGGTGCTCGCCCCAACCGTCACCACCGTTAAGAATGGGGATCGAAGCCCATTTGGCGGCTTCGTGCGGCGCACCTTGCTGGAAGTGGCGCATGACGATCACATCGCCGTAGAACTCCAGCATCTTGACGGTATCTTTGATCGACTCCTGGTAGAAGTCGCCTGCGCGGGTCATCTTGGCGTCCGCAAAACCGGTCACGTGACCGCCCAGGCGGTGCATACCGGCTTCGTGCGCCAGACGGGTGCGCGTGGAGGGTTGATAGAAAGCCGTTACCAGCGTCTTCTCGGCGAGAAGATCGCTATTGCGCCGACTGCGAGCAATCGGTTCCAATTCATCGGCTACTTCAAATACATGAAAGAATTCATTCCGTTCGAATTCCTTGAGTGACAAAATGTCACGACCTGCAAAACTACGCATTTCTTACCTCCAGAAAATATTGTTTGATATGTTTTCAGTAACAATGGTCTGCACGCCACGTGCAGCCACTGGAAACTGCCTATAATTTCCCAATGCGCCGGATGACATGGAAATTGAAATACCCAGGGATGAAGTTACTGACTGAGTAATCCACGACACTGCCATCCGAGACATAAAGCTGGGATGTGAACTTCAGCAAGACATCTTCGCGCTGGATCTCAAGCACGCGTGCCACATCTGCCGTCGCGCCGGTAGCGCTGATCTCCGCTCGCGAGGTCGTCAATGGGGTACCGCGGGCAACCAAATAGTCCAGAACCGAACCGTTGAAGTTCCTCGGTAGATCTTCCGGGGTGAGAAACTCCTCGGGCAGTGTGTCCGCCAAATAGGCTACCGGGCGTCCGTCTGCGCGAATCACTCGCCGGATGCTGACCAGACGGGAAGCCAGCGGCAATTTGAGTCCTTCCGCCAATTCCTGGTCGGCATAAACACGGTCGATGTGCAGATCACTGACGGTAACCGCCAGGTTCAGGCGGCGGGCGATGGTCTCCACACTCTCCAACACTTCCAGGCCGCTATCCAGCACAGGCACCTGCCCAACCACAAACGTACCCGCACCCTGGCGGCGACGGATCAAGCCTTGTGTCTCAAAAGTGCGCATGGCTTCGCGCAAAGTGGCGCGTGAAACGCCCAGTTTCTTGGCCAGTTGCGGTTCGGAGGGCAAACGATCACCCGCCGGAGTGCCCGCGATCAAGACTGAAAGTTCCGACTGCAAGCGTTGAAAAGGAAAATTCGGCATGTCTACTCCACCACCGGAATCAATTCGAAATGATTTACGTCCACCAGCCCCTTGTCCGAAATACGCAATTCAGGGATAACCACCAGCGCCAGCAAACTCAATTGCATGTTCGGGTTATTGAGCGTGCAACCACAAGCGCGGAAACCCTCCAGGACCGTAGCCGCTTTTTGCGCGACAACGCTCGCCCGTTCGGTGGACATCAGGCCTGCGATCTGCAACTCGACCCGACCGATCACCTTGCCATCCTTGACCACCACCTGCCCCCCGCCGCAACTCGCCAGGTTGTTGGCTGCTTCCGCCATATCGGCCTCGTCCGTGCCGACCACGATCATGTGATGGCTGTCGTGCGCTACCGTAGAAGCGATGGCGCATTTTCCTGTAAAGCCAAATCCACTCACCAAACCGACCGTGACATTGCCCGTGCCCCGATGCCGTTCCACCAACGCAATCTTGGCGATGTCGCGTTCCGTGTCCGGGTGGACTTCTCCAGCATTGGTGGTAACAGCCAGTTTCAGGTGACGGGTGGGCGCCTGGTTCTCGATCACACCGATGACATTCGCGGTCAACTCATCCCCATGGCCTGCTCCCGTTTTCAGAGCGAAATCTTCAACTGTCAGCGGATTCCGCAAATGTACCGACTGTTTGGCCCATTCGGGATATTCCACAACCGGCAGCTCTACCGTCCAGCGACCGTCTTCAGCGATCACCTGTCCTTTGGCAATCACCAGGTCAGCATGGAAATCGGGTAAATCCTTCACCAGCACCACATCCGCCCAGCGACCGGGGGCGATCATGCCCATTTCGCGCGTAAGACCGAAATGCTCGGCCGTGTTGATGGTACACATCTGGATAGCAGTCATGGGTTCCAGTCCCTGCGAAATGGCGTAACGCAGCACGCGGTCCATATGACCATCCTGCGAAATGGTCTGGGCGTGCGAGTCGTCGGTGCACAGGATAAAGCGGTGCGGATCGAGCCCCAGCTCGGTGATGGCTTTGACCTGCTTTTCCACGTCCAGCCAGGCCGAGCCATAGCGCAGCATGGCCTTCATGCCCTGACGCACGCGCGCTACCGCATCTTCGGCGCGGGTGCCTTCGTGGTCGTCTTCGATGCCGCCGGCCACATAGCCATGAAAGGGCAGCCCCAGATCAGGCGAGGGATAATGCCCGCCGATGACTTTGCCTGCCGCGTGCGTGGCGGCCAGTTCAGCCAATATCTTCTCATCGCCGTTGAACACACCGGGGAAACTCATCATCTCGCCCAGACCAATGATCCCGTCCCAGGTCATGGCTTCAGCCACATCGTCGGGACCGATCGAAGCGCCCGGCGTCTCCAGTCCTGGCGCGGACGGCACGCAGGACGGCATCTGCACCCACACATGGATGGGTTGCTGCTGCGCTTCGTCCACCATCAGTTTGATGCCTTTCATCCCAAAGACGTTGGCAATCTCATGCGGATCCACAAACAGGCCGGTGGAGCCACGCGGCGCAACCGCGCGCACGAACTCGGTCACGGTGACCATGCCCGATTCGATGTGCATATGTCCATCCAGCAGGCCGGGGACGAGATAACGCCCGTCCGCCTCGATAATCTTTGTTTCTGGCCCGATGCAATGGGATGCATCCTCGCCCACATAGGCGATATGCGCATCGACGATGGCGATGTCGGTATCAGGGATGATTTCCCCGGATTGCACACTGACCCATTGTCCCTTGCGGATGACCATATCTGCGGGCTTACGCCCCATGGCGACATCAACAAGAGCGCGGGTAAGTACTATGGAAGCTGGCATGATATTCTCCTGATGACACTACAGTGAAACGACAATCCAAAATAATCTTATTGCGGCGTGATAAGCGAGAACGAGATCACATCAATGAAACGTAAAGTTTTCTTTCCGGTATTGCGAAAACGATGGTTCTCCTGGGCGGGGATAAAGATGGCCGAGCCTTTTTTGAGTTTGGCTACGCCTTCATCTGTTTCGATTTCGCCGCTGCCTTTCAGCACAAACGCTTCGTGCTCGTTTTCGTGCTTGTGGAAGGGTGATCTTTTCCGGGTTCGAGTTCAAAGACGCGCATTGCGAAGTTCGTTGCACCCTGCGAAGCATTGATCACCCAGCGAGTTGTCAGTCCATCGGCTCCACCGGGTTCGGATGGGACTTCACGATAATCCTTGACGTACATGGGGACCTCCTTTCGAGGTGTAGGAACTGTTTCTTATATCATTACCATTGGTCCTGAGCGGAGGGCGAAGCCCGCAGTCGAAGGGCGCTGGAGCAAATCTCGCACCTATAAACGTAAAATTTTCACATGCCTGCCCTTCGACTTCGTTTCACTCCGCTCAGGGACAATAATAACTAAGACAATAACCGTTTCGCAGCCTTGATTATGCTTCTCAACCAGCTTGCGCTCATCGAGCGTGACCACGCTTCCTTCGCGGACCACGAACCTGCCTCCGACTACGGTGTAATCCACGCGGACAGGTTGACAGAAGACCACCGCCGAAACCGGGTCATGCACGGCGCCGCCCGAATATTCGATGCGGTTGAGATCGATGGCAAAGAAGTCGGCGCATTTGCCGGGTTCGAGCGAGCCGATGTCGCTGCGACCTAACACGGCCGCCCCACCGCGCGTGCCGAGATAGAGCGCTTCGCGGGCGGTCATCAACTTGCGGTTCGGGTCGTTCGGAGAGCGAGTAGCCAGTGATGCCTTCTTTGACACGCGAGAGCAAGAACGCCTGGCGGACTTCGGCCAGCAGGGACGAACCGTCGTTGGAGGCCGAGCCGTCTACACCGATGCCGACATTCACGCCGGCCTTCTGATATTCCTTGATGGGCGCGATGCCGGAAGCCAGGCGCATATTCGAGCTGGGACAGTGCGCTACGCCGCATTTGTGTTCGGCAAAGACTCCGATCTCTTCATCGTTGACCCAGATGGCGTGCGCAAACCAGACATCCTCGCCAACCCAGCCCACTTCTTGCATGTATCCGACCGGGCGGTGACCGAACATATCCAGACAGAACTGCTCTTCGTCTTCGGTTTCGGCCAGGTGCGTATGCAGGTGCACACCATACTCGCGCGCCAGTTTGGCGGATTCGCGCATCAGGTCGGAGGTGACCGAGAAGGGCGAGCAGGGCGCCAGGACAATCTGCGTAAACGCGCCGGGATTGGCGTCGTGATAGCTTTCGATCAGGCGCTGGGAGTCTTTGAGAATAGCTTCTTCGGTATCGACCACGCTGTCGGGCGGCAGGCCGCCGTCTTTTTCGCTCAGGGACATCGAGCCGCGCGAGGCCTGGAGACGGAGTCCGGTCTCTTTGGCGGCAGCAATTTCATCGTCCAGCTTCGAACCGTTGGGGAAAAGGTACAGGTGGTCGGAAGCGGTCGTGCATCCGGATAAGGCCAGTTCGGTCAGAGCGGTCTGGGTCGAAATGAAAATGTCATCCGGCGTGAGACGGGCCCAGATGGGATAGAGCGTCTTGAGCCAGTTGAACAGGTTGGCGTCCTGCGCGGGCGGGACGACGCGCGTGAGGGTCTGGTAGAAGTGGTGGTGCGTGTTGACCAGCCCCGGCAGCAGCACGTGACCGTTGAGATCGAGGACTTCGTCGGCTTCGGTGGGCAGCTCAGCGGTGGGGCCGACCTGCTCGATGAAGCCGTCGCGGACAAAAAGACCACCGTCGGGGATTTCCCGCTGGTGGTCGTCCATCGTGACGATGTAGGCGTGTTTAATCAGAAGGGTAGACATGGATGTTAGATAGTTCGGTAGTTTAGATAGTTGAATAGGTAGCCAGTCGCTCACCAGACAATGCCATCACAGACGACTAAACTACGAAACCACAAAACTATACAGCTAAGGAACGAATGGAAAATTTGTCTGACAACTTGTGAATATAGTTTAGCAAAGATTGGGGAGGATGTCAATTGATTTGCAAGGATAAACTTAAAGAGCTTCGTGAGAAACGATGCATGAGACAGGTGATGAAAATCATATTCGATTTGTCAATAAGCGTAAGATATAATATAGGCCGTAACATATATTGTTTCTATGCGTCATGTATATTAGACGGTAAAACGGGAATACAAATCAGATTGCCTTAGCGGTAACCCTTCAAGATGCTTTCAAGCTAAAAAGCCGCGTAGAGGCCTTTCTGTTAGAAAGGAGGTGCACATCTAAATAACGAACGTTTTCTATTCAAATTTAGTTATTTCCTTGATTTCAATCAAGGGAGGAGGATGCAATATGTCTGGCAAACGAGTGTTATTCGCAGCCTTCATCGCAGCCCTGGGGGTCTTGATTCTGTTTTCTGTCGCAGCAGCACAAGAACACGGCACCATCATCTGATAAGAACAATTGGGCAAATCCATTTTCTTCGATACGAGTCTATCAATCAACAAAAATCAAGCTTGTGCAGCTTGCCACGCGCCCGAAGCGGGTTGGACCGGCCCGATTTCGGACATCAATGCACATGGAGCGGTCTACGAAGGCTCCATTCCCGGGCGTTTCGGCAACCGCAAGCCACCCAGCGCAGCTTACGCAACGCTGAGCCCGATCCTTCACATGGACAAGAAAGGGCTCTTCGTAGGCGGCAACTTCTGGGATGGGCGCGCCACAGGCGAGAAGCTGGGCAACCCGGCTGCCGACCAGGCTCAGGGTCCGTTTTTGAACCCGCTAGAGCAGGCACTGCCGGACAGCGCCTGTGTTGTCTATCGGGTCTGCACAGCGAGACTATCCGGTCTATTCGAAGAGTATGGGGTGCTGGCGCTTGCGATATCACCTGGCCACTGATATCGAAGTCACTGTGCCACAGAAGGTAAACCGTTGCTCTTTCGACTGATCGAGCTAAATCGGACATGGCTATGATCATCGCTCTCTCTATCGCCGCATACGAGGCTTCGCCAGAAGTCAATGCCTTTACATCGAAATACGATTATTCTTTGATGGACCAGGCGAAATTGACCAAAGAGGAACGCAAAGGCTTTGCGCTGTTCCAGGGTAAAGGCAAATGCAAGTTGTGCCATATCAGCAGCGGCGCACAACCGCTCTTCACCGATTTCACCTACGATAACCTGGGCATTCCCAAAAATCCTGAAAATCCATTCTATACTGAACTGGATTTCAATCCGCTTGGTGACGATTGGATCGACCTGGGCCTGGGCGGCTTCCTGGAAACCAGGACGGATTATGCAGCATTTGCTGACGAGAACATGGGCATGCAAAAAGTCCCCACCCTGCGCAACGTAGGCAAAGGTCCTGCGAAGCAGAACCTGATAATCCCGATTGTATTGTCAAGGCATACGGCCACAACGGTTACTTCAAATCGCTGGAAGAGCATCGTGCATTTCTACAACACCGGGATGTGCTGGCTCGCTGCGAGGAGTTACCGATCCGAAGCATGGCTGTAAATTGCTGGCCGGCGCCGGAATACTGCAGATACTGTAAACAGGGACTGAACTTGGGAGATCTGGGCTTGACACCGCAGGAAGAGGCCGACATCGTGGCTTTCTTGAAAACTTTGAGTGACGGGTACCAACCCTAAGATTGCTTCGTGACAAAATCGGGCGGCCTGGGCCGCCCGATTTTGATTCAATGGCTTGTTCATTGTGAGCAAAGTTTGGGGAGGATGTCAATCGAATTATCTGAAAACTCAAATCGTCTCAAACTTCAATGCTATAATTTAAAACTAGAAGTTCTTTGTCGGAG
>CAWHJM010000004.1:0-24138 GCA_963829615.1 uncultured Chloroflexia bacterium
GGGGAAAAAACATGACAATCTACATGTTTCATTCATCGAACTGTAATATATAATATGTGGGGAAGGTTCCTATGCCAATCTACGAATACGTTTGTCTCGACTGCAAGAAAGAATACGAAATCCTGCGCTCCTTCAACGAAGCCGATAAACCGATGGCTTGCAACGAGTGCGGGGGTGAAAATGTAAAGCGTAAACTGTCCGTTTGTTTTGCCCAGAGTGGCGGGCAAGCGATCAGTGGGGCAGGTGGGGGTTGTAGTTCATGTTCGGGAGGCAATTGCGCTTCTTGCGGACATTGATCTAACCGGGGTAATATTAAGATGGGTGGGCGACCAGACAGGGTCGCCCTGTAATTTATATATGGAGGAAACAATGGAATATACACAACTTGGACGCACCGGCTTGAAGGTCTCACGTCTGTGCCTGGGAACGATGAACTTCGGTCCGCACACCACCGAAGCCGACAGCTTCGCCATCATGGACAAGGCGCTGGACCTGGGCATCAACTTCTTCGATACGGCCAACGTCTACGGCTGGAAGAAGGGCGAAGGCGTGACCGAACAGATCGTCGGACGCTGGTTTGCCCAGGGCGGCGGGCGGCGCGAGAAAGTGGTCATTGCCACCAAGGTGTACGGCCATATGGGCGATTGGCCCAACCAGTCGCATTTGTCGGCCAAGCACATCCGCGAGGCGGTGGAAGGTTCGCTCAAACGCCTGCAAACCGACCACATCGACCTGTACCAGATGCACCACATCGACCGGGACACGCCCTGGGAAGAGATCTGGCAGGCGATGGAAGTGCTGGTCCAGCAGGGCAAGGTGCTGTACGTCGGCTCATCCAACTTCGCCGGCTGGCACATCGCCAAGGCGCAGGAAGCCGCCAAAGCGCGGCATTTCCTGGGACTGGTCAGCGAGCAGTGCCTGTACAACCTGAACGACCGCATGAGCGAACTGGAAGTCCTGCCGGCCTGCCAGGATTACGGCTTGGGTGTGATCCCCTGGAGCCCGCTGGCGGGCGGATTGCTGGGCGGCGTGTTGGAAAAAATCGAGCAAGGCCGTCGCGCAAACGAGGATATGCAAAAAGAAATCGAAGAGAAGCGCGGACAAGCTGGAAAACTGGGAAGCTTCTGCAAGGAGATGGGCAAGCAGCCCGCCGACGTGGCGCTGGCCTGGCTCCTGCACAACCCGGTCGTAACCGCGCCGATCATCGGTCCGCGCACGATGGAACACCTGACAAGCGCGCTGAAAGCGGCGAAGATCCGATTCAAGAAGGATGAACTCAAGAAGATCGACGAGATCTGGCCCGGCCCTGGGGGCGCAGCGCCGGAAGCGTATGCGTGGTGAGATTAGCAGTCAGCTTTTAGCTTTCAGCGGTTAGCGGAAGATGAAGACCGACGACTTTCCGAAGTATGGAATTCCATCCGGAGTAGTTGTCGGTCTTGCTTTTGCTACGGTGTTGGGATTGCAGCGCAGTTTCCGGGAAGATGCCATCCGTTGTATCGGACAGTTGAAACCGTCCCTACAAGTTTCGGGAAAAGAATATATCCCCCAAAGCAGACCTTGCGTGGTGACCGTCAACCATTACCATCGTCCCGGTTTTGGGGCGCAGTGGCTGGCGTTGGCGGTCAGCGCCTGTATGCCGTGCGAGATGCACTGGGTCATGACCGCCGAATGGACCGCACCGGGCAAGTGGTACGAACCACTCAAAGGCTTGTACTCGCGCTTGCTCTTGAAATATCTATCACGCGTGTATGGTTTCACCACCATGCCGCCCATGCCGCCACGCCCAAAAGACCTGGAGGCGCGTGCCCAATCTGTGCGTAAGGTGTTGGAATATGCAAAGCGACATCCCGATTTCGTGCTCGGAATGGCCCCGGAAGGCGTGGATCAGGCTGGCGGCAAGTTGTCGGTACCTGCTCGGGGGGCGGGACGCTTCGGGCTACTGCTGGCAGGCTTAGGGTCCGCGTTTGTGCCGGTGGGCGCCTACGAAGCGGACGGGGTCTTCTGTCTGCGTTTTGGTCCGGCTTACCGGTTAAGCGTCCCGTCCGGCTTGTCCGCGGACAAAAAAGATCGGGTTGCAGCGGAGATCATGATGAAGAAGATCGCAGTCCTGTTGCCTGAAACGCTGCGAGGAGAATTTGCATGAAAAAGTTGTCACTGCCTCAATTGCTGGTTCTCAATGCCTACTGGGTGGGACTGTCGTTCATGTGGAACGCGCTGCACCCGATCATCCTGCCGGCCATCTTGCTCAACTACGTGCCGGACGCGCAGAAGAACACCTACCTGGGCCTGATGACTTTTGTAGGCCTGATGATCGCGATGGTGGTCCAGCCGGTGGCCGGGGCGCTGAGCGACAGTTGGGTCTCCAAATGGGGCCGGCGACGACCGTTGATGGTGGCCGGCACGCTGTTCGATTTTGTGTTCCTGGTTTTGTTGGGCTGGGCAGGCGGGCTGTTCTGGCTGTTCGTCGGCTATATCGGACTGCAGTTCAGTTCCAACATCGCGCACGGCCCGGCGCAGGGACTGTTACCGGACGTGGTGCCGGAAGAGCAGTTGGGTGCCGCCAGCGCCTGGAAGACCTTCATGGACATGTTCAGCCTGATCATCGCTTCGCTGGCGGCGGGACGGCTGCTCGACCCGGTGACGCGCGACCCAACGCTGATCATGCTGGTCGTGATCGGCGCGCTGGCGATTTTCGGAGCGATTACGGTGTTGGGGACAAAGGAGAAGCCCTCACCCCTCACCCCTCTCCCGGAGAGGGACGGGGAGAGGGAACTTTGGTGCTCTCCGTGCTCTCGGTGGTGAGTTCAGGCACATCGACTTCCGCTCCAACACCTCTTACTGGTGGTTGATCGCCGAGCGCCTGCTGTTCCTGATCGGCATCTACGGCGTGCAGGCTTTCGCGCAGTATTACTTGCAGGATGTGTTGCAAGTCCCGGACCCGCCCAAACAGACCGGTGACCTGATGGCCGTGTTGACCATCACGCTGATCATCATGACGCTGGTGGGCGGCTGGCTCTCGGACAAGTTCGGCACGAAACGTATCCTGAAGATTGCCAGTTACCTGACCGCATTGGGGATGTTACTGATGTTGTTGTGCAGGATATGCGTGGCGTGATGATCTTTGGCAGCTTCCTGGGCGCGGGCATCGGTCTCTTTCTGACCGCCAATTGGGCGCTGGCCAACCAGCTTGCGCCGGGAGACCAGGCCGGGAAGTTCCTGGGCCTGACCAACATCGCTACGGCCGGCTCGGCGGCCATCGCGCGCCTGGAAGGCCCGGCGATCGACTGGCTCAACGGTCTTCACCCCGGGCAGTGGCTGGGCTATACCGGCATGTTTGCCTTCGGGGCGGTGTGTATGGTATTGAGTGTGTTCTTGCTGGGAAGGATAAATGAAAAGAGGCTATAAAACTTGCGGAAATTATAGATTATCATTAGGAGAACTGATATGACTGACAAATTACCTCCCATTCACCCCGGCGAAATCTTATTGGAAGAATTTTTAGAGCCGATGGAAATCAGCCAGTACAGGCTGGCGAAAGACATCAATGTGCCACCGCGTCGCGTCAACGAAATTGTGCTTGGCAAACGGGCTATCACGCCGGATACCGCTTTGCGACTATCCCTGTACTTTGGGCTATCCGAACGGTTCTGGATCAACTTGCAAACACGCTATGACATTGAAGTAGAAAAGGATAAGTTGCAAGACCGCCTCGAGCGTGAAGTGCACGTGTACACAGTTACATAATGTAGCAAAATAGTTGGGAAGACAGTTCAACTGTCTTCCCAACTTGGGTTAGTGCGCGGGTAGGATTGGGGGCATGATCCGAATTGAAACTCACAAATTAATTCCATTTATCCTTACGAAATTACTACTGCAACAAGCCTCTCGCAAAGTTCAAAAATGCCTGCACATCGTTGAAATTGGTAATCGGCCCCACCGAAATGCGCACCGCGCCGGAAGCTTTGCCGTCGATGCACATGGCGGAAATCATCGATGGACAAACGGTCTTCGTGTTCGGGCTGCGTGAAGCAGACGTCCAGTTCCACGCGCGAGATGCCCAGCGCGATCTCGCCTGCGCCGGGGTTGCAGAAACAGCCTGTCCGCAGGGAAATGTTGACTTTGTTGGCTGCGGACTCGATGTCACGATGGTCGATGATCTGGCCATCTTTGTTGTAGAAGTTGACTGTCACCGCGCCGCCGCGCCCTTCGGTGTTAGTCGGCCCGTAGATGCGCACCAACGGCTCGCCGCTGCTGTGTTTCATCAGGGTCAGGTGGTCGAGCAGCCAGCCCGTCAGGCAGTGCACGCGCTCGTGGATCACATCGTAGCCGATCGATTCGATGTGTTTGAGCCCGATCTCGACGGCGGGGATATTGAGATAATCGACTGTGCCATCTTCGAACGCTGCTGCGCCTTCGGCCAGGTAGTATTTCTCACCTTGCACGGAGGCGACAGTAATGGTTCCGCCTGCAAACCAGGGACGATGCAACTTTGCCAGCGCTTCTTTGCGAGCGATGAGTGCACCCAGGCCGGTGGGGTAGCCAAAAATCTTGTAGAACGAGATGGGGACAAAGTCAGGTCTGACGGCAGACAGGTCGAGTTGGCTGGTGGGAACATAGGCAGCCACATCCAGCAACACGTCCCAGCCGGCTTGTGCGCTCGCTCGATCCACGCCAACGGGTGCTGCACGCTCGAGAAGTTGGATTGGGCAGGATAAGCGAACAGGTTATGATTCCCTGGTTTGGCGCGAGACAGGTACTCGTCCAGTTGTGATTCGTCCACGCGCATGTCCGGGAGCGCGACCGGGATATAGGTCACCTCGGCGCCTCTCGCGCTGGCGAATTCCCGAATCCCATTCACGGAGTTGTGATTGTCAAACGTTAAAAGATAGTGCCCACCGGGAAAAGGATACGACTCGCCCACCAGCTTGAGCGCGCCACTGGCGTTGGCCGTGAAGATGCACAGGTATTCTTCGGGGTCGGCGTTGAAGAACTTGAGCACATACTCGCGGGCGTGTTCCACCAGTTCGGTAGCGGCCTGCGAGGTGGGATTGCTGGAGTGTGGGTTGCCAAAAACATGCTGCGTGAGCAAGGTATAGTGCTTGCGGAGTTGTGACTCGGCGTAGAGACCGCCGCCGGTGTAATCGAGATAGACTTGCTCGGCCAAATCGAGCCGGGCATAGTCCGTGGCGCGCAGATGGTCAATCGCCTCGGTGGATGGATAGCTGGGGTAGGCTCTCAGGAATCGGATGAGATCGGGCTGGGTGTTGGACATGCTGCCTCCTGTTCTTATTTTAACCCCATATTGAATTCAAATGCGAAATCGGGTATGAAAACGAAAAAATATTTTTGGTTTGAATTGACTATGCCTAAAAGCAACGGACGGTCACATTCATTGTAACCGTCCGTCATTGTTTCAAAAAGTAACCCGCTATGCAACTATGGAACCTTCTTCCTGTTTTTTGAACCGGATACAGGCCATTTCAACTTTTATGCCTGGTTATTGAGCTACCGGAACGCGTTCGAACTGGCTGTTGTGCAGTTCGGCATAGAAGCCGCCGCGCGCCAGCAGTTCTTCGTGCGTACCCTGTTCAACAATGTCGCCTTCGTTCATGACCAGGATCAAGTCCGCGTTGCGGATGGTGGACAGACGGTGGGCGATGACAAAGCTGGTACGGCCGACCATCAAACTGTCCATTGCCTGCTGGATCAGGATCTCGGTGCGGGTATCGACCGAACTGGTTGCTTCGTCCAGGATGAGAATGCTCGGGTCTGCCAGCACCGCCCGGGCGATGGTCAGAAGCTGTTTCTGTCCCTGTGAGATGTTGGAGGTCTCTTCGTTGAGTACCATGTTATAGCCATCCGGCAGGGTGTGGATGAAGTGGTCCACGTGCGCGGCTTTGGCTGCTGCGAAGACTTCTTCGTCGGTGGCGTCCGGGCGTCCATAGCGGATGTTTTCCATGATGCTGCCGTTGTAGAGCCAGGTGTCCTGCAGAACCATGCCGAACATTTTGCGCAGGTCGTGGCGGGTGAAGTCGCGGATGTCACGACCTTCCACCAGAATCGAGCCGTCGTTGATGTCATAGAAGCGCATCAGCAGCTTGACGATGGTGGTCTTGCCTGCGCCGGTGGGGCCGACGATAGCCACTTTCTGACCGGGTTTGGCGATGGCAGAGAAGTTCTTGATGACGGGCTTCTCCGGGTCATAGCCGAAGCGTACATTCTTGAACTCGACGTTGCCATCTACCTTTTCCAGTGTCACCGGATTGGCGGTTTCGACAACTTCTTCGGATTCATCCAGGAACTCGAAGACGCGCTCGGCCGCAGCGGCGGTCTGCTGCAGGATGTTGGAGATGTTCGCCAACTGTGTGATGGGCTGCGTGAACGAGCGGACGTATTGGATGAAGGCCTGGATGTCGCCGACGGTGATGGCCTGCCTGATCGCCAGATAGCCGCCCAGGATGGCCACAGCCACGTACCCCAGATTGCCGATGAACATCATGATCGGCATCATCAATCCGGACAGGAACTGGGATTTCCAGGCGACATCGTAGAGCACATTGTTGTATCTGTCGAACTTTTGGATGCTCTTCTCTTCGCCGTTGAAGGCTTTCATCACGATGTGGCCGCCGTACATTTCTTCCACGTGGCCGTTGACGTGACCCAGGTAGTCCTGCTGTTCTTTGAAGTACTTCTGCGATTGGCGGATGATCAGGCTGACGACCACCATCGACAGCGGGATGATAACCAACGCCACCAGGGTCATCATCCAACTGATGGAAAACATCATGACCAGCACGCCGATCACCGTCACCACCGAAGTGATGATCTGGGTCAGGCTCTGGCTGAGGGTTTGGTTGACCGTATCCACATCGTTGGTGATGCGGGAGAGCACTTCGCCTTGGGTGGTGGTGTCGAAATACTTGAGCGGCATCCGGTTGATCTTCTCGGAAATGTCACGTCGGAAACGGTAGGTGATGTTGGTCGAGACATCGGCCATGATCCAGCCCTGGATGTAGGCAAACAGGGCCGAGAGCAGATACAGACTGAGCGTGATCAGTATGATCCTGCCGATATAGGTAAAGTCAATCGAACCGGTTCCGCTCAGTTGGGCCAGCACGCCTTCGAATAGTTTTGTGGTGGCCTGCCCAAGTATTTTAGGACCGGCGATATTGGCTGCCGTTGAGCCGATGGCAAACACCATCACGATCAGGACTGCGGCTTTATATTTGCCCAGGTAGCGAATCAGTTTGACCATCGTCCCCTTGAAATCGCTGGCTTTGTCGTCATTCATCATGCCGCGGCCCATTGGGCCGCCACGACCGGGTCCTCGGTGCATCATGATAATTCCTCCAGGCTCAATTGCGATAACGCAATTTCTTTGTAAGTTTCACAATTTTCCATTAGTTCCTGGTGCGTTCCTTTACCGATAATTTTGCCTTCTTCGAGCACGATGATTTGCTCAGCGTTCATAATGGTGGAGACGCGCTGGGTCACGACCAGTACGGTGCTTCGAACCGGTTTTCTCTTTAAGCTGCTTTGCGTAAGGCTGCTTCTGTTTTGAAGTCCAGGGCAGAGAAGCTGTCGTCGAAGATGTAGATCGGCGGTTTCTTGACCAGGGCGCGGGCAATCGAGAGACGCTGTTTCTGTCCACCAGAGACGTTCGCGCCGCTCTGGGAAATCTCAGCTTCTATTCCTTCCGGTTTCGAGTTGACGAAATCGGTCA
The DNA here is from genome assembly GCA_963829615.1 of uncultured Chloroflexia bacterium. Classification (GTDB taxonomy): domain Bacteria; phylum Chloroflexota; class Anaerolineae; order Anaerolineales; family Villigracilaceae; genus JAABUE01. The sequence goes on from CAWHJM010000004.1 coordinate 7,724, forward strand.
CCTGGGCAATGTCAATGGCGTCAGTCCAGCATGTCTTCGGTCGCGTCTTCATCTGCATAGCGCAGGTTGCTCTCGATCGTGCCGGAGAACAAGACGCCCTTTTGCGGAACGTAACCGATCTTGTCTCGCAGATCGTGCTGGGTGATCTCACGGATATCCATGCCATCTACCAGGATTGCCCCTTCAGTGACGTCGTAGAAGCGTGGGAACAGGTTGATGATCGTAGATTTGCCCGAGCCTGTGGAACCGATAAAGGCGGTCGTCTGACCCGGGCGGGCAGTAAAACTGATGTCGTGGAGTACGTCTTCGTCTGCGCCGGGGTAGCGGAAGGAGACATTACGGAACTCGATATTGCCCCTGAATTGATCGGTCAGTTGTTTCGGTTTCTCCGGGTCCTTGATCGAAAGCTCGGTATCCAAAACATCGGCGATACGATCCGCGGAAACAGAAGCGCGAGGCAGGATGATGAACAGCATCGACAGGAACAGGAACGACATCACGATTTGCATGGCGTACTGCATAAAGGCGATCATGTCACCGACCTGCATGTTGGCCTGCGGCCACTTGATGGGAACCAATCCAGATGATGGAAATGGATAGCCCATTCATGATCAGCATCATGACCGGCATCATCACCACCATCAAGCGGTTGATGAACAGGCTGATAGAGGTCAGATCAAGGTTGGCCTTATCGAAGCGATTCTCCTCGAAAGGTTGCATGTTGAAGGCCCGGATGACCATCATGCCGGAAAGGTTTTCGCGTGCCACAAGGTTGAGTCGATCCACCAGTTTTTGGATGGCCCTGAACTTGGGTAGTGCAATTGCAAAGACGGTCAGGATCAGGCTGATCAGCACCAGAACGGCCACGGCGATCAGCCACCACATGGACGAGTCTTTGCCGAGCACGCGGATAATACCGCCAATGCCCAGGATAGGCGCATAGAAAACCATACGCACCATCATGACCACGACCATTTGGATTTGGGTAATGTCGTTGGTAGAGCGCGTGATCAGGGACGCAGTAGAGAATTTGTTGAACTCCGCGCTGGAGAAGCTTTCCACGTTTTTGAACACATCCCGGCGAATATCGCGTGCCGAGCCCGCCGCTATTCTGGCTGACAGGAAGCCCACTGCAATCGCACACGCGCCTGAGAGTAACGTCAGGAGCAGCATGATACCGCCGACATCTCAGAATGTAATTATTCTGCAGCTTGGCGGTGTCCATGCCCAGCGCTTCATACTCTGACTTGACCGGCTGCAACCGCTGCCTGGACGACCATCTTGTCTCCAAGCGCTTCGAATTGCTTGTTGACCGCATCGGTCATCTGTGACAGTTGCGCGGGCGGAAGTTGTTCCAGGATAGCAAAAACATCCGTGCCAGGCGGGATCTTTGGTAACATCGAAGCCCAGCTTGCTGCCCATTTGGGCGGCTTTGGCCGGGTCAGCCATGACCTGCTCGATGGTGGAGACAGCCAGGAGTCGCTTTGGCCATGATCGGGTTCAAACGGTCGATTTCGGTTTTGTCAATATTGTTCAAAACATAGACCGGCTGATTTGCAAGCGCAGGGTATTTCTTGACATAGGTGCCATAATCAGGCGAATTCTGGTCGATCAGGGTGTAATCGTTCAATACGCTGGCTTTGTCTTCAGCGCTCATAAAGATCACAACCCGGTCCATTTCGCTCTGGCGGATGGCAACAGGCACGGCATTTTCCACACCACTCTGTTGAATACCATTATTGACGATCCGGGAAAGATAGTCGGGCAGTGCCAGGTCGAAGTTTGCCTGAGCAAACAACAAGACAATGGCAGCCAGGAGCATGGATGTATACGGTTTTAAGTATTTGGCTAATCGAAGCATGGACGCCTTTTCTCCTTAGGAATAAAGTGTTTCAAAATTCTTACTCGGGGGAGATGCCGCTGCTTCACTTGCGGCGCTCCCCGCGTTCACGGGATATTGATCGAGATATAGAGTGAGTATAGGTCACTGCTGGGGTGATTTCATCTTGTTTGTTCTCTGGGAATTTACGATAACAACAGAATGTGGATGAAATATGGATATGCGCGACAGGCATTGTGGAGGCTGATCTAAATTTGGGCACGATATACAAAAAATCAAATTTTTTCGGCAACTTCCATTCTTTGTGCCGCCTCGGTCAATATCTCCAACACTTCGGCTACTCTCTGACGCTCGTCCGTGTTCATGACCGCAGCCAGGTCATCCACCCAGCGCGAGCGCTCGGCAATGGCTTTTTCAATGAATGCCTCGCCTGCAGGCGAAAGACTGACCATTTTTGCGCGCCGGTCGTGAGGATCTTCCGCGCGCACCAGCAGCCCGGCCTGGACGAGCTTGTCCACCAGTTGGCTGGTGGCTGCGTTGGTGATCTCCAAATGTTCACTCAGATCGGAGATGCCGCAATGCTCGCGGTGGTGGACCTGCATCAGCAGGAAGAATTGCGGCATGGAAAATCCACTGGCCTTGACGAAGCGTGCTGAGTCGCGCATCGAGCGGTGGATGAAGGTATCCATCCATTCGCGCAGGGATTGGGAAAATTGGACTGTTTCGGTCATAGTTAAGCTGCCTTTTTAGTTAAGCGCGCTTAACTATATGCAAAATCGGATTTTCGTCAAGGTGTCCCCCGTTAGAGTTTTGTTAGAGGATTAATCCTTCAAACTACCGCAACTCCCTGCCGCCGTTAATGTCAATCGTAGCGCCTGTCATGAAACTGGCGATTGGACTGGCGGCGAAGACGATACAGCGGGCAATCTCTTCGGGCGTGGCGAAGCGCTGCACCAGGAGCTTTTTCTCGGCATAGTCCGCTGGCAGGGACGCTAGCGTATCCTGGCCCATGGGAGTCAAGGTGACGCCGGGAGCCACGCAATTGACCCGGATTTTTGGCGCGAGTGCGCGTGCTAAGCTCTTGGTCAGGTTGACCAGTCCCGCTTTGGCAGCGGCATAGTGCATGTGGTGAGGTGCGCCTGTATGGGCTGCCACGCTTGCGACTGTTATGATCGAAGCCCCCTCACTCATGAGCGGCAGCGCAGCCTGCACGAGATAGAATACCCCGCTTAAGTTGATATTGAGCACTTTATCCCATTCGTCGGGGGTGATTTCCTGGAGAGGCGTGACGTGGTTATACCCGGCACACAGGATCAGCAGATCGAGCCTGTCGATATCCACTTTGAGATGCTCGATGGCAACGCTGATTGTTTCAGGGTCGGAGATGTCCATTTGACGGAGCCAGGCACGGCCCCCGTTCGATGCGATCCTTTGCGCGTGCTGGCTGGTTCCGGCGTGGTCCTGATTGTAGGCGAGGACAACGTCAGCGCCTTCTTCCGCCAGGGTCAGTGCGACCGCTGCGCCAATTCCGCTGGATGCGCCCGTGACCAATGCAATTTTGTTCTTGAGTTCAAGATTCATAGTTCACCGGAGCGATTATATCCCAGGCTTTACCCATCCTCGGGCTTATGCTAAACTCTCAGCGTTCCTTTTTGCCCGCGAGGTCGGGTATCTGGCAAATCAAAAGTTTTAAATAAGAACGAACAAATCGCCAAGATTTTGGCGAATAAATCAGTTCTCAGGAAAATTCATTGCTCTCTATCATCTACGGACTTGCTGCTGCGCTCGGTTGGGGCGCGGCAGATTATACAGGCGGATTGGCTTCGCGGCGCACAGGTGCATATCGTGCGGTCCTCTATGGTGAAGCCATTGGCTTACCCTTCATTATCGTCGCCCTTTTGGGAGCCAGAGAAACCTTGCCTCCTATTGCGCCGTTGGCTATGGCCACCTTTGCCGGAGCGATTGGCACGACCGGTCTGCTGCTGCTCTTCCATGCGATGGAAAATGGGAAAATGAGTATTGCCGCCCCGGTCTCAGCGCTGATGGCGGCTACCTTGCCTGTGCTGGCTGGCACGCTCATGCAAGGCTTCCCCGGCCTGCTGACCTTTCTTGGCTTTGTCTTGTCGCTTTCGGCTATCTGGTTGATCTCGCGCGAGGAAGGGAACAACAGTCGCATCCTGGCGCATATCCGCGACCTGCGTTTGCCGCTGTTGGCGGGATTTGGTTTCGGTACATATTTCATCCTGGTTCACGAAGCAGCGCAACAATCCACGTACTGGATCATGTTCGCTTCGCGCATGGGCGGGGTTCTGATCATGCTCGTTTTCATGGCCTTCCGGCACAAATCGTGGCGTCTCTCGCGGAACGCCTGGCCTGTGATCGTGTTGAATGGATTTTTGGACGTGACCGGGAACGGCTTCTACATCCTTGCCAGCCAGACCGGTCGGCTAGATGTGGCTGCCGTGCTCAGTTCGCTCTATCCCGCTACAACCGTGCTGCTGGCTGCCGTCTTGCTCAAAGAGCGCGTGGCGCGTTCGCAAGCCATCGGTATCCTGATGGCATTGACCGCTATCGTTTTTCTGACTATCTAATTATGCTCACCACTCCTGTCCTCTTCGGCTTACTTTCTGCGCTCACCTGGGGCGCGGGTGACTTCAACGGCGGGTTGGCTGTCAAGCGCAGTAATCCCTATGGCGTGGTTGTGGTGGCGCATAGCATCAGCCTGGCATTACTACTGGTACTTGTCGCTATTATTGGCGAACCCATTCCACCTTTGGAAGATTGGCTGTGGGGCGGCGCGGCCGGCCTGACCGGCGGCATCGGCCTGCTGATCCTCTACCGCGCCCTGGCGGAAGGGCGTATGAGCGTCGCTGCCCCGGTTTCGGCTTTGCTGGCCGCTGCCCTGCCGGTTCTCGTGGGCATCTTCCAGGACGGGAATCCTGGTGCGTGGACACTGTTCGGTTTCATTCTGGCTCTGGCGGCTGTCTGGCTGGTTTCCGGCGGCGAGGGGGTAATTATCCGCTTCGATGACCTGCGCCAGCCAATCATTGCAGGAATCACCTTTGGCGCGTTTTTCATCTTTCTCGAACCGTGCCAGCCATACATCCCTGCTCTGGCCGCTGATCGCGGTGCGCATCGTCTCCATTTCCAGCTTGCTCGGCTATGCAATTCTCACGCGCCAGCCCTGGATGCCCAAGCGCGAGAGCCTCGTCCCAATTATCCTGAGTAGCGTGCTGGATACGATTGGTAATGCCAGTTACGCGCTTTCTGCCCGCATGGGTCGGCTGGATGTAGCTGCCGTGCTGGGAGCGCTGTATCCCGGCGCAACTGTTATCCTGGCCTGGATTTTCCTGAAAGAGAATATTTCACGCATCCAAACCGTTGGCATTCTGTTAGCGCTGTCCGCAATTGTGATGCTGACTCTGTAACAATCGAGAAGGAAAAAATCATGGGCAAATTAGACAACCAAGTCGCCATCATCACCGGCGCCACATCTGGCATCGGCAAAGCCACCGCCATCCTGTTTGCGCAGGAAGGCGCAAAAGTGGTTATTACAGGACGCAGGCGGGAGCGTGGCGAGGGAGTCGTTTCCGAGATCCGGGCTTTGGGTGGCGTCTGCCAGTTCATCCAGGCGGATCATACCGACCCCGAAGCCTGCTCCCGCGTTATCGAGCGGACTCTGGCCGAGTTCGGTCGCATCGATATCCTGTTCAACAATGCGGGCATCGTCACCAGCGGCACCGCCGAAACCGTGACCGAAGAAGATTGGCAGGCCACTCTGGCCATCAATGTGACCGCTGTCTGGCGTATGAGCCAACTCGTCATCCCGGTGATGCGAGAGCAGGGAGCAGGCGTGATCGTCAACAATGCCTCGGACTGGGCGGTGGTCGGCGCACGGGACGCGTTGCCCTATGCCGTCAGCAAGGGTGCGGTGGCGCAGATGACGAAGAGCATGGCGCTCGACCACGCGCATGAAAATATCCGCGTGAATGCGGTTTGTCCGGGGGATACCTTCGTGGAGAGGTGGCTGGAAAAGGGCTATTTCGAAGAATCAGAACCGGTGACACGGGAGCAGGCTCTGGCTGAGTCCGCTGCGGATCTTCCTATGAAACGCTTCGCCCAACCCGAAGAGATCGCCAGGGCGGTGCTGTTCCTGGCGTCCGACAATTCGTCTTTTGTGACAGGCCATTTGCTGCTTGTCGATGGCGGCAACACGGCGCAGTAAGCAAAGGATCGGGCTTCTCTTCGCGGATTTCAAAGTACCTAAAGCAATAAAAAACTCCCGGAGCAATTGCTCCGGGAGTTTCGTATGTCACACAGAGTGGTTATTAGTTGGCGATGGTGACGTTTGCAGCTTGCAAGCCTTTGGGACCCTGTTCGATTTCGAACTCGACCCGCTGGCCTTCTTCCAGGCTGCGGAAGCCATCGGCCTGAATAGCGGTGAAGTGGACGAAGACATCCTCGCCGCCTTCATGCGCAATGAAGCCGTAGCCCTTGCTGCCGTTGAACCATTTGACTGTGCCGGTGATACGTTCTGACATTTGATTTGCCTCCTTATGGCAAAAGAAAAAAGAGATGTTTCAGGTACTTGTTTCGTTACATCGGACAGTCAACAAAAAAGCTCACGGATAACCACCGTGAGCCGCCTTCGTCGTACTTATACCGCGAACTTACCAGTATCCTTCGCACAGCAGGATACCACAGGCGGGGTAGGCTGTCAATCATTTAAAAGGTTGGTAAAAAGGGGGTTTTCATTCTGAAAACCGAACGGCTCGATGATCTTTTGGATAGGTGACACCCCTTTTTGTTTGATTGCTTTGCAGCTACATTGTGTCCTTTGGGTATCTGTGGTTAAATTCCCATAGAATACACGTCAAAGGATAAGGAGACCCTCAATGAACATTCTCGGTATTGACGTAGGCGGTTCGGGTATTAAGGGCGCGCCTGTGGATATCTCAACGGGTGAACTACTGGCCGAACGGTATCGTATCAAAACACCCGAAGGTGCAAAACCCGAACCGGTAGCTGATACTGTATCGGAAATTGTCAGCTATTTCGATTGGAAGGGTCCCATTGGGATTGGCTTCCCGGCGCCTATCAAGGGCGGAGTTGCAATGATGGCAGCCAATATCTCGGAGATGTGGGTCGGCATTAACGCAGATGAGTTGTTCTCAAAAGCTACCGGTTGTCCCTGCACAACGATGAACGATGCGGATGCAGCGGGATTGGCTGAGATGGAGTTTGGTGCCGGTCGGGGGCAGCCTGGAACCGTAATTGTGATCACGCTGGGAACAGGCATCGGCACTGCCATCTTTCACGGCGGAAAGCTGCTCCCGAACGCCGAGTTCGGTCACGTCGAGGTGGACGGGTACGAGGCCGAATCGCGCGCCTCTGATGCCGCTCGCAAGCGCGAAGACCTGTCCTGGGGAAAATTTGCCAAGCGCTTCAATCGCTACCTCGAAGTTATGGAAGCGCTCTTCTGGCCCAACCTGTTCATCGTCGGTGGCGGTATCAGCAAGAAGAGCGAAAAATACCTGCCCTTGCTCACCATTGAAACCCCGGTTGTCCCGGCACAAATGCTGAATGAAGCGGGCATCATCGGTGCGGCGCTGGCTGCCAGGAAAGAATAAAGACTACAGGAATTCTTGATGAGGCGGCGATGAGCCGTCTTTTTCATCCTCGCGTATGTGTACATCCGTATCCACATTGTGCCCTTTGGGCATCTGTGGTTAAATTCCCTTGTAATGGATAACAAAACCTTTAATGTGCTCGAATACCATAAAATCCTCGAGCGCCTGTCCAATTTCTGTGACTTCTCCGCCTCGAAGGAACTGTCGCGCGCCCTGCAGCCTACTGTCAGTTTCGATGAGGCCACGCGCCTGTTGGCAGAAACGACCGAAGCGCGTTTCCTGCTCTCCACTCATGATTTGAACATCGGCGGCTCGCACGACATCCGCCCCTCGGCGGAGTTGGCGGCGCGCGGTGGTGTGCTCGATCCGCAAGCTTTGCTCGACGTAAAGTCTACATTGATTGCCTGCCGCGAGTTAAAGAAATCACTCTTGGACAAAGCAGAAAACAAAAGCGATTCAACCTCTGAAAAGGCAATGCCTCGCAAGGAGCGCCTTCGCAAACAGGCCCAGGAAGACGCACAGCCAAAAGAAGAGCATCCCTTTCCACGCCTGGCGGAAATCGCCATTGGCCTGCCTGACACTTACGGACTGGTGGACGCCATCTCGCGTGTGCTCTCCGAACGTGGCGAGGTGCTCGATTCCGCTTCGCCCAAACTGGGCAGCATCCGCCGCGAGAAGAAAATCTCTCACGACCGCATGATGTCCAAGCTGCAAAAATACATCACGGACAGCAAGACTACGCCGATGTTGCAGGAAGCCATCATCACCCAGCGTGATGGGCGCTACGTCATCCCGTTGCGCTCCGAGTTCAAAGGGCGCATCAAGTCGGTGGTGCATGACCAATCCTCTTCCGGCGCCACGCTGTTCGTCGAGCCGCTGGCCGTGGTGGAACTCAACAACCAGATCCGCGAGCTGGAACTGGCCGAACGCGACGAAGAACTGCGCGTGCTCCATGAGCTATCCGCGCAGATCGGCGAACATGCCCAGGACCTGGTCTACGGCATCGAGAACCTGGCCGTGCTCGACCTGGCTTTTGCCAAAGCGAAATATGCGGAGGAGATTCACGCCAGCGAGCCGATTTTGCACGAGATAAAAGACATTAGACGTCAGACTTCAGACAAAAAAGATAAAAGAGCACAATCTGAAGTCTCAAGTCTCAAGTCTCTAAGCTTATTGAACGCTCGCCACCCGCTGCTCGATCCCGCCACTGTCGTGCCCATCGACATCTACCTCAATCCTGGCATCCACGCGCTGGTCATTACCGGCCCAAATACGGGCGGCAAGACCGTCAGCCTGAAAACCGTTGGGCTGCTGGTGCTGATGGCGCAATCCGGCCTGCACATCCCGGTGCAGAGCGGTTCCGAATTGCCTTGCTTCGAAACCGTCTGGGCTGACATCGGCGACGAACAGTCCATCGAGCAGTCGCTCAGTACCTTCAGCGGTCACCTGACCAACATCGTGCGCATCCTTAAAAAGGCTGATGACCGCTCGCTGGTCATCCTCGACGAACTGGGTGCGGGCACCGACCCGCAGGAAGGCGCGGCCCTGGCGCGCTCCATCCTGGCAAACCTGCTCGAACGTGGTGTGACCACCTTCGTCGCCACGCATTACCCCGAACTCAAAACGTACGCGCACGGCACCGAGGGTGTGGTCAATGCCTCGCTGGAATTTGACATCAAGACTCTGCGCCCGACTTATAAACTGACCATCGGACTCCCTGGCCGCTCCAACGCCCTGGCGATTGCCACGCGCCTCGGACTGCCCGATGAAATTGTTTCCGCGGCGAGGAACGAAGTCAACCCCGAAAACATCCGCGCCGACAAGCTGCTGGACGACATCCGCAAGGAACGCAACCGCACGGGCCGCGAACGCGAGAAGACCGCCAAAGCCCGCAAACGGACCGATGAACTCAACCGCGAACTGGAAGCCCGACTGGAAGCCATCGAGGACGAACGCCGCGAGGTGATCGCCAAAGCGCGCGCCGAGGCCGAGTTGGAAGTAGCCGTGCTCAGACGCAATATCGAGTTCTCAAAAAGCAAATGAAGCAAGCCCGCCAGCCGTTGGAAGCGCTCAAACAGGTAGAAGCGGAAATTGAAGAGATCGAGGAGAAAGTCGAAGAGCCGGTTGAGAGACGACCGAGGACCGCAGACCGTAGACCGTCATCAGCCACTGTCCACCGTCCACTGTCTTTGGGCGATCGAGTTACTGTCAGCACGTTGAACGCCGAGGGTGTGGTGACAGCCCTGGGCGAGTCCGATGCGGAAGTCCGGGTCGGCAGCCTGCGCATCCGGGCCAAGTTGTCTGAGTTGCAGCGGAAAAGCGGTGAGCCGTCAGCAGTCAGCAGACCAGCTAGAAACACAGGCAACCGTCTATCGTCCGTCGTCTACGGTCAGTTCCCCTGGCCTCGAACTCGATCTGCGCGGGCAAATCTCCGACGATGCGCTGGATATGCTCGACCGTTATCTCGATCAGGCTTTCTCCGCCGGGTTGCCGTTTGTGCGCATCATCCACGGCAAAGGAACGGGCAAGCTGCGCCAGGTGGTGCGCGACGCATTGCGGCAGAATTCGCATGTGACCTCGTTCGAAGAGGGCGGGCCGAAAGAGGGCGGCGAGGGCGTGACGGTCGCGAAAATCGGCTAGCTGCCGGGATATTTAAAGTCATCGTAGTGACCAGAAGTCCAAGTACGATCCGAAAATTCGTTGATGCAAAGCGCGTCACATCATCGCCGAGGTAAGGTGCCCCGAATCGGGGTACGGCGACGAGAGCACTTATGCAAGAGATCTGATGCGACCTTCCAACCCGTGTTGGATCTGCTGACCCAGGGACTGGATGTGCAGGTGTTTGTCTACGACAAGGACAATCCCGTTGCAAAGGCGTAGCCAAAACTTTGAATCAGAAAAGCGGCGCAGAAACTGCGTCGCTTTTGTTTATCAACACGATATCCTTGTTAGCGAATTACTTTGTCAAGCTACAGTTCTTTACTCATTTTGCGGCTAACAGTTTGATACCCGAGTTTTTCGTAAAAGGAGATCGCAGTCTGGTTAAATTCATAGACGTTTAACTCAATGGATGTCACACCTTTTACGATAGCCCACTCCTGCATTTTATTCATAAGCACTCTTCCTATCCCACCCTGCTGGAATCCTGGTTTTACAACAATGCTATCAACGGTTGCATAACGTCTGGGTACAATAATAGGGAAGGCAGGCGTATCCCTGACAATCACATGACCAAATCCAACAAGCTTATCACCCATTTCCGCTACGAAAAAGCCAACATTCTCATCTGCAATCAATCCTGAATAGTAATTTTGTTCTCGAGCGGGGCCACTTGCTTTTCGGAACCTGTAGGGGAGATTATTGCGGTGTAAAGAGTTGATTTCATCAAACAGTTCACATAGATTATTGTAATCGTCGACAGTTGCTTTGCGAAAGCTTATCTTCATACATTCTTCTCCTTGTTCCCAAAGAGTGTCACACACTTTCCCACTTCTGTGCAAAACGCAGAATACGACTCCGGATGTAGAAAGCATCAGGGTCCGCGACCGGACGATTGGCCTTGATCAACGCGATGGCCTCCTGCGGGCTGTGTCCCTGCGCGATCAGGACCGCCGCACCCATCGCTACCCCACGATGACGCCCGGCTGCACAATGGGTGTAAACCTTGCCCCCGGCGCGGATGGTCTCCAGGGCAGCCAGCGCCCCGCGTTGCAAAGCGCGTATCGGGATCGGGAAAAGCGGGCTGTCAATGGTGCGCAGCCAGAGAAGCGACAACGGCTGCGCATGCGTATCGGGGCGCAAACGATGGTCCCAGCGCATATTGATCACCAGCCGCACACCCAGGTCATGCAGGCGCTGGTAATCCTCCGTCAGCGGGGTGGCGCCGATGAACAGGTCTTCCGTGATCTTCGAAAAATCCATAGCCGCAATCTTATCACAGGGAACGAAACCAGCCCCAAATTTTCATTTTTCCCTTAAAATGCCTTATTCAAATTGTAAGCTACGGGAGTACACCATGACGACCTACAACGGACTACTGGCCAAATACGGACATCTGCTCGACCTGCCGCCCCACACCGGGCGCGTGACCCTGCTGGAGGGCGGCACGCCTCTTATCCCGACCCCAAAACTTGCTTCCGCTATGGGAGGCGGATTCGAGCTGTGGGTCAAATACGAGGGACTTAACCCGACCGGCTCGTTCAAAGACCGCGGTATGACCGCCGCTGTCAGCGAGGCGCTGGGACGCGGCGCCAAAACTGTCATCTGCGCCTCGACCGGCAACACGGCTGCCTCGGCCGCTGCTTATGCGGCGCGCGCCGGGATGAAGGCCATCGTGCTGATTCCGCAGGGCAAGGTCGCCGCCGGGAAACTGGCCGGGGCGGTGGCCTACGGCGCGCAGGTCATCCAGATCGAGGGTTCCTTCGATGATGCGTTGACGATGGTTGTGGCGATCACGAACAAGCACCCCATCGCGCTGGTCAACTCGATCAACCCCTACCGCATCGAGGGACAGAAGACCTCCGCCTTCGAGATCTGCGATGAGCTCGAATCCGCGCCTGACTGGTTGTGCCTGCCGGTGGGCAACGCTGGCAACATCACCTCTTACTGGGCGGGCTTCAAGCAATACGACGGACTCAAATCCACGGGATTGCCGCACGTATTGGGCGTGCAGGCCGCCGGGTCCGCGCCGCTGGTGCTGGGACATCCGGTCGAGCAGCCGGAGACGGTCGCGACCGCCATCCGCATCGGCAAACCGGCGCGCGGCGAGCAGGCCTTACAGGCCGCCGAAGAATTGCGCGGACAGATCATCGCCGCCACTGACGAAAATATTCTGGATATGCAAAAAATGCTGGCTCAATTGGAAGGTATCTGGGTGGAACCGGCTTCCGCTGCCGGGCTGGCCGGGCTGGCGCTGGAGATCGCGGGCGGGAAGTTGAATCCCAAAGGCAAACGCATCGTCGCCATCTGCACCGGCCACGGGCTGAAAGACCCGGACATCATCACCAAGTCGATGCAGAAGCCGGTGGTGGTGGAGCCGAGGTTGGAGGCGTTGGAAGAAATAATTCTAAAATAGGCCTCGCTGAGCGGAGGGCCGATCGGCAAGCCGCAGTCGAAGGGCGGCTTTATGCAAGCGCCGCTTCGACTACGGGTCTCGCTTCGTTCGCCCTCCGCTCAGCGAGATGCTAATCCTGTCATCTCCTCACTGACCTCCCACAACCTCCTCGCAGCCGCTTCGTCGTAGGAGACGGGGTCAGAAGCCACCTCTCGCTCGCGGACGAAATATTTACCGGTGACAGTTTCCACGTCCGGGGAAGAGGCGAGGTAGACGGCGGTGCGGGCGCCCTGTTCGGGAGTCAGCGAGTTGCGATGGATCAGCGGCAGGAACAGTCTGACCAGCCAGCCGTTGTTGGCAGCCATATTGGTGTGCACGAAGCCGGGGTGCATGGCGTTGACCGTCACGCCGGTGCCGTCCAGTCGTCGAGCAAGTTCGTAGGTGAAATACAGGTTGGCCAGCTTGGAACGTCCGTAGGCGCGCATCGGGTTGTAGCCGCGTTTCAGTTGCAGGTTCTCGAAATCGAGATGCGAGTTACGGTGGGAGTTGGAAGCCACGTTGACCACGCGCGCCGGGGCGCTGGCTTTGAGCGTATCGAGCAGCAGGTTGGTGAGCAGGAAGTAGGCCAGATGGTTGAGGGCGAAGTTCATCTCGATGCCGTCCGCGCTGACCTGGCGGCGCAGGAAGATGGCCCCGGCATCGTTGACCAGCACGTCCAGGCGCTTGTAGCGGGCTTTGAAATCAGCCGCCAGTTGACGTACCTGTGCCTGGACAGATAGATCGGCCAGCAAATAATCCACGTGGAAGTTGCCGGTTTCGCGTTGGATGTGAGCGACGGTATTCTGGCAGCGTTCTTCGCTGCGCCCGACCACGATGACGGTAAGCGCCCATTTTTGCCAGGGCTGATGCGGCGGCCTGGCCAATGCCGGAGGTCGCGCCGGTGATGAGACAGATTTTGTTTTGCATAGTGCTTAGAGTGTTTACCACGGAGCACACCGAGTTCATCGGAGCAAGTAATTTAAAAATCTCTGTGAGCTCTGTTGGTCTCCTCCGCCCCGCTATCGCTTGCGGGGCGGCTGTGTGGTTAGATTTCCTCCAATCTTTTTCAGTAATTCGGCTTCGCGTTCCGGTTTCAGGCCAGCCCGCATTTCGTAGTCCGCCGGGCGGGACCGCGCCCATTCCAGCGTGTCGCGCACGATTTCTCCCGTGGACTTGAATTCCAGCCCGGACGCAACCGCTCTGGCGTTGCTGACCCTTGAAAGGCCGCGGCCTTCGGACTCGGGGATCCAGAGCGGGAGTTCCGTCCAGGGAGCGACGTTATTCTCGGCGATGAATTCTGCGGAGGCCCAGACGAACTCGGCGTCGCTCCCGCTGACCTGTTTGCAGGTTTCCAGCAGTTCGCCAAACGGACAGGGCTGCTGCGGCCCGACGGCGTTGAACACGCCGGTCGCTTTTTCTTCGATGCACTTGAGCGTGAAATCGGCCAGGTCGCGGGCGTGGATGAATTGGGTCGGCTCATCCGGGCCGACCGGGGCCAGCACCACCCCGCCGCGCGCCACACGGACCGGCCAGTAGGTGAAGCGGTCGGTGTGGTCATGCGGACCGACGATCAGCCCGGGGCGGATGATGAGCGCATTTTCGGGGAAAACCTCCTGCACGGCTTTTTCGCACAGGGCCTTGAGCGGACCGTAGCGTCCTTCGCCGATATCTTCAACGGTTTCGTCTTCCATGGTGCCGAGGGCGTAATCTTCATCGATGCCAACTACGTCGAAATCGGCGTAGACCGAGACGGTGGAAATAAACACGTATTGCGCTACGGCATCTTTCAGCGCTTCTGCAGAAAGCTTTACCAGGCGCGGGAAATAGCCGCAGGTGTCGATGACCGCCTCCCAGTGACGGCCGGCCAGTACCTCTAAATCGGTTTCGCGGTCGCCCAGGATGGTTTCGACCTGCGGGAAGAGACCCGGGTTGGTCTGGCCGCGGTTGAAGAGCGTGACCCGGTGCCCGCGTTCCAGCGCGGACTCGACCAGATGCCGCCCCAGGAAGCGCGTCCCGCCGATGATGAGGATGTTCATGAATGGTTCTTCTCCATTGTTTTAAATGAATTTCATTGTTACCCCGAGCCACCCTCCGTGCCTTCCCCGGCTTCGGGGACCTACGGCGGACACCTCCCTCGACATACGACTCGTGGCTCGATCGTATTCGGGGGACGGCCAGGCGTCGCACTGAGCCGGCTCGCAAGTGATGGGTGCTTAGCTCAACTCCTCCAACAGCCTCTCCGCCTCCTCATACGCCACCTTGTAATAATACGGCGGGCCATCGCAATAGGCCAATTCCTTGGCCTTCTCGGCCAGTTCCTTCGCCTTTACTTTATCCTTCTCCTGCTCCAGCGCGAACTGCGCCAAAAACAAATGCACATCCGCCCCTTGCAGCACATAGCCGCTGCGCTCGGTGATCAGCAGCGCTTCTTCGGCCGGGTTTTGGCTCCTTCGAGTTTCTCCTGAGCGTAGCGCAATTGGCAAGGTCAAGCAGGATATCGGCTTCATTTTCAACCATATTGATTTGCCGACAAGATTGAGCGCTTTGGACAGGTTTTCTTCTGCCAGAGTCAATTCGTTATTGAGCACGATATGCTGCGCCAAGCAGCCAGTAAGCGCGAAATAATCACGTGGGAAAGGAATATCTTTTGCTAGTTCATCTGCCAATTCAAGGGCGCGTATTGCACATTCAATGGCTGATTGCTGATAACCTTTCTGCCGAGGGCTCTCCGCGCATCAGCAGGAAACGCAGGGTGCGGTATGACCAATCTATCGACAAGCCTTGAAAATCATTTTGTAAAGAATTGTAATGATAAGATAAATCCAATTCCTGCTCTGCTGCCTGCCATGCGCCACGATAGGACAGAAAACATCCCAGTACTTGATGACCGATGGCTTCTCGGAATTCATCCCCAATCTCACGACACAGATCAATGCTGCGGTGCAGGTTGCGTTCCGCTTCTCTCAGCGCGCCAATGTTCATTTGCTCATCGCCACATTCCCTAGCCCAACGGGCAGATTTTTCTTCTCACCAATTTTTCGAGAATGGTAATGACTGCATCAAATAACGGCACAGCACGGCGTGGCTGCCCGCTCAGGGAGTAGGAATTGGCGAGCCATTAGAGTCCATGCTTTCACGTTTTCATCTTTCAAGCGCGGTAACGTGTTTTCTCCATCAGGAAATAGTGCTGTCATCAATTCAATATAAGTTGATAAGCACCAAATTGATAGTAGGTAGCTTGGTTTATACGGTCCTGAAATAAATCTCTGGCTTCATCAAACTTCCCCGCCCTGACCATGTGATGATAGAGTTCGATCACGGGCGCAAGATTTTCCAGCGTTTCATTTTTCGGGTTCTGGCATAGCTGCAAAATAGTCGTGTAAGCGGGTGTGTGCAGCAGTCCGGTCGGGGGCGGTCAGGCGCTCATAGGCATAGCGGCGCACGATGGGGTGCAGGTCGTATTTGTTGGCGGTTTTGTCCCAGTGCAGCAGGCCGCGGTGTTCCAGTGTTTTCAATCATCATCAAAGCTTTCCCCACCTTTGCCACTACCATGAATACTTCTTAGCGATCGTAAGTCATTGGAGCACGGAAGCAGGCGATGTGGCTCAATAATTGCTTTTGTGCCGTCGGTTAAGGTGTTGTATGCTACTTCCAAGACATGATGTTTGTTTTGGAACCACATCATCGGTGATATCGAGTTTCCCTGGCAACAGCAATATCGCCGGGGCGATCGCGGTCATTGGCGATCAAGCCAGCCAGAATCCGCAAACTGAGCGGGTGATAGCCGTAGGGTGCGCAGGCGGCTTCGATCTCGGCGCGTGCGCCGCGAACCCCTTGCGCTCGGAAGAAGGCG
>CAWHJM010000005.1:0-18929 GCA_963829615.1 uncultured Chloroflexia bacterium
CCCCATGTCTTGAAAAAGGCGGCGGGGCTTTTCTTTTTAGGGTGGTTTTGAAGTTGAAATTTATCCAGTTTTCAGTCTACTAGGCAGCCTTCCAGATCCCCACGCACTTTTTTTCATGCTGGGGTTTGCCGGTCGAACGGAAAACGCCAGAAGGATTACTCGGTCTGGTTCAGTTCTGGTCTCAACGCCAGAACTTCTGCCTCACTGGCCAGTCTGCGCTGGTATCTTGGGTTGAGCGCGATCCGTTCCAGATCATGCCCGATCCCCAGCCGCATCAGGTAGTAGCGTGTGAATTGTTGGCGGGTCAGCCCATCCCGATCCTTGCTTCATCCAACTGCCAGGACCAGGTCAGGTATTTGTAGGCAATCCGTTCGTGTGAAAAGTTCCGATAGGGTTGCTTGCGGCTCAGGACATACCAGACCAGTTCCAGCAAACGGCGCGCGATGGCCACGATCGCCTGGTTCCTATGCATCCGTCGTTGGAGTGCGTTGAAACGATGCTTCCAGAGTGGGTCAGACTTCACGGCCCGCTGGGCTACTTCCACCATCGCCCAACGCAGATCCTTGCGCCCTTCCTTGGTGATCTTCTTGCCGCGCAGTTTCTCTCCGCTCTGTTCCAGACCCGGGATCAGACCCGAGTAGCTCGCCAGATGCCTGGGACTTTCAAAGCGGGTGATCTCCCCAATGGCTGCCAGCACCGTCATGCCCGTGATCACCCCGAAACCCGGCAATTGCATCAGGTACATCATGCTCTCTGCCCAGGGTTTCCGGTGGCTCATGCGTCTCAGCTTTTCGGTGATCTTCTCAGTCTGCTCGGCTAGATGTTTCTTGGTGTTCATGTCCAACTCAAGTTGGAATTTCTCCGAGTCAGATAGTGCATCGTCCTGCTGCCATCTGCGTATTCTTCTCGTTGAAGCGTTTGCCCCTGGGATGGCTCAAGTGATGACGGTGCGCCACACTGTGCATCCGGTTCACTGTCTGCGGTATGCATCCCCACCAGATGGCGCCGCTGCGACAGCAAATAGCGCAGGTTACGCACATGTGCCGGTGGCACCCAGATGACCGGCACCATGTTGGCTGCCAGCAGCCGTGCCAGAATCAAGGTGTCACGGATGTCGGTCTTGACCCGGGCCTGAGCGATCTGCTTGACCTTGATCGGGTTGGCTACCAGCACTTTCTCCGCCAACGGCTCAAGCAGATCGTAGATATGCCAGGCGTTGGTTGTCGATTCGATCACCACGTAGTCCGTGGGCTGGATGTGTTTCTTCAGCCAGCCTTCCAGGTCTGCGTGCTCGATCCGCACTGGCTCCACAACCACTTTGCCTTCAAAATTCACCCCGGCCACAACGCTGTAGTGCTTGTGGATATCCAGGGCCAGATAGCGGCGGGAAAGTCTTGCAATCAGTTCTTCATTCATGCTACACTCTCCTTAGGTTGTTCCCCGCAAACTTTGCGGGGTGAGATGGTGGGGCGTGGATTTTCGGGCATGGAGTGATACACACCGATTTGGGCTCTGTGTCCCAGACGAAGATCCACCGGGCGACCAAGTAACAACACGAGTGGAGAATGCTGACTTCTCTCTCATGGGCGGTGTCGGTCTACCCAGATGCTCCTGCCCCGGATGGCATCCCCGGTGACGCGTCAAACTGCTTCACAGGATACCATCCGCCGCGCCCCACCTGTTTCATTTTAGTAACAATGCGTGCACGCGGACGGCTGGATTCGCACCGCTAAAATGGCTTTTTCGTGGCTTTGGGTTTTGTCCGTTTCGTGAGCGAGTCTCGTCCCGCCAGCCGCCGGTACCGCAGGCCTTTGGGCGACGACCATATCATGCAACTTGCAGTTTTATATCTCGTACATTTTTATGAAACATCTGCTGACTGTATGATCCATAAGTTGCTCGAATCAGGAGATAAAATCGAAAGGATTTATTCATGCCCCTGCGCTTGATGGAAATTTTTTTACCTGAGAACGATAGCGACACAACCAAAGAGTTATTCGAAAACGAGACTACTCTGGATTACTGGAAAGAAGAAACTTTCGAATGGCAGCGTGCAGATCAATCTGCTCATTTCCGCTGATAAAACGGAAAAAATCCTCGACCGGCTGGAGGAAAAATACGGAGGCAGGGATGGTTTTCGCGTGGTCTTGCTGCATGTCGAGGCGACGATCCCACGCGTAGAGGAGATCGAGCATAAAACCAACTCAAACGCAGAGGAAGTCATTCAAACACCTGAAGACGAGAAGGACCATCAGGAGCGGGTCAGCCGGGAGGAACTGTATTCAGATGTAGTAGACAGCGTTAAACTAACCCGGAATTACCTGGCACTGGTTGTGATCTCTGCCATTGTGGCCGCAGTGGGACTGTTGCAAAATAACGTGGCGGTTATTATCGGCGCAATGGTCATCGCACCCCTGCTCGGACCGAACGTGGGGCTAGCGCTGGCTACCACACTGGCAGATTTTGACCTGGGAAAAGCAGCCCTGCGCTCAGGCTTAACGGGTCTGGCCATTGCACTTGGACTTTCTATCCTGGCGGGTTTCATTTTTCCGATTGATCCTGCCATTCACGAAATCGCCAACAGAACCAATGTGCTGCCCACCGATATTGTCGTCGCACTGGCATCGGGCAGCGCTGGGGTGCTGGCTTTTGCCAGCGGGGTTGCTACGGCGCTGATCGGCGTGATGGTTTCGGTGGCTTTGCTGCCGCCGCTGGTCACACTTGGATTGTTGCTCGGCTCGGGACATATGCCACAGGCGTTGGGCGCTTTCCTGCTAGTAGTCACGAACATCATCTGCTTGAATTTGGCCGGGGTAACGACCTTACTGCTGAAAGGCATCCGTCCACGCAGCTGGTGGGAAGCAGACAGGGCTGGTAAAGCAACGCGCTTTGCCATCGGGTTATGGTCTGGGTTATTGCTCTTGCTGGTACTTATTGTGTATTTGTCACAGCGGTAAGAGAACTCAAACTCTTCCAGTTTTAGCGGACTATCCACAGATTAAGCAAATAAATCGAATTTTAAACATATTCTCCAGCCATCATCGATACATTCCTATTCTGAAAGAAAACCATCATGCAACGAGAAAACAGGTCCCAACCACCAGATGTCTTTGTCGTCCACAACACTGTGGCCGGTACGTCAGACCCAACCCAAGTTCACACGGAGATCGAAAAACACCTGTCTTCT
The DNA here is from genome assembly GCA_963829615.1 of uncultured Chloroflexia bacterium. GTDB lineage: Bacteria > Chloroflexota > Anaerolineae > Anaerolineales > Villigracilaceae > JAABUE01. Next base: position 3,188 of record CAWHJM010000005.1, read on the forward strand.
TCAGGGTGCAAATTCAAATTTATAAAACCACAGGGGCGGGAAATGTCCGCGAAGTCGTGAAAGCTGCCCTGTTACAGGGGTATCAGGTCGTCTGGGCGGTTGGCAGTGATGGGACAGTTTCAGCGGTTGCGAACGGCGTAATCGGAGAAGATGTTCCCATGGACATTGTCCCCATCGGTACGGGGAACGCTTTTCGCCAGGGGAATTTACACATCCACACCTTGCCGCCGCCTGCGATTTGCTAACAGGCGCATATCAAACCAGGGTGCTGGATGCGCTGCGAATAGGAGACGACTATTTTGTGCTTGCGGTCAGCGTTGGGATCAGCGCACTCGTTACGGCCGAAACCGCCAGACAGCAAAAAAGACGCCTGGGACAGTTAGCCTACTTTATAAATGGCGTGCGCACTATTCTCGAATTCTCTCTGGCCCTTCGAAGTTTTGGTAGACGGACAGCATTTCGTAGTGCGGGCTTCGGAGATCGTCGCAGCCAATGCTGGGATCATCGACTATAAACGCATCCGCTGGGGAACCGATGTCCGCCCGGATGATGGAATGATCGATCTTTGCCGTGTGCGAATCGAATCGCTCTGGGACACGTTCTCATTAGTCGGTGGCTTCTTGCTTAACCACCAGGAACGCCTCAAAGAACTGACCTGTAACAGCGCTCACAACTTCATAGAAATACGAAGTCGCAAGAAACTCCCCGTTCAAGGGGATGGGAAAGACATCGGCTATACTCCGCTACGTATCGAAGTGGTTCCATATATTTTATCGGTTATTGTTCCTGGTAAAAAAGAAGGTGGAGTTTGATGCCCTTTGATGGTCTTTGAAAGCGTGATACAGGTATCATCAGTGAAACTAACCATATAAGGAAAAGTAGCATGTCTTTTTCAATCCTATTCGCTTTACTGACTGTACCAATTTTGGTTATCGTTTTTTTCGTAATGTATAAGATGAAAGGATTGAAATCCGCGCTGATCGTTACCGGGCTCGCCTTTGCCCTGCTGGCCGTGGCATTGGTAGCAACGATCGGTTTGATTGTCAACACGATGTGAAATTGACGTTTATCTTCGGTGACCCCGAATTACAAAATCCGTCCTAAAACACAGAGACCGCCCCATTGGAGCGGTCTCTTCGTTTATCCTACATCCCAGCCTAACCAACGAGCCAACAACTTATGTAACAACATGACCGGCGGAATCAATATTCCGTGTACTGCCGCGCTTAAACCGAACAGGGTCGCTACCGAGCGCAGGAAGTCGTTCAAGGGTGGCGTCAGGTTGAGCATCATCCAGGAGCCGGCCCCGGCAAAGAGCGCCAGCGCGACCAGGACCACCACCGAGAGTCCCAGCGGCAGCCAGGCATGCCGGTCGGACTGCGAGGGCAGCATGGTGCTGCTGATGGCAAAGGTCAGGTAAAACCACAATGCAAAATCGGGGACACCCGGCAACAGGGTGACGCCCATCCAAAACAAGCTCATCTGTCCGTTGCGCAGCACGTCCCAGAGCGGGATCAGATGCAGGCGATAGATGGCGATGTAGGCCACTACCAGGTTGCCCAGGATCAGCGGCGCCGCGCCGATCAGCGAATCGCGCACGATGTCACTCTCGGCCACTTCCACATAGCCCATGCGTAAGTAGCCTTCCGGCATCATCTTGGGAATGACCGAAAAATTACGTGTGGGCACGAACAATATCTTTGCCACGATGAAATGGCTGAACTCGTGCAGGATTACGCCGGGGAAGAACAGGATGGAAAAGACCGCCATGGTCAATTGGGCGTTTCCCCCGGAGGCGATATACAACGCGGCCTGGATCTCGCGATGCAGCACGCGCTGCAAGGCAATCAAGGGCGCCAGCATCAGCAGGAACCATAGCAGGCCGGGAAATGGTGAGGTCTGCAGCAGGTATCGGACGATTATTGACGGCGGACTACGTGGTACCGTTCACCATCGTCCACGAGTCTATGGTCTATGGTCTACTGGCTGCCTGCACGATAGCCAGGAAATCGTCCGCTTTCAGGCTGGCGCCGCCCACCAGGGCTCCGTCGATCTCGGGCTGGCCGAAAAACTCCTCGGCGTTATCTCCCTTCACCGAGCCACCATACTGGATGCGGATGGCCTGGGCTGTTTCCGCGCCGAACAAATCTGCCAGCGCCGGGCGAATATAGTCCGCTAAAACAGCGTTGGCGTTCTCGCCGCTGGAGGCTTTGCCTGTTCCGATAGCCCAAATCGGTTCGTAGGCGACAATAATGCCCGGGGCTTTGGCGGGATCAACGTCAGCGAGACCCAGGCTGATTTGGCGGCGAACAACCTCTCCCGTCTGGCCCGATTCGTATTCGTCTTCCGTCTCGCCCACACACACGATGGGGGTCAGGTCATGCGCCAGGGCGGCACCCACCTTCTTGTTCACTGTCCCATCCGTTTCGCCAAAATACGCGCGGCGCTCGGAATGCCCGATGATGACGTACTGGCAAAATTCGGCCACCATGTTGGGAGCGACCTCGCCAGTGAAAGCGCCTTTTTCCTCCCAGTACATGTTCTGCGCGCCCAGACCAATGTCGGTGCCTTGTAACAGGGCAGAGACGGCCAGCAACGTCGGGAAGGGCGGGCAAAGGACTTTCTCAACACCCTGGATCTCGCGCAATTTAAGGCTCATCGAGAAGACTAACGAACGAGCTTCTTCGACGGTTTTATTCATTTTCCAGTTTCCAGCTACGATAGGTGTACGCATAGTTCTCCTAATAACACAACTTCATCAGATGACAGGGGGGTGGTAAATCATATTTTTTGGATATTACAGAAATCATAACCTTGGTTGTTCTGGCATTATGGGATTTGCAGGAACAGAACTTCAGCCATGACGCGGATCCACTCGGGTACGTTAAGATCAGCCATAAGCGGCTGTAAGAGCAATTTAGCCGCATCGAAACGTTCCTCGACAATGTTCATTTCAGCTTCCAGCAGTGTGGTTTCGTACATATTCGGTTCAAGCTGCTTGACCTTATTGAGCGCCACTTGGGCATCATCAAATTTGCCGTTGTAGAAAGCATGCCGCGCCTGTGCCACCAGACCAATCGGCTGATCGACCTTCATGATTTCTTCAATCAAGGGGTAGGTCACTTCCAGTTCCGGATTGGGCGCTGCCTTGAAGACTGCTTCGTGGAAGTTCGTGACGATATCCCCGGGCACATCGCCCCGGACGCCAATATGTTTGTACACGCGCAGATACATGGCCGCAGAAGCGATCCAGGCCTCCCGGACATGGAATTGGTGACCCGCTTCAATCAGAAAATCTACGTTTTCTGAGCCCAAGTCCGCCGCATGGTTGAGGGTTTCGTAGGCCTGGCGCTGCCTGCCAGCATCCCAAAATGCCAGCGCCAGGTCGAGCTGCGCGAACGGGTCATCAGGATTGGCATCAGCATTGCGCTGTGCATCCAACACTTCAGGCGGCAAATCGCCCGGTCCCGGTGGAAGCGGTTCGGGGCTTTCCGGCGTGGGTTCCACCGGCGGAGGCGCTTCTACCACCTGCGTGGGGGTCGCCTCCGGCACTTGATTCGCCCGTGGATTTAAGCGGCTTTGACGAATAACAAAGAAGGCAAACACGCAACAGATCGTCAATAAAACGCCTCCAGCCACAAAAGGCCAGGGAGAACGCCTCTTTTTGGGTTCTTTTGCAACCGCGGTTTTGCCAGTGTCCGTTGCCTGTACGGTTTGCGCTTTCTTCTCCTGCTTCGCGGTGACAGAAGGCAAAGTCAGCGCAGTACCTTGCATGGGCACACCCGCTGATTCCCAGGCGGACTTGAAAGCCTGCACCAACGAGGGAACATCCGCGTAACGGTCGGCGCGCTCTTTGGCCAGCGCCTTGAGCAATACGCGCTCCACGCTTTCCGGCACTTTCTTGTTGATGGAACGCGGCATCGGCAACGGTGTATAAATGTGGTCGTGAATGATCGAGAAGGGCGTATCGGCGTTAAACGGCACCTGCCCCACGACCATCTCATACAACATCACACCAAAGGAATAGATATCTGTGCCTGAGTCCAGGTCTTTGTCACCGCGCGCCTGCTCCGGCGAGATATACTGCGGCGTACCCATGATCGAATCGGACGAGAGCGTCGATTCGCCCGCCTGGGCGATGCGTGCCAGGCCGAAATCGGCCAGGTACATCTGCCCATCTGTACTGATTAGCACGTTAGAAGGTTTGATGTCGCGATGCAGGATGCCCTGTCTGTGGGCGTACGCCAACGCCGAACCGACCGAATCGACCACCTGGGTAATTTCCACAGCACTCAACGCTCCGCGCGACAGGCGTGCTTTGAGCGTTTCCCCCTCGATATATTTCATAACCAAATAAGGACGGGTTTCGTGTTCCGCGAAGTCGTATACCGGCACAATGTTGGGATGTTCCAGTTTCGCCACCACGCGCGCCTCGCGCTGGAAACGGGCGGTAAAGGTCCGGTCTTCATGAAAGGCCGGATGCAGCACCTTGAGCGCTACATAGCGATCAAGCGCAGCATGATAAGCCTTATAAACGGTCGCCATACCGCCCTGACCGAGTTGTTCCATGATGCGATATGGGCCAACGTTTTCGCCTTCAGCGAAGGGCATACACTTTCTCCCGGGAAAAATTTTTCCCATTATAGTCCATCTTAATTATGGAAATCATTACCACTTCGTAAGCGCCATGTAAAAAAGTAGGTCACGTTTGAAACGTGACCTACTTGTCTTAAGTACAGCATTCTGAGATTACTTATCCTGCAAAGCCGCTACGCCGGGAAGCGTCAATCCTTCCAACATTTCCAGCGAAGCACCGCCGCCTGTGGAGATGTGGGTAATCTTATCGGCCAAACCTGACTGTTTGACCGCCGCCACAGACTCGCCACCACCGACGATGGTAACCGCACCGGACTCAGCCGCAGCCTGCGCAATGGCAAACGTGCCTTTGGCGAACTCCGGAAATTCGAACACACCCATCGGCCCGTTCCAGACAACCGTCTTGGCCTCGCTGATGATTTTGGAGAAGTGTGTCACCGTCTCCGGACCAATATCGAGGATGCGCCAGCCATCAGGGATAGGGCCGGTCGACATGATCTTATGCGCGGCATCCGCTTCGAACTTGTCAGCGATGACCACGTCCACGGGCAAACGGAACTTGGTTCCTGCCTGCGATAGGATCTCTTTTGCGGTTTCCAAGGCATCATCTTCCACCAGCGAATCTGCCACCGGGTAGCCTTCGGCTTTGAAGAACGTATTTGCCATGCCACCGCCGATCAGGATGCTGTCGGCCTTCGTCAACAGGTTCTTGATGACGCCGATCTTGTCACTGATCTTGGCTCCGCCCAAAATAGCCACGAAGGGCTTTTCAGGGTCAGCTACGGCCTGGCCGAGATATTTAATCTCTTTTTCGAGCAGGAAGCCCGCCACCGCCGGCAGGAACTTGGTAACGCCCTCGGTAGAGGCATGCGCGCGGTGCGCCGAGCCAAAGGCATCGTTGACATACACGTCTGCCAGCGCGGCCAGTTGCTTTGCCATCTCCGGGTCGTTCTTGGTTTCTCCGGCATGAAAGCGGGTATTTTCGAGCAACAATACCTCGCCCACCTTCAAGGCTTTAGCGGCTTCGACCGCTTTGGGGCCGATGCAATCTTCGGCAAAAGCGACCGGCTTGCCCAGTAACTTACCCAGATGTTCTGCTACAGGACGTAGAGAAAATTCAGGCTTGACTTCGCCCTTCGGGCGGCCAAGGTGTGAACACAGAATCAGGGCAGCGCCCTTTTCCAGCAAATATTTCAGCGTCGGCAGCGCCGCGCGGATACGGGTATCGTCCCCGACTACCCCTTCCTTAACCGGTACGTTGAAATCCACGCGCACGAGCACATGCTTACCCTGCACGTCAATATCACGAATTGTTTTCTTGTCGAACATGGGTTCTCCTTCCCCTAGCCAACCCAACCCCATCTTGGGATGGGGTTGGGAAAGGGATAGGGATCAAGCTTAAAGGCTTTTCGCCATTAACACGGCCAAATCCACCGTGCGGACGGAGTAGCCCCATTCATTGTCGTACCAGGTAACCACTTTGACCATGTTGTCGCCGATAACCATGAGCAAGTCAGCATCGATGATCGAGGAGCGTGGATCGCCTTTGAAATCCATCGAGACCAGTGGCTCTTCGCTATAGCCGAGAATGCCCTTCATTGGGCCTTCGGCAGCAGCTTTGAAGGCGGCCTTGAGCGCTTCCAGCGTAACCGGTTTTTCGGTCTCGGCAACGAAATCCACGATAGAGACAGTCGGCGTGGGCACCCGCAGGGAGTAACCGTCAAACTTGCCTTTCAATTCCGGGATAACCAGCGCTAAGGCTCTGGCAGCGCCGGTGGTAGTCGGGATGATGTTGAGCGCCGCAGCGCGCGCACGGCGGGGATCCTTGTGGGCCAGATCGAGAATGCGCTGATCGTTGGTGTAGGAGTGGACGGTGGTCATCAAGCCTTTGACAATTCCAAAGGAGTCGTTAACAACCTTGGCAGCCGGGGCCAGGCAGTTGGTGGTACAGGAAGCATTCGAAATGATGTTGTGCTTGGCTGGATCATATAAATCCCCATTGACGCCCAGAACCACTGTCAGGTCTTCATTCTTAGCCGGGGCCGAAATGATAACTTTCTTTGCACCACCGCTTCTCGATATGGGATTGCGGACCCGGATCTTTCTTCGTATCACGAAACACACCCGTGGATTCGATCACAATATCAACCCCCAAATCTTTCCAAGGCAGGTTGCCAGGGTCACGCTCTGCAAAGACTTTGATCGTCTTTCCATCTATGACCAGATTGCCATCCTGCACTTCGACGGTGCCAGGATAACGCCCATAGTTCGAATCGTACTTGAACAGCTGAGCGTTGGTCTCAGCGTCAAATAGATCGTTGATGGCAACAACTTCGAGAGTGTCACCAGCACGTTCTTTGATCGCTTTCAACACCTGCCGCCCGATGCGGCCAAATCCGTTGATACCTACTTTAACAGTCATGATAAACCTCCATAGAGATAAGATATTTTTGTTTACAATTCAATTGTTAATTTTATCACAAATGAACTGCTTCACTATTACTCGCCCAGTGGGCCGGTGCGCTCATAGAACAAATCCATCAGAACTTGCGCCAGCTTGAGCGAATCATGCCGCCAGGGATGCTCATAGTCTACCAGATCAGCGGTATATAAACGCTCATCGCTGCGGGACTTTTCATCTGCCAGCACCCACTGGGATGCATCTACAAGGCTGACATCGTAGTTGTCGTTGCATAACACGATGTCGAACAAGTCTTCGCCCACATGCTCTTCCAAAGCACGCACATGATCGTAACAGGAGAATGCCTGGGTTTCTCCCGGTTGTACTGCAATATTACACGCAAATACTTTGAGCGCCCGGCTGTTACGCACCGCTGCCATTACATCATGGACAAGCAGGTTAGGCAACAGACTGGTAAACAGGCTACCTGGTCCGATCACGATCATTTCCGCATTGAGCAAAGCCCGGATCACAGGTGGAAAGGCTGGCGCATCGTTGGGTTCCAACCACACGCGCCGCACACGCCCGGCAATTTCCGGGATGTGGCTCTCCCCTTCCACGCGCACTTCGTTGACTACATGTGGCAGGCGCACATCTGCCACCAGTCTGACGTTGTGCAAGGTAGAAGGAAGCACACGTCCATGCACCGACAACACACGGCCTGATTTTGCCACTGCCTCTTCGAAACTGCCAGTGATGTCACTCAGCGCCGAGATGAACAAGTTGCCAAAGGAGTGTCCATCCAAGCCCGGCTCACCACTGAAACGATACTGGAACAGTTGCGTCAGCAAAGCCTCATCGCTGGAAAGCGCGGCCAGACAATTGCGAATGTCACCCGGCGGCAGGATTCCCAGGCTCTCACGCAAACGGCCGGATGAACCACCGTCGTCTGCCACCGTAACGACCGCCGTCAGGTTATTCGTGTGATCCTTAAGGCCACGCAGCAGGGTTGACAATCCGTGCCCACCGCCTAGTGCAACAACCCGTGGTCCCCGCCCGCGGCGGCGGTAATCGGTCAATTGATCAACAACATGCGAACCAGGGCGCATATAGGGTCGCATGAGTGCACGATTTAACTCCCAGATACCGAAACCAAACATTCCCAGGCCCAAGCCGCCAAAGACAACTACGCGCACCCAACGCGGCAGGAAACGCAACGAGGTGTAAGAGAGAACTGTGAGAAAGGCCTGATTGGTTGACTCAGTGCGGTACAAATCGAGCAGAATTAGCGCCAAGCCTAAACCCAGCAATGTCATACCGGCCAAAGCGACAAAAAACCAACGCTTGACCCCCAGCCCGGGCGCAAACCAGCGCAAGAATCGGCGTAGACTTTGGAAGCGCGCCACATTACTATGTGGACTGTTCATCATAACGAGTTTAGCAGTGATTGAGGGAAACGTCAATCAGGGCATGTTAAATCCATTGGAAACCATCGGAGCCATTGCTGCCTTTCATCCCCACCAGTATAATACCCTGTATGAGCACATTTGTTGCAGTCGATATAGGTGGCACACACATCCGCGCTGCCGCATACGAACCCGGCAACCTGACCCCCCTGACCCACAAACGTACAAGAAGCCTTGCAAGAGAACCCGGTACTTTCGACCGGCTGGTCAAAGCTATAGAATCAGCCTGGCCTGAAGACCATTCCGTCAAGGCCATCGGTATGGCATCGCCAGGTCCACTTGATCCGAAGAGCGGTGTGATATTGGCTACCCCTAACATACCCGAATGGATCAATTTTCCGCTGACCGAAAAGCTCTCGGCGCATTTTGGCGTGCCTGCCTATCTGGATAATGATGCCAATCTGGCAGCCTTAGGCGAATGGAAATTCGGCGCCGGACGAGGGCATCATGACGTTCTCTACCTGACTATCAGCACGGGTATTGGCGGGGGCGTGATCATCGACGACCGTCTCTTGCACGGATACCATGGCTTGGCTGCCGAACTAGGGCATGTGGTCGTGCTGGCAGGTGGCCCGTCTGCTCCTGCGGGTTCAAAGGGCACCTGGAGGCATGGCAGCGGGTCCAGCTATCGTGCGCGATGTTCGCGAACAATTGGAAGCAGGCAAAAGGTCTGAGTTAAGCAGCGATGGATGAGCTGAACGCGCAGCATATTGCCGAGGCAGCCGAAACGGCGATGTGCTGGCAAAGTCTGCATATGCGCGCGCGGGGGAATATCTGGGCATCGGTGTTGCCAGTTTCCTGCACACCTTCGATCCATCCATCGTCATCTTCGGCGGAGGAGTTTCGCAAAGCGGCCCGCTGCTGTTCGATCCATTCGAAATCAGTCTGCAAAAACATGTTTTCAACCCCCGCTACCTTGAAAATCTGGTTATCACGACTGCCGCCCTGGGCGATGACGCCGGTCTACTCGGCGCGTTGGCCCTGGCACAAATGGAACAGTCGGATCAATAAAAGGAGTTTCGCTTAAATGGAACCAATGAAGTTACCCGGGCCTAAAACCCAAGCGCTGATCGAGCGCGACCGTGCTGTGATCTCACCATCCTATCCGCGCGGATACCCATTTGCTATGGATCATGGGAAAGGGACTGAAGTTTGGGATGTAGATGGCAACCGCTTCCTGGATTTTATGGGCGGCATCGCGGTGGTTTCGACCGGGCATGCCAACCCGCTGGTCGTCAAGGCCATCCAGGAACAGGCTGAGAAGTTCATCCACATCTCGTCTGATTTCTATCATGAGAAGTGGATCGAACTGGGGGAAAGGTTGGATGAAATCGCACCCTTTGAAGAGGCCGCCATCTCCTTCATGGCCAATTCCGGAACAGAGGCAGTAGAGACGGCCATCAAACTGGCACGCTATCACACTGAGCGTATGAATTTCATCGGCTTTACGGGCGCTTTCCACGGGCGCACGATGGGCGCGGTGACCTTCACCGCCAGCAAACCAGCTTATCACGGCGGCTTCTATCCGCTGATGAACGGCGTAGTGCATGCGCCTTTCCCCGACCCCTACCACCCGGTGCTGGAACGCAAGACCGGTGAAGATTACGGTGAAACCGTTGTGCGTTACATCGAAGAGCAAATCCTCGACCACATCCTGCCTCCCGATGAAGTAGCCGGGGTGCTGGTAGAGACTATTCAGGGCGAGGGCGGCTACATCGTCCCGCCGGATGGCTTCTACCCGGCACTACGCGAGCTATGTGACAAGTACGGCATCCTGATGATCGTGGACGAGGTGCAATCTGGCATGGGACGCACCGGCAAGTGGTGGGCCATCGAGCATTATGGTGTGGAACCGGACATGTTTACAACCGCCAAAGGAATTGCATCGGGTATGCCACTGGGAGCCTGCGTGGCACGCAAGTCTGTGATGGATTGGGGCAAAGGCACGCACGGCAACACCTACGGCGGGAATCCCATCTCTTGCGCTGCCGCCCTGGCAACCATTGACCAGATCAAAAATGAATATCTGGAAAATGCGGCCAACATGGGGCAATATGCGCTGGATGCTCTGGAAGAGATCATGCACCGCCATCCCAGCATCGGCGACGTTCGAGGCAAAGGGTTGATGATCGGCGTGGAATTCGTGAAAGACCATGAGACGAAAGAGCCGGCCAAAGAACTTGCCGAGCGCGTGGTGAAACTGGCCTTTGAACGCGGTTTGTTGATGTTGGGCTGCGCCAAATCTGTTATCCGGATAGCGCCGCCGTTGAGCATTTCAAAAGCAGAAGTTGATGAGGGATTGCAAATCTTTGTCGAATCCATCACGCTGGCCGAAAAAGAGATGGGGATGCTGTAGAACTTACGACTTTGAATTGACAGTCCCCCCTTCTTCGAGTATGCTTGCGCCTGTCCGGGCAGGCCCGGCGCGGCGGAGCCTCCTAAACCCCGCCAGGGCCGAGAGGCAGCAACGGTAAGGGAGCGTTTCCGGGTGCCGCCGGTCACCTGCCTGGATATTGATAATAAAAAAGGTGACAGCCATATATAGTGGCTGTCACCTTTTCGTTTTGAACCGGGGACTATTCAGGTTCTACTTTTACGAGCACGGCCCGTACCGCTACACGATAGTTATAGTCATCCTTCTTTTCGTTATATTCGCGGCAGGTAATGAGCGTAATCCAGTCATATTCTTCATGACGCAGCACGCTGACATCTTCCGGCCAAAGCAAACGGACTTCGCGCACCTCGTAAGTGTACCTATTCCCGTCGGCGTGGATATAGATTTGATCACCCCAATAGAGCGAATTCAGATTGACAAAGGGACCGGGCGTGCCGTCTGCCAGATAGGTGTGGGCAGTGAGACCGGTATTACCCGCCAAAGTGGGATACGCGGTTCCTTCCAACCATCCGGCCTGGTTCGAAAGCCAGGTCAGATCCCAGCCCTGGGCGGATGTTGGGACACCGACGATGGGCAGTTTCACACCCAGGCGCGGGATTTCCAACGTCAGCGCACCCAGTTGCTGGTATTGCTTTTCTTCCGGTTGCGCAGGCAAAGCCGTAACCCTTCCAGGAGCAAAACCCGTCTTAGGCAAAGCTGGCCGGTTGATCGTGACGCTGGACGTGACGCCATAATTGTTCACACCCGTTGAATTGAGCGGGTCATAGAAGCGTTCAGTGGAATTGGCATTGTAGTTCGATTGCACGCCCGGATCGAGCGGGATGCTGGTCCAGGCCACGCTGGCTTCATTGACGACTGGCGGAGGTCCGACAAAAGTAGCTTCGAAGGTGATACTGGAGGTCGCCAACAAGGGGAAGGTGTCCCACTCGAATGTGATGGTCGATGTTGCTGTATCGTAGTCGAAACGGTCGTAAGACAAGCCTGTTACCGTCACATTGCCGATATAGTCCAGGCCAGAGGGTAATTGATCGGTTACAACCACATCGTATGCATTCGCAGTACTGATGCCGGTGTGTTCGATATCGATCGTAAAGGTAATGGTGCTGCCCAGCAAAGCTACAGAAGGTGAGGCATCCTTGAGAATGGATAGGTTTGGTTCAACGATATTCAGTGAGGGCGCGGAGGCTGCCAGAGAGCCGCCATTCCAGGTCCAGGTGACGCTGTTGTTGATGCCGGTCGTGCCATTCGTGTTGGAGGCGATGTCGAGCACATCGACCGTGTATTGGACAATGAGGGTCTGGTCGGTTCCGCTGTTGTTGGTCACATCGCCAAAGTCGAAGATCACGTTATGGCCGGTGTCGGTCACATCCGGGTCGCCGGCGTCCGCGGGACAGGCGTCAGCAAAGCCACCTGCCAGGGTCGTGGAAACATTTACCGGGTCCGAAACCGAGGCGCTCAGACATTCGTCGAAGGCCAGGCCTTCTTCGAGTACATCCAATGCTTGCAGGCTGCCTAACGTCCCAGGCGGAACGGTCAGGCTGATCTGGTAGGTGACGACTTCCCCGATCAGGACAGTCGTGTCGGTATCGCTGTTGATATTGGTATTGGTGATGATCTTGGCGTTATCGACTGCAATGGTGTCAGTATCATCGTCGTTCGCAGTGGAGCTGGTGACACTATCCACTACTTCAACTGCGTTGGTGATAGACGCCGCCGCTGGAACATCATTCACGCGAACTTCCACGTCGATGGAAAGCGTGGCGCCGATATTCAGGCTGATGCCGTTCCAGGTCAGGACGTTGCCGGTGATGTCGTCCGGGGTGATAGATGCGTTCTGGAAGGTAACATCGTCAGGCAGTGTATCGGTGATGGTAATGTCGGTCAGATCATACGCGCCGTAGTTTTCCACCAGAATGTTGTAGGTGAGTGTCGTGCCCGGCGCAGCGACAGAGACGCCATCGCTCTTGGTAACGGTCAACGCGGCCAGTTTATCGATGTCTGTGGCGGAATTGTTGGTATCGTCAATCTCCGAGTAGGTAGACGGAACCGCAACGGTAGCTGTGTTGACCAGGTCGCCGGTTGCAGCCGCATCGACGTTAGCCGTGACGGTGTAGGTGATGGATGAGTTGATGGGCAGGGTCACCAAATCGGTGAAGTCAGAGGCAGAATCCACGGCTCCGTCACAACCTGAAGCGCTACCAGTTGCACCCGAGCAAACCCATTCCCAGGTGGTAATCTGTGATGGGCGCAAATCACTGACCTGCGCATCGGTCACATCCGATGGGCCGGTATTGCTAACCACAACTGTGTAAGTCAGAACATCGCTCTGGAGATAGAAATCCTGTCCATCATCTTTGGTGATGGAGGTATCAGCCTGGCGGAAGAGATAAACGCCAAAGTCCACACGGGGTTCGGTCGTGCTGCCGGTAGCATTATCGTAGGAGCCTTCCAAAATCGGCGTAAGCGTAACAATCTCGGATTGGATATAACCGCCCAGACCAAGCGTACCGCCCAGCGTGCTGCCGTTGTCATCCGAATCGGTCGTGTCGAGGTCCGCATCGGGGGCAGGTTCGTAGGGGATTGAAGGCGAGATGATAGATACCTGTGCTGGAGACGTAATCGCGCAAAGTGCCAGTGCCTTCGAATTCAGCAGACGGGATGCGCAGGATGTAATCGCCCTGCGGGCAGGCCGGTAAAGGTGTAGATACTGCTGCCACCAGATGTACGGTTACGAGCAATTGGACTGCAGCATCGCATGACCAGAGTTGAACTTCGACACCGGTGAAACCGGATTCTGCGCCTGTCACAGTTCCGCTATTGTCAGTGTCATCCCAAACCAGATTGCCTAAGGTCATAGTGTAGAAGCCGAAGTCCACGGTCATATTGGCCTGGGTGTCGGGTTGCACACCCTGCCCCACACCGGCCTCAAGGTCACCCTCGGAGGCTGGTTCAACCGCGCCGGGACCGAGGGTTACAGCGCTGGAGATGACCGCGCCGTTGAAGGTGCCCGCAGTTTGGAGCGTGCCGTTATCGTCAGAAGTCAAAGTCGTTGTCCGGGTCAGGCGCGGCGGTTTCGACGGTGGTGCCATTTGCGTTCATGCTTGTGGCTGATGACCAGTAACCGTCCAAAACCGCGGTAGCGGACAAAATTCGAGGCAGGGATAACTACTACATAATCGCCATCTTCCAGGTAATCGAACAGGTAGTAGCCGCCGTTCGTTGTGGTATCAGTATCCAAGACAGTTGTCAGGTTACTGGCAGCATATAACTGGACCGTGACGCCATCTACGCCGACTTCGCCGTTGTCGATGACACTATTGTTGTTGGTGTCGAACCAGACGCGGTTGCCAAGCGCGTAGACGGTGGTGAAGCCAAAGTCAACGGTTGGGTTGCGGGTGGTGCCGGTAGCATCCGTGACCGTGTTGTTGCCTTTTGCCCCGCTTGCGCCGGGTGTCATGGTCAGCGTACCGGAGGTAACCACGCCATCGCTGGTGCCCTGACCGTTGTCATTGTCGTCGGTGTTGATGTTCGGGCCGGTGGTTGTGTTGTCGTTCAGGTCGAAGGTGTCTATCGTACTAACGGTTCCATTAGGAGCCACGACACGCACAATATAATCACCGGCAGGCAAGCCAGAGAACAGGTACAGGCCGCTGGCATCGGTGGTCACGCCGCCTGTCGCGTCATCGCTGGTGTTGAGCGTGCCATCTGGTCCAACATTGATCTCAGTGCCATTGGATGAGTACAGTTGTACGGTCACGCCGCTGAAGAGCGTATCGGTGGCGCTTTCGTAATTGCCGTTCTTATTGACGTCGCCGAAGACCAGGTTGCCGATCTCGGTTTTGTAGAAGCCGAAGTCCACCGACAGATTGGCGCGGCCATCCGGCTGCAAGCCCTGGCCGACACCGGTTTGTTCATCGGTGTCGTCAGTGGGCTCTGTCAGCCCGACCGGGCCGAGCGTAACCGGCAAGGAAACCACATCGCCGCTGGCCTGGCGCGTGCCGTTGTCGTCGGAGTCGAGGTCGTCGTCTGTGCCTCCTACGGCGGCATCAGGCCCAAGGTCCGGGTCTGGTGCGGCGGTTTCGCCGAGGCTGCCGTCCACGTTCATGTAGGTGGCTGATGACCAGTAGCCTTCCAGCACCGCGCCGGTCCCAAAGTTAGAAGCCGGGACGACCACGATGTAGTCACCGGGATAGAGATTGTCAAATAAGTAGTATCCGCCATCTGCTGTGAGCATACCGCCCAAGCCGTCATCCGCGGTGCCCAGGACACCATCCGCGCCAACCGGAATTTCGGTCGTGCCATCCGAACTGAAGAGTTGGACGGTTACGCCATCCACACCGACTTCACTGCCATTGATGTCACTGCTATTGTCGGTATCGAACCAGACACGGTTGCCGAGCGCATACAGGTTGACGAAGCCGAAGTCCACGGTGGGATTATAGGTTTCGCCGCTGGCATTCGTGACCGTGTTGTTGGTCAATGCGCCGGTTGAGCCGGGAGTGAGACTGAACATTCCGGATGAAACCGTGCCGCCGCTGGTGCCAATGCCGTTGTCGTTGTTATCATCGTTGGTATCGGGGTTGGTCGTATCGGCAGCGTTATCAGTGTCGATTGTGCTGGCCGTGTTGACCGGAGCGGTCACGCGAACAATGTAATCGCCTTGCGGCAGATTGGAGAACAGGTACTGACCGCTGGCGTTCGTAGTCATACCGCCGGTTGCATCGTCGATTGTTCCCAGAATGCCATCCGGACCAACGTTGATCTCGGTGCCATCCGACGAGTACAACTGCACGGTAATGCCTGTTGCGGGCGTGTCGGTTCCGCTCTCGTAATTTCCTGTGAAATTCTCGTCAAAGAAAACCTGGTCACCGATTGAGGCGCGGT
>CAWHJM010000006.1:0-239756 GCA_963829615.1 uncultured Chloroflexia bacterium
TGGCATACAATCCGCCAACGCCAGGCGGCCCGAACCAGCCGCCTGAGTGCGGGCGGTCAGCGGTGACAAAGTCCAGGGCCAGATAGCGATCATGGTCTGTGGAAAAATGAACATGAAGATTGCCATCCCAATACCTGTTACTCCCGATACCATGAAAGCCCATTTCGCCAGCGCAGGACAGCTAAGTCATCCGGCTCCGGTGTTCCGGGGTCGGTAACACGGTTTTTGAGCCAAAGGTAAGGTACGATAACAGGGGTGACAATGTAAAGGAATAACCAGAGTTGAAAAGGAAAATGGTGGATGTCAAAACGGTCCCAATGCAGGATCGTTGCAATTAACATGGCGACCGTGAAGGTGGTCACAGGCGGGAAAGCGGCTTTGATGCGATGCCAGTGCTTTCCAAAGATCGCAAAAACGAACATATAGGCTCCGCCCAGGTAGCCCGAACCGATAAAAAGAGCGGTCATGTGCGGCTTGATGTCCCAGGCAAAGCGTTCCCCGGAAAGATCGGGGAAGAAATATAAAATCAGAAATGCCAGCAGTAAAAACGGGATAACAATAATCAAAACAATACGAGACTGGGGCAGGATGCGGTCATCCTGGACGGGAGCACATTTTTTGGATGAAGCAGAAGCGGTCATAATAACCTCCTTATTTGCAAATAAAGCCCCCATCTGTAATTAGAGATACTCCATCAAAATAAAAACTCCCCGTTCAGAGGCGTTGTATTTCAATGATGTCCTTCCAAACAGACAACTCCATCTCGCCCCACCAGCGCATCGTGGAGGATGCCTTTTGGCAAATCCAGCCGGTCACCGGGGAACAGGGTCACATTGCGTTCGAATTCAGGCAGGCCAAAGGTGATCGAGCCGCTCACAACATAGATGACCTTATTGAAGTTGTGTTTATGAGCGGCATAGACATCATGCGGGCCGTTCGACCAGGCATAAGGGGACAAGCCCTCGTCCGTCATGCTAAGCCAGAGTTCGTCGCGAGAGGGCGGGTTGTTATCGGGCCAGGAGGTGACTTTTACAAAATCAGCCATACAAAAATTCCATTTTTATGGACCGGTTTCAACGGGATAACCGGCATTGACCCAGGCGCCAAAACCACCCAGGACCGGGTTGGCACGCGTAAAACCATTTTCGAGCAGGATTTCCGCCGCACGGACGCTTGACTCTTCTTGCGGTCAGGTGCAGTAGGTGATGATCCACTGTCCTGGGTCCAGTTCAGCGATACGCGGCTGAACTCGGCCAATGGAATCGATAGCGCCCCTGGGATGTGGCTTTGAACATAAGCAGTATGGCTGCGGACATCCAGGAAAACCGCAGAGCCACTATCGAAAGCCGCCTTGGCTTCTTCCGGCGTGACGCGTTGAACTTCACCCGGCGTTGCCACAGCCATGTCAGTCGGTTCGACTTGCGCCCCCGGAGTTGGACCCGACAGGCTGCCAGGATTGCAGATAGGAAAGCGACCCCGGCCACCAATATGAAAAGCTTTTTCTTGACGTTTACCTTACTATGAATTAAATGCCTCTGTTTCCAAATCAATATACACCGTCCCGCAGGTTTGTTTATGAAGGGTGTTTGACACGAAGGAACCTGCGGGATGCTTTAGGTAGTAATGAGTTTATAGTTCGCAATAGCGGTCGACGCGCTTGCCAATGATGGCGATACTATCATCCCAGAACTTGCGCGTACGGATGTTGATGCCGAAGCGGTCAGCCAGGTCAGCGGCCAGGGCTTCGCCCGTGGAGGCCAGCAGGGACTTGTAGTCGTCCACGAAGTCCGCGCCGCGCTGCTGGTAGATGGCGTACAAGCCGGTACCGAACAGCAAGCCAAACGCGTAGGGGAAGTTGTAGAACGAGACTCCAGTCGAGTAGTAGTGCGGCTTCCAGGTCCACATATATTTTTGCAGGTAGCGCTCATCGAGGCCATCACCGTAGGTGGCTTTCTGGGCGCGTTCCATGATCTCGCAGAAATCGTCGGCGGAAAGCTCGGCCTGTTCGCGGCGCTCGAAGACTTCCTTCTCGAACAGGTAGCGCGAGTAAATGTCAACGATGACCTGGGAAGCGCCGTTCAACTGGGTTTCCAGTACGGCCAGTTCTTCCATGGGTCGCTGACCTGCGCCAGTACGGCTTCGGTGGCAATCGTCTCGCAGAAAGTGGAAGCAGTTTCGGCCAGAGTCATGGGCGTCAGTTGTTGGAGCGGGGTTTTGTCGAACTGGTAGGCGCATTCGTTGTGGAAGGCGTGACCCAATTCGTGGGCGATGGTCGAGATCTGTTCCTGCGAGCCGTCGAAATTGCCCAGGATGCGGCTCTCCTTCACGCCCAGCACTCCCATGCAGAAGCCGCCGCCGCGCTTGCCATCGCGCATCTCGGCGTCGATCCAGTTGTTGTCGAAGGCGCGTTGGGCAAAGGTTCCAGTTCAGGGGAGAAGCCGCCGAAGTTGGCCAGGACGAAGTCGCGCGCCTCTTCCAAGGTGTAGGTCTTACCGGTCTTTCCCAACGGGCGCGAACAGGTCCCACCAGGCCAGTTTGTCCTTGCCGAGCATCTTGGCCTTGTGGTCGAAGTATTTGCGGAACAGGGGGAAGGAGTCTTGCATGGCGGTCAGCATGGCTTCCAGCGTCGGACGGTCGATGCGCGCCTGATCGATGGCGGATGCAACGCATCTTTGCGCCCCCGGCGGCTGTTGAGCGTGATGGCTTCGCCCTTCATGCCGTTCAGGCGGCCGCCAACGTTTCGCGGATGCAGTCCCAGGCGACGTTTTCGGCGTCGTAGGCGCGGTGACGGGTTTCCTCGTCCGGGTGCGAGCGCAGGTTGATCAGCGCGGGCATGGGTAACTTCTGGGGTTCGCCGTCCAGTTCGAAGTCCACGGAAAGCTGCGAGGTGACCGTCCCCTGCAGTTTGTCCCAGGCGTTGCCGCCGCTCAAACTCAGTTCGGCGGCCAGGGCTTCTTCCGCTTCACTCATCAGATATTTGCTCTGGTCGGCAGCTTCCTTGAGCATGAAGGCGTGCTCTTTGGCCGGAGCGCTGTGTTCCAGCGATTGGTCTAACGCGGGCGCGATCTTCCCCAGCCAGGCCTTCAACTGCACGTTGAGATTTTGCAAGGGCAGACCGGCCTGCTCGTACTCGGACTGAGTCCGCATAGCGGTTTTGTTGTGCGAGTCGGTGCTGACGAAGGAATAAATGTAGGGCTCGAGCGTGGACGAAAGTGTGTAAATGTCGTTGAAGCGCTCGACCACCTCGCCAACGATGGGACCAAGCTGGTCGGGCGGCGTCTTTGCGTCGGTCTTGCTGACCACTTCGACGAAGTAATCGCCCAGGTCGGCAACCTTGGTTTTGAAACTGGCGAATGCGCCTTTGAATTCTGCGGATTCGAGGGATGGATATACGTTGGTCAAGTCCCAACGGGGAGCGGGGATGGACATGTTTTTCTCCTGTGTGTGAGATGCTTGCCAAGTATACCAAGAGTGAAGGGTAGACCAATCTCTTTGCAGACGTAATTTCGATGCATTTGGCTTCCTTGCTTTTTCCTGGTTGCTTTGGGGAAATTTTTGCTGTATAGTTCAAGTAAGGAAATCTAATCGGAGGGTAAGTTTCTTATGCAGAAAAAGTTCCTCTTAAGCATCTTCTCCGGCGTGATAAGAGGAAGAATCTTCCTCCTATGAACGGGATTTTCGTGAAAAGAGGAATATGTTCCTCCCATAGGTCGTTATTAAGATGAAGATTTTCTTTTGACGCACTAGTCACGTTGGGCTGCAGTAATTGGCAAGTTGAAGTTTTTATTGTATGATGATGGTATAGGGTGGATAAAGAATAATTTGTTTTTGACGGCAAAGTGAAAGCACTGCTCCAAACCGTCTGCAATAAAAAGGAGTAGGGCCATGAAAAAGCTGTCTTGTTTTGTCCTTCTGATACTATTTTCCAGTATCTTGCTTTCCTGTGCTCAATCAACACAAATGCCAACACCTTCGGAAGAGATGATTTAACCCGGAGACAAGATCGGCGTAATGACTGTGGAGCAAAGCACTGAAATACCCTACCAAAGAATATGGCAGTTTTGTGATCAAGGGCCTGATGAACAGGAACCGCACTCATTTATAACTGAATGTGAAGTACCTTCGGTATCAAGTTTGGATATTCTCATTGGTTGGTTTGCCAAAGAATCAAAATTGGTCCCTAACTGGGATGCAATGACATGGGAACTGTACATTGATGGGAACCAGATCAATCTTGAGAGTTTCGAATGGTTTGAGTACGATTTTCTAGCAAAAGGGGAGAATAATAAACAACGAGCTTGGATCATAACGCTGAAAAATCTTTCTCCCGGGGAGCACTGTCTTCGGCAATTGTGGACGTCGGACATTGCGATTGATGATGGCTGGAACATCTACCAACCAGGCACGTATGAGCAAGAGGTGAATTTCATCGTGCTAGAAAAAGCAGTTTATCCAACAATTTCTTCAACTGTAAATAGTGGTCAACACCCCTTCACATCAGAGAAAGCCCAACTGGATTTCTTGCTCTACCTGCCGGACGATTATGGGAAGGATCCGCAACAGGAATGGCCTCTCATCGTTTACCTGCACGGTGCTCCCTTGCGTGGCTCCACCCTTGACTTACTCAGGAAAGAATCACTTCCCAGAAGGTTAGAGAAAGAGAATAACTTTCCCTTCATTGTTGTCTCTCCATTGGGTGATGGTGAGTACGAATTCTGGGCTAAAGATGAGATGATCAATCCGTTATTTACTTTATTGGTATCTTATCAATAATTCATGGATTCCCAAATAAGAGGAAGTTTAGTAAACTACTGGGAGTATGTTTGAAAACCTTGATCTCAGCGGTATCCACGAACCCAACGCACGCATATTGGTGGAGATGTTACTCAATCAAATTGAGGAACTGTCTGCGGATTTACGTCAAGCACGTATTGCGATTCAGCAATTGCGAGACGAAATCAACCGGCTGAAAGGTGAGCAGGGTAAACCGGATGTCAAAGCCAATGTACAACAGCCTGGTGTGAACACCGACCACTCATCTGAAAAAGAGCGGCGCAAACCGAGAGATCGACACAAAAAGAGTAAGAAAGCTAACATCGTGATAGATCGTGAAGATGTGGCAACCGTCAATCGGGAAGTTCTGCCCGCCGATGCAGTTTTCAAAGGGTACCAGGATGTAGTTATTCAAGATATATCGCTGCATACAGACAATGTTCTCTTTCACAAAGAGGTCTATTACTCACCATCACAACATAAGAACTATTTGGCGGTCCTGCCAGTCGGATACGAAGGTCAATTTGGGCCAAGTCTCAAGGCACTAATCCGGACGCTTTATTTTGGCAGTCAAATTACAGAACCAAAGATATTGGAATTTGTTGGACATATCGGTATCCAGATTTCAGCTGGACAAATCTCCAATATGTTAATCAAAAGTCAAGAAGAGTTTCACTCGGAAAGCGATGCAGTTTTCGAAGCAGGCCTGCATAGCAGTCCTTATCAGCACATCGATGACACGGCTACCCGAGTAGATGGACAGAACCAAAACTGCCACATTTTATGCAACCCAGTCTACACAGCTTTTCGCACACAACCGCACAAAGACCGGTTGACTATTCTGGATGTGCTGCGCAATGGACGCCCGCGCATTTTTCTGATGAATACTGAAGCCCTGTCTTATCTGGAAGGCTTACCCCTCTCCAAAGCTACGCGCCAAACCCTGCAAAGTTGGCAAGATGGAATTGTGTTGGATGAGATCACCTTTATTGCGCGTATGAATGCTGATTTGCCAGATTTGCCCTATCAGCAGCGCAAAACCATTATCGATGCAGCTGCGGTTGCCGCTTATCATACAGAAACGGGTTTCCCGTCCATTGAGACTTTGATTTGTGATGCCGCACCACAGTTTAACTGGTTGGCCAAGTCTATGGGGTTATGTTGGATCCATGAAGGCCGACACTATAAGAAGCTAATACCTGTTGTGGCTCTTCATCAAGAAGCCTTGAGTGGTTTTCTCAAACGCTTCTGGGAGTTTTATGATCAATTGCTCGATTACCGTGAGCAACCCACCCAGAAAGCAGCCATCAAACTGGAAACCGAGTTCGATACGCTCTTTGCCACTCAGACCGGGTATGTAGAACTAGATAAACGCATCGCGAAGACCTTGGCAAAAAAAGCCTCGCTATTGTTAGTGCTAAAACATCCGGAATTACCCTTGCACAACAACCCGGCGGAGTTAGCGGCGCGATTTCGGGTACGAAAACGGGATATAAGTTTCGGCCCGCGTTCTGATGACGGGAAGAACTCTTGGGATACATTCATGACTCTGGCCGCAACATGCAAAAAGCTTGGCGTCAATTTCTATGAATACATTCGGGACCGGATTACCAAGGCGAAGTCCATTCCGCCACTTGCCGAGTTGATCCAAAAACAAGCGGAAGAACTCAACCTGGGCTGGTCATATTTGCCTGCCTGACCATGTCTTATTGAGAAGATACCAAAAAATGATATAATTATTCCAGAAATTCGGAAATGCTGATTTTCTGGAGAAAATTATGAAAACTACCCTTCAAATCCGAAGCAAAGGGACGATCACACTGCCTTCTGAACTCCGCAACAAATACGGGTTGGAAGAAGGCGAAGTGCTGAATATCATTGACCTGGGGAATGGTTCCTTCCTGCTCTCTCCCCGTCGCTCGCGCGTGGACGAACTCGCCGATAAGATCCGCGTGGAGCTGGAATCGCGCGGCGAATCGCTCGAAGTCCATGCTGACAACGTTGCGTGAAGTGCGGGAAGAATATGACGCCAAAAAGTCCTGAAATTTTCCTGGACACCAGTGTCATCATTGCCGCGGTCATGTCGCCAACAGGGGGAGCGCGCTTGTTATTTCATCTTGCTCATGCCGGCACAATTAAATTGTTGGTAGGGAAAAGCGTTTTGGGTGAAGCGGAAGAAGTCATGCAGCGCAAAGCACCAGAGTTATTAGGTCTGCTGGCGCAGTTGCTTGATGAAGCAGGGATTGAAATTTGCGATGAACCCACTTCAAAGCAGCTAGAACAGGCAGGTACTTTAATCGGCTATGCCCCCGATGCCAATGTTCTTGCACAGGCGATTTCTGCGAATCCTGAATGGCTTGTCAGCCACGATAAAGAACATTTTGTAGGGAATCCTGAACTCAATGATTTACCATTCAGGATTGGAACACCGGGCGATGTCATTGCGTGGTTGAGAGAACACCTGTCACTCTGAATCTCCTTCGGTTTGGAGTAACGTCATACAAGTTTTACTTCACAGGCGTCAACTTGAATACCGGGATGACCCGATCCGTCTTGCGCCGGTAATTGTTGCTTCACAATCCCAGCGCTGCATCTAACCCTATTGCCACACCTTTTATCGTGTGTGCATACCGAATGGCAACCAAAGCGCCATTGGCAAAGGATTCATAAGAAGTACTGCAATGATGGATTGAAAAAGTCTCTCCCAAATTGCTAAATGCGACTTCCTGATCCGATAATAGCCCCTTCATTCGTAATGAGTGAACACGAACCCCGGAGACCAAACCACCTCGTGCTCCTTTTGCAACCTCATTGCTCTTTAATTTCTTCTGACGCATTTCTAACCTTCCCCATGCGCATGGCAGTCGCCAGGGCGGTCCCTGAAGGAGCTTCCGGTTTCGTGTCTTCGTGCCGTTCGATGATTTCGGCTGAATTGAAATAAGCGGATGCCATTTCAGCAAAACGCATCATCAGGACAGCGCCAATTGAAAAATTAGGGACGATCAGACAACTGGTATCAGCGTTCGTCCAAAAAGATTTGACTTCTTCGATGCGCTCTTCCGTAAAACCGGACGTGCCAACAACAACGCTAAGACCTTTGGCGTGCCACCGTTTAAGATTTTCCATCACGACATCCGGATGTGTGCACTCCACAACGATGTCGGCATCGATATTCTCCATGGAAGTCTCGATTTCCATGCCTGCCACAATTTTTCCTGGATGACCTGGATCATAAACGCCGCTTAGCTGCATATCCTCAGCGTTGGCAACACCCTTTGCGACGACACTGCCTAAGCGTCCCATTGCGCCTGAAACTGCTACTTTCATGATGATTTTTCTCCTCGCGAAGATATAGTTCCTGAGCGGAGCCGAACGGAGAGAGCATAGTCGAAGGACGGGGTTTGCAAAGAATGCCGCTCTTACCCTTTCGGGCACGCGTCGACTTCAACTCCGCTTGCTTCGTTTCCGCTCAGAGACTGTAATTTAGGCTACACTAGCTTGCCATGTCCCTCGAAGACAGGTTTGTTTTCCAACAGGCGCCTGGGCGAGAAAATGGATAGATCAAGGGAGATATCCACACCACGAATGGTTTCAGCCAGATAGCGCCCGATGGCATGACATTGCTGGAAACCGTGCCCGGAGAATCCGTTGACCAGAATAAAACCTTCCAGTTCGGGCCATTCTCCGATGAAAGGCATTCCCGTCAAAATTGTTGACCGCATAAAGTCCGGCCCAGCCACTGACGACTTTCAAACGGTCAAAAGTTGGCACATAGTCAACCAGTTCCTCCCATAAATGATCGATGAAGTGTTCGCGATACCAGACGAAGTCAAACCCAATCGGATCCTCATCAACCGATTTTGCGCACATGAACTGATTGCCATGTTCCTGGATCAAATACATTCCAGACGGGAAAACGGTCAGCGGATAGATTTCTTCCGGCGCAGTGTCGGTTTGCAGGACGAATACTTCTCGCATCACCGGGTCGATCGGCAGTTCAACGCCAGCCGTGCGTGCTATCTTCGTACCCCAGGCGCCCGCGCTATTGACCACATATTTTGCGCTTAATTCGGTGCCGTCTGCTAATTTGATGCCGTTCACTTTGCCATCTGCATGCAGGATTTCGGCCACTTCAGCTTCGATATAGGTTGCGCCAAGATCGACCGCTTTTCTCTTATAGCCCATCAATATGGCCTGTGTGTCCATTGTGCCGTCATAGCGACCGAAGGCTCCACCCGCAAATTTGCTTACGTCATACAAAGGGAATCTGGCCTTGATCTCGTCAGGTTCCAGCCAGCTTACGCCACAATCCATACTCTGCTGTAAAGCCAACCCGGCTAAAGCGTTTTCTTTACTCGCTTCATCAGAGAGGAAAAGATTGCCCTGTTGCCGAAAGTCGATCTCGGGTTTCCAGTCGCCAACCGCCATATCTTCACTGAAGGTTTTCAGCTTTTCCAGCCCGTATTTCGAGATCAGGATATTTTCCTTGATGTTGAATTGCAAACGGATATTGCCATCTGAAAGTATGCTGGAGTTGTGTTCGTAACTCGGCTCCATCTCCACGATGGCGACTTTCAGAGTCGGGTCTTGCAGCATAAGATAATAAGCCGTAGCGCATCCCATGATGCCGCCACCGGCCATGATCACATCAAATGATTTTGTTCCGTTCATTGTTTCCTCTCCGCTTCTTTCTAGACCGAATGTGTGATTCCGCCATCGACACGGATATTTTGCCCCGTAATATATCCGGCATCTTCCGACAATAAGAAGCGCACAGTCTTTGCGACCTCTTCTACTTTAGCGTAGCGTTTCATCGGGATCTTGGCGATAATCTCGGGGCTTTCGGGATAATTATCCATGAAGCCGGGCAGCACATTATTCATGCGGATGCCCGCTTCGGCATAGCGATCTGCATAAAGTTTTGTGAAGCCTGCCAGGCCGCTGCGTAGGCTGCTCGAAACGGGGAAGGCTGGATCAGGCTCGAAAGCGGAAAAAGTAGAGATGTTGACCATCGCTCCGTTGCCTTGCTTCTCAAAGATTGGGGTAACCAGCCGGGCCATACGCACCACATTCAGGATGAGCAGTTCCAGGCCGGTGTGCCAGTCGTCATCAGATATCGCCAAAATATCACCTTTGGGTGGGTGCCCGGTATTATTGACGACAGCATCGATGCGCCCGATATTTTTCCATCGTCAAATCAACCAGTTTTTTCAGGTCATCAGGATTGGTCACGGAGCCAGTCATCCCGATCCCGCCCAATTCATCTGCGAGAGCGACAGCGCCTCCCGAATTTGACATCAAAGAGACCTGATAGCCAGCTTCTGCTAATGCTTTGGCCACTGCTGCGCCGACGCCTCTCCCAGCTGCGGTAACGATTGCAACTTTTTCGCTCATTTTTTTCTCCTTATGCGTTATCAATGATAGCCATGACTTCGATCTCTACGTCACAGCCTTTGGCTACTGTATTGCTGATTTCGACCATGGTACTGGCCGGGCGTGCGGTTGCAAAATACTCGTTCCGAACGGCAGAAACTTCACTGTATTTGCTGACATCCGTGATAAAAAACTGGGCTTTGACGACATCATTGATGCCCGCACCTGCCGCTTCCAGCACCTGCTGAATACGTCCGAAGATGAAACGGGTTTGGGCAGTGAAATCACCGGGAGCGACGGGTTTCCCGTCATCGTCGAGAGCAATTTGCCCGGCGGTGATGATCATTGTTTTCGTGCCCAGGTCGATCTTGATGCCCTGCGAGTAATGCCCAAAGGCATTGAAGCCGAAGGGGTTGAGTCGTTCAGTCATTTTCTTCTCCTGTGATGGTCATGATCCCATTCAGTTCCTGCATGAAATAGGTTATCGCTTCTTCATCGCGCTTGTAGTATGTCCATTTCCCGATTCGGGTTGGGATGACGAACCCAGCTTGATGGAGAATGGACATGTATTGAGAAGTGGCGGATTGTGAAATCCCCGCTTTTTCCTGGATATACGCTACGCAAACTCCATTGTCAAAACTCAATCCACTTTCGTGGGGCGGGAAATGATTTTCAGGTTTTTTCAACCATTCGAGTATTTTCAGGCGGGTGGAATTGTTGAGGGCTTTTAATCGGGTCTCGATATCCATTCGCTCATTGTATCAACATATCACGAAATGTCAATATGTTAGGGTTGAATTAAATCATCAGGGATATCTATATTAGGAAATTATTGAGTTCATATCCTTAACGTAAAATGGTCTCGGACACCAATGTCACGAGACCGTTTTTTGTATTAAAAGAGCAAGAATCCTTACTTCACAGGCGTCAGCGCAGTCACCGGAATCACGCGCTCCGTCTTGCGCCGGTAGTCATCAAAACCGGGCATCATCTCAGATCTTGTCATACAGGCGCGTCCGTTCGGGTTCTTCGGCCACCTTTGCATCCACCTGGAAGGTTTCCGTCCCGACTTCCACGGTCAGGTGTGGGTGAGCCAGAATTGGGTATTTTGGACTTTTCTTATCCATTATTCAGGCAAGTGAGTTAGAATCAAAATCGGTAACGCCACAAGGAGACAGGATGGAACGGAAAACGCAGAAAGGCTATTTATTGCTCGCCGATATTTCGGGTTATACCTCCTTTATTGCCAGGACCGAAATCGAACATGCGGAGAATGTCATATCCCCGCTTTTAGAAACTATTATTGGAAAATTAGATGACATGCTCACCTTTGTCAAACTGGAAGGCGATGCTGTTTTTGCGTATGTGCCAGAAGACCAGGTGTCCAGTTGCAGCGCCATGCTCGAACTGCTCGATCAAACGTATCTCATCTTTCGAGATTCAGCCACAACTATGCACGAGCAGGCCACCTGTCCATGCAAGGCCTGTAAAGCCATTCCCTCGCTTGACTTAAAATTTTTTGTCCATCATGGCGAATATGTCATCCAGAAAGTGGCGGGTACCATCGATCTATTGGGAAATGATGTCACTCTGATCCACAGGCTCGCGAAAAATCACGTCACTGAGTCCACGGGCTGGAATGGATACGTGTTGTTCACGGGTCATTGTCTTGAGCACATGCAAGAGGATACGAAACCTTTTATCCAGCAGGCAGAAACCTACGAGCATCTTGGGGATGTGGAAACGTATGTTATGAACATGCGCGCTCGTTATGATGAGATGAAAAAATAGCCACGTACTTTAAAGTCCAAACGAAGGTCGGTTGTGAATCTGGGGGGTAGCACGAGGAGTAGGGGAAAACTTGAAAACTAATCCATTCAAGGGTAAAATGCTAAGCAGAATTGATTATTGCTTAGCAAGGAGAGAATATGGCTACCTCGGTCAAAGTCAGCAACCGTTACCAGATCGCCGTGCCGCAGTCCGCGCGTAAGAAACTCAACATCCAAAAAGGCGACCGTCTGTTAGTGGATGTGCAAGATGGCGTCATTGTCCTGGTCCCGCAGCCGAAGCGCTATAGCGAACATCTGGCCGGTCTGCACAAAGCGGTTTGGGAAAATGTGGACGCCCAGGAATACATCGACGGGGAGCGCAAAGCATGGGCGGACTCTACAGAAAAGCTAACTGGCGCGGGCTTGGTCGGACTCGATACTTCGATTTTTATCTACCACCTTGAAGCCCATCCAACTTACGCACCACTGACCAAAACAATCTTTGAGAATATGGAAGGGGGTAAATTTCAGGGAATCACTTCCACGATCACCTTGATGGAATTGACCGTCCTGCCCTGGCGCATGGGGCATGAAAACATTGCCCGTGAATACGAAGCGCTTCTGGTCAATTTTCCCAATCTTTCCACTGTTGATATTGATCGTAACGCGGCGCGCCTGGCCGCCAAACTGCGCGCCGATTTCAACGTCTCGCCCGCGGATGCGCTGCAAGTGGCGGCGAGTTTGCAAGCTGGTGCAAAAGCCTTCCTGACAAATGACAAGAGATTGACTGGCCTGCAAACGGTCCTCGAAATTTTGATATTGGATGATTATGTTGCGGTGGAATAAATAAGGGAAGAAAGAAAAAAAACGGTCTCGGACATCAGCGTCACGAAACCGTTTTCTGTTTAGCAACCACAATCAGTACTTCAAGAAAACCAAAAGAATATCCGAAAATAGGGGAGCGGACGTATGTCCGCTCCCCTATTTTCGGGCTTCTGCCAGCTATTCGTGATCAACTGACAATTCTTACTGCACAGGCGTCAATTTAATCACCGGGATCACGCGCTCCGTGTTGCGCCGGTAATCATCGAAACCGGGCATCATCTCGACCATCTTGTTATACAGGCGTGTCCGTTCGGGGTCTTCGGTCACTTTTGCATTCACCTGGAAGGTTTCTGTTCCCACTTCCACGCTCAAGTGCGGGTGGGCAACGATATTGTAGTACCAGTCCGGATTGGTGGGTGCGCCGCCTTTGGAGGCGATCACCACATATTTCTCGCCGTCCCGGACATAAGCCACTGGGTTGACGTGTTCCTGTCCGCTCTTGGCTCCGGTGGTGTGTAAAAGCAGTAAGGTTTTGCCTTCAAAACGACCACCGACCTTGCCATCATTGGCGCGGAATTCGTCGATGATCTGCTGGTTCCAATTGGTTCTTTCATTTGTTATGCTCATGTTGATCTCCTTGTCAATACAATTTTAGGATGCTATCGAAGTACGCGCTCTTACCAGTCCATACTGATTCACATGAGAGACTGGGAGTGTTCGAAAGGAAAATGGCCTCGACAAACACAGGCTAGTTGTGAGACCGGGGGCCGCGTGGGGTGGGGGGCACGGCGCTCGGTCCGGTGGGGGAAAGATGATATAATTATTCCAGAAATTCGGAAATGCTGATTTTCTGGAGAAGCATATGAAAACAACCCTTCAAATCCGCAGTAAAGGGACGATCACCCTGCCTTCCGAGCTCCGTACTAAGTACGGGTTGGAAGAAGGCGAGGTGCTGAATATTATCGACCTGGGGAATGGTTCCTTCCTGCTGTCTCCCCGCCGATCACGCGTGGACGAACTCGCCGATAAGATCCGTGTGGAACTGGAATTGCGTGGCGAATTGCTCGAATCCATGTTGACCGCATTGCGCGAAGTGCGGGAAGAATATGACGCCAAAAAATCCTGAAGTTTTTTTGGATACCAGCGTGATTATCGCTGCGCTTATGTCACCAACAGGAGGAGCGCGGTTGTTGTTTCATCTTGCACATGCTGGCACGATCCGGTTGCTGGTTGGGAAAGGCGTCTTGCAAGAAGCGGAAGAAGTCATGCGGCGCAAAG
The DNA here is from genome assembly GCA_963829615.1 of uncultured Chloroflexia bacterium. Classification (GTDB taxonomy): domain Bacteria; phylum Chloroflexota; class Anaerolineae; order Anaerolineales; family Villigracilaceae; genus JAABUE01. The sequence continues at coordinate 14,019 of CAWHJM010000006.1, forward strand.
CACCTGAGTTGCTAGGCTTGTTGGCTCAACTTCTCGACGAAGCGGGTATTGAAATTAGTGTAGAGCCCACTTCACAGCAATTGAAACAGGCAAAAACTCTGATCGATTATTCCCCTGATGCCAGTGTTCTTGCGCAGGCAATTTCGGCTAATCCCAAATGGTTTGTCAGCCACGACAAAGAGCATTTTGTCGGAAATCCTGCACTTGATAATTTGCCTTTCAAAATTGGAACACCTGGCGATGTGATTGCATGGTTGAGAGAATACCTGTCACTTTGAGTGTAAATGTTGCTCGTGAATACGAGGTTGTGCTGGTCAATTTCCCCCACTGCAACACTTTTTATCCCCAATCGTATAAAAATTAGATTTTATCTGTCTAGCCACCTGGCGCTTTTATTTTCAACTTGTTGCAGGTGGTCGAGTACCGCAAAGCGGAGTATCGCCCGTCCTAGCCGGCGGGCCAGGGAGACTACCAGGTTCAAGGATACTTTTGCCATTTTGGTCTCGATATGGCGGAAAAACACCGCCTGCTCGACCAACGAGCTGCTTTTAAGACGGACTGTCAAGAGGCTGGTTTATCGGTAAAGTTATTGCCAAGACATCAGGCCGTTTTCCTTGGCGACTCCATAATTTTTGGCGTTCTTCGCGACTACGTGCCCGGAATGGGTAAAGTGCCCGAGACGGGTATGGCGGTTAATATGCACAAACATCGGGGCCTGGATTTTAACGTATAATCCTGAAAATTGTTTTCGTGACAGGAGTAAAGCGTATGTGGGAAGCATTAGGCAATTGGCTGACAAAGCGGTTTTCAAGCCCCATCCCGATCTTGTTTTTTATCCTTGGGGCCATCCTGATCATCATCGAAGCCGTCGAAGTCCAGCTACCGAACGGGACATTCGTCAGGCACGACAGTCAAATCGGGATCTGGGTTCTCGTTCTGGGCGTTGCGCTGGTCATCGTCGCGGCCTTGTTCCAACTCTTCGACCAATCCGATCCCTCCGCCCGGAAATTGCGAGAACTGGGCGATATCGAAGCCAAGAAATATTCCACGCTGCGTGAATTGCTCAATGCTTACGTCATCCTGCCCGGCGGGCTGGACTTCGCCGCGGTGGTCTATAACGGTACCCTGTATCACGACATCAGTGCCGAACAGTTTGCCAAGCGCCTGCTCCACTTCCGCGTCCAACGTAACCTGGAAAAACAGACCCAGCAGTACTTTTCTCTTGGGAACGAAATCCACGAAATGGTGGATGTCATGAACGACCACCTGGCCGATTTGCAGCAAGGCACACTCTTCCGTGTGGTGTTCGATTTGGAGAAAGGCGGTGTCTTCTACCATCACATCAGCGACAACTGTTACGTGGTCGGTGCCACCGTCAACCAGGCCGCCATGGATGACAACTCCTGCGACCTGGAAATGCGTTCGCTGGTACGTTCTGTGGAAAACCACATCATTACCCTGGAAAATCAATGAACCTTTCCTTCCGCAGACAGCTCCTGCTGCCCCTGCTCATCGCTCTGGCCGGCTTCGGGCTTGCCTCCGTTATCGACATTTCGTACCTGCCCCGGCAACCCTTCTACGAACCTTTCACCTACACCCTGCTTGGCTATCGGACTCTACGGAAGTGTCTACGGGATTCAACTTGACGAACTGAAACATCATAACAAGCTCATCATCCGGGCCGTGACGATTGGCGTGTTGCTAAAAACCCTCATCATCGGCGGCATCCTGTACCTGGCCATGCGCCAGTCCGGCCGCCTTTTTGCTGGCCCTGACCGTGGCCCAGATCGACCCGCTGGCGGTTGCCAATTTGCTGACGGACGATTCGTCCCACCTGTCCGAGCGTGCCAGGACCATCCTGTCCGCCTGGTCATCTTTCGATGACCCGATGACGGTGTTGCTCTCGATCTACGCGCTGTATTTTTTCATCCCGCACACCGGTACGGAAAATCTGCTCGGCGCATTGTGGCCGTTTTTGATCGGCCTGGCGCAAAACCTGCTTTTTGTTGGCCTGATTTTCTGGCTCTCTCGACAATTCAAAGAGAAGAATACCCTGCTCACTCTCTTGTTGGTGGTTTGTTTTGTGGTGGCGGTGTATTTCAAATGGATGTTGGGCATTGCCCTGATCGGCCTGTTCCTGCGTCCCCGTATCAAGCGGCTGCCTGATCTTATCTCTGCCGCTTTCTATATTGCTATCCTGCTGCTGGGCTTTCTACTGGTCAACGGCATCAACTGGCTCAGCGGGTTGATCCTGGCCCTGGCTGCTGGGCTGGCGCAGGTTTTCGTCGGTTTCTTGCTGACCAGGGGCCTGCCCCGGGTGGAACGCTTTTATCTGGCTTTTGCCCAGCAGAACGGGATTACTGCCATGATCCTGGCGTTGCTCTTCGAAACGGAACTTCCCGAAACGGTCAGCATCGTTGCCCCGGCCATCTTGTTTATCAACCTGGGGTATTACGTTGTCAACCGCATGCTCCAAAAGCTCTGATAGTTGTGCTTCCCTGTTTACGAAGCCATCAGTACGGTTTCAACCAACTCAAGGTGCGAATACATCGGAATGATCTCCGGGATGCCCGTGATTTCCAGCACATGTTGTACTTCGGGGCCGGGGTTTAGAAGCGCCATTCTCCCACCCCGGCTGGCGACTGATTTAGCGCTTGATGTGAGCAGGCGGATACCGATGGAGGCCAGGAAGTCCACTTCGGATAAGTCCACCACCACACGCACGTTCCTTCCCGCGCAATAGCCGGAAAATTTGGTCTCAATTTCGCCCGTACCGACCACATCCAACGTGCCGATCAACTTGATCAAGCGAATGTTGTTGTCCAGTTCACTGTATTGAATTTCCATGCTTTCACCTGTCGATGTGAGATACGAACAATTATATTAACTTTTGCGAAACTCGCTGTTAACAACAGGTTATGGTTTTAAGGGTATGATAGCGGGTTGTATTTCATTATCAGTAGATCACGAAATAGCTAATTTCGGGTATTCTTTTGATTTTCGTGAAGTACTGATTATTGGTTTATAAGAGGAGGCTAACTATGTTCAAATCCAAACGCAGACCGATCGTGACCCCGCAATCCGAACATCTCAAGCTGGTGGGGACTCTAGCGATGTTATGGGGCAACGATGATTTCGACTCCCCGCCCGTCGATCGGGCGTCTATGATCGCAGGTATGGGCCTGCACGACCGCGGCTATGGGTATCTTGACAACCATCCCATCGGTGGCATGGACGATTCGGAATGGTTCGAGATCGCGCGACGCGGCTTTTATATGCCGTGCTCGGATGTGGTTGCGGATACCATTACGAAGTATCACGTCCGGCGGCTGGCAGAAGGCAGTGATTCGGCCGAGCGAAAGGCGTTGGCGGCTGAGTTTTCGGCCGCTCTTGACGAGCAGCTCAAAAAACACAACCTTTCCAAAAAGCTCTTCGACCGCGTGGACCACATCACGGACCTGTGCGATAGGTTGTCCTTTAGGCTTTGCTTCGATGTGCCTGCCTCGGGCGAAGTCTCGATTTTTCCGCGGAATGGGGAAGAGAGGCAGGTCACTATCAAGTATCATGTGGAAGACGGTCTGATCAGTGCCAACCCTTGGCCGTTTTCGGTGGATACGTATGAGGGTTATATTATTGCCTATAAATCGGACGGCTATCCCGAGCAACTTGATCCGGTCATTTTGCCTTTCGCATTAAGAAAGTAGTATAGGCTTTCCGGGTTTTATCCACGAATTTACGTTAATTGTCACAGACAGAGAGTGGGGAATAGATGGAACAATGTTGACGCATGTGTATGTGGGTGTGTATAATTATGTTAAGAAAGGGCACCCCTATGGATAACTTACAGCGCGTCAACTTGATGTTAGAACGCCGCCAGCGCGAGGCCTTGGAACGCATTGCACGCAAAAAAGGGCGTAGCGTCAGTGACCTGGTACGCGAATATGTCACTCAGGGTATTGAGAGCGAAAATACTCCGCAGCAGGAGCGCTTGGAAGCGCTTGAAAATGCGCGCGCCCTCACGAAGCGCATCTTGAAACGGCGTGGCGGCAAACCGGTTAGTGATGCGGTGGAGATCATCGATCAGATGAGGAATGAACGAGACCATGAGCTATTGGGTAGTTGACGCTAATCTCGCTGTCAATACCGCGCTGAAGCTTTCCGAGAACCTGGAGCGATTTTGGGAACGCATCAACAAGGAGCAAATTACCCCCTGTGCGCCGCGCTTGTGGATGAGTGAGACGACTTCTGCCGTGCGCGCGTATCTTGCCCAAAAGCAAATTAATGGTGATGAGGCTGAACAAGCGCTGCTTACAATTCAAGCTTTGAGTGTAGAAATTGTCGATGAGGACAAGACACTGTGTATGCGGGCCTTGGAATTGGCAGGCATGCTGGGTCAATCTAAGGCTTATGATGCTTTTTACCTGGCGGTCGCTGAGAAAATGGAAGCAGAATTCTGGACTGCTGATGAACGTCTGTACAACTGTTGCGTAAATGATTTGAAATTGGACTGGGTTCATTGGCTGGGAGAGCTATCGTAGCTTCACTTTATTCTTGCCCATCCATACACAACAGGAACTGGTACAATTTCACCAGGCGATTAACAAAAGGAGATTGTTATGGGAAATGCAATTGGTCCTGACGTAAGTTTCTATGGAGACAATCCGGATACCCCGGAGCAGATTGATTTTGTCAAAATGAAAAAATCGGCGGATTTCGTCATCATCCGCGCCGGGCAGAACCTTTGGCCTGATTCCGATTTCGCATATAACTGGGCCGAAGCCAAGAAAGCCGGGCTTCCCCGTGGCAGCTACTGGTTCTATGACAGCCGTGCAGACCCCAAGCGCCAGGCCGAGCTATGGGTCGAGTTGATGAAGGACGATTTTGGTGAATTGCCCCTGTTTGCTGACCTCGAGGAGGCCTATGGCGGTCAATATGCGGGCTGGCGTAAATGGTACGATTTTTTGGAACGACTTAAAGAATTAGTCGGCCAAAAAGAGATCGCTATTTACACGGCCTTCTACTACTGGCGTGATAACGCTCCCAGCGCAACGACCGAGGCCCAAAGCCTGGAATATTTCCATCAATATCCTTTGTGGATTGCCCACTATGGCGTGACGCAACCCAGTATCCCTAAACCCTGGGACGCGAATGAATGGCTGTTCTGGCAATTTACTGAATCTGGTGATGGTGCACTTTACGGGGTGGAGAGCAAGGGTATTGACCTGGATTACTTCAACGGTGATGTGGATGCCTTCCGCCAGCGCTTTAAGATCACTGATACTGGCGGAACACCGCCTGATGGCGGCCAGGAGACCAATGAGTACCGTGTGGAGTTGAGCATTCGCGAGAACCCCGGCGCAGACGAGAACGTGATCGGTATCTTGCAGCAGGACGAAGTCCTGGAAGTGCTCGATACGACGGTCGATGAAAGCTGGATGCAGGTCAAGCGGTCAGACGGGACGACCGGCTGGATCTACAAAACGCACCTGATCAAGGTCGAAAACCCCGAACCCCCCGGAAATGGTAATGGGAACGGCAACGGTAATGGCGAACCCCCAACCACGGAGACCAAATGGTACCGTGTCACAGCCTTTGCTTTGAACGTCAGATTGGGCCCCGGCACAAGTTATGATGATATCGGGTCCTTGCAGCAAGGCGAGGTGGTCAAGGCGCTGGATTATGCGGTTGCCAATAGCTGGATCAAAATCTATCGCCCCTCGGATGGCCTGACCGGTTGGAGTTCTGCCGGTTATCTGGAAGAGACGACGGCCCCCCCTGATACTGGCGAACCACCTGACACCGGAGAGCCTCCGGATACCGGCGGAACCCCGGAGACCAAACCGCCTGATGCTGAGTGGTATCGCATTACCGCATCGACTTTGAACGTCCGTGAGGGACCTAGCACAAATGATACTGTGGTCGGCTCACTTCCATTAAATTCGGTTGTCAAAGCGCTTGCACAGACCGCGGACGGGAGTTGGATTCAGATACTCCGCGAATCGGATGGACTGACCGGCTGGTGCTCCGCCGCCTACCTGGAAGCTACGGATGCTCCTCCTCCTGAAGCCACACCCAGGAACTGGTATCAAGTCAAGGTCGCGACCTTGAACGTGCGTGAAGGACCGAGTACCTCCAATAGCAAGGTCGGTTCCTTGTCGCAGGGCCAGATTGTAGTCGGATTGGAAGCCAACGATGACGGAAGTTGGGTGCAGGTTCAGCGTTTTGACGGTCTGGTCGGCTGGTGTGCCGTCGCCTACTTAACCGACCTGGGTACCACAGCGCCTGAACAATTGACGCAGAAAATCTTTAGCGGGGTAACCTACTTCCGCAAAGTGATGCAATCACCGCGTAAGATGGTTGCGCATGTGTTGGCGATTGACACGCGCGCGACCGGGCTCAAAGGCCTGGTGACACCTCCCAGCAATGCGGATGGATTAATGTGTACGCGCAAAACATCCCAATTTTTAACAGAGTTTGGTCTTCAGGTGGCTGTCAATGGTGATGGGTTCAAGTACCTCGACCAGAATACATATGACCCGCAACAGTACTGCCCCAATGGCGGCGAACCGGCCAAGGTCAATAGCTATGCGGCCTCCCGTGGCACTGTGTATTCTCAGCAGTGGGTAGGCAGACCCATCATGTACATTAACAAAAGCAATGAAGTGACCTTCAACGAGAAAAAGGGCGCCGTATATAACGCTGTTTCCGGCGATCGTATGCTGGTGGAAAAAGGCAAAGCGGTTAGCAACCTGGAAAGCCAATCTGTCGAGCCACGCTCTGCGGCAGGAATCAACCAGAATGGTCGCTGGCTGTTCTTGGTAGTGATCGATGGCCGTCAGCCGGGTTATAGCGAGGGCGCTACCTTCCCGGAACTGGCTGACTTCCTGATTTCGCAGGGCGTCTATACGGCTATCAATCTGGATGGCGGTGGCTCTTCCGCCATCGTGGTCGAAAGCGTATTGGGTGGACCGTTTGTTTTGAACTCGCCCATCGAAGGTAATACCCCCGGCAATGAGTCGGCTGTAGCCAACCACCTGGGATTCTGGGTGAATAAGTAATAAATTGTAATTTGCGGAAAGATACCGAAAACAAAGGTGGCGTGCGCAGCACGCCACCTTTGTTTTCTGGCCTTCCTCATCTGCGTTTTTCGAGATAATCGCTATACCCGCCCTGATACGCAACCAACTCCCCGTGCTCGATGGCCAGCAGACGTTCCACCGTGCGGTCCAGGAAGTAACGGTCGTGCGAGATGACCAGCACCGTTCCGACGAAATCTTCCAGCGCCTGTTCCAACACTTCTGCCGAGGCGATATCCAGGTTGTTGGTGGGTTCGTCCAGCAGCAGGAAGTTGGCGCCCGAGAGCACTACCAACGCCAGTTGCAGGCGGCTGCGTTCGCCACCGGAGAGTTCACCGATCTTTTGCGATACCTGCTGGTACGTGAACAGATAACGCAGCAACAGGGCGGTCGCGTTCGATTCGCTCATGCTGCCGGCATAGCGCACGGCATCTAGCGGAGTCTGCTCCAGATTCAGGGTTTCGTGCTCCTGGGCATAATGCCCGATGGAGACACTCGGACCGATCTTGATCTCGCCGCCATCGGGGTTTTCCTGCCCCAGCAGCATGCGGATGAAAACCGACTTGCCCGAGCCGTTCGGGCCGATCAATCCCACGCGTTCCCCGTGCCAGATGGTCTCGTTGAGTTGCTCGAAAATGCGTTTTTCCCCGAACGATTTCGATACACTATCCAGTTCCAGCACCTTGTTTGAGCCGCGCCAGCCGTTCAATCGCAGGTCCATGCGGCGGCGCTCGATGACTGGTTTCTCGACCACATCCATCTTGTCCAGCCGCTTTTGCATCGATTTGGCCTTGGCCGCGAAATCTTCGTTGTCATACACCTTGCCCCAGATGGCATAGCGCTTGATGGCCGCTTCCAGGCGTCCGATTTCCTTTTGCTGGGCGCGGAACATTTGCTCCTGGCGCGCGATGCGAGTTTCCTTATCCATCACATAGGAAGAATAATCGCCTTCGAAAACCGTCAACCGGCCGTCTTCCAGGTCGGCGATGTGCGTGACAACGGCATCCAGCAGATAGCGATCATGCGAGATGATGACGACTGTGCCTTCGTATTCGCGGATCAACTTCTCCAGAAAAATTTTGCCTGGCAAATCCAGATGATTATCGGGCTCGTCTAGCAGCAAGACATCCGGGCGGACCAGCAACAGGCGTGCTAACCCGATCAGCTTTTTCTGTCCGCCACTCAACACGGACAGGGGCTTGCTGAGGTCGCCCTCGGCCATTCCCAGCCCGACCAGCATTCCCCGTACGCGCTCTGGGTAGCTGTCTCCTCCATAGGACTGGTATTCATCCAGCAGGCGTCCCTGTTTGTCGAGCGCTTTTTGCAATCTGCGTTCATGCCCGTAGACGGCGGGATCGCCCAGGCTGGCCTCGACCTGTTCGAGTTCGGCCTGGACTTCTGCCACACGCGAATTACCATCCAACGCGGCGTTGAAGGCTGTCAGCGTGAGATCAAGCTCGGGTTGTTGAGGCAGGTATCCGGTCCGGATTTGACGCGCGCGGGTAATCGTTCCGCCCAGTTCGGCGGAATATTCATCCATCATCAGCTTGAAAAGCGAAGACTTCCCGGCGCCATTCGGGCCGATCAGGCCGATCTTTTGTCCGCGTTGGATTTCCCAATTCAGATTTTCGAAGATGTGTTTGGCACCCAAAACAAGTGTCACGTTGGAAAGTTGGATTTGGATCATGATAAATTCCGTTGTTTGATTTTGGTAGGGGCGACCCGTTGTGATCTTTCAGAGTGTGAGTTTGTCTTGATGGGTCGCCCCTACGATTGAAAATAAAAACGCCGCAGGGAGGCCTGCGGCGCAAGAAATCGAAATAAAGCAACTTACTTTCTGCGTACAGGCGCGATTCGAGGAGGCCCCCCGGCGATAAAGCCACGTACCCCAATGAAAAGTGGGGATTTCCCGGTGCAGAAGTTGTAAATCATAGCGGCGATTATACCAGCGATTCCAAAACCGTTATGGATAACTTTGTTGTAGCCAATCCATTGGATTAACCTGTACCCCGTTGACCCACAATTCCCAGTGCAGATGAGCCCCGGTAACGCGCCCCGTCCCGCCGACCAGGCCGATCACCTGGCCTTGTTCGACCATATCCCCAACCTTCACATCGATTTCCGATTGGTGCCAGAAGCCACTATAAACGCCCCAGCCGTGGTCAATCACGGTAGCATTTCCGCGCACAATCAATGGCCCCGCAAACACGACTTTACCCGCTGCGGGACTTGTAATCTGCAAGCCCTCGCCACCACAGAAGTCCAGGCCGGAGTGGAAACCCTCGATCTCAACGTTGGTGTTCAACCCGTAATATGTGCGGCGTGTTCCGTAGGTTGACGTAAAGCAATCGGTGTATACCGATGGAGAACTGTAAACACTCGTCCAATATTTGACAGGGTTGGCATCGGCTACCAGGGAGAGGAGTTGGTTCTCTTCCGGCACCGTGACGGCCGGATCGATCGTGCTGGACTCAACGTAAATATCTTCTCGTTGGTAGTTCCCGCTTGTGACCAGCACCATTTGTTCGAAAGACTGCTTGCTGCCATCTGGCAGGGTCGCTTCCAAACGTAAGGGATATGGACCGGGGTCGAGCAAGGCATGCACACCCTGTAAGGCAACCTGGCTGCCATCCGTATCCTGGAAGAAGTGCAACACGTGATCTACCAGCATGCCAGTGACAGTGACCCCTTCCGGCACTTGCACGCGGATAACGGTTGTCCCGCCTTGCTTGATGGGCAAGGGGCTGACTTTGGCGTCCTTGAAGACCGCCGGTAATCCGCTGGCTGTCACGTCAGACTCGCCGCCGGTGGTATTGGCATATAGCACATCGCCGGGGAGCGCGTCCCAGGTGCCGTTCAGTTGGTTGATCTGTGCCAGCGTCCAGGGATCGGTGTTTCCTTTGACGGCCAATTCCAACAGGCTTTCGCCGTTGGAGGGCGTGATGCGCGCTGTCAATTGGTTTTCCCCCGTTTGTTGTGGCACGATCAGGCTGACGCCCACATACAGTTCGGTCGGGCTGACCAGCCGGTTGAGTTTCCGCAGAGTGGGTTCCGCAATTTGCGTGCGGCGGCTTAAGCTGCGAAAAGAATCGCCGAACTGCACGAATTCAGTCACCAGCACACCGCTGATACCCTGCAGACCGGGAATGACCAGTTCTTGCCCGGCGGCGAGCAGGTTGGGATCGCTGATACTGTTGGCGTTCATCAGGTCTTCCAGGGTGACGTTGAAGCGTGCTGCAATCAATGACAGTGTGTCCCCGGATTGCACGATATAAGTCGGCCCTTCTGCTGTCTGCGCAGAAGCGGGGAAAGAGATTGAGAACAAGATAATGATAAGAGCTATGACAGTGATATAACGTTTATACATCTTGGAATTCCACTGTATCCCCGATTTGATAGTCATCCCAACGGTCGGGATGGATTTCAAGTATATAGCAGGCGGGTTTGGCTGGAACATAAGCCGGCCGCCAGGCTTTGGCGATGACTTTGTCCACAACCGTCATTTCCGTGTTGATCCAGACCACATTCAAGTCGAACGGGACAAACAGCATGTGGATGGACGCGTCGATGCGGCTGTCGCGCTGTCCTTGAACCAGGAGCAGGCCATCGTTCGGCTCGAGACGCTCACGGAACATCAATCCGCGCAAACGGCATAGGAACGAGTTGCAATACTTGACACGTGCGGGGTTCAGGTCTGGTTGATTCGGGTTACGTATGAATATGAAGCGAGACATCTTCTATAGTACAAGAAAAAAGGGCGACTTGCGCCGCCCCGTTGGTGTTCTGTGGTGGTCAGGCCGACAAATTCTTTTCGCCGAACACTTTGTCTACACTGTTCAAAAGGTCTTGTGGACTGAACGGTTTGGCGATGTAGTCATCTACCTTGGCTATATGCAGGCCAAGCACTTTGTCGATGCTTTGTGCCTTGGCTGTAACAACGATGACAGGAATATCTTTGGTTTTTTCGTCGGCTTTTATTTGCTGGTATACTTCCCAACCGTCCATATCAGGCATCATCAGATCGAGCAAGATCAAATCCGGCAGTTGCTGGCGTACTTTTTCCAAGCCCTCTTTGCCGCCCGCAGCGCCGATCACTTCAAATCCGCGGCGGCTCAGAATGAGACGAATCAAATCGATCATTTCTGGCTCGTCTTCAATGCACAAAATATGTTTTGTTTCAATATCGTTCATGGAATGCTTGTCCTGTCGGCAAGTTTACCACAAAGCGAGGCGATATGAATATTGTTACCTGGAATGTAAACGGATTGCGTGCGGCGCTGAAGAAGGATGCGCTCAGCTCGGTTCTTTCCTGGACCCCCGACCTGCTCTGCCTCCAGGAAATTAAAGCCCGCCCTGAACAATTGACCGATGAACAGCGTAATATTCCGGGATACCAGGCTATCTGGAATCCGGCTGAACGGCCGGGATACAGCGGCGTGGCAACCCTGACGCGTGAAGAACCGCAAGAAGTAGAGCTGGGTATGGACGCGCCGCAATTCGATGTCGAAGGACGCGTCATCCGTACCCGCCACCCTGACTTCCTGCTCTACAACATTTACTTTCCCAACGGTCAGCGCAGCCAGGATCGCGTGGACTATAAGCTGAATTTTTACGCTCACTTACTGGAAGCCTGCGATGCCTTGCATGCAGCGGGGAGGAATGTCATCATTACAGGAGATTTCAACACTGCACACATGCCCATCGACCTGAAAAACCCTAAGGAGAATAAAACCACTTCTGGCTTTCTGCCTGAAGAACGGGAATGGGTGCAGAAGTTCCTCGATCATGGTTTTGTGGATGTCTATCGAGAGCTTTATCCGGAGCGCGAGCAATATACCTGGTGGACTTATCGTTTCAATGCGCGCCAACGCGGGATCGGTTGGCGGCTCGACTATTATTTGGTCTCCGAAGCGCTTGTCCCACGTGTAAAAGATGTTATTATTCATGAAGATGTGCAGGGCTCGGACCATTGTCCGGTTGAACTGATCATCGAATAATTCAGAAAGGGCCTGAATAACCCCAAAATTGGTTGATTTTGACAGGAATATATAAGAAAATTGTTATAAGAATTAACCTGCTCTACTCGTCAAGGGAGTAGATTGGTATAATCGCATCGGTATTGGAGGATTCAGTGAATTCACGTAATCAATCGTTTCTCGTTTACTTTCTGCTGATCGTTGCCATTGCAGCCATGTTTTACATGGGCTTCCGGCAAGACACGAGCAGCACAGATGTATTAACTATCAACCAGCTTGCTCATGATATTCAGACAGGCGATATCGGAAAAATCACTGTTAAAAGTGATGATAAGCTTCAAGTCGTTTATCAAAACGGGACAGAAAAAGAAGCCCAAAAAGAGCCAGGCGCAACGTTGGTAGAACAACTTGTTAGCTTGGGTGTTACTTCCCAACAGCTTTCCCCGGAGAACAACAACTTCAAACTTGTTGTCGAGCCACCTTCTTCCTGGGTAGGGATTTTCAGCAGTGTTGTTTATATCCTGCCTATCTTACTGATGGGCGGGGTGTTGTGGTTTATCTTCCGGCAGGCACAGGGCAGCAACAACCAGGCCATGGCCTTTGGTAAGTCCCGCGCGCGTATGTTCAGCGGTGACCATCCCACGGTCACGTTCGCGGATGTGGCTGGCGTGGAGGAAGCCAAGGAGGAACTGGCCGAAGTGGTCGAGTTCCTGCGCGAGCCACAGAAGTTTATTCAGCTTGGCGCGCGCATCCCGAAAGGCGTTTTGCTGGTGGGGCCTCCCGGTACGGGTAAAACCTTGCTGGCCAAGGCTGTCTCCGGTGAGGCGGGTGTCCCGTTCTTCTCGATTTCCGGCTCGGAATTTGTGGAAATGTTCGTAGGTGTGGGCGCCAGTCGCGTGCGTGACCTGTTCGAGCAGGCCAAGCGACATTCGCCCTGCATCATCTTTGTCGATGAAATCGATGCTGTCGGTCGCCAGCGTGGGGCTGGTCTGGGTGGCTCACATGATGAGCGCGAACAGACCCTCAACCAGATGCTGGTCGAGATGGACGGCTTCGACACGGATACGAATGTCATCATCATCGCTGCTACCAACCGCCCCGACATCCTCGATCCGGCTCTGATGCGCCCCGGTCGTTTTGACCGCCGCGTGACGCTGGATCGCCCCGATGTGCGCGGTCGCGAAGCCATCTTGAAGGTGCATGTCAAAGGCAAGCCACTCGATCCGCAAGTTGACCTGGCTTCCCTGGCGCGCGGCACACCCGGTTTCGTTGGCGCTGACCTGGAAAACCTGGTTAATGAAGGTGCCATCCTGGCAGCCCGTCGCAACAAGAAATCCATCGGCCAGAAGGAATTGGAAGAAGCGATCGAACGCGTGGTCATGGGTCCGGAACGCAAATCACGCTTGATCTCGGACGAAGAGAAGCGCATCATTGCCTACCATGAGGCTGGTCATGCCGTGGTTGGGAATGCCATCGCTGAAGCCGACCCTGTCCAAAAAGTGACCATTGTTGGCCGCGGACAAGCTGGCGGCATCACCTGGTTCCGCCCGGACGAAGACCGCATCCTGATGTCCCGCAAGAAATTCATGGCTACCCTGGCATATGCTCTTGGTGGGCGTGTAGCCGAAGAACAGGTATTTGACGATATTACCTCCGGTGCATCCGGTGACCTTGAGCAGGTAACGCGCATGGCGCGCAACATGGTCACACGCCTGGGCATGAGTGAAACGCTTGGAAATATGGTTTATGGGCAGAAGGAAGAATTGATCTTCCTGGGCCGTGAGATTTCAGAACAACGTGATTATTCGGATGCCATTGCGGAAAAGATCGATGCTGAGGTCCGCAAGATCGTTGATGAGGCCTATAAGAAGGCCCAGGGAATCCTGAAGAAATATGACAAGGAACTGGATGCTGTGGCCAAGAAACTGCTTGAGGCAGAAAGCATCACGCGCGAAGAGTTCGAAGCCATCTTCCCGCCCCCGAATGAAAAGAAGAGTGGTACGCCGCAGCCGGTGTAAACCCATAGATTAAGAATAAAAAAAGCCCGGTCAGGTCTCAAACCTGACCGGGCTTTTTTTATTAAATGTTTCGACTACACTTCCGCTTCTTTGTGCTGACGGACCAACTCGCGGCGCAGGATCTTGCCAACGGTGGTCTTGGGCAGTTCATCACGGAACTCGTAATGAGTCGGCACTTTATAAGCGGCCAACTTTTCCTTGCAGAAGGCCTTGAGTTCTTCCTCGGTAGCCGTTTCGCCGGGCTTTAACACAATCCAGGCCTTGACCGTTTCACCGCGATAGGGATCAGGGATGCCAGCCACGCCTGCTTCCAGCACTTTCGGGTGTAGGGCCAGAACTTCTTCCACTTCACGCGGCCACACCTGGAAGCCACCCGGTTTGATCAGTTCCTTCTTGCGATCAACAATGTAGAAGTAGCCGTCCTCGTCCATGCGGGCGATGTCGCCGGTGAACAGCCAGATTTTTCCATCCTGAAGTTTGCGTAGTGTGTTGGCGGTCTCGGTCGGCATATTGTGATAGCCCTTCATCACCTGTGGACCATTAATGACAAGTTCACCGATCTCGCCAACCGGCAATTCGGTCTCGCCATCATCCAGGCTGATGATTTTGGCATCTACGTCGGGTAAGGGCAAGCCAATGGAACCGGTGCGGTTCTCGCCCAGCAGTGGGTTGCAGTGCGTGGCGGTCGGCGCCTCAGAGAGACCGAAGCCCTCGAAAACTTTACCACCGGAGAGCTCTTCGAAGCGCTCCTTGGTTTCACGCATCAATGGCGCCGAACCGGAGATACAGGCTTTAATGGACGACAGTTTGTATTTTCCGGCGATCACATCTGGATGGTTGTTGAGCGCATTGTACAGGGTGGGGACGCCGGGGAAGATGGTAGGGTGGTACTTGTTGATGTTCTCCAGCAAGTCTTTCAGGTCACGTGCGTTGGGGATCATCACCATGCTGGAACCACAGGCCATGGCCATCGTCATGCCCGCTACCATGCCATACACGTGGAAGAGTGGGATTGCCATCAGGGTGATTTCCTTGCCCTCGTCCAGGTTGACCATCCAATACTTGATCATCAGAGTATCAGCAACCACATTGTAATGGGTGGCTACTGCACCTTTCGAGACTCCCGTGGTCCCGCCCGAATATTGGAACAAAGCCGTATCATCGGGAGCAATTTCAAGTTGCGGACGAGCCGAAGGTTCATATTTAGCAATCAAATCTTGCATCCAGACATCGCCTTCGGGCAAAGGTTCCTCGATGCGGTGTCCGCCTTTTTTCTCCACTGCCAGCGTGAAAAGCAAACGTGTGATGGGCGGCAGGGCCTCTTTGATATTCGTCACGATCAGTTTTTTGATTTTGGTTTTAGGTTGAGCAGCTTTGATAGTCTTATAGAAGTTGGTCATCACGAACATGATCTCGATGCCCGCGTCGCTGGCCTGATATTCGATTTCAGAAGGTGTATAGAGCGGGTTCGTAGCCACAACAACACCGCCTGCCTTCAGAATGCCAAAATACGCCATCACAAACTGCGGGGTATTGGGCATAAAAATACCGACCCGATCGCCTTTCTTCACGCCCATATCGGCGAGTGCAGCGGCCATTCGGTCGGTAATTTCGTTCATTTCTTTGTATGAGATTTCCGCCCCCTTAAAAATCGTACAAGGTTTATCAGGATACTTACTGGCTGTCTCCTCCAAGAAATAGTACAGTGGCTTTTTAGGATAATCAATGGATTTTGGCACGCCCTTGTCATACTTGGCGAACCAGGGATGGTCGTTCATATTGCCTCCTCCTTCGGGTCGTGTGGTTGAGTTTTGGCGATGTAATATTAGTATATAACAGGATAGATTCGAAAGTCAATCAGTATCAAGAGTTTTTATGTGGTTTAAACTGAAAGGATTCTATTTTGCAGTTCCCACAGGCGACGAAAAGTTCCACCTTGTTCTAGCAACCCGGCCTGTGTACCACGTTCGACAATTTGTCCGTGTTCCATCACCAGGATTTCATCCACATTTTCCAGCCCGACCAGGCGATGCGTGATGAGCAGCGACGTTTTTCCCTTCATCACGCCGAACAAAGTCGCCAGGACTAGTTTCTCGGTTAATGGGTCAAGGTTGGCGCTCGGCTCGTCCAGGATCAGAATAGGCGCTTCTTTCAGCAGCGCGCGCGCAATCGCGATCCGTTGGCGCTCGCCACCTGAAAGCCGTAGCCCCTGTTCGCCAATGAAAGTGTCGTAGCCCTTGGATAATCCCATAATGAACTCATGGATTTGGGCCTGCCTGGCTGCTCTCTCTATCTCTTCCTGGGACGCGGACGGACGTGCCAGACGTAAATTTTCGTGGATGCTGGTATTGAACAGATACGAACTCTGTGAGACTACCGCGCATCGCGCCCGGACTTCATCCTGCTCCAGGCCATGCAGCGATTCGCCGCCCAGGCGGATGTCGCCCGAACTGTACTCCCAGAATCGCAACAACAGGTTGACCAGCGTTGATTTTCCCGCACCGCTCGGCCCGACGATGGCCAGTGATTTGCCGGATTCAAGTTTGAAAGAAATATCCTGAATTGCGGGAATGGTTTGCCCGGGATAAGAGAATGAGAGCTTGTCCACCTCTACATCGTGACGAGTGAAGCGTGATTTTTCACTTGTCACTGATAATTTGTCACGGACAACTGGCTCCGCGTCCACAATCTCAAACAACCGTCCAGCAGCAGCCCGCACGCTCTCCCACATCTGGGCAGCCAGCGGCAGCGGATTGACAGCTTCGAACGAAGCCAGTGTCAGCAAGGCCAGCGCAGCCAGCATCGGGCCTGCAATGTGACCGTCCGTCACCTGCGGGATGGTGAGATAGACCACCATCCACAGGCCGAAATTGGTCAGGAAAGTGGATAGTCCACTGTGGAAGCCGCTGATACGTGCCATGCGCTTTTGCGCCAATCCATACTCCTGGCCGGTGAGGGCGATTTGCGCGGCGTGGTTCTCTGCGCTGCCATACGCCAGGATGTCGGCCAGGCCCTGAATGCCATCTACCAGACGGGTGTTCAGGTCGGCGCGCAGCGTGATGAGCGCCTTGCCTGGCTTACGTCCAAACAGCAGGGAGGAGAGTGGTAGAAGAAGGCCGAGGCCGAGGAAAAAACTGACCAAAACGGCGGCAAGCAGCGGGTAGAAAGATGCGAGGAAGATGGCTGTCCCGGCCCCGATCACCAGGGCGACCAGCGGTGGGGAAACTACGCGCACGTAGAAATTTTCCAGCGTTTCTATATCTCCGACGATGCGCGAGAGCAGGTCACCGGCGCGATAGTCCATCAGGCGGGCGGGTGCCAGCGGTTCGAGCTTTTTGTAGAACCAGACGCGCAATCGTGCCAGCAGGCGGAAGGTGACATTGTGCGAGACCAGACGCTCGGTGTAACGGAAGACAGCGCGGCTGATGCCGAAGAAGCGCACGCCCACGATGGCAACGCCCAACTCGGCCACAGACGGGTGCAGTGCGGCAGTAGAAATCAGCCAGGCCGAGGTGCCCATTAGCGAGACGTTAGCCCCGATGGTGAGCGCGCCCAGTAGCACGGAGAGCGCCACCCAGCCCCAGGAGCCGCGCAGGAAGGAGAGCAGGCGGGAAAGCGTGGATGATGATTGCGTTGTGGAGGCCGGTCCAGCATGAGAAGTGATGCGTGATGCGTGATGCGTGATGTTTTCACTTATCACCTTTTCACTTCTCACGATTTCATTTGGTACGGTATAGTGTAAGGCGTTGACCATCTTTGAGTACGCCCCATCTTTTGCCATCAACTCCCCGTGCGTACCCTGTTCCACGATGCGGCCTTTTTCGAGCACGATGATCTGGTCGGCCTGGAAGATGGTGTTCAGGCGGTGGGCGATGGTGATGACGGTCTTGTCCTGCATCAACTGTCGCGTGGATTCTTCGAGCAGGACTTCGGTCTCCGGGTCGAGGCTGGAGGTGGGTTCGTCGAGAATCAGGATAGGTGCATCCTTCAGGAAGGCGCGCGCCAGGGCGAGACGTTGGGCCTGTCCGCCGCTGAGACGGGCGCCGCCCTCGCCGATGACGGTCTCGTAACCCGTGGGCAGGGATGCTATGAATTCGTGCAGGTATGCGGCCTTGGCAGCAGCGATCAACTCTTCTTTAGTGGCATCCGGTTTGCCCAGGCAAATGTTGGCAGCGATAGTGTCATGGAAGAGATGTGGGCGTTGGGGTACCCAGGCAATGGCTTCGACGGACGGTGGGCCGGGATGCGTATTGCGTGATACGTGATGCGTGATGAGTTGGCCAGATGTCGGTTGAATAAAGCCTAAAAGCAAGTTGACCAGCGTGCTTTTCCCCGCGCCGCTGGAGCCAACCAGGGCGATGTGCTGGCCTGCATCGATGCGCAGGTTGATGTCTTGCAGGGCGGGGGTAGATTCATTGGGGTAGGTGAAGGAAACCTTTTGTAGAGAAATTAAATCAAATTTTCCCTCACCCCCATCCCCTCTCCCTGAGGGAGAGGGGCGCAGGGGTGAGGGGGTATCCAGAATCTCAAAAATGCGCCGGGCGGCGGCGGTGCCGTCCATGCCAGCGTGAAAGCGCAGGCCAAGCATGCGCAGGGGTAGATAGAACTCCGGGGCCAGGACGAGAATGAACAGGGCTTGCAAGAAGTCCATTTTTGCGTAGAGCAAGCGCAGACCGATCTCCACAGCGATGACAGCGGTGCTGATGGTGGTCAGCAGTTCCAGTGCCAGCGCAGACAGGAAGGTGATGCGCAGCACCTGCATGGTGGTATCGCGGAATTGCTCACTGACCTTCTCGATGTTCTTTGCGTGTGGTTTGGACTGCCCAAAGATTTTGAGCGTGGTCAGGCCTTGTAGGCTGTCAAGAAAGTGGGCAGACAGGCGGCTGAGAGTCTTGTACTGGCGATTGGTAACTGTTTCCGCGCCTTTGCCAATCAGGATCATAAAGAAGGGAATCAGCGGCGCGGTAACAAGCATGACCACGCCGGAGAGCAGGTCAATCGGAAAAACAAAAATCAGGATGCTGATGGGGACAAGTGCGGTGATGACCAGTTGCGGCAGGTACTGACTGAAATAAGCGTCGAGCGCTTCGATACCTTCCACTGCGGCGGTAGTTAGTTCACCGGTCCGCTCGGCGCGCGTGTAGGCGGGACCCAACGCCTGGATGTGTGCAAAGAGCCGCTCGCGTAAGTCGGTTTTAACGCGCACAGCCACAGCGTTAGCGCTGACTTCATTCAGCCAGGTCAGCAGGGCACGGCCCGCAATGATGAACAGGATCAGGCGCAGCCAGTTCCAGACCTGAGCAAGAGTCTGGCTTTCCAGGAAAACGCTGTTTATGGTGTTGCTCAGGAGCCAGGCCTGCCAGATGGTCAGGAGTCCGGCCACGAATCCGGAAAGAATCGTTACAGTCAGGGAAAAACGGCTGTCACGAGCGAGGGTCAGGAGTCGGCGGTGCATGGGTCGATTATAAATGCGTAAGGGGACAGGTCGAGAGAGCTGTCCCTTACGGAGCTAACTAGGCAGCTTATTTTAGTATGTCAGCGTCTTTGTGTCAGTTGAAACGCGTTTGCGGAAAACCCAGTAGGTGTAGCCTTGATAGGCCAGGACAATGGGAACGAAAATAAGCGCAACAATTGACATGACCTGCAGTGTATAGGGCGATGACGATGCGTTATGGATTGTCAGGCTGTACGCCGGGTCGGTGCTGGAAATCATGACGCGCGGGAAGAGCAGCATGAAGAAGCTGACCTGTGTCAGCACGAGTTGCAGGGCGGTCATGGCGAAGGCCCAACCTTCCATTTTGCGGGGCAGGAAGAACCGGCTACCAGCGCGATGGAGGCACTGCGCCGAGCGGATACGATGCCGGGGTCGTATGCCGAGGTGGGCGATGAAGTCAGTAGGTGAAGAAGGTCCAGAGAGAATACACCGGACGAACAGCATGGTAACGACCCAGAGCTTGTGTCGCCAGGGCATGGGCGCGCTCCGTATTTCGCCTTCCAGTTTCAGGCCGAGGAAGTTGCTGCCATGCAGCGGAAAATAGAAACGGTGACACGCCAACCAGGGTATAGCCGTAGGCGTTCAACAGGGTGAACAGGTTGCCGGTGAACTTCATGTTCTCGTCAATAGGTACACCCGCGCCAGGTTGGCAAAGGCCACACCGAGCAACAAGGCTGCCAGGAAGGAGCCGATGGCGATCATCCAGTCCCACATCTGGCGCCATTTCGGGTTGGAATCCTTGGAGCGGAATTCGAATGCAACGCCGCGCATGATCAGACCAAACAACATCAGGAACAGCGCCAGATAGAAGCCGCTGAACATGGTGGCGTACCAGTTCGGGAAGGCGGCAAAGGTTGCACCGCCGGCGGTCAACAGCCAAACTTCATTGCCGTCCCAGGTAGAGCCGATCGATGTTAATGATGGCACGGCGTTCTTCATCCTTTTTGCCCAGGAAGGGCAGCACCATGCCAACGCCGAAATCAAAGCCTTCAAGGACAAAGAATCCGATCCACAGGATGGCGATCAATATGAACCAGAGAGTTTGTAGAAATTCGTAAGACATGGTTCCCTCCGTTAGTCCTGCGTCGCAACGAACGAGGGTGCGACGTCAACCAATTCATGCATGGTGGCATCCGGGCCAGCGACAGCATATTTTTTCATCAGGTAGAACATAGCTGCGGCCAGCGAACCATAGAGGACCGTGTAGCCGATCAGCGAAATAAGCAGATCCGTGGGGGTCAGGTTGGGCGAGACCGCATCCTGTACCTTCAGCAGACTGTACACGATCCAGGGCTGGCGTCCCATTTCGGTCAGCACCCAGCCGCTGACATTGGCGACATATGGTAATGCAATCGCCCAGAATGGCACCCATTTGAACCATTTCGATTCTTCGTAATTGTTACGTCGTGTGTTGTACAGGAACCAGGCTGAAGCCCCTATCATGATGAGCCCAATGGTCATCATGAACCGGAAAGTCCAGTAAGTGACCACCATTAGTGGAATATAGTTTCCGGGGCCATACTTTGCGACATCCGCAGCTTGCAATTGGTTGACGCCCTTCACTTCGCAGGTGAAATTATTACAGGCCAGGAAACTCATGGCATAGGGGATGCGGATTGACCAGACTTCTTTGCGTCCGCTCAAATCGCCAATGGTGAGCAGGGAAAACGAAGCAGGTTGCTCAGTATCCCAGATGGCTTCGATGGCAGCCAGTTTCATGGGTTGGACATCGTACATATACTGTCCCATGGTGTGACCGCCCAGAAAAACCAGCACACTGGCGATTACGGCAACAAGAGAGGCCATATGGAAGGAGCGCTTGAAGATTTCAGTGTGATGTTTGCGGATCAAATGATAGGCGCTAACGCCGATGATCAAAAAGGAAGCAGTCGCGAGTTCGTCTGCCAGTGTGTGCCAGACAAAAACCCAGGCTTTTTCGTTGGTGATCAGGGCAAAGAAATCCACCAGTTCGGCGCGGCCAGTTGCCTGATTGATCACGTAGCCGACCGGGTGCTGCATGAACGAGTTAGCGATCAAAATCCATAGCGCCGAAACGTTCGAGCCAATCGCCACCAGCCAGACGGAGGTCAGGTGCAGCTTTTTCAGAGCACTTATCCCAGCCGAAAATCCACATGCCGATAAAGGTGCTTTCCATAAAAAGGCCAGCAGGGCTTCGATGGCCAGCGGCGCGCCGAAGATGTCGCCCATGAAGCGGCTGTATTCCGACCAGTTCAGGCCGAACTGGAATTCCTGGACGATCCCCGTCACCACGCCGATGGCGAAGTTGATCAGGAAAATCGCCCCCCAGAATTTGGCCATCTTCTTATACATTTCATCGCCGCTGCGTACGTACTTGGTTTCCAACAGGGCCACAAAAATGGACAGCCCCAGCGTCAACGGGACAAAGAAAAAGTGAAAGATGGTGGTAATGGCAAATTGCCAGCGTGCAAGAGCAAGTGCATCCATAGAGCATTCTCCTTATTAGATTTATTGGAATGACGTAGTTCGTGAAAAGATACCGAAAATAAGGGTGGCGTGCGGCGCACGCCACCCTTATTTTCGGGTATCTCTAGTGCGACTGCGTAACTCCTAAATTAGATAATTCAATTGTGGACTTAATGAGATTAGATGATTTGGTAGCGTCCCTCCCGGACTTACGCCTCCTTCCCGCTTCTTCCTACGCCTCAGCCTGCTCAACGACAAATGGAACGACATCTGTCACTGACGCGGCTTCGCGAGCGAGTTCCTCAAAATTGGTGGCTTCGAGTTCCTTAAGGATCAACGCCTGCAAACGTCCCCAGCGGGTTCGCACCGGGCAGGCATTGTCAAATGGACAGGTCCCCCGCCGTGCAGACACTCTGAAACCGTAAAATTGCTTTCGAAATATGTCACCACCTGACGCAAATTGATCTCCGCCGCCGGGCGCGCCAGTTTCAAGCCGCCCTCACGGCCCGGGTAGGTGACGATGAACCCGCCTTTTGCCAGCTCCGCCACCACGCGCAGGGACAGCGCCTTGGGGATAAGCATTTCTTGCTGGATCTGGGAAGTGGACAACAAAGCCTCGTCCCTCTGCTTGGCGAGGGCAAGAAGTACACGGATGGCATAGTCAGTTTGGCGGTTGATACGGATCATAGTTCCTTTAACGTTTACTCTTTTGGTAAACCTTTACTAATATTGTAAGCATTTTGACCGCAAAGTAATGTGTTATTTGTCACAATTAAAATGTGACAGGTGTAATTACAAAGTATCGATACCCATGCGAAGGCCCAGCCTGAAGGCTCTAAACCTTTGATCGGTGGGATGCTTTGGATTTTGCGAATACGCTGTACGGGCGCACGGATGTCGTCCACGAGTATCTCTTCAACTGCAACGGTGTTGTGGATGCTATGCCAGTATCACTCACACTGCGACTGGCTGTTTGTGGACCGGAGTCGCAACCGGAAGTGGCACTGGTGCTCGCTGAGCGCCGGCGAGAACCGGGTCAAGGTGGCGCGCCGCTATGAGCACGAGAAACTGGCAACGTGAGCAGCTATACGCCCCGGTGATATAATGGCGGCACTCCAAATCTAGAGGTGTCTCTTGATCGATCCGGTCATATTTTCTTTTCAACTATTTGGTATCACTTTTGCCTTACGCTGGTACGGTGTGCTGGTCATGACGGGCGTCATCGTGGCTGCCTGGATTGCCGAACGCGAATTGGTCCGTCACGGCGAGAACGGCGAGCATATCTGGAACTCTTTGATCTGGGCTCTGCCGGTCGGTGTGGTGGGGGCGAGATTGTGGTATGTTGCCAATACCACCCTGGGTGGAAATTCCTATTACATGGATAATCCCGGCCAGATTATGAATATTCCCCAAGGCGGACTGCACTTCTATGGCGGGCTGCTGTTCGGGGGGATTGCGATGTACATCTACATCAAACGCAATAACCTGGACTTGTGGTTGCTGATGGATGTAGCCGCGCCCGTCACCATGATCGGGCAGGCCATCGCTCGCCCGGCCAACTTCATCAACCAGGAACTTTACGGCCAACCAACCACGTTGCCGTGGGGCATCCCTATCGATGCAGCCCATCGCATTTCTCAATACAGTGACATGACGCTCTACCCTGCGAGCACACGTTTCCATCCTACATTTGCTTACGAAATGATCTGGAATTTCATCACCGCCGGAACCTTGCTCTGGTTAGCGCGAAAGTTCCCTGAGAAGTTCAAGCCAGGTGCCATGTTCAGTTGGTGGTTGGTGCTGGCAGGCGTGGGGCGCGTCCTGATCGAATTCTTCCGCCCGGACCAGCCGCGCATCCCTGGCACTGGTGTTAGTTATTCTGCCCTGGTTGCTGGCCTCATGGCACTGGCGGGTGTAATCATGCTACTGGTGCGCTATGGCTATATTCGTTTGAAATTTGCCGAGAATTGGGAAGAGCAATATCAGATTGCGGAGCAGCCACAAAAGGCAGATGCAGTAGAAGCTGCGTAACTTTTCAGTCCGATAAATTTATCTAGCTTGATGAAAAAAGAAGCCCAACTCATTGTGAGTTGGGCTTCAAAATTTATACCAGGTTGTTTTGCTAATTTGCCGGAGTGCGACACTCAGCGACTTACTCTACCTCCGATTGTCTGCCATAACAAAAAGAGCAGTTAGCCCCTTAACAAAACAAGCTTTTCTTGCACTGTTCCCAGATACTCCGCTCCGGCCTCCGTCATCACTACATCTTCCTCCAGCCCGATGACACCGTAGCCGGGAACGATCAAGCTGGGTTCGATGGTATAGACCTGACCAACTTCCAACGGCAGTTTGGGAGAGTCGCCGTATTTCTCCCACAGCGGGCCGAGCAGCGCACCGCCGTCATGGGCCACACGCCCGAGCTGGTGGCCGAGCGCGTGTTTGTATTCGGGATAACCCGCCTCGGTCACGATCTTGCGCGCGATAGTGTCGATTTCCAGCGCCTGCACGCCTGGTTTCATCGCGGCGCGCGCGGCTTCGATGGCCTGGCGCACAGTTTCAAATCCGCGTTGTACTTCTTCTGGGGCGGTCGTCTCGCCCTCGCGCAGCACGTAGGCCACGCGCTGGATGTCGGAGCAATAGCCCTCGTATTTGACGCCAAAGTCCCAGTGCAGGATGTGCCCCGGCTGGATTTGGATGTCGGTGGGCCCGCTGTGACCGACCGGGGATTCCGGTCCACTGTTGACGGCGGGATTCGACTCGCGCGGCCAGGCAAAGCCCACGCCTGCTTCCGTCATCTGGGCGTGCATGCTGGCTGCTACATCTTTCTCCGTCATCCCCACGCGGACGCGTTCGAACGTTTTGTGGTAGATCTCGTCCGTGATTTCAACCGCTTTACGGATGCGTTCCACTTCGGTTTGAGTCTTGCGTCCGCGCAAGGCGTTGATGACCGGTTCGGCGCTGGTCAACCTGTCTGCGTAGGGGCTGTCGCTCAGATAGCCGAGCAACATCTCGTACATGGCGTGAGTCAACCCATCAGCCTGGACATTGTTGTGGGACGTATTAACAGCCACCTCGTCCGGGTTGATGCGGGAGATGGTTTCGCGCAAGAGCAGGCGAATCCCCTCGTCATATCCCAATACCGTATCGAAGACGTCCAGTTTCTCAATCTCGTTCTTTTCCAGGTTGCCGACGATGGCAATGCGTTCGCCTGCCTTGGTGAACATCAATGCCGATTGCCATGTCAGATCACCGGGACCAATCAGAAAGTCCAGCACCGGGTCGCGTACGCCGGATGTCTCACGCACGAACGTCAGCCACAGGTCAATGCCAAGTTCACTCAGAATGCTGGTGGCCTGGGTTGCTTTTTCTTGTAAGATGGACATGGGAACTCCTTATTTTTCGAGAAGACGCGGATTTTTGACAAAGGCCTGCAGGATAACAAGTGTGACCAGCCCAAAGCCAGCTGATGCCAGGAAGGTGGTCTGGTAAGAGATGGCGTCGGCCAGCCAGCCGCCGAAGATGGGCGCCAGCAAGGTGGCGGGAGCCAACAGCGAGTTGGACATGCCGATGTAGGTGGGGCGATGGGCTTCCGCGCCGAACTGTACGCTCATGGTCATGCTGGTGGTCCAGACGGCCACGATGGAAACACCCGTCAGCGCCATAACGAGGTAGAACCAGATCAGCGACGTGGCCCACCAGGCTAGCACGCCGCTCAGCACAGATGCCAGGATGCCGACCTTAAGCATAGTGTGATGCCCCAGCCGGTCGCCCAGCCAGCCCATCAGCGGGTTCGCAATGATTTGCGTGATCAATAACACGCTGGTGAGCAGGCCCGCGGTGAACTCGTCCATGCCGAGTTGGTACGTGCAGTATACGATGTAGAAGGCGTATCCCATCGTGGCAAACTGCATCAGGATGCGGCTGAACATGAAGCCGCGGAAGTTCTCATCTCGCTGCCAGATAGTGCGCGTGCCGCGCCAGAAAGGTTCCTTTTTTGCAGGGATGACTTTTTCCATATCTTCCGGTTCGCGCGTCATGGCGATGGTTGATAACGAAATTGTCAGCGATGCGCCAGCTAATAAAAAAAGCCAGGTGAAATCTTGTGGAGAATCCAGCCGGGTCAGGATGATGCCCGCCAGGATCGCCGCGATGCTGGCCATGCCGTTCATCAGCGCAGCTTGTCCGCCAAAAAAAGACCCCTGATGTTTTGCCGGGATGATCTTGGCGATCATACTTTGCCAGGGATTGCCGGTGAATCCGCCGCCCAGTCCCTGCCAGACCAACAGAATGAAGGTCAGAGTGAGCGCCAGTGAATTGTTTTTTCCCAGGAAGAACCAGGCGACGGCTGCCAGTCCAAAGAATGGGATGCGCTCATTGACCGTCATCATCAGCATGGCAGGTTTGTAGCGCCTCATCCTGGACACCCAGCCTGCTGTGAACAACTGCGGCAGTTGCCACCCGACGCTGTGAATCGCGGGAATCAGCCCGATCAGGATAGCTGAATCAGTCATCTGGCTGACGAAAAGTGGGATGATCGTGATGAAGGATGCGAACCCAAGGCCGAAGCCGAAGAAAGCGCCATCCATGAGATTGACGGTCACATTGTGCCGCAGGTGGGTTCGAATTTCTTTTTGAAGAGGGGACAGGGTTATTTGCATTCTAGATTCTCGCGCTCAATTGTACTTTGGTATTTTTTGATTGGCTATTGACAAAAGCTTGATTATCAATATAATAAAAACGAACGTTCGTTCATTTTCAGGAAGGAAGCGATGTCAGAAGATACATTAACCAAAGGCGAGCGCACACAACAGGCGATTGAAGACGCCGCGTATGATCTGTTTCTTGAACAGGGCTACTCGGCAACATCCATGCGTCAGATTGCGGAGCGGGCCGGGATTGCTTTGGGCGGAATTTACAATCATTTCAAGGGAAAAGACGATATTTTCGAAGCCATCATTGTAGATAAACATCCGTACAAGAAGTTATTACCGGCTATTCTTGAAGCAGAGGGAAATACAGTTGATGAGTTTGTGCACAATGTAATGGACATCATCATGGGCGAGTTGGGGGATGATCCGCATTACGTGAACTTGATGCTGATCGAGGTTGTGGAGTTTAAGGGCAAGCATGGTGCTACATTACTAAAAGAACTTGCGCCCAGGGCCTTACCAATCTTCGAACGGTTGATTAATTCCAAAGATGTCTTCCGGGTTACCAACCCGGCTATGCTCTTGCGGACCTTCTTCGGCATGATCCTGTCTTATTACTTGACCGAAATGCTTATTAACGATTCGGTGGTAAGTCCCTTATTACCCGAAAACAGCATTGAAATTTATGTAGATATTTTCCTGCACGGCGTATTAAAGCCAGAGGAGGTATAGATAATGTTTGAAAAACAAGGCTGGCACTACCTCTTACTTGTGCTTTTATTGGTTGGTGTCGCCTTACTGGCGCGAGGCGATGTATTGACCGGTCAATTGTGGGGCATCAGTACCCAGGTCTGGCTGTGGATTGCGATTGCTGTTCCGGTCATCCACCAGATATTTGTGTGGCTTTTCTGGCGGCTGGAATTGCATTACGGCTTGGTCACACGCTGGTTTGGCGAAAATGGTTTTCCAATTTACAAAATCGGATTCACAATTCTTTTTGCCGCCCGCCCGATCTCTATCCTTTTGTTAGGAATCTCAAACTACGATACGCTGACGTGTCCCCCCGTGTTGATGTACAGCGCGGCTGTTCTTTTCTTAGTTCCGGGCGTGTACACAATGTATTCTGTTGTCCACTTTTTTGGCATGGATCGCGCCTATGGCATAGATCACTTCGACCTTGCTTATCGCGACAAAGCATTTGTCAAACAGGGCATGTTCAAGTACACCGACAATGCCATGTACAAATTCGGCTTTTTGATTCTATGGTCGATTGCGCTTTTCACCTTGTCTAAGGCTGCTTTGCTGGCGGCGGCTTTCAACCACTTATATATCTGGGTTCATTTCTACTTTACAGAATTGCCCGATATTCGCCGCATTTATGGGAAAAGTTAACCACAGATGAACACAAATGAACCATTAAGCCTGATAAACAAAATCAAGGCAGGAACTCGGCCAGTTCGTTTATCGAACAGCAATCCTTTTTATCTGAGTTCATCTGTGGTGAATAAAGGAGACCTATGAATTCACGCTTAATCTCCATCATCCGTAAGGAATTTATCCAAATTATCCGTGACCCGCGTACGCTGGTTCTGATCATCGTTATGCCAATCATGCAGTTGTTCCTGCTAGGATACGCGGCAACCACGGATGTGAAAAACATCTCGCTGGCAGTCTGGGACCAGAGTCAGTCCACCCAATCCCGTGCGCTGCTGGATGCCTTCCGCGCGGCGAATTACTTCGGCATAGATTATTCTGTATACTCGGCAGATGAATATAAAGTGTTGATAGAGTCAGGCGATATCCGTGCCGCGCTTATCATCCCCCCAGATTACGAACAGCGACTTCTTGAAGGTAAGGCGCAAGTCTCGCTTGTATTGGATGGTTCAGACGCAACCATTGGCGGAACGGCGCTTTCCACGGCCAAATTGATTGGGCAATCTTATGCTACCAAAGTATTGACAGAGCAAGCCGCGTTGACAAGCAGACCGTCCTCCTTCAGCCCGCCTCTCGATGTACGCACACAGGTTTGGTATAACCCCGATCTCAATGCCGCATATTTCAACGTACCTGGCGTGATTGGCATGATCCTCTACTTCATCACTGCATTGCTCACCGCCTCCTCCATCGTCCGTGAACGGGAACGTGGCACCATCGAACAACTGATTGTCACACCGATCCGTTCATGGGAGTTGGTTCTTGGAAAACTTCTTCCCTACACCATGCTCGCGTTCATTGACACACTGGAGATCCTGGTCATTGGTCACTGGTGGTTCAAGGTTCCCATCAGAGGCGACATCGGGTTGATTTTTGCGCTTTCGGGTTTATTCCTCATCTCGAGTCTTGGCATCGGCTTGTTCGCCTCTACCATCGCCAACACACAACAGGAAGCTTTCATCACGGTTATGTTCACCATGTTGCCCACCATCTTCCTCTCGGGCTTTTTCTTCCCGATTGAAGCCATGCCCGTGGTATTGCAATATGTATCAGCGATTGTCCCGCTTCGTTATTATCTTGTGATCATTCGCGCCTTACTCCTCAAAGGAGTTGGCGTGGTGGCATTACAAAACGAGATCATCGCATTGTCTATCTTTGCAGTGGTCATTATGGGAGCCGCAGCTGCGCGCTTCCGCAAACGCTTAGATTAATATCTCTCAAGGAGTCCCTATGCAACACAAACGCCCCCCACTCCCCGCGATCATTGTTGTCTTGTTGCTTATCGCTGCTGGAATTTACTATGGAATTCGAGCGTTGAACAGTGATGGGAACGGAAAACTGACCGCCTCGGGAACAATCGAATCCGTCGTTGTGAACGTCTCGCCTGAGATGGCCGGTAAAGTAAAGGAAGTTCTGGTCGATGAGGGACAACCCGTCAAAACGGGGGATCTGCTTCTCTCCCTCGACGATAGCCTGCTGGCCGCACAACGAGCAGTTGCCGCTTCCCAATTGAGTTCGGCCATGGCTGGGGCCCAAGTAGCCCAGGATGCGCTGACAACGATGAACTCCCAATACCAGATCACCCTTTCGGAAGCCCTGGCTCAGGATCAAAAAACCCGTCTGCAGGATTGGTTTACAAAAGACCCGAATCAATTCGACCAACCCGAGTGGTACTTCACTCGCGACGAGCAGATTGCCGCGGCTCAGAAGAAAGTAGATGAAACCCAAAAAGCGCTGGATGATGCCCAGGCGAACCTGACTGAGGTTACCCAATCCTTGGAAGTCGCAGATTTTATCGCAGCCGAAAATCGTGTCTTGGATGCACGCGTAGAATATTCGATTGCCGATGATGTGAACAATCGTGCTCAGAATTCGGTCACATCCGATGTGCCGGTTGGAAGATATAACGTGACTCATTGCGGCACTAACGATGGGTACTTCGTCGGCAGTGCTCGACTGACGAATCAGGTTTATGGTTGCACGGGTGACGAATATCTTTCCGATTCCAGCCAAAGCCTGTATGACCAGGCGCAGACTGAGTTGGATAACGCACAACAGGCCTATGATGACCTGTTGAATACACATGCCGCCGATCAACTATTACAGGCGCGCGCAGATGTGTCCGTGGCGCAGGAGCGCTATTATTCGGCGCTTGACTATTTACGCAATCTCCAGAAGGGTGATCAATCATTGCCTGTTACAGCCGCGGAGAAAGCCTTGAAACAGGCCCAGGCGAGCGCGGACCAGGCGCAAAAAGCAGTTGACCAGGCTCAGGCCAATCTGGAATTGTTGGATACCCAGATTTCCAAGCTGGCCGTCTACGCCCCGTTGGACGGCGTGATTCTGGTGCGCAATGTGGAACCGGGTGAATTTGTCCAGCCGGGTGCAACCGCCCTCAGCATGGCTAACCTGAACAACCTGACCATTACTGTTTACGTCCCCGAAGACCGCTATGGACAGATCAGCCTGGGGCAACAGGCTGATGTCACGGTTGATTCGTCCCCGGGCACAACCTTCAGCGCTGAAATCACCTATATCGCTGACCAGGCTGAGTTCACACCTCGCAACGTCCAGACCGTGGAGGGACGCAGTTCAACAGTCTACGCCATCAAATTAAAGGTGAGCGATAGCGAAGGCAAACTCAAGATCGGCATGCCCGCAGATGTAGTCTTTAAATGAAAATACCTTTGTAGAGGCGGGATCTCCTCGCCTAACACGGGGCGAGAAAACCTCGCTCCTACGGAACATAAAATGGAATTACTCGTAAACGCAACCAACCTCAGAAAATCCTTTGGCGATACCCATGCCGTGGATGGCGTTTCCCTCGAGATCGGCCCGGGCGAGATATACGGACTCGTTGGTGCGGATGGCGCTGGCAAGACAACCACCATGCGTCTGCTTGTCGGCGCGCTCAAAGCGGATTCGGGTGAAGTCAACATCTGTGGATATGACATCGATAGGCAGACTGAACAAGCGCGTTCGCAGTTCGGTTATCTATCGCAACGCTTTTCGATGTATGAAGATTTGACTGTTCTTGAGAACATCCGCTTTTTTGCCGAAGTACGCGGACTTAAATCCGATGAATGGTTGCCGCGTTCAATGGAAATCCTTGAATTTGTGGGTCTCGATGAATTCAGAGACCGCCGTGCAGGACAACTCTCTGGCGGCATGAAACAAAAACTTGGACTTGCCTCCGCGTTAGTGACAAATCCGAGAGTCCTTCTTCTTGATGAACCCACCACAGGTGTTGACCCCGTCACACGCCAGGATTTTTGGCAATTGGTGATTCGCTTATCTACACAAGGGGAGGGAGTAAGCGTGATTATTTCTACTCCTTACATGGACGAAGCCTCACGCTGTCATCGCGTGGGATTTATGAAGAACGGAAAAATCATTGCAGAAGATACGCCGTCCAATTTGAGGGCACGATTGAACAACCGCGTCCTTGCATTGCGCGGGTCACCGATCAAGGTGCTTCGTCATGTTGCGCATAAAGATGTCGATGTAGAAGACGTTCAGGCCTTTGGAGATAGGCTGCATATACGCGTCGGGGAGAATAAAGCTCAAGATGTTTTGAGCAGGCTCAAGTCCGAGATACGAAGCGAAGGCGGACAGGTTGATGAACTCCGTATCGTGAATCCCGTCCTTGAAGATGTCTTCATCGCTTTAGCGGAAAATTCGGTGGTCGAGTAGCGAAGCGTATCGAGACCACCACTAAGCAAAATTACTTCTGTTCCTTGTTGGTTTCGATACGCTCTTCGGGCCACTCAACCAACAGTGTATAAATGAAGGGAAAAAATCATGATCAACCTTGACCTCGGCACATTGATTGACAAACCCATAAAAGATGTTTTTGCCTTCGTTGCCAACCCGAACAACATGTCGAGATGGAAGAAAATCTTGCGCGCCTCAAAACGCAATTGGAAAAATGATGTTTATTTAAACACAAAGTACACTAAGGTTACGACACTTGCACCGCACGCAAGTGCAGGTGAGGAAATAAACCCATAATCCTTAAAACACATTGTGTACTTCATGTTCTTTATGGTAAAGAAGTTTTAAAGGAAAACTTATGAGTCTGCCTGTTATTTACGTTGAGAATCTCACGCGTCGTTTCGGTGATTTTGTCGCAGTCGACCACATCAACTTTGAAGTGAACGCAGGCGAGGTGGTCGGTTATCTGGGTCCGAACGGTTCGGGCAAGACTACAACGATCCGCATGTTGCTTGGTTTGCTTGAGCCGAGTGAGGGCAAAGCAACTGTATTGGGATTCGACGCGTTCAGGCAAAGCGAAGAAGTGCGCACCCGCGCAGGATACATGTCGCAGAAGTTTGCGATCTATGATGACTTGACCGCGCTGGAGAATTTGACATTTTACGGCGGTGTGTATGGGATTACGGACAAAGCCCGCATCGCACGGACCCTCGAACTGGTCGGCCTCAATGGACATGAATCCACGCTGACGCGTTCTCTTTCCGCAGGCTGGCGTCAGCGCCTCGCGTTGGGCATCGCATTGGTGCATGAACCCAAATTGCTCTTCCTCGATGAACCCACCTCAGGCGTGGACCCAACCGCCCGCCGCGCCTTTTGGGATTTGATATACGAACTCGCCGAAAACGACGTGACGATACTTGTCACCACGCACTATATGGATGAAGCAGAATACTGCGAACGTGTCGGCATCATGCGCGATGGCAAACTGCTCGCTATGGACACGCCTTCGAACCTGAAAGAAACCATTATTCCCGGCGATGTCTGGGAAGTGTTCGCTGATCCCCTGCAAAGCGGCCTGGATGTGCTGCCAACCGTAGATGGTGTGCTGCGCGTAGGTCTGGCTGGCGACCATTTACGAGTTATTGCTGAGAGCGGTTTGAAAAGCGAGTCTCTGAAGCAGGCGCTTGATTTGCGGGGCATGCAGGTCAGCCGCATTGTGGCGGGTGAACCGACGTTGGAAGATGTATTTCTTTCGTTAGCGCGTTAATCCGTTCTGCCGTTAAACAGTTATCCCGTTGAACACCTAATCTGTCTCAACGGGATAACGGGAATACGAACAAACGGAGAAACGTTTACGGTGCTGGCAGAACATCCCAGGGATTGATTTTGTAAGTTGCGGTCATGATCTCGAAGTGCAGGTGCGCGCCCGACGAGTGACCGGTGCTGCCGATCGCGCCGATGCCTTCGCCCTGTCCAACGCTTTGACCGCAGAAGCGATATATCGCACTCAGGTGGGCGTAGAGCGATTGGAACCCATTGCCGTGATCGATCATAACCATATTGCCATAACCATAGTTATTCCAGCCCGCATACACGACTACACCAGCATCCGTGGCGTATACACCTTCACCTTCAGAACCGGCAATGTCAATGCCCCAGTGATTGGTTTTAGGCGAGTAGTCGAAGCCGGAAAGATAATGTTTGTTGGTTGGCCAGACGAAATTGCCATACCCGACTGCACCACCTGAAACAGGGTCACAGGCTCCGGGGCCGAGCACGCGCGCCTGCGCGGGGTCTTCACGCGTGACGCCCAGCGGTGCGCTCCATGAGACGAACTGGCGCGTGCCACCGGGAATGATCAGCATCGTACCCGGTGGGATGTTAGGGCGGGTATAGTCGCCTATTGTATTTGGGTCCAGATGGTTGCCGGGGAAGTTGATAATATCTTCCGGGGTTACACCAAAGAAGGTGGCCACACCATTCAAACCATCGCCATCCTGCCATTCATACAAAGTCCCGTTGAGGGGCAAGATGTTTAATTCCTGCCCGGGTTGCAAAGCGTGCGGATCGTCCAGCAAAATGGAATAGTTGCCCCATAGGATAGTTTCTGGGTCAAGGCCGTATTTCTCGGAAATCCCAAAGAGCGTATCGCCTTCCTGCACGGTATATTTGACGATTTCCTGACGCGGACGAGAGGGAATTGTTGTATAGGGCTGTGCCATGCGCGGAATGCCTTCATAATCTACATCCGCAGCAACAGGGGCAACTTCTTCCATCGCGAAAGCAGGTGTCGGAGTAGAGCCCTGCGCGGCAGCCGCGTTGAGCTGCGCATCTGGAGCCTGGCGGTAAAACATTTGTACCAACCAGACAACGGCTGCGATCACAACCAGTGAAAGCACACTGGTACCCACGCGCAACATAGACTCGCCCAATCCCATTTGAAGCAGCGCTTCTGACCAACGGGAGAGGGTGCCCTTTTCTTTGTTCTTCGTAGTGGAGACTTCTCCGGTCTCTTTTGCATCCCCGGAAGAGACAGGCGGGTCTTCACGGAATTCGTTATTCATTCAAATACGTTCTCCGTTAGGTGAGCATCATAACACGGGGCAAAAAACCTCGTCAAGCGACCCACCTAAACGCTAATCCTGCGTTAAGCCTCCGAATTTCGGATTTGCGGGGTCAAAAAATGCATCCCAGACAGAATCAATAAGATCAAAACTCCGCACACCAACAAAGTCCGTGGAATGCCCCAAATTTGTGCCCACCAACCGATCAACAGACTGCCAAAAGGCGCTACGCCCTGAATAGCCCAGAGATAGGTACTGAAAACTCGTCCGCGTAGACCATTCGGCACCTGTACCTGGATCAACACATTCATGATGGCCAGTTGTGTGACCGTACCCCAGCCGATCAACACCAGCAGGATATAAGCTGGAATAACTCTCCGCATGAAGGATAGCCCAATCACAGCCAGCACAAAGATATATTGCCCGAATGTCAGCCAGACACCTTTTTTCTTGAACGAAGTGAAGAACGCAACGGAAAATGCTGCCACCAACGCACCGATACCCTGGAAGGTGTAGAGTGCACTGTTGCGCTCTGCCACGATTTGTGCAGTGTCAGCCACCTGCGCCAGCATATCTTGCGCAATAGCCGGGATTTGTTGCAGCAAAGGAAAACCAAAAAAGCCGACTACGGCCATCATAACGATGATTTGACTGACAAGCGAATTTTGCCGGATATAGCGTTGTCCCTCGCCGAACTCCGCTCTCAGGCTGCGAGTCCCAACCGTTTCTCTCTGGACCTGATACCTGGTACGCACAAAGAAGAGTCCCACGATCACAAAGATGTAACTGATCCCATTCGACAGAAAAACCTTCCCTGCACCGTTACTCAGAGTTAATAATGCGGCTGCCACTGTTGGACCGATTACGCGTCCCAGGTTAAAGGCTGTGGTCTGGACTGCAATGGCGTTGGGAAGCGCCTCCCGGCCGGATAGTTCGATCAACATCGCCTGGCGGGCAGTAATCTCGATTGAACTGGCAGATCCCAGTACAAATGCCAGCACAGCGATGTGCCAGATTTGAAGATGCCCGCCAAAAGTCAGGGCCGCCAGAATAAATGCCTGCACCATCATAATGGCTTGCATAATGATGACCGTGATGCGCTTGTTCCAGCGCTCTACCAGCACGCCGGCAGGCAGAGCCAGGAAAAGCATGGGAAGCGTAGTGGCAAAGCCGATCAGTCCCAGGTCGAGAGAACTGCCGGTAATCTGGTAGGCGACGTAGGGCAGAGTGGTGTTCTGCATCCACGTGCCGATGACCGAGAGAAACTGTCCGATCCAGAAGATGACATAATCACGGGAGGTAAGCGCAGGGAAATGATCGAAGAAAAATATTTGCAGTTTGTTCATTTATAAACACGAAGGGCACAAAGGTATTCCTTCGTGCCCTTTAAATCCTTTGTGTCAATTCTCTAAGCAGGCACTACGCACTCAGGGCGATCATTTTGGGGACTGTTGACCAGCGTTGAGACGGGGTAGGCAGCCATCTCTTCGGCAGGATAAGGCTTGATCAACGCTTGCAGGCTATCGGGAGTCCGAACCGCTGGGTCTATCCATTGCGCGTAAGCATCAGACGGCAGGATGACCGGCATGCGGTTATGGATCGAGGCCATCAGGTCGTTCGGTTCGATAGTCACAATCGTGCATGAGCGGACCTGCGAACCATCCGGGCCGTGCCACTCGTCCCATAATCCGGCAAAGGCAAAGGGCTTGCGGTCCTTCATGTGGATGAAATGCGGCACCTTGAGCTTGGTACCCGGCTGGACTTTCCACTCGTAGAAGCCATCGGCCAGTACCAGGCAGCGCTTATATTTATAGCTGCCGCGGAAGGACGGTTTTTCAGCCAGTGTTTCGCCGCGCGCGTTGATCAGGCGGTTGCCGATCGAGGGGTCTTTTGCCCAGGAAGGGATCAGGCCCCAGATAAAGAAATCGGCGCGGTTGCCCTTGTCGTTGGGGATGGCCAGCACGGGCTGGGTAGGGGCGATGTTGAAGCGCGGCGCAAACTGCGGTGGGAAATCATAACCGGTAAAGGCATCCTGCACTTGGGCAGGGTCGACGGTTAAAGTAAATCTTCCACACATGGTTCCTCCAGATTCACCACGGAGCGCACCGAGTTCACAGAGTTTTTTTATTTTCCGTGCTCTCTGTGGGCTCTGTGGTGAGCTACCTTCTCAGCTTTCGAAAATCCCCGTCTCGTTTCGTCACGCCAGTGGCATCCAGGTGCTCCATCAGCGCCAACATATACTTGCGGCTCGAGTTGAACAGGTCGCGCGCATCGGCCACCGTTATCTGGCCTTTCTCGCTGATAAAAGCGCGCACTTTGGCGACCATTTTTTCATAATCTTCCGTGCGGAAAATGACATCAATTGTGAGTTGCTTTAGTTGCCCCAACTCGACCAGCGCGTTGAGGATCTCTTCGCCCACTTCGGCTTGACACTCTTTGACAGAGGGCGGACTGTACGGACTTCTCGCGAAGCGCCGCATCAATCCCTGGACTTTGGCCTGCTGGCCGCTATCGAAGGCAATTTCGTGCCCCGAAATGGATACCGTTCCCCCCGCGTCAGCCAGGGCGTTTTCAGCCGCCAATTTCTTGACCAGCGCATTGAACACGCGTGGTGTGAGCTTGAGCTTGCTCTTCAACTCTTCGCGCGGCATGCCGCGTCGCAAGGGGAAATTCTTGTGATAGGCCTGCACCATCTGTACGGCTTTATCTTGTAAGGCAGTCCAGTGTGGCGCGGCGATAACCAACAAGTCGCTGGTGATGGTCAGTTCACCATTTTCCAGTTGCAGGAGTTGACCGTCCTCCAAAGTTTCCTGCAAAGCCTGTGCTGCGGGTTCGGCTTCGAGACGCGAGCGGGAAACGACTTCTTTCACCGGCGCAGCGTTGAGCGCCAACGCTGCTTCAAACAACACATCCGCCGGCGAGCCGGCCGCCAGCGAAGCCAGCGACTTAAGCACTTTCTTGTCGAAGCGCTTGTGGCGACCTTTGGGCTGGTGGTCCACGATCACACCGCCGCCCAGTGTTTCACCGGGCGAGGGACGGCGCAGGATGTAACGGTCACCGCGCACGGCCACGACCGGGTCGCGCAGTTCGAGCTGGATCCAGCCTTCTTCGCCGGGATTGAGCGTTTCAGCGCCGAGCAGGCGCAGGGTAGCTATTGTCTCGGTTGCGCCGACGAAAACCTTGACCTCTGTGGCATGCTTAAGCGGTGCGCTGACATCCTTGAGCGTGCGGATGCGTGCATCCACGCGACGGGTGGGCTCGTATTGACCGGGATGCGCCACTACTTCACCGCGCTTTACATTTTCCACAGCGAGGCCGGAAATATTAACAGCCGTACGCGAGCCGGGCACCGCCTTTTCCTCTTTCTTCTTATGCGTCTGCAATCCCCTGACGCGCCCTTTTGCCCCAGACGGTAAAATCACCACTTCGTCGCCGAGGGCGAGCTGCCCGTCATTGAGTGTGCCGGTTACGATAGTGCCAAAGCCGGGCATGCTGAAGACGCGGTCGATGGGCAAACGCGGACGTCCCAGGTCGAGGCGGGCGGGCTTGTTTTGCAGGATTTCTGTCAGGTTGGTGAGTAATTCGTCCAGGCCGGTTTTGGTTTTAGCGGAGACGCGGATGATCGGGGCGTCAGCCATAACGGTACCGGTGACAGCGGCACGAACGTCTGTTTCAACGAGATCAAGCCATTCGGAGTCCGAAGCGAGGTCGATCTTCGTCAAGGCGATCAATCCCGTTGGGATTTGAAGCAAGTCCAGGATGGCGAGATGTTCCTTCGTCTGCGGCATGACGCCTTCATCAGCGGCGATGACCAGCAAGGCAGCGTCGATGCCACCAATGCCAGCCAGCATGTTCTCGATGAAGTCACGGTGACCGGGCACATCCACAATACCAACTTCCTCGCCATCGGGCAGTGTGAGCCAACCGAAGCCGAGTTCGATAGTCATCTCGCGCTCCTGCTCTTCCTTCAGACGGTCGGGATGGGTGCCTGTGAGCGCGGCGATTAAGGTGGATTTGCCGTGGTCTACATGACCGGCGGTGCCGATAACGCGCATAGTTTTAGGGGTTTTTGCGAGTGTGACCCATGATGCGCTCGTAGGCGGTCAACCATTGGTGGAAGACATTCATGAGTTCCTGAAGTTGCTGCTCAGTGGCATCAGCGGTTTGATGCAACAAGTCTTGAAAGGTTTGCGATAAATCGTCGATGGCTGTGATGCGTTCCTCGTATTTATCAACAGTCTTGCGAATATCGCGCACGGACTCTTCGGAAGATAGGGTATAGCCGGTCCAGCGTTTCTGATCCTCGGCTTTGAAGGTAACCCATTCCTGGCGTAAGCGTTCTTCGCCCAAACGCTGCATCTCGGTGATCTCGTTGATGCGGCGTTCGAGCTTTTGATTAAGATCGATATATGTTTCCTGGGCGCGCTTGGCGGCGCGCAGAGTTTCATCCAGTGCCTGGGTTTGAGAGTCAAGCGTAGTAGTTTGCTGTTTAAAGTCTCGACTTTCTCCATCCAATCTTTGTAAACTTTCTCAGTATCTATCTTAGCCAGCGATTGCTGCTCGATAAAGGCTGCCTGTGCCTTTTTACGTTCTGCTTCCGAGAGCAGCAACTCGTTAAAGCGATTTTCGATATTTCGCACCATATCATTTTGTAACTCCGCTTTCTGGCGGTATTCTTCCACTCGCTTACGGACGGAGGTAATTTCGCCTTGCAAGTCGGCTACACGTTTTACATCCTGGCGTCGATTTTCTTCAAGAACCTTGTTCGAGGTAACGATATCTTCGCTTTTTCGGACAGCCTCATCAATTTTAGGCTTAAGTTCGGTGACTGCAACGTTTAGCTTGATATATTCATCCGCACGTTGTTTGATTAGTTTCTTAAGCTCTGCGATGTCTTTGGTTTGATCCAATTCGGGAAGCGATTTCTTGATTTCTTCTAAACCTTCATAGTGAAGTTTGAGAAAATCCTTCTCGCGCAGTTGTTGCTTCTTTTCCACTTCATCAACCGCTTTTTTCGCCTCCACGCGCTGCTTCAAGATGACATCATCAAATTGATCTATGCGTTCATTGACAGGTCCTATTTCGGACACTTTTTTGGTCAAATCTTTGATTTGTTCGCTGAGTGGTTTGATTTTGTTGTCGAATGAGGCGATACGCTCTTCGAGCTTTTTCAGAGCGGCTTTATCTTTGCGGTGTTCATCATCCAGCCATTCCAGGCGTTTGACAATTTGTTCAAATTCCATGCTGGCCTCCGGAGTGTGGTATAGGGGGCATACTTTGCGATTATACCCTTCACGGTCACAAATTGCGCTTTATGCCAATGTAGGAAGCGCAATTGTGACCGGGGGCATTATATAGTCTACTTGCCAAGATGTTCAAACATTGCCGGGAGATTCGCCATGATCGGACGGAAAATTTGCGGGAAGATCCCCAGGACGAACAAAGCGATCACGCCAAGCCCGATCAGGATCCCGGATCCCCAACGTTCTTGTAGTTCCCAGCCTGTTCCTTGCGGAGCCATCACCAGAACTGCCAGCGTACGCGTTGCCCCGGTCAGCAATCCCAGAATACCTACCAGAAACCAGAATGCCACGCCCAACGATTGACTCGCCAATCCCTCCCAAAGCGCCAAGCGGATAGGAAATCCTGCCAACAGTGGAAAGCCTGCGACCGAGAAATGTGCAAGGATCACCCCGGTAGCGGTAATCGGATGCACCCGTGCCATTCCCTGGACGTTGCCAAACCGTAATGGTTCAACCTGTTCTTTCATTCGGCTGAGCGACATGGCCCAGACCAACAACGCCAGCGAACGGGGAATGATGAGCAGGAATACCGCATCCACTGCCTTTTCGGGTGCCAGGCTAAGTGCCAATAAACTGAACCCCGTCTCGGCGATCACCGCGTATGCCATTTGCCGGCTGAGATGTCGTTGGAACGCCGACCATAGACCACCTGTGACCACCATCAAAAGCCCCCCAACTGACATGATCTGGGAAAGCTGCTCTGATGTGCGTAACCAGGAGTAGCGGTCCAGAAAGCCCATACCGAAGATAACAGTAATAGTTGGTAGCACCCAGAACAAGAACCCTAGTACATAAGGGGATGCTTCTTCAGCCAGCATCGGTAACCAGGTATAAAGCGGGAACATGGCCAGCAGGAACGCAAAACCCAAGCCCAAAATGGTCGCGGACTGGACCGCCAGCGCCAGGTCCCCGGGACTGGCCTCCACGCCAGCCAGTAACCAGCCTGCAAACAGGATAAAGGGCATGCCCAGAGTCTGGTAGATCAAAAAGCGCGTCACACCCGGACCCGGGGCCTGATTCAACGGTAATAAAAGAGGAATGGCTAGCAGGACAGCCATCTCAATTAAGATGGCCGCATATAAAAACGGTTCTACTGCAATCGAAGCAACCAGCAGGGCCACGATGATGAGCCCAAAGGGTACCAGACGGTGAGCTGTGCCGGTCGCCTCTCCGCCAAAGAACCACATGGCGACTAATCCATAGAAAATTGCCAACAGGGAACCATCGGCTGGGACAAGGATCAGCCTGCGACCAAGAATATCGATGGCCGGGGCAATTTTCAGTGAAAAGCTGCCGATTTGGAGCGCTTGATCGATGGGGACAACCAATGCAATGATGGCCAGCAGCACTGCCACGCTTCCGCCCAAAATGGATAGGATGCGCTGGCTACTGATAAGGATGGCAGGGACGGCTACAACTGCCGGGAGGATGATCCAAATGAGCGGAGCACTCATGCGCTTTCCTCAGACTTGCGAGCGGTAAGCAAATACGCGCCAACCAGAGCCAATCCCAGGTTGACTGTTGACAACATAGCCGCCACCAGGATGGAACTTTCCAGGGCAGCGTATAGCGCCTCGAAACCGGATAAGACAGTCAACAACCCAAGAATGACGCGAAATGGCTGGATGGTCATGCCCAGGTGTAGCATCCCCAATCCCATCAGGACCAAGCTGCCGGTGATGACTGGCAAGCCAATACCGGGAATGATTCCTTCCATGCTGGGAGCGGCAGCAATCACAATTACCGTAACAATCCCGGCAGCAAATATGCGGAAAAGGCGTCCCTGTGACCAGAATTCTTCGCTATCACTATCAGCATCTTTTAAGTTCAGACGAGTTATGCCCAAAGTGGCGATCGCCATCCATCCCGTGACCAGTTTGATAGCTGCCATGCTAATCGGCCAATGCTGATTGGTCAGCCAGAAGACGCCCAGGTACTGTAAGCCCAGAAGACCCAGTTCCAGACGCCAGTCACGGCTGATAAGCAATCCGGCAGAAGTTGCCAGAACAAAACCGACAACTACCCAGGCAATGATTGTCATGGTTTTTGGGCCCCCTGTATGATCAGGGAGATGAAGAGCACCATAAACAACAAAGTCCACATGAAGCCGCCATCGCCCTCTAATAGAGTAGAGAAGGAATTGCTAAGGCGGCCAATAAAACGGTAGAGACCCCACAAGCCACGGAAGGACCACTCCATCCAGGAATTGGCGGCGGGACGCACCCAGTGCGCGCGGATGGGAGTTAGCATACGCAGACGGGGCGCCAGCCAGAT
This sequence comes from uncultured Chloroflexia bacterium, assembly GCA_963829615.1. Classification (GTDB taxonomy): domain Bacteria; phylum Chloroflexota; class Anaerolineae; order Anaerolineales; family Villigracilaceae; genus JAABUE01. Next base: position 55,966 of record CAWHJM010000006.1, read on the forward strand.
GGTGCCACCTCCAAGCAAAATGCCGATCAGGGCAGGTAGCCATGCGCCGACTTGGAGGGCACCTTTCCAACCCCATATGCCCAGGAGAAGTATAGTCCCCAACATAAGACCAAGTCCTAGCGGATAGACATACTGGGTGGCGCGGTCGAGCGTTTCAAAGTTGACCCGCAGACTTGGGCGCATAGCGTGCCGCAAGTATCCTGCCAGCAGCAGAGCTTGTGCCAGTAATAGAAATGGCCAGACAGGCCAAAAGGAGGACATAGTGCTTCCCCAACCTGTGGCAGTAAGCGAGAAGGGCAGGGTGGCGATGCCCCACATCCCGATCCAGAGAGCGCGACTCAACCAGATTTGATGTACTGATGAAAGGAACAATGCCCCGCCTGAAAGGACTAGGGCACAGCCCCAGGCAGCCGCGCCGACCGGATTGCCTCGTAGTGCCGATGCCATCGCCAGCGAGGCCAGCCCGATCAACCAGAACGGACGGGCGCTGAGTTCATCGGGGGCGCGCAACCACATCCAGCCACTGTAGACGGCGGCCAAGGCTGCAAGCGACAATAGGAAAGGTGTGAAAACTGAAACAACACTGGCAGTAGGGATGCGCGCCAGCAGGATCAAACTGGATGCTGCGGAGACCAATCGCAACGTGCTGCCAAAGCCACGGCGGATGGCCGATTTGGATGCGTATGGCAGATGTAACGGTAGCACGCCCAGGCGTAGTCCCGCAGCGAGCAGGAGATATAGCCCGGCTTGTGGGGGCGCGTCCTGAAAGTTCATTGGCGAGCCGGCCGAGATGCTGACCATGTTGGCCCACAATAGCACACCGATGCCAGCCACACGAGTTGCAAAAGCCGTCACCACCTTTTCGCTGGGTCCTGGTCCGTCCACAGACCGCAATTGAGCGACCAATTCGGTCAGATCAATTGCGGACCAGGCCATGAGCAACGACAGGGGATTGTCGGCCAGTACAGCCAACAGCCCTAACCCGCCTAATATCAGCGTGGCAGCCCACGGGAGAGGATCGGGGAAATTCTCACGGGCGGTAGCGGTCAGGATAACGGCCAGGATAAGCGTAGCTACACTGAGGGCAAAGGGCCATGTAAGTGAATCGGCTGTAAATGACAGGGATTCAAGGAAAAGACCAGCGGGTTCCCAGCGTGGTAATTGGAAGGTGAGTGGCAATTGGACTTGCCAGAACAACACGCTGCCCCAACTGATCAAGGCCCCGCCTGCGGCGATCATCCAGGAGTACCGGACCGCGGGACGCACCCAATTTAATACAACCAGTGCAAGTGCTATGAGGAAGAGAAGCAAAACTGTCAGAACAATTAACATTGCAGTGTGTGGGCAATTTTATCAGGTTTGGACATGCGCGGCCTATTTCTTATACAATCGACTACATGTTTGCGTTGCAAACCCGATTGTAGATGCTACCTGGAAGCGGACTGAGCTTGACCAACCTATCCTGTTGACATCCGCTCAGGGTGCGCCTGTTTACCTGAAACCCGGCGTCACGTTTTATCAGGTGGTCGGTGAAACATCTGAATCATGGAAAGAGGGGACAGACTGGCATTTCGTCTGGCATAATCCGTAAGGGGGTACAATACCGGTAACGTACTTTTCGTTACTGGTAGGAGCAAGCATGGTTTCAGAATCTTTCAGAGTAGAAAAAGACTCACTCGGTGAGTTGCGTGTTCCGGCGGAAGCCCTGTATGGCGCGCAGACACAACGAGCGGTAGAGAATTTTCCCATTTCCGGGCTGCGTCCCTGGCGCGCGTTCATCTGGAGTATGGCCACCATCAAACGCGCCGCCGCTGAAGTCAACCGTGACCTGGGTTTGCTGGACGACGAACGTGCCGAGGCCATCATCGAAGCGGCCAGGAAGTCATCGATGGCAAATGGGATGACCAGTTTGTAGTCGACCCCTTCCAGGCGGGTGCGGGTACCAGCCATAATATGAACGTCAACGAAGTGATCGCGAATCGGGCTACGCTCGTGCTTGGTGGCCGTTTAGGGGAGTATCACGTCCACCCGAACGACCACGTTAACATGGCCCAATCGACGAATGACACCATCCCGACCGCTATCCGTCTCGGCTGCCTGTGGCGGCTGGACGAGTTACTCAGCGCGCTGGATGACCTGGTCAATGCCCTGGATGCCAAAGCGGACGAGTTCGATGACATCGTCAAATCGGGACGCACGCATTTGCAGGATGCCGTCCCGGTGCGGATGGGACAGGAGTTCGGCGCCTATGCCATGGCAGTCCGTCGCGATGCGGAGCGCATCCGGCGAGCGGCTGAGGGACTGCGACGGCTGGGGATCGGCGGGACAGCCGTCGGGTCCGGGTTGAACGCGCATCCGCAATATCACAGTCGCATGGTGCGGAAATTGTCCCAGTTGACCGGGCTGGAGTTGCACGAATCCGACAATCTGTTCGAGTCGATGCAGAGCATGTCCGATGCGGCCGATTTTTCGGGCTCGCTGCGCACCCTGGCGTTGACCCTGATCCGTATTGCCAACGATTTTCGCTTGCTCTCGTCCGGGCCTTCGACCGGCTTGAGTGAGATCCGTTTGCCCGCCGTGCAGCCGGGCTCGTCGATCATGCCGGGAAAGGTCAATCCGGTCATGGCCGAGATGCTGAACCAGTCCATGTTCCACGTCATCGGCTGTGACACGACCGTCGCGTTGGCGGTCCAGGCCGGGCAACTGGAACTGAACGTGATGATGCCGATCATCGCGCACAACCTGTTCGAGATGATGCAGGTCACGATTGGCGCGGTGAAAGCCTTTACCGAGCGGGCGGTGAAAGGCGTGGTCGCCAACCGCGAGAAAGCTGAAGGCTGGCTGGCGAAGAATGCCATCGTGGTGACGGCCTTGAACCCGTTGATCGGTTATGCCCAGGGCGCGGCGTTGGTCAAGGAAGCGCTGGCGCGCAATGCAGCCATCAAAGAGGTGGCGCTGGAAAAGGCTGAAAGCGGAGCGCTCAAGCATCGTGACGAAGACCGCCCGGTCACAGCGGCTGAAATCGAAGCCGCGTTGTCGGATTTGCGCAAGTTGACCGAGGGCGGTATTGCCGGGGAGGGCGGCGGCGGGTAGAATTGACTTGGAGAATTAACCACGAAGACTCAAAGACACAAAGTCACAAAATTAATAATTTTCTTTGTGTCTCCGTGACTTGGTGACTTTGTGGTTTCCCGGAGAAAACATGAGCTTTGACCCAACCTTCTTGAGCAATCTGTCTTTTGATCCTGACCGGTTTCGGTGGGGCTTTTATCGCTGCCTTGTGGATTGCGCTGGTCATCTGGGCGTATCGCGACATCCGCTCACGTGCCCGTGACCCGTTGGTACAAATCCTGTCGACGCTGTTGGTGGCCGTCTTGAATTTGCCGGGTATTTTGGTCTATCTGATCCTGCGTCCGCAACGTACGCTGGAAGAAGAATACCAGCGCACGCTGGAAGAAGAAGCGCTGTTGCAAGCGCTCGAAGATTTGCCGCTTGTGCCCCGGTTGCGAACGGCGCGTCAAGGATGACTGGCAGGTCTGCCCGAACTGCCATACCAAGTTGAAAAAGAGCCTGCAACGAATGCGGCAAGTTGATGGAATTGTCCTGGAATCTGTGTCCGTACTGTGGCACGCCCGCGCCCGGTATGCGTCATGATACGGCGGTCAGCATGGAGGAAGCGCTGCGCGAATTGGGCATCAGCGATGAAGATGGGGAAGTTAAAGTTGAAGAATGAAGCTTGATTCGCTTACACTCTATCTAGTTCGTTTACCTCTTGTTACATCCTTTGCTACGTCTTTTGGAAGTATCGACCATAAAGAATGTATCCTGGTCGAGTTACATGCCGAAGGCCTGGTTGGCTACGGCGAATCGGCCGTAGAACACGATCCCGGTTACAACTACGAGACCACCGGCACGGCCTGGCACATCCTGAAAGATTTTGTCGCTCCCTTACTTTTGGGGCAGGATGTGGTCGATGCGGCCGATTTCCAGCGCCGCGTGGCGGGCATCCGCGGGCACTTGCTGGCTAAAGCGGGCGTCGAGATGGCGCTCTGGGATTTGCTCGGTAAACGCGATGGGAAATCGCTCAAGGAAATGTTCGGTGGGGTACGGGATAAGGTTGAAGTTGGCGTTTCGATTGGGATTCAGGAATCAGCCTCGGCCCTGGTCCGCAGCGCTGAGGAGTATGTTGCCCAGGGCTACAACCGTCTCAAGATCAAGATCAAGCCTGGACGCGATGTGGAAGATACCTCCGCAGTGCGAAAGGCATTCCCGAACATCCGCCTGCAGGTGGACGCCAACTCGGCTTATTCGCTCGAAACCGCCGAAGCGCTCAAACCGCTGGATGATCTCGACCTGCTGCTGATCGAACAGCCGCTCTTCGAAGATGACATCTGGGACCATCGCAAGTTGCAGGCGCAGTTCAAAACCCCGATCTGCCTGGACGAAAGCGTGGTCTCGCCGCGCCACGCCCGTTATGCTATCGAAATGGAGGCTTGTCGTATTATCAACATCAAGCCGGGACGCGTCGGCGGGTTGAGCCAGGGCCTCGAAATCCACGATATGTGCCGCGCGCAGGATATGCCGGTCTGGTGCGGCGGCATGCTGGAAACGGGCGTGGGGCGCGCCTCCAACCTGGCGATTGCCTCGCTACCCGGCTTCACGTTGCCCGGAGATATTTCGGCTTCCGATCGATATTTCACGCGTGATATTACCAACGAACGCTTCACGCTCAACCCGGATAGCACCATCGACGTACCTACCGGTCCCGGCCTGGGCGTCACGATTGACGAGGAAGCCCTGGAACAATTTACGCTGGCAAAATTGGAACTTAAAGCATAATAAGCGCAGACCACAAGCGGCTTCATATCGCGTTACAATCAGCCCATATCCATAGCAACCAAGTATCCTAGGACAAGAGAGTCTCTTGTCCTGCTTTCATTGATATGAGAAAAACTAGCCAATGACAAAACATGCTCGTATCCTGGCCTCTTTGCTGCTGGCGGCCTTCCTTGTTTCCTGCGCGCCTGCTGCCCCGGAACCGAAGCCAGAACCGGCTTCCCAGCCCCTGGTTGCCCAACAGGCCTCCCCAACCCCAACGCGCACACCGGCTCCGGAAGCGGGGGCGCTGTCGATTTATCGCGCGCCCGAATTGCCGGATATGCTGGCATCCGAAGCGGGGAATTGGGGGCTACCGGTAAAGACCGATCCCGACGCAGCAACCTTACACCTGGAACTGGCTTCCGCCGGGGAAGAATCGACCATCGCTTCCAAAGCGACCTGGATTTATGCGCTGGTTGCGCCTTTCCCGACGGTCACAGATGGGGTGTCTCTGGATGAACTCAAAGCGACCTGGAGTGGATCACCGTCTGGATACATTGCCTGCGCTCAGTGCGAACCTTTGACTGCCTCGCCGTTATGGATGGCGGATTCCACCCTGGCAGCATTCACCGCGCTCTGGGGAAAACCAGCAGACGGGGCCGTGCAAACTGTGCCAGCCGATCAACTGGTGGATGCACTTTGGGAGAACCAGCCCTCCTGGGGCATCGTCCCGTTTGAAGAGTTGGTGCCCAAACTGAAGGTTTTATCGGTCGATGGACAATCTCCTATCCACAAAGATTTCGACGCTGCTGCCTATCCTCTCAAAGCCGACTTCGCGTTGCGTGCCCTTGACCGGGAGCCCGCCACACTCAGCCTGGCGATCCCCAATACCAATCGCGAACCGGCCGTAATGACCACCATTATCCTGACCGGCGTGACCGCGCTTGTACGCGCCACAGCCTATACGATGGAGACCAAGGGCGTGACCTATCCCGATCAGGATATCCGCGATTTCATGCGTGCCGCCGATATCACGCACATCAGCAATGAAATTCCCTTTTATACGGGCTGTGACTTCCCTAATCCCAGCCGCTACAAACTGGTCTTTTGCAGCGACCCGAAATATATCGAACTGCTCAAAGATGTAGGTACAGATGTGGTCGAACTGACCGGCAATCACTTTGCCGATTATGGGGCGGGCGCCATGCTGGAAACGCTCGACATCTACAACAAAAACGGCATCGCTTATTATGGCGGCGGCGCAGATTTGGAAGATGCCCAGAAGCCATTATTGCTGGAAGACCACGGCAACAAGATCGCCTTCATCGGTTGCAACCCGGTCGATCTGGGCAAGCCACCCGAAGCAACCGAGACCAAACCCGGCGCGGCCCCGTGCAGCCATAAATACCAGGTGGACACGATTGAAAGCCTGAAAGCGCAGGGCTATTTCGTGATTTCCACCTTCCAACACCAGGAATATTACTCGCCGGAAGCCCGCCCCGACCAGTTGGAAGACTTCCACCGCGTGGCCGATGCGGGCGCTTCCATCGTTAGTGGTAGCCAGGCGCACTTTGCCCAGATGATGGAGTTCTACAACGACTCGTTCATCCACTATGGGCTGGGCAACCTGTTCTTCGACCAGATGGGCGACATCCCGTATTATCCCGGGATCCGCCGCGAATTCATCGACCGTTATACGATCTACAATGGCAAACTGATCAGCGTCGAATTGCTGACCACTATGCTGGTGGACTACGCTCGTCCGCGTTTGATGACATCCGAAGAGCGCGCCAGTTTCCTGAACGAATACTTCCATGCCAGCGGCTGGGGCGAAATCGTCCCTACGCCTGTGCCGCAGCCGACAGTCACGCTTACACCGATGACGTTACCACATCCGTTCACGACGATCACTCCTGTGCCATAGGTGTCATAAAATCATGCGCCGACCGATCCATAAAATCCTCTCGTTGCTTTTCCTGACCGCCTGTTAGCTGGTGTGCAGTCTGGGCTGCCGGGCCGGGCACTATCCAATTGCCGTCGATGGAAATCCCACTGCGAAAATTTTCCACATCCCAGCCTACCGTTGTAAACACACCTACAGCTACACAGCCACCTACCCCGGTGGCTACCGCCACGCAATCAGCCCCTCAACTTCCCACCACGACGGCGACGATCACGCCTTTACCCTATCCGCTATGGTTCGACCCGTCCGTGCCAGATGCCTTACGCGAAAAGACGCATGATTGGAACCTGCCCCTGGCGGGTAGCGCCTCTATGTCCAGCCTGCAACTGGGATTGGCTACCCCGTCAGATACCAATTTAACCACCTGGGTTTATGCGCTTGTGGCGCCTTTCCCGACGGTGAAGGATGGGGTGGTCCTGGCCGAACTGGAAGCCGCCTGGAACGCTCCCTCCTCGGGACCTATGCCTGCATCGCCGTTATGGATGACGGAATCCACTCTCAGCGCGTTGACTGCCCTTTTGGGCGAACCAGGCGAAGGGGCGGTCAAGACCGTGCCCGCTGATGAGTTGATCGACACCCTTTGGGCGAATCAGCCTTCCTGGGGCATCGTTCCGTTCGAGTCGCTCGATCCTAAATTGAAAGTGTTGACCGTTGACAAGCAATCCCCGGTTCGCAACGACTTCGATGAGGGCGCGTATCCGCTTAAAATAGACTTTGCGCTGACCGGCAGTCAGTCTGCCTCATTTGAATTACCCGCCACCAACCGCGATCCTTCCAGACTGACCGTGGTGCTGATGACCGGCGTCACAGCGCTGGTGCGTGCTACTGCTATTCGTATGGAGATTGTCGGCCTGGATTACCCTGCCTGGGATATCGGTGATACGCTCAAAGCCGCCGACATCACGCATATCAGCAACGAGATCCCATTTTATACGGGCTGCCCGTATCCCAATCCACGTCAGGAAGGCCTGGTGTTTTGCAGTAACCCGAAATACATCAAGTTGTTGGAATTAGTTGGGACAGATGTAGTGGAACTGACTGGTAACCATTTCCAGGACTATGGCTCAGTAGCCACCTTGCAAACATTAGACATGTATAAAGAGGAACAGTGGCCGTATTATGGGGGCGGTGCAAATTTGGAAGATTCACGCAAACCTGCGTTGATAACACATAACGGTAACCGTTTTGCGTTCATTGGCTGCAATCCGATCGGGCCGCCTTTTGCCTGGGCGACAGAGACGCAACCGGGCGCCGCCCCTTGCGGTGATTATCAGTGGATAAAAGATGAAATTGCCAGCCTGTCCGAGAAGGGCTATATCGTGATTGCCACGTTCCAGTATATCGAATATTATGAACCTGTACCCACGGAACAACACGTCAAGGATTTCCGCGCCATTGCGGATGCCGGCGCGACCATCGTGAGCGGCAGCCAGGCGCATATCCCGCAGGCGATGGAATTTTACAATGGGGACTTTATCCACTATGGACTGGGTAACTTGTTCTTCGACCAGATGGATGGCCCCTCTCGCCGCGAATTCCTGGACCGACATGTTTTCTACGAAGGGCGCTACATCAGCACGGAACTGGTGACAGCCATGTTGGAAGACTTTGCCCGCCCACGCCTGATGCGCACGGATGAGCGCGCTGTGTTTTTAGAGAAGATGTTTGGGGTTAGCGGGTGGACCGAAAGTGCGCCGGGTGAGTAGCGCCTGACAAGGAAGAAGCAATGAAAATATTCGATATTTCCCTCACAATATCTCCCAGTATGCCTGTCTGGCCGGGTGATCCCTCGATTGAACTGGAGCAGATTGAGTCAATGGATCAGGGTGCGCACGCCAACGTTTCACATTTGAGCGCAGGCGTACATATTGGCACGCATGTCGATGCGCCGCATCATTTCATGAACGACGGACGTACCATCGAGCAGTTGCCTTTGGATGTGCTGACAGGTCCATGTTATGTGATCCAGTTACCTGATGGCGTGGAAGCTATCACTGCCGAAGCCTTGGATGGCATGTCCTTGCCCAAAGATGTGAAACGTGTCTTGTTTGGGACGAGCAATTCCCGCTTCTGGTCACGGGGCGAGACCAAATTTCAGGAAGATTTCGTAGCGGTCACCGAAGATGGCGCGCAATGGCTGGTAGATCAGGGCCTCCAACTGGTAGGCGTAGACTATTTGTCCGTTGCTCCCTATAGGGATTCCGTCCCGACCCACCGGGTACTGCTACAAGCCGGAGTGATTGTCGTAGAAGGATTGGATTTGTCCGCTGTACCGCGCGGTTTCTATGATCTATATTGTCTGCCGCTTAAATTGCTTGGCGCAGAAGGCGCCCCGGCGCGCGCAATTTTGATCCGGAAATAATAGTACCCGGGCAGCATAATTATGATTGACAAAGTTACCGTATACTAAAGGAAAATTCGTCAATCAAAAGCATCTTGTTCGGGCTCTAGAGAGAAATGGAAGAGAGATAAACATGAGCAAAACACAAAAGAGACGCATTCTTGGCATGACAAGTGCACAATTGGCGACCCTGGCTATTCTTGCCCTGATTGCCGTCGGGGTGATATTCGGAGGCTTCATCTTTATCAGCAGCTCCGCACAGCCAGGTGGCGTTGCTATTTTCCCGACCGTCGCGCCAACCCTCGTATCCTCCCAACCGCTGGTTGTGCCCGATACCACCGAAATAACCAATGCACCTCTGACCGAGGAACTTACCCTTAACGAAGAGCCAATTCCTTCTGATTGGAAGCAATATACGAACACAAGATTCGAGATATGGCTGCCGCCTCAGTTCGAGTCTGCTACTATCGATACCCAACGCCAGGCGCGCGTTGAATTTTACAGAGGGCAAGGCTACAATTCTCTGGCTGATGCTCTTGCGAACGATACTTTCGATTATAGATACTGGTTCAAGTTTCCCCAACCGGATAGCGTTGCCTTTGGGACCACGATCGTCGTAAAAACTGATGTCCTGCCTACGGATACCCTTGACGAGTATCTTGACCAGACTTATGGTGCCAATCTACAGGACTTCAGAGTGATAGGGCGTCAAGCGGTTAATATCGAAGGCCTCGAGCTTCAGCGCGTTGTTTTGAATGCAGACATTAAGGACATTCCGATCGGCGTTGTGGATTACGTCATCACCGACGAAGTCAACCTGTGGATTGTCCGTTGTTCATCGACTCTCGATGAGTTTTATAGCTGGCTGCCCGAGTTCGACAAGGTTGCACGCTCGTTCCGTCTGAACAATTGATGGGACATCCGGTAATTATTTGATCGGCAACGTATAGCCCCCGTCCACCACAATCGTCTGCCCACGGATCATGGCCGCAGCAGGCGTACACAGAAATCCTACCACCTGCGCCACTTCTTCCGGCTGGACTAACCTACCAGCCGGGACCATTTCAATGAATTTCTTCAAGATGTTTTCCTGCCCACCCATCGTAGCAAAGTGGTGCAGTGCATCCGTCTCGACCACACCCGGTGAAACCGCATTAACGATGATATTCTTCGGTGCAAGCTCGACCGCCAGGTAGCGGGTCAGGGCCTCGAGGGCAGCCTTGCTGGCGCCAACAACCACGTAGTCCGGCAGGACGCGCGTGGCGCCCGCACTCGAAATGCTGACGACATGTCCTCCGCCGCGCGCCTCCATCAACGGGGCTGCTTGCTGTGCCCCAAACAGCAGACTCCGTGCGTTGATGTTCATCGTCCAATCCCAACCTTTGGGCTTTTGCTCCATGACCGGACGGTTATAGCCCGAAGCCGCGTTGTGGACGAAGATGTCCAGCCCACCAAACTCATTTTCCGTTTCAGCAAACAAGCGATTTAAATCATCCAGGTCGCCCACGTCCGCTTTGACGAGCAACGCGCGGCGGCCCAGTTTCTCGATCTCATGCGCTGTTTCTTCAGCAGGCCCACGGTTGCGGAAAAAGTTGACAACCACGTCCGCGCCGTTTTGCGCAAAATACAGCGCAATCGCGCGCCCGATGCCACGCCCGGAGCCGGTCACCAATGCGATTTTGTTGGAGAAAGGGAGATTGTTCATAAATTCTCCCCTCTCCTTTTGGGAGAGGGGCCGGGGGTGAGGGCTAATCAAAATAGATATTCAAATCCGAGCAATCGAAGCGGTTGCCGCAGTTGGGACAGATGACCTTGCAGGTGCGTTCGTACATTTCGTGTCCGCAGCGGTCGCAGATGTACTTCCGCTCGGATGGTTGAGTTGCTGCTTGTTTGGGTTCAGGTTTGGTAGTGGATGTGCTCATGCCCATCGCACCGGTTTAAACAGGGAGCGGTCGAAGTCGGCCAATCGGTCCGGCCCGAGGCGCTTGACCTCCACGATAACGGCTTCCAGGTCCTGGCGTAATTGTCCGATTTCGATGCCACGGCAGACCTTCGGCCAGGGCGTAATCCATTTCTGTACGCGCCCGTACACTTTGATCGCGCCGCTGTAATTGGCGCGCGTGATGTGCAGGTAGATCACCGCCGTTTGCAGGATGGCGCGGTAGAGTTCTCGCACAGCGCCACTTTCCTCTTTCCAGGCTTCTTCCAGTTTTTCGTGTGCCAGCCAGTACTCCCCGGCGTTGAACAACTCCATGCCTTTGATGGCCGCCGGGTGGATCGCTCCAACACAATCGGAAGATTTGACGGTCACAGTTTTCATCGTTGGCGAGTATACCATCCTGGCAGGATACCATCCTGCCGAGGTTTACCCTGACAAGGAGAACAAGCCAGATTTTTCCTCCGCCGAGGGAAAACCCTTCTGTAGAAGCTCGAAAAATTTGGAGAGAATCAGTACACTGGTAGTTACACACAATTTACCGGATTCCGAATGGTAAAATTCCACAATATGCGCCGTATTTTTCGAGAAAAACGCTTCATACTTTTACTGGCTCTCATTACGCTTGTGACGTTGCCTTTGCTGGCGGCGGGACTGCGCAATTTGCAGTTTGGCGAAGGACATCCGCTCGGGATTCTGCAATCGATCCCTACCCAAAATTATGCCCCAGATCTTGGTCAATCAATTTGTAAGCGTGCCGCTTTGGAAGCAGGCTGCTTTCTGGATTCTGGTAATGGTTCTGGTGGTTTTGGCGGCATCCTTGCTCTCGCCGGAATTGCGCAAGCGTTTTGTCCGCGCCATTCTGAGCTTTGCGCTTACCCTGTTCGTGCTTTCATACCTGCTCGATAATAATTTGATCACCCTACCGGAAGTGCAGTTGGCCCCAAGCAGTGCAGTAGGGGCCGACTTACAGAATGAAGGGGACTTGCCACAGCCCCCGGTCTTTTCTCCGCCTGAAATACCGGGATGGGTGAACTACCTGATCAGCCTGGGCGTGGTTCTCGCGTTTCTCGGCGGGACCTGGCTGCTGCTACGCTGGTGGCAGCGACTCAACCGCCCTTACCCTCCTCCCGACACCCTCAAAGACCTGGCCTCCATTGCGCGTTCGTCGTTGCGTGACCTTTCATCGGGTGGCGACTGGGCAGATGCGATTACAAACTGCTACGTGCGTATGAGCGAGGTGGTCAGCCGCACACGTGGACTGTACCGCCAGGAGGCTATGACGCCCGCTGAATTTGCTTCCCGGTTGGAACGTGCCGGTTTGCCCGGTGACCCGGTGCGGCGCTTGACACGCTTGTTCGAAGCGGTGCGCTATGGGGCGCGTAAACCTGCCAAAAACGAGATCAATGAAGCTGTCTCGTGCTTGAATGCCATCCTGCAATATTGCGGGGAGGACGCATGACGCGCAAGCAGGCATTTGTTCTGGGCGGCATGCTGGTGGTTGCGTTGGTGCTGGCTTTTGCCCTGCAAGACCTCGTCCGGTTGGCGTTGGTGATCCCGCTGGCTTACATCTGGTGGGGGTTTTCAGTGCTGTTCGGGGCCATACCGCAAGTGGTATTGTGGGGTATATTTGTGCTCCTGATCGCAATCCTGCTCTTCAACAGCCTGACAACCCGCATAGTACGTCCCCGGCGGGTACGGGAAAAAGTCAAGCCGCGCCTGGGCAGCGTTGAGACGCTGGCGCTTTCCATCGAAAGCTCGCGCGAAGGCATCTATGTCAAATGGCAGGTCGCCAACCGACTGGGACGTCTGGCGCGCGATTTCCTCATCCAACGCGGCGACCGCCTGAATGCCAAGGTCATCGGCCCGTTGGAAGGTCGTGACTGGCATCCATCCGAACCTGTACGTGCCTACCTGGAGACCGGCTTGAATGGCTCCTTCGCTGATTATCCCAACCCGCGCGGATTCTTCAGCCGACCGCAGCCTACGCCGCTCGATCTGGATGTGAACGAAGCGGTGGATTTCCTCGAAGGGCAGATGAAAACACAGTAGATTTCTTGCATAAGTGCTCTCGTCGCCGTACCCCATTTGGGGCACTTTCCCCGGTGGCGAGGACAGCGACGAGAGCAAGACAAATTGTAAGATGTCTAGTAAAAGAATTGAAAGTATCTACAGAATGCGCAGATGCCGCAGAAACTTTAATCACCTGCGTAATCTGGAAATCCGCGGATAAAACCCTGACGAATTACCAACGGAGACATTTGTGACCACAATTCAAGAAGTTTCCAAAATCGGCAAGCAAGTCATCACCGAAGTAGAGCGCGCCATCGTTGGCAAACGTGACCTGCTCGAAATGATCATGGCCTCCGCGCTGGCCGGTGGACACGTGCTGCTCGAAGACTACCCCGGCCTGGGAAAGACGCTCATCGCGCGCAGCTTTGCGACTGTGTTGGGGCTGGAATTCAAACGCATCCAGTTCACGCCCGACCTGCTGCCCGGCGACATCACCGGCGGATATATCTATAACCGCGGCGAGAACAAGTTCGAGTTGCGTAAAGGCCCGATCTTTGCCAACATCATCCTGGCCGACGAGATCAACCGCGCTTCGCCTAAAACCCAGTCTGCGCTGCTGGAGGCCATGCAAGAAGGACAAGTCACACTCGAAGGCGAGACCATGACCTTGCCAGAGCCATTCCTGGTGTTGGCAACCCAGAATCCCATCGAATACGAAGGCACTTTCCCGTTGCCCGAGGCCCAACTCGACCGTTTCATGCTCAAGTTGTCAGTCGGCTATCCCAACGTGGACGAGGAGAAGGAAATCTTGCACCGCCGCCATGAGCGCCGTCAGGACGAAGTCTCGTTGAGCAAGGTCACAGACGCAAGACAACTGCTCGATATGCGCGCCATCGTGGAAAGTGTGCACGTAGATGCCGACCTGGAAGGTTACATTGCTAGCCTCGTGCATGCCACCCGCGAAGACCGGCGTGTGGCCGTTGGCTCCAGTCCGCGCGGTTCGCTGGCTTTTCTCAAGATGGCACGCGCACACGCTGCGTTGGAAAGCCGCGACTACATCATCCCAGACGATGTCAAGCGCTTCGCCACAGCCGTGCTCAACCATCGCATCATCCTTCAGCCCGAATACTGGATGTCACACCAGGTCACAGGCGAAGTCGTCCGCGATGTACTGGAAAAGATTCCGGTACCGGTGATTTCCTGATGCCCCTCTCCCTTAGGGAGAGGGGACAGGGGTGAGGGTTATGTCTCGCACTATCTTCCTCGTTCTCATTATCTACGCCCTCTTGCTAACGGGTCTGGCCACCTTGCACGGCGAACTGCTGGGGCTGGCCTTGCTCTTCGTCATCTATCTGCTGGCGGGCTTCTGGCGTGCGCCCGACAAACTGGACTTGGTCGTGCAGCGCAAGCTGTCTACCGAACGCGCCATGCCGGGGGAAGATGTGGTTGTCACCCTGGAAGTGACCAACCGTGGTGCAGACATCGACGAATTGCAACTTGCGGACGTTCTACCGACCGGTCTCAATGTGCGCGTCGGATCTCCCCATCACCTGCTCTCGTTAAAAAAGGTGGAACCTACTCCTGGACATATACCGTCAACGGGCCGCGCGGCGGTTACCATTCAGGCAGATCAGCGTCGAGGCGTTGGATCACTTCGGGGTACGGCCGAGCAGGCAACAGGTCGAGGCCAGAAGCGATCTGTTCGTCTTCCCGCCCCTGACGCGCCTCAACTACGTCACCATCCGCACGCGGCGTACACGCGTCTATTCCGGGACCATCCCCGCGCGCATAGGTGGACCGGGTACCGAGTTCTTCGGCCTGCGCGAATACCAGCCGGGCGACCCGCCGCGCTGGATCAACTGGCGGGCCAGCGCGCGCTACAACGATGAATTGTTCGCCAACGAGTTCCAGCAGGAGCGCGTGGCGGACGTGGACATCGTGCTGGATGGACGGGAGAAGACTAACCGCTTCCGCGATGGGCGCTCGCTGTTCGAGTATTCTGTGCTGGCGGCGGCCTCGCTGGCGGATGCTTTTCTGTCGCAGGGCAACCGCGTGGGGCTGCTACATTATGGCCGCTACCTGGCCTGGACACTGCCTGGTTATGGCAAGGTGCAGCGTGAACGGATCTTGCAGGCGCTGGCGCGCGCGCAGCCGGGCGGCAGTCCCGTTTTCGAAGGATTGGAGCATATCCCGGCGCGTTTCTTTCCGGCGCATTCGCAGGTGGTGCTGGTCAGCCCGCTGGATGCGGGAGACTACGATATCCTGGTGCAACTGCGCGCGCATGGGTACCAGGTCATGGTCATCAGCCCGGACCCGGTCTCGTTTGAGCTATCTTATTTGAAGGATAATCCGTCTGTTGAGTTGGCCGGGCGGGTGGTGCGGATGGAGCGTGATTTGCTGTTGAATAAATTGCAGGGAGCCGGGGTGCAGGTTTTGGATTGGAACGTGGCGCATCCCTTTGACAAGGTCATGAAGCGCCGCCTGGGTCCGCCGCCTGCGCTGTTGCGTGCCATTGGGGGGCGTATATGAGTTATTTTGCTTTTGTAGTCAGCGTTTTAATGGGCGTGGGTTCGATAGCATACGCGTATGCGGGCGTAGGTCTAACCCCGTTAGTACGTGGATTGTTGATCCTTGGCGTACTCTGGTTGTTTGCCGGTCGGAAGCACTGGACCTGGTTTTCGACGATAGTACTGTTGCTCTTGGTGACCCTGGCCGGAATTGGCCTTTGGTATGGACTTTCACCGGGCTGGATGATCTCCGGCACGCTGGGCGGGCTGATGGCCTGGGATCTGACCGATTTCATGCGCCGTCTACGTTTTGCGCCCCTGATGGATGACACGCGTGTGCTCGAACGCCGTCACCTGACGCGACTGACAATCATGGCGCTGGTGGGAGTTTTCCTGGCGAGTATCGCCATGTGGGTGCGCTTGGAATTCACGTTTGCATGGGGCGTGGTGTTGACGTTGGTCGTCGTGTTAGGGGTTACGCAATTGGTAGCGTGGCTGAGACGTTCGTAGGATAATTCACAGTTTTTTTGCGCTTTTTGACAAAGCAAGGTGGGGTTGTTAAAAAGGGTGGCCCCTAACGCAAAAGTGGGGAGCTTATAGCAAAAGCTATTCTGTCCGACATAAAAAGTGGGATGGAATGGCTCTATTTTGCTTATTTTTTAGGAAGAAGTGGGAGCCTATAGCATCAGCTTTGACTTTTTAGACAGCCCCGCCTTTTTATAAGGTGGGCTTATCAACTCTTTTAGACTAATATATTGGTAAAAATTTGTAATTTTTGTTAAAGAAAACTATAATAATAGTTGAAACACCTTGCAGGAGACCTTTATGACAGAATTGCTGCGCGCTAACCAATTGACTGCCAAGAATTCCACAGCATCTGGTGAAGGCTATAATCCCATTGATGTTGGCACGCGTCTGCGTATGCTGCGAGCGGGAGCAAGTCTTTCCATCCGTACGTTGGCGGAGAAGAGTGGTTTGAATGTCAATACGCTCAGTCTGATCGAAAACGGGAAGACCTCGCCCAGTGTCAGCACTTTGCAGCAAGTGGCCGGGGCGCTGGGGGTGCCGGTCACGGAATTCTTTGTCACGGAACAGGGGAACAAAACCGTTGTGCATCAACGCAACGGACAGCGTCCTCGTGCCGCCTTTTCACATGGCGTGATGGAAGATCTGGGGGCCGGGATGTCCCGTTTCGGGGCCGAGCCGCTCATCGTCACGCTCGAAGCGAACGCCGATAGCGGAAAGAATCCTATCGTGCATACCGGTCGGGAATTCGTCTATTGTCTGGATGGGCACGTCAGCTATACAGTCGACACTGAGACACATTCGTTAGAGCCGGGCGACAGCCTGTTCTTTGAAGCCTATCTGCCGCATCGTTGGAAGAATGCTGATGCAAAGCCATCTCGTTTGTTATTGGTGCTTTGCTCTTCGGATGAGCGTGATCAACCGGTCAAACGGCATTTTGCCAGTTAGCGATACCTGTATTATGCCAAGACAGATAACGAAGGACCAGTCAATGAAAATCGCAGTCGTAACAGATGACGAGAAAACCATTTCTGCCCACTTTGGACGGGCCCAATATTATGTCGTGTTCGCGGTGGAAGGCAACAAGGTAACCGGGCAGGAGACACGCCCGAAGGCAAATCACAGCCAATTTTCAGATGAGCACCACCACGGTGAGCACGGTGACTCGCATGGCATGGACCCGCAGTCCCAGCATCGTCACGGCATGATGATGGATACGATTAATGACTGCCAGATATTGCTGGCGCGTGGTATGGGACAGGGAGCCCATCAGGGTCTGATTGCACGTGGCATCAAGCCGGTTCTGACTGATATTCAGGATATCCGCGAGGCCGTGGATGCGTATCTGGCCGGAACGTTGCTTGAGAATTTGCAACGCTTGCATTAAGGAGCAAAAACATGGAGCGCTCACTCTTTGATATTCAGGCGGAGTTCTGTCGGGCGATGGGTAATGCCACTCGCTTGCAGATTCTGCACATCTTACGTGAGCGTCCCATGACTGTGAGCGAGATTATGGCCAAATTAGAGCTAAATCAATCCATGATCTCGCGCCAGTTGTCAGTGCTGCGCTCAGTTAACGTGGTGGTTGGCGAGCAGCACGGCAATGAAAGGGTATATCACTTGGCAAACGAAAAAATCGGGGAAGTATGTGATTTGGTACGGACGGTGCTGGTAGAAGAAATGCACAAACAGTCTGACGCTTTGGATGGGTTGTAAAGCCGTTTGCAGGCTCCTTACTTGGGTCAGGTATCCCCGCTTGAGAGGGCGGGGATACCGCGTTAAAAGTGTATCTCCAATCGCTCGTTTCTCGGTGCTATAATCCGCCCATGCACGAACTCCCCGTTACCCAATCTATCCTCGATATTGCCCTCAAGCACGCTCAAAAAGCGGACGCCAAGCGTATCACCGACCTGCACATTGTCATGGGCGAGTTGTCCAAGCTGGTGGACGAGTCTATCCAGTTTTACTGGGATATCATCGCCAAAGACACCATCGCCGAAGGTGCAAAGCTGCACTTCCGCATCGTTCCAACGGAGTTTCAATGCATGGCTTGTTTCGAGAAATATCATCCCGATGGCGAGCAGTTTTCCTGCCCCAATTGCGGTAGTGTCGGTGTCAAGATCATCGCGGGCGAGGAGTTCTCCCTCGAAGCGATTGATGTGGAATAAATAATCTTCGCTGAGCGGAGGGTCGAGTGCGGAGCGGCGAGACCCGCAGTCGAAGCGCTTTGTTCATGACGAAAGAGTTGAAGCGGCTCTTCTAATTGATCAGTCAAATTTGAGTGATCCAAATCTAAAAAATACAGACGAAAATCCTTCGAAATAGTGTCCAAAATGACTATATTCTCGGTTTAGACTGCCGTACAATCTAATTACTATGACTCAACGAATCCCTGTTGTCGAACGAATCCTCTCCGCCAATGACAAATTGGCCGAAGAAAACCAATCCAGGCTTGCTGCCGCTAAAGTATTCAGCCATCAACCTGATGGCCTCCCCCGGCGCGGGCAAGACCTCCGTCATTGAGCAAACCCTGCCACGCCTGGCTGCGAAACTGCGTGTGGCCGTTGTGGATGGTGACATTGCCACCTCCATCGATGCCGACCGTGCTTCTGCCGCGGGCGCGGCTGTCGCGGTACAGATTAACACGGGCGGCGAATGCCACCTGGATGCTGTCATGCTGCACCAGGCCCTCGGCCAGATCGATCTCACTACAGTGGATATGTTGCTGGTCGAGAATGTCGGGAACCTGGTTTGTCCCGCTGAATTCCGCCTTGGCACGCACAAATCTGTGCTGATCGCCTCCATTCCCGAAGGCGATGACAAGCCCTACAAATATCCCGGCATGTACCGCGGCGTGGACGCGCTGGTTATCAATAAGATTGACCTGTTGCCTTACATCGACTTCAAAATGGACTATTTCCAGCAGGGTGTCGAGATCCTCAACCCTGGCCTGGTCACCTTCCCACTTTCCTGCCGCACCGGTGAAGGTCTGGATGCCTGGGTGAATTGGCTGCTCGAAAACGCTCGACCCTGATTTATGTCTCTCATAGGCGCACGCATCCACATCACGGGCATTGTGCAGGGAGTTGGTTTCCGCCCGTTTGTGTATGCTCTTGCCAGTCGCTATCAACTTAACGGCTGGGTTCGCAACACCTCCGCAGGCGTGGACATCGAAGTGGACGGCGAAGGGGATGTGCTGGACGCCTTTGTCAAGGCATTGCGTGACGAAGCCCCTCCACTTTCCCGCATTGATGAACTGAGCGCCTCTTTCCAGGCCTCGAATGGCTTCCGTTCCTTTGACATCCTCCATTCTGAAGCCGTAGATGGTGCTTTCCAGCCCATCTCGCCGGATGTCAGCATCTGCCCCGATTGCCTGCGCGAGCTCTTCGACCCCTCCGACCGCCGTTACCGCTATCCCTTCATCAACTGCACCAACTGCGGACCGCGCTTCACCATCATCAAAGACATCCCCTACGACCGCCCCAAAACCACCATGGCTCCTTTTGCCATGTGTCCCGATTGCGAAAAAGAATACACCGACCCGCTGGATCGGCGTTTCCATGCCCAACCGGTAGCCTGTCCCGTTTGCGGGCCAAAAGTGTGGCTCGAAAGAAGTAGTAACGGCTTCAGTCGTTCCGATGATGCCATCCAGGAAACACGTAAGTTGTTAGCAAATGGAAAAATCCTCGCAATCAAAGGCCTTGGCGGTTTCCACCTGGCCTGCGATGCCACAAATCCCGAACGCCGTGAGTGAACTCCGCCGCCGCAAATTGCGCGTGGACAAACCCTTTGCCCTGATGATGCCCGATATTGAAACCATCGAGCAGCACTGTCATGTGAACGATGCCGAGCGTGAGCTATTGCAATCCGGCGCGCGCCCGATTGTTTTGTTACAGCGCAAACCAGAATCGCCAATAGCGAAAGAATGCGCCCCCGGCCAGGATACACTGGGCGTCATGCTGCCATACACGCCTTTGCATTATCTTATTCTCGACAGTGGACCGTTGACTGTAGACCAAAACACCGTCCACCGTTCACCGTCCACGGTCCTGGTGATGACCAGCGGCAACCTTTCCGAAGAACCCATTGCCACCGATAACGAAGAAGCCCGCACGCGATTAGCGTTATTGGCGGATGCCTTCCTGATGCACGACCGCGATATTCACGTTCGCTGCGATGATTCTGTCGTAAGGGTGTTCCCCAATCAGAAATCAGAAATCGAAAATCATAAATCGGAAATCTATCCCATTCGCCGCTCTCGCGGTTATTCTCCTTTCCCCGTCAAACTCCCCTGGGAAGTCCCGCCATTGCTCGCCGCTGGCCCCGAACTCAAGAACACCTTTTGCATCACCAATAAGAATTATGCTTTTCTCAGTCACCATATCGGTGATATGGAAAACTACGAAACACTGCAATCCTTTGAGCAGGGCGTGGAACATTTCGAAAGATTATTCCGCGTCAAACCCGAAGCAATAGCTTACGACCTGCACCCGAATTATCTTTCCACTCGCTATGCGCTCCAACGGGCCGAACAGGACCACCTGCCAACGATAGGCATACAGCATCACCACGCCCATATCGCCGCTTGCATGGCTGAGCACGGACTGGACGGCTCGCAACCCGTTATTGGCCTGGCCTTCGATGGCACAGGTTACGGCGAAGACGGCGCCATCTGGGGCGGGGAGGTGCTGGTCGCAGATTACAAATCTTACAAACGCGCGTATCACCTGGACTATTTCCCGCTCCCCGGCGGGGATGCGGCTATCAAGAAACCCGCCCGTACCGCACTGGCCTTGCTCTGGTCGCTGGGACTGGATTGGGATGATCGTCTCGCTCCTGTGGCCGAATTTTGTGCCGAGGATCGCACTACCTTACGCACGCAATTGAGCGGAAAATCAATACTCCGATGACCTCCAGCATGGGACGTCTGTTCGATGCGGCGGCGGCGCTGGCGGGAGTCAGGCAGTCGGTCAATTATGAGGCGCAGGCGGCCATCGAGTTCGAGGCTTTGGTGGATTCGGACGAGGATGGGTTGTATCCCTTTGAATGGGAGCAGGATAAAATCCAGCGTCAGAAGCGCAGTAGAAGCTCTGATAACGGATGTGCTGGCGGGTGTTCCCATCCCGACCATATCGGCCAAATTCCACAATGGTTTGGCCCAGTTGGCGCTTGAAATCTGCCAAAGCTTGCGTATAACCAAGAATATAAATGAAGTCGCACTGTCCGGCGGAGTCTGGCAGAATATCACCCTATTACGACGAACTTTGTCACTCTTGCAACGAGATGGTTTTGTTGTATACATACATCATCAGGTGCCGACGAACGATGGCGGTCTGTCTTTGGGACAGGCTGTTATTGCAGCGGCAAGAATGAAAACGTAGTAGCGACTCTAAGTCGCTGATTTAGACGGCTAAAGCCGTTACTACAGGAGGAACCATGTGTTTAGCTGTACCGGGTAAGATCGTTGAGATCAAAGAAAGCGATGGACTGCAGATGGCCAGGGTCGATTTTGGCGGGATTTTCCGCGAAGCCTGCCTGGACTACGTGCCCGAGGCCAAGGTGGGGGATTATTGTGTCATCCATGTTGGGTTTGCAATCAGCCTGTTGAGCGAACAGGAAGCGATGGAAACGCTCGAATTGCTTAAACAAATATCTAATTTCGAAGAGGAGCTTGGCCCTGAACCTGGGGTTGCGCCTGCATGAAATACGTTGACGAGTACCGTGACGCGGCGTTGGTAAAGAATGTAATCGCAGAGATCCGCCGCACCGTAACGCGCCCGTGGACGCTGATGGAGATTTGTGGCGGGCAGACACATGCTATCGTGCGGCATGGCATCGACCAGTTGTTGCCGCCGGAGATCGAACTGGTGCATGGGCCGGGCTGCCCGGTCTGCGTGACGCCGCTTGAATTGATCGATAAAGCCCTGGAGATCGCCTCCCGTCCGGATGTGATCTTTTGCTCTTACGGCGATATGCTGCGTGTGCCCGGTTCCAGCCGCGACTTGTTCTCGGTCAGGGCGCAAGGTGGGGATGTGCGCGTGGTCTATTCACCGCTGGATGCGGTTAAGTTTGCCAGGGCCAATCCTGACAAGCAGGTGGTTTTCTTCGCCATCGGATTCGAGACCACCGCCCCGCCCAACGTGATGAGCGTGATGCAAGCCAAAAACCTTGGTCTGACCAACTACTCGATTCTGGTCTCACATGTGCGTGTGCCGCCCGCAGTTTCGGCCATCCTGGGTTCATCGACCAATCGCGTGCAAGGCTTCCTGCTGGCGGGTCACGTCTGCGCGGTGATGGGCTATCATGAGTACCCCTCGCTGGCGGAGAAATTCAAAACGCCGATGGTGGTCACCGGCTTCGAGCCGCTCGACATCGTACAGGGCATTTTGGAAACCGTCCGTTTGCTGGAGGCCGGAAAGTTCGAAGTGTTCAATGCCTACCAGCGGGCTATCACATTCGAAGGCAATCAGCCTGCTCAGAAAATGATCCATACCATTTTTATGGACGTTGACCGCAAGTGGCGTGGCATCGGTACTATTCCGATGAGTGGCTGGGACTTGCGCCCCGAGTTCGATGGTTTCAACGCTGAGAAACGCTTCCAGGTCGAGACTATCACCGCCGAAGAGTCGCCCCTGTGCATCGCCGGGCAAATCCTGCAAGGGCTCAAGAAGCCGCATGATTGTTCGGCCTTTGGCAAGGAATGCACGCCCGAACATCCGCTGGGTGCGACCATGGTCTCTTCTGAGGGCGCATGTGCCGCTTATTACCGCTATGGGAGGGTAAAATAGGGGGCATGACCACCAACAAACGCACGCTCTGGATTGCCGCGGGATTGGTCACCTTCTGCGGCTTTTTGCTACTTGTTACTTTTCTTGTCTCAGGATTGGGACGTTTGACTGCCGCCGGGTCAACCCCGACCATCGACCTGTTCGCCACGCTGGCAGCTTCCACCCCGGTTTCGGCCTTCTCTCCCGCACCCATCACACCGACAGCTACCTCCGCTTTCGATTTTCCTGAACTCCCCGCGCAACAAATCAGCACTCCTGTTGCCGGTATGACAGGTGTGCCCACCGTCTCCTCGCAGGACGGACCGACTGGCCACATTGTGTTCACTTGCCAGATTTACAAATATCAGGCCGCCGAACAGATTTGCATCATGAATGCGGACGGAAGCGACTATCACCGCCTGACAACTGAAGACAACTTCCGGCATTTTTATCCATCGCTATCCCCGGATGGACGCAGGGTGCTGTATTCTGCCTTTCGGGAAGAGAATGTTTACGAAATCTATTCCTATGAACTTGCGAATGGCACGGTGAACCGCCTGACCAACCGTAACGGCGTCCTGACCGCGCCCGAGTATTCGCCCGACGGTCAGAGCATCACCTTCACGCGTTGGGCGGCCAATACCGACCGCTACCAGATCATGCTCATGGAGAGTAACGGGAATGATCCCCATAACATTCCCCGCGTCGAAGGTTGGGACCCCACCTGGTCACCGGATGGCAAACAAATCCTGTTTGCATCCGACCGGAACGGAGCAGTGCAATTATTTGCTGTCAGAGTGGATGGGAAAAATTTACACCAGATCAGTAACCTGCCGGCCATCCGTGGTCGTAGCGACTGGTCGCCGGACGGGCAGTATATTGTCACATATTCGGGGGAGGCCTGGCATCGTGAACTCTATATTATGAAAGCGGACGGTTCCGAAGCGCGTCAGCTATCTCCAACTGGTGGCAACAGCCAGGGACCCAGCTTCTCCCCCGATGGCAAATGGGTGGCCTTTACGGCTTATTTCGATAAATACGATGATATCCACGGCTGCGAGATTTACATCATCCGCACCGACGGCACCGACCTACGCCGCCTGACGAATAACGATTATTGCGATTACCAACCCAGATGGGGGCCGTAATAAAATCGTAGGGGCGGGTCTCAGACCCGCCCCTACGGATTAATCCGGTACTCCCGCCGCCTTCACATCCTTCAAATTCAACTGATAATTGATGCGCCCGTTGTATTCGTTGATTTCGTACGTGTACATAATATCGACGTACTCGGGTAGTTCCGGCTGGAGATGACCCAGCCGGAAGCCAATCGCATCATGTGATGCACCGCCTTCATCTTCCAGGTACATCTTGAGATGCTTGCTGTCCGCGCCGACCGTGCGCGCGTGGCGGACCTTCACTTCGCGCGAGACAAAGACCGCATCCGGGTTGCCGTAGCCGGTTGGTTCCAGGTATTTGAGATTATTGAGCAGTTCAGGCCGCACTTCCACGAGCGGGATTTCAGCGTCCGCGGTCAGGGTGGGACGCAAATCCTGATCGCTGAGTTGTTCCTTGGCGATGGCTTTCAGGCGCGAGACCAGTTCATCCAGCTTATCGTTTTCGACGGTGAAGCCGGCCGCCGCGGCATGACCGCCATGCCGAACGAGAATGTCTGCGCATTTATCGAGCGCATCGGTGATGTGAAATTCGGGGATCGAGCGACACGAGCCGCGCGTGGTGTCCGTGTCGATGTGGGCCACGATGGCGGGACGGTAGTAGGTTTCGGTCAGACGGGAAGCAGCCAACCCGACCACGCCGGCGTTGAAATCCTTGTGTGCGGCGAAGAGCAGGAAAGCGTCCGTTTCATCTGCCAGCGCCAGTTCTTCGGCCACGGATTGCATCTCGCGCGTGATGCGCTGACGTTCGCGGTTTTGCACGTCCAGTTGTTGGGCCAGTTGTCCGGCTTTGAACACGTCCGTGGTGGTCAGCAATTCGTAGGCTGCCAGCGCCTCGTCCAGGCGACCGGCCGCGTTCAGGCGCGGGCCGAGCCGGAAGCCGATGTCCGTGGCATTGACTTTCGGCAGGTTCAACTCAGCCACAGCTGCCAGGGAAAACAGTCCCTGTCGTGTGGTCTCACGCATCTGGCGCAATCCGCGGCGGACCAGGAAACGATTTTCGCCTACTAGGGGAGCCAGGTCAGCAACTGTGCCTAGAGCAACAAGATCAAGCAAGCGTGTAAGCTGGACGCTGTCCGCTGAACCCTGCTCGATTAACAATGCTTCTGCCAATTTATACGCGATGCCTACGCCAGCCAGGTCTTTGTCTGGGTAGACGTCACCCGGCTGTTTGGGATTGATGACGGCGGTGGCAGGGGGAAGCGGTCCCTCCGAGGGATGGTGGTGGTCTGTGATAATGAGATCCAGGCCGATGGTCCGGGCATGAAGCGCTTCGTCCGGCGAACGGATGCCACAGTCGACGCTGATGACCAGTCCCACGCCGTCGTCTTTGAGCGCGCTTAATGCGTCATTGTTCAGACCATAGCCTTCATCGAAACGGTTGGGAATGTAGCCGCGGACATCTGCACCGAGTGCGTTCAGGATATCCACCAACAGCGCAGTGGACGTGACGCCGTCCACGTCGTAATCACCGTAGATTGCAATCGGCTCGTTATGCGCCAGTGCATATTGGATGCGCTCGACGGCAGCCTGCATGCCGGTCATTTTAAAAGGATCGGTGTCGAAATCCGGCTCGGCTTTCAGGAAGGCGCGCGCCTCGGCGTCCGTTGCGTAGCCGCGGTTGAACAGGATTTGCCTGAGCACAGGCGGGAAGGCCTTTAGCGCCGTGTCAGCTTCGAGGGTAATCGGAGGGGGAATCAGCCAGCGTTTGGTATGTGTCATGGTGCTTTCTTTGTGATGCGGAATAATTGCGGTTCGATTTGCTCAACATTGTAATATGTTTCCAGCCCCGGCACATCCAGAGTGAAATAGATCGGGCGCGTGCCGAGGTTGGCGTCGATGTAGGCTTTCATGGTGGAGCCGGGCGTTGGCGGCTCGAGCACCTCGTGCAGCGCGATGCCGGTGCGGCCCTCCAGGATGTGCGCGGTGTACACGTACGAATACAGCCGGTCCCAGTTGGCGAAGATAATGGCGTTGTCTTCCACCTTGCTCAGGATGCGATGCCCTTCTTTGGTGGCGCGCTCGGGGTCATTCGGATAGATCTTTTCGGACTGGATGAAAGTGGTCGTTCCTTTTGTGACGGCCAGCCGCAGGTCGGTGCGCGCGTTCCAGATGGACAGGGCTACCAGCGCCAATCCCAGCAGGCTGACGAGCATCCCGCTTCGTTCCGTCCCGAGAACCTGCCACCGTTTAAGCGGCCATTCCGCGCCGTCGAGCAGGGTGCTGGCCCCCATCCCCAGCCAGACGTGCACGATGACTGCTACTGGGACGTAAAACTCTTGATAGACCGAAAACTCCACCGAGACGGCAAAGCCCCAGATCAGCGCAAAGGCGATCAGCGCGTACAGCCCTTCGCGCCAACGCCACTGACCGTCTTTGGGAATGGCGAAAAGCGCCAGCGCCCCCAGCAGGATTCCGGCAAACTGCCAGCGTGGGAACGAGTTGACGTATTCCACCACTCGCCGCTGGATTTCATCCGGCGCAGCGCTGAAATAATAGGTCCAGAAGCTTTGAGCGGGGAAGATCGCCAGCAGGCGGTGGATGGGCGTGTCGAATTCTTCGGGCGTCAAGCCGCGCTCGCTCAGATTGGTGCGATAGCTGGTGTTGTAGATGCTGGAGGGCGGATCGTTGTAGTCGAGAACCAGGAAGAACGCAAAGGTCAACGCCAGCCCGAGGATTGCGCCCGCAGCGGCCCCAAACCACGCGGAGCGTTTGCGCGCGGTCAGCAGCATGTAGACCAGTACCGCAGCGCCCGTCATAATGACCGTGCTGTGGATGCCCATGCTCAATCCACCGGCCAGCCCGGCGGCGAAGAGCCAGCCCCACTTGTCCGTGCGCCGCCACAGCAGCACCGACAGCCACACGACCGTCAACATCCCGGCCGCAGGCCCGTACGACTCGGCGATGATCATGCGCCGCCAGTAAAAGACGCTGGCCGTCAGCGCGGACGAAGCCAGCAGTCCCGCCGTCCGCCAGCCGCCCATCAAGCGCACGATCAGGTAGACGTTGGCAACCGCCAGCGCGCCGAAGAAAGCCGACATCAGGTTGACGCGATAGGCAATATCCCCAAACGGCAGGAAGGTGAACAGCTTGCCGAAGATGATCTGCGTGGGATAACCGCTGGCATGCGTCATCCCGAGCGTGTAGGAGAGCGTCTGGAATTCGGCCACATCCCCGTAGAGCAACGAAGGTGCCAGCGTGCGGACGTATAGCGCCAGACTCAAGATGCCGATGATGAGGGCGAAGAGAATGTCGAAGGCGGGAGATTGGGAATAAGGGCTTTTGCGTTTTTGGCATTGTGTTGTTGGAAAGAGTATAAACGGGGATAAAGACACGGGCAAGGGTTATTGTATAATGCAGATCAACAATGGAAGGAGGAAGCCATGCTAGACGAGCAGGAACCCTGGGATGATGATACTAAAATTGACCCTGAAGTATGGGCGCAGGCTTTGCTGGCAATGACAGGTGACAAAGATCGCAGAGAGAGCTTGTTCGAAAAATCTCGGAGAAGACTGGTCAAACTCCCGAAAAGGTAGAATTGATCATTTCTGCTACAATCACTTACCTTGCAAACAAAACCCGTTCGAATTGATGAAATCCAAATATAATCATCCCCATGTTCGAATTCACCCTCACCGCCAAAAACAAGCGTGCCCGCACAGGAACCTTCACCACCCCCCACGGCACCCTCCAAACCCCGGTCTTTGCGCCGGTTGGTACGCAGGCGGCCGTCAAGGCGCTCACCCCGGCGCAGGTAGCCGACGTCGGCGCCTCGCTGGTGCTCTCCAACACCTACCACCTGTATCTGCGTCCCGGCGATGATCTGGTGGCCGAGTTGGGCGGTCTGCACCGTTTCATGCGCTGGCCCAAACCCATGCTGACCGATTCGGGCGGTTTCCAGGTTTTCTCGCTCGCCCAAACCCGGGTAGTGGACGATAACGGTGTCACCTTTAGAAGTCACATCGACGGCTCCGAGCACCGCTTCACGCCTGAGCGATCCATCCGCATTCAGGAAAACCTGGGCGCGGACATCATCATGGCCTTCGACGAGTGCGCCGACCCAAACGACCACGAGTACATCAAGCAGGCCATGGAGCGCACGCATCGCTGGGCTGAGCGCAGCCTGAAGGCCAAACGACGCGCTGACCAGGCGCTCTTCGGCATCGTGCAGGGCGGCATCGATCCGGACCTGCGGGCTGCTTCCGCGGAATTCATCGCCTCGCTCGATACGCCCGGCATCGCCATCGGTGGCCTGTCCGTGGGCGAGACCAAGGACGAGATGCACGCCATGCTGGACGTGGTCACGCCGCTGCTGCCCGAGAACAAGCCGCGCTACCTGATGGGCGTTGGCACCCCCGAAGACATCATCAACGGCATCGCGCGCGGTATCGACATCTTCGACTGCGTGCTGCCCACCCGCCTGGCACGCCATCACGCCGCGTTCTCGCCCGAAGGCCGCCTGAACATGATGAACGCAACCTTTGCGCGCGATGAGCGTCCGATTGACGAAGATTGTGATTGCTACGCCTGCAAAAAATTCACGCGCGCTTACATCCGGCACCTGATCGTGGCAAAAGAACTGCTGGCCGGGACATTGCTATCCATTCACAATTTACGGGCGTTGATTCGGCTGGTGGAAGATATTCGCGGCTATATTGCAGATGGAACGTTTGAAGAACAGGCCCCGGTGTTGTTGGAAAAGTGGTCGAATAATGCAAAACGGGATTCATCATAATTCCCATCATTCGAATAGATTAAAGGTAGAAAACCAATGTTGGAACCAATTGTGCTCCCATCCCCAAATAAAAAATATAAAGCTGTCTTGACGTATATTGGTGAGATTCAGGCAGATCAGGCCTGTTACTCTTTGTCAATCGAGGGACTTCTTCAATATTCATTTATAGAGCGGATTTTTGGGAAAGTCTGTTTGTGGTCGCCAGAATCACGCTATCTTGCTGTTCAGGAATGGAAGGAGCCCGAAGACGACGATGCGCCCAGATACTGCCTGCTCTCGATTATTGATGTAGTTGCGAGGCGCGAATGTATCATAGCAAACGTGGAAGGAACTAAAGGGAATATCCTTCCGGAAAGTTTCATAGGGGAAAGCTTGATGTATACGGTCATTTATTTTGGCCAGTTTGGAATGACCAAGAGCTTCGAAACGAAATTCCGGTATCTGGACGGTTGGCAAACATTTAAATAAAATGGGAGAAATATGACTATTGATTCAAGCTTTCCTACTCGGTATCATCGAGGGCCTGACCGAGTTCATCCCGGTCTCGTCCACGGCGCATTTGTTGATCGGGCAAACGATGCTCGGCTTGCCTGCTACTGATGCCATGTTCTCGTTCCTGGTGCTGGTCCAGATTGGGACGATCATATCCCTGTTGATTTACTTTTGGAACGATTTGCTTTCCATCGTCGTGGATACGCTCAAAAATCTGAGCGGTTTGCGTGATTTCAAATCCCTGCCTGAAAATGCGAAACTGGGCTGGTATATTGTCATCGCCACCATCCCGGCTTTGATTGTGGGATATTTGCTCAAGGATGTGGTTCAAGCACTATTTCGGAGCCCGCTTTTAGAAGCAGCCATCCGTCTGTTTGCAGCGGCGATCTTACTGGGCCTGGCCGAATGGCTGACCAAAAAAGATCGTGCCCTTCGATCAATGAACTGGCTGGATGCGTTGGTCGTTGGTCTGTTCCAGATCCTCGCCGTTTTCCCAGGCGCTTCTCGCTCTGGCTCGACCATTTCCGGCGGCATGTTCCGCGGTTTTGATCGTCCATCTGCGGCGCGCTTTGCCTTTCTGATGTCGGTGCCGGTTATGCTGGCGGCGGGAGGCTATCAGATGCTGGACGTCATCCATATGCCAGGCTTGGCAAACTTCCTACCGACCCTGGCAGTTGGATTTATAACGGCAGCAATTGTCGGTTGGTTTGCGGTGCGCTGGTTGTTGCGCTATCTGTCAGGTCATTCGTTATACGTCTTTTCCGCGTATTGCGCGGTGGTTGGCGTGATCGTTCTCATTGTCCACTTTGCTCTCTAAACTATGGACATGAAATCCCTACTCAAACGACTGGTCGAAACGGAATCGCCCTCGACCGATAAAGCTGCCGTGGACCGGGTTGGTGCAATCGTAGCGGACGAAGCCCGTCGCCTCGGCGCGGACGTTCAAACTGTTCCCGTTAAAGAAGCCGGTGACCACATCATTGCGCGTTGGGGGAACCCTCACCCCCAACCCATCTCCCAAGGGGAGAGGGGCGATGGCATTCTTCTGCTCTGCCACATGGACACCGTCTTCCCGCTGGGCACGCTCGAAAAGATGCCCTTCCGCGAAGCGGACGGTAAGATCTTCGGCCCCGGTGTGTTGGATATGAAGGCCGGCATTGTTATCAGCCTGGCTGCCATCGAAGCACTGCAAAAAAACGGCGGATTAGCGCGCCCTGTCACCTTGTTGTGCACTTCTGATGAGGAGATTGGCAGCCTGACGTCGGAATCCCTGATCAAGGAACTTGCGGGTGAATCGGCGCTGGTGTTGGTGCTCGAAGCGGCCCTGCTGAGTGGGTCGCTCAAAACCTGGCGCAAGGGAGTAGGAGAGTTCTGGGTCAAGGTGCAGGGACGCGCTGCCCATGCGGGTGGTGCACATGCAGAGGGTCGTAATGCCATCGAAGAAATGGCCCATCATGTGTTAGCCATTCAAAAGTTGACCAATTATGAAAGACAGACCACCTTGAACGTCGGCGTGATGCATGGCGGTACGGTTTCGAATGTGGTGCCCGAAGAAGCCGTTGCGCAGGTGGATGTGCGTGTGATGCAAGTCGGTGAGTGGGAACGGGTCGAAGCCGAGATGCGAGCGCTCAGACCGGTGCTGGATGACACCTCGCTCGAAATCACAGGCAGCCTCAACCGTCCCCCCATGCCATTCGATGAAACCATGCGGGCTACATTCGAAAAGGCAAAAGCCATTGCGGAAACGATTGGTATCGAACTCAAAGCCGGCGGCTCTGGTGGCGCTTCGGATGCCAACTTTGTTGCGCCGCTGGGCATCCCTGTGCTGGATGGACTGGGCGCAATTGGTGAGGGCTATCACTCCGAACGGGAATTCATCTTTGCGGACAGCCTGCCAGAACGTGTCAAACTGCTGGCGGCATTGTTGAACGAGTGGTAGTTACTGTAACTTGCCGTGCGATTTGATTTAAATTTCTCACGATTTGCCCTCACCCTCCGCCCTCTCCCAAAAGGGGAGTGGGACCATTCTTCATACTTCAAAATGGCGAGTTCCCCTCTCCTACCGGGAGAGGGGTAGGGGTGAGGGGATAATCCCAATTCAGATTGCTATATTTTTTACGTTATTCCTGTTAACTTCATCCTGTGCCCCAACGGCTAACTCCTGCACCTGAAACACAATTATCGATGTTTACACCACGCCTGCCACCCAGCCCTGGCTCGCGGACGTATTTGCCTGCGCACCAACTGGAACGGTCATCAACGTGGCCAGTGATCCGGCTTCCGCTGACATTTCCCTGCGCCTGGGCGAACCGGACCTTTTGACTGCTCACGCTTATCAGATCGATACGGAAGAAATCCTGGTTGTGACTCCCCGCCAGAGTCCGGTACAGAATCTGACGGTGGAGGAAGTCCGCGAGCTGTTTGCGGGACAGGGCGATCCGTCCGTGCAGGTGTGGGTATACGCCCCGGGGGAGGATGTGCAGAAGGTCTTTGAGCAGGCCGTGATGCAGGGACGAAGCGTCACCTCGTCCGCAAGGTTGGCGACGAGTCCGCAGCAAATGTCCGATACGCTGAACAATACGCCCAATACCGTCGGTATCCTGCCGCGCCACTGGAAAGTGGGGGATTCGCGTTCTGTGTACACCATCCCGGATGTGCCGGTGCTGGCTTTGACGGATAAAGAGCCACAGGGGGCCATTCAAGCGGTCATTGCTTGCTTGCAAAAATAGTTCTCTGGTAGGGTATTTTTATCTTGACACGCACCCGAATCTGGATATAATCCTTGTAAACTAGTTTGCAATACAAACTAGTTTACAAGGAGAATGATCATGGAAAACGATGAAATGAAACAAGTGGAACAGCGTGTCAAGCGCTACTGGTACGCCGATGGGATTGCCGAACTTACAAGTGGTGGCCTGTTTGTTCTGTTGGGAATATATTTTGGAGCCCAGGGCTTTTTGGGGGAGGGTTCGACAGCGAGTATTATCTTGCAGATCAGCTTGATACTGGTGATGGTCGGCGGGATCTTTGGTGTGCGCTGGCTGGTTAACACACTGAAGGCGCGCCTGACCTATCCACGTACCGGCTACGTGGAATATCGCGTGAACGAAAAAGATGCCAAAGTGCGCCGCTATGTGGTGGCCGGGGTGGCGATGATCATTGCGATTGCGTCCATCGTGCTGGTCGATTACATTCGCGGCCTGGACTCGATGGCTTTGATCACTGGCTTGCTGGTGGGCGTTATTTTTATCGCCCTGCGCGGCAAATCGTCCGGGCTGAAACGCTTCTACTTGTTGGGTGGGCTGGCAATTGTGCTGGGTGTGGTCCTATCTTTCAGCGGGTTGTCGCAAGCTTATAACCTGGGGTTGTTCTATGGGCTGCTCGGAATAGCAATTATGATTTCCGGCGGACTTGGTGTTGCGCCGCTATCTAAGCGAGAATCCCCTACCCACGGAGAATGGCCATGAGTGACGATCTGCGCAGCCTGACCGAACTGGATCGCCTGATCCATGAACCGGCGCGCTTGCTGATCGTCACCATCCTGTCCACCGTCGAAAGTGCGGACTTTCTCTTCCTGCAGCGTGAAACGGAGCTAACCAAAGGCAACCTGTCTGCCCACCTCAGCAAGCTGGAAGAAGCCGGGTATGTCAACATCGAAAAAACATTCAAGGGAAAGCTGCCCCTGACGGTCTGCAAATTGACTGAAACCGGGCAACAAGCCTTTGACGGATACCGTCAGCAGATGCAAGATTTCATCGCCAAGACAGCATAAGGAAACTATGAACGCTATTCAAACCAACCAACTCTCCCGTTCTTTCGGGACCCTGAAAGCTGTTGACCGTTTAACGTTGGAAGTCCAGCGCGGGACGGTGTTCGGCTTCCTCGGCCCGAACGGATCGGGAAAAACCACCACCATTCGTCTGCTGCTCGGCCTGTTAGACGCAGATGAAGGTCAGGCCCAGGTGCTGGGCTTCGATGTACGGAAGCAGGCTGACGAGGTCCGCACACGCAGCGGGGCGCTGCTAGAGCATCATGGCCTGTACGAACGCCTGTCCGCGGCTGATAACCTGGACTACTACGGACGCATCTGGCACATGTCGAAAACAGAACGCGAGTCGCGCATCCGCGAATTGCTGGAGCCAGTGGGTCTGTACGAACGACGCAATGAGCCCATCGGGCGCTGGAGTCGCGGTATGAAGCAAAAACTGGCCGTAGCGCGCACGCTCATGCACCGCCCCGAACTGGTCTTTTTGGATGAGCCGACCGCCGGGCTGGACCCGGTCGCTTCGGCAGCCTTGCGCGAAGACCTGGAAATGTTGGCCAGCCGCGAGGGCGTGACCATCTTCTTGACCACGCACAACCTGGTCGAGGCCGAGAAGTTGTGCAATCAGGTGGGCGTCATCAACCACGGTCAATTGCTGGCGCTCGGCAGCCCCACGGATCTGCGCTCGCGTACGTCCGCGCCGCGGTTGTACGTCAGCGGGCAGGGATTTTCATCCCAAGTGATCGATGGCTTGCGCGGGAATGCCCTGGTCAGCAGGGTGCAGCAACACAACGGGCAGGTGGTCATGGATTTGAACGATATGGCCCGTTCGCATGAGATCGTAACGCAATTGGTGGGTGCAGGTGTGCAAATTGACGAAGTGCGCAAAGAGAAGGCTGATTTGGAAGATGTTTTCTTGCGGTTGGTAGAAGAAGAAAACCGAGGTGAAGAATGATCGCAGATATTTTGACGGTATCCTGGAAAGAACTGCGCGAGATGCTGATGTTCGGCGACACACGTGGGCGCAATAAGTTGAGTTTGTTAGTAATCTTATTGGTTTTCGGTGTGGTGATCCCTTTGCAAAGTGGACGTGATTGGGTCACGTCACCAATCAGCGCCATGGTGTGGGCCTGGATGCCCTACATGTGGGTCTACAGCGTAGTGGCGGACTCGTTTGCCGGGGAGCGCGAACGACATACGTTAGAAGCACTGCTGGCTACCCGCCTCTCCGACCACGCTATCCTGTTTGGCAAACTGCTGGCTGCCCTGGCCTACGGCTTTGCCTTAACCTGGGCCATCCTGCTGGTCAGCCTGGTGACGATCAACGTAGCTATTCATGGCAGCGGGTTGTTGTTCTTTTCGCCCCTGATGACAATTGGTGCGTTGGTATTCAGTATCCTGGTTTCGGGGCTGGCTGCCAGTATCGGCGTGTTGGTATCTTTGCGGGCGAGCAGCGTGCGCCAGGCCCAGCAATGGATGAGCTTCGGGATGCTAATCCTGTTCCTGCCGTTCATGTTCATCCAGTTCATTCCGAGAGTCTGGCTGGAGTCCTTCGGCGCTGCGGTCATGAACGCGAATCCGGTCCAGATCGCGATCTGGGTGGCGGTGGCTTTGCTGGTGATCCAGGTCATTTTGCTGGCAATCGCTATGCGTCTGTTCCAGCGTAGCAAGTTGATTTTGGATTAATGGATATTGTAGCAATATAGGTGTAAAGGCTGGGGAGGTTTCATTTTTCCGGCGAAATTGGGTAACACGTTTCGGATTAATGAAGGGTATATAAACCATTCAAAGGTTGTTCGAAAAGAGGACGACCCTTATATGTAAACAGGCGGCCTTATGGTCGCCTGTTTTTGTTACCACTCCGATTTTTTATTAACTTGAGTTTCGATGATTTTTCAAATTATGGTTCTGGTAGAGAAAATTCAGTCATGATCGTTGGTCCGAATGAGCAAGGATCCGGACCTGGACAATGTTCACTGCCAAGTGTTAAACCACTGTAATTTGTAATTGTGACACTAATTATGTTACTGTACTTAATATTTGGTTCTTGGATAGGTTCAAAGATAATCTCATAAGGATAGCAGTGAGATTCGTTTGGTTCAATGATAGGATTTTGATCAAGATCTATAGTTGTCGATGTGAACATATCTTTCTGTTCACCAATTACTTGGACGGTATCCACCACGGATAAGTGTTCGGTGGGGTATTTACCTTGGTTGGTTATACAGATTTGTCCACGTACACCTGTGTCACCTTCATTTAAAAAACCTTCGGCAGTGACCAATACTTCAAGTGATGTGCTTCCCGAAGTAGACTTGGTGAAGAAGCCGGAAATACCATTCAACTGTAGTGCTATAAGTACAATAGGAACAACCAAAACGATCCACCCCCATCTAAAAGTAGCAGAATTATTAGAAGTTTTTTCTCTTTCTGTTTCTTGCTCTTCTTGAACAGGTATAGAAACCGGAGATGTTTTTCTGGGCTTGCAGTAAGGGATTGAACCAGTATCCCTGTCCCCATTGCGTTTGGATGTATTTATGTTCTGCTTCACCCTCTTTTAGCTTTTGTCTCAATTGATGAACATATAAAGAGAGCAACGCTTTATCGTGACTGTATGCATCACCCCACACTTCGCTTAATAGTGTACGGGTGGAAAGCGTTTTATGTGGATGAAGGATCAGAAAAGCTAAAAGCTTGAATTCTGTAGGCGTCAAGGCGATTTCTTCACCCTGAAGCGTGACCTTTTGAGAAGAAAGCTCTATTTCAAGATTACCATCTGAATAGCCTGTAATATTTGTGCTTGCTTTAGCGGACTTTTTTCGCCGCAAGAGACTTTCTATCCTTGAAACTAACTCTTCATTGGAAAATGGCTTCTTTACATAATCATCCGCACCAACCGCAAATCCATGAGCAACGTCTGAACTCTGGGATTTGGCTGTGAGCATGACAATGGGGACATCGCTGAATTCTCGCAGGCGAGCGCAAACATCAAATCCATCATGCTCTGGCATCATGATGTCCAGAATAATTAAGTCAGGTTGTAGTTCGTAAGCTTGTTTAGTCCCTCTTGCCCATCCGCTGCGTGATAGATCAACAGACCGCGTGGTTTCAGAATCAATTTGATGAGTTCCGCAACGTTCAGATCATCATCTATCACTAGAATTTTCTTAGCCACTTTTATCCCTTTCAGTGCCCGAACCATGTGGGATTAGCAAAGATTCTGCATTGTAATCAAAAGCACGATTAATATAGCACAAATTGCCTATCAAGGACAACATCCTTATTCTTTAAGAATGGTAACGTTTTATTAAATGCAATTTCCTAAATAAGGAATCCTAAGAAATCCTTGGAATTTCATAATACATTTAAATATCCTTTTTGTTACATTAAAGCGGAGTGATAAGAAAGTCATTTTTACAACTTAACAAATTCTTGATTGAGGTTTATCTATATTTGGGTATTGGTTTTGCTTTCTCCCTAAACTTTATTTTTATTTGTAGATATTTTTTTATCTTTTTTTCAATGCAATTTTAAATCAAATTCGAAGTGCAAATTGGGTTTGATGGTAAATAACCGGAAACAATAAATTTAAATCTCCTTGCTAAGGAGACATTGGTTCCACCGATAAACTCAATTACCAATTTGATGATTGTGGAGCGGAGATGGGAAGTAGAGTTCAATTGTTGGCAGCAAGAACTGCAATGTCATACAACGATTTCATTGGCGAAATGCGCAAGCGTGGATGTAGTGAACCGACTGCAATAAAGATATGGAACGGGTTATATGAAGAATATGAGGATTTTACAGACAATGATATTTACCTTAGCAATCTCCGTAAAGCAGCCGATGTTTTGAATGTAAAGACAGGGATACTTATACCAAGATGAAGTATATCGGAATTGATAGGTGACTGATAAATTGTAGTTGAAGGGAAGAAATGAGATGGAAAATAAAATACTTTTAGATGATGCAACTGTTTTGAAATTAGAGGATGTGGATCGAAGGAACTATTATGCAATCAAGCGTTTTGTTGATTTCACATTCTCTTTGTTGCTGTTGGTTTTGCTATCTCCATTGATGCTCGTTATCGCTCTATTGATTTTTATATACTCTCCAGGCCCTATCTTCTTTATTCAGGAGCGTGTTGGTGCCAAAAGACAATACCTTAATGGACGTTTACGCTGGAAAAAAGTGCCTTTTTATTGCTATAAATTTAGAACAATGAAATTGAATGCTGATCCGGCTATTCACCAAGCTTACATCAAAGCGTTGATCGAGAATGATCAGGATCAAATGGATGCACTGCAAAATGCGCCAACCAGACCTCATAATTCCATAAGTCAGGATGAATTGACCGCTGTGCAAGAGGCGCCAACCATACCTCGTAAGTTGGTAAACGATTCAAGGATTATTGGTCCGGGAAAACTATTGCGTAGATTAAGCCTAGATGAGTTACCTCAACTATGGAACGTTATTTGTGGCGATATGAGCTTGGTTGGACCAAGGCCGGCAATTCCATACGAGGTGGAAATGTATAAACCCTGGCATCTACAGCGGTTAAGTGCACAACCGGGTATCACTGGCCTGCAGCAAGTTACTGCACGTTGTATGGCGGACTTCGATCAGCAAGTGAAATTAGATGTTGAGTACATTGAAAAGCAATCTATTTGGCTCGACTTCAAAATTATATTGAAAACACCTTTTGCGATGATCTCTACAAAGGGTGCCTATTAAACAGGAGGATAATCAAGATGAATAATATTGTAGGTGTGCGTACCCTAAATGTTGGGATTATCGGATATGGGTATTGGGGACCAAATCTGACACGGAACTTTTTCGAAATTCCAATGTCTGAACTGGTTGCTATTGCTGACACAAAAGATGACCGTTTGCAACGAGCGAAAAGCATATACCCAAGTATTGTCACTACAAATGAATACACAGAATTCTTCAATATGGATTTGGATGCGGCTATCATTTCCACACCACCTGCAACACATTACCCAATTGCCAAAGATTGCCTGGAACATGGTTTGCATGTGCTGATCGAAAAACCAATGACCCTTAAGAGCGAACATGCACAGGAACTGATCGAATTAGCTGCATCAAAAGACTTGATCCTTATGGTAGGGCATACGTTTGAGTACAATGGTGCTGTAATAGCCTTAAAGCAGTACATTGATAGCGGGGAACTTGGAGAAATTTTTTATCTCGATGCTGCCAGATTAAATCTGGGTTTGTTTTAGAGAGACTCAAATGTACTCTGGGATTTGGCCCCACACGATATTTCCATCTTGCTATACTTGCTTGGCGAGAAACCGATTTCTATAAGTGCGCAAGGCATGCCCTGCGTCTTTGAGGGGATTTATGATGTAGCTTACATGAACCTGATTTTCCCAAATCGTATACCTGCTTTTATTCATGTCAGTTGGTTGGATCCGTGCAAGGTGCGCCGTGTCACTGTTGTAGGCAGTAAAAAGATGATTGTTTATAACGACCTGGAAAATGAGCAGAAATTAAAAATCTATGACAAAGGGGTTGAAACTCCTGTTTACACAAATGGCGGATTCAATGAATTCCAGTGCAATTACCGTTTCGGCGATATTGTAATCCCGAAAATTCAGATGGCTGAGCCTTTGCGAAAGGAATGCCAGCATTTCTTGGACTGCATTATCAATAATGAACAACCTCGCAGTAGCGGAGATGATGGTTTGAGTGTCATCAAAGTTTTGGAAGCAGCTCAACGTTCTATGACAAATGGGTCAACACACGAGGTGATTAAATGGTAGCCGCTGAGTTTTCCCGCATTGCGCCGGATGTCAAACTGGGGAACGAATGTGCGTATTTATGCGATTGTTAACCTTTATGGTTGTGAGATTGATGATGAAAGCAAAATTGGTACCTTTGTCGAAATACAGAAAGGTGTTCGTATTGGAAAGCGTGTCAAAGTCTCCAGCCATTCCTTTATCTGCGAAGGTGTGACGATTGAGGACGAGGTTTTTATTGGGCATGGCGTAATGTTTATCAATGATAAATACCCACGTTCTACAACAGAGTCAGGATCGCTCCAATCAGAGGCCGATTGGCTTTGCATACCGACTCTTGTAAAAGCACGAGCATCCATTGGCAGCAATGCAACAATCTTATGCGGTGTGACCATTGGCGAGGGTGCAATGGTTGGCGCTGGAAGTGTAGTTACACACGATGTGCCGCCGGGCGCGATTGTCGTTGGAAACCCTGCAAAACCTATCCTAGAAAAACAATTCGAAAGTGAGGAGAAATGAACGTTCCATGGATTGATCTGTCTATCCAGCATCGTACCTTACGACCTGAAATCAATCAGGCTATCAACGATATTTTGGATCGCTGTGATTTCATTCTTGGCCAAGACGTTGGAAAATTTGAGGAAGAATTTGCTGCTTATTGTGGAACAAAATATGCAGTCGGAGTTGACAGTGGGGTCTCTGCTATCGAGCTAAGTTTGCGTGCGTTAGGAATTGGTTCTGGTGACGAGGTAATTGTTCCAACCCATACATTCACCGCTACTGCGGCTGCAGTTACGTTCACGGGAGCCACGCCTGTTTTTGTGGATGCGGATCCCGTTACCTGGAATATCGATGTTTCAAAAATCGAAGAGGCGATTACGCCACAAACTAAAGCGATTGTTCCAGTTCATCTCTACGGTTTACCTGCCGAAATGGATGAGATTTTACGTATTGCGAAGGCACATAACCTGGTAGTTGTCGAGGATGCCTGTCAGGCGCATGGAGCAAAATATAAAGGGAAGCGGACAGGCAGTTTGGGAGATGCGGGTGCGTTTAGCTTCTATCCAACGAAAAACCTGGGCGCATGTGGAGATGCCGGTATGGTGACCACTGACAATCCTGATGTGGCCGAAGCTGTACGCGCATTGCGGAATTGCGGACAGCGCGTCAAAAACGTCCACGAACTGCCACCGTTTAACCATCGTATAAATTCGTTCCAGGCCGCGATCCTGCGCATCAAATTAAGTCATCTGGACGAGTGGGTCGAATCAAGGCGACGTATTGCGGCTTTGTATGACCAACTACTGGCAAAAACTGATCTAGTGACCCCTGTTGAGCCATTAGGTTGTGAACATGTTTACCATCTGTATGTGGTCCGCTCCCAAAACCGCGATGCTTTGCAGGCGCACCTAAAAGGGCAGGGAATTGGCACTGCCATCCATTACCCCGATCCCGTCCACCTGCAACCATTTTATTCAAATGGCACGGATAGACATGGACAATTCCCTGTAGCGGAGAAGATCTGCAGCGAAATCCTCTCCCTGCCCATGTACCCTGAAATGACCGAGGAGCAGGTAGAGATTGTCTCTTCGAAAATCATGGAACTGTTAGTACCTACTTTGGAAGAAATTAAAGCCGGTTCAAATTAAAAACAAAAAGAAATCGGCCATCATGATTAGGAGTTGAGATGTGTTCTGGGGCCTGGTTCCAAGAAAAAGATAGCATACTGCAAAACACGCCATCCGAAGTACACAAATTGATGTCGGAACTGCGGAGCGCGCCTGAGATGGCTTGTGTGCAAACCTGGCATTGATGAACTACTACCAATGTATCGGTGGACTAACTGATGGCCCCGTCTGCTTTTTTGCCATTGCATTTAATGATTTTTAAAATTCCAAAAGAAATCCGTATCAAAATCCATTATCGAAATGAGAGAGTGGTCAGAATATGGAACTGATCGATCTACTTTGAGTTGTGCGTCGCTGGTTATGGCTGATCGTTGCCGTTGTGGTAGTGACTGAATTGGCGCTATGGCTTCAGTATCCGGTCTGCTAAACCTATGTACGCCGCCACAGTTAGCTTGCAGAATATGTTACCACAGAGTGCCGATGTAGCGGCTTATGATGAGTACCGCTCTATCAGCTTGCGTGATGAGATTACAACGGCCATCAATAACTTCATAGAGTTATCCCAGAGTGATGATGTACATCAGCAAGTCAATAGTCAGCTTGGTCTGGAAGATGAAAACGACATCTATACGACTACTGCCGAGCACATGACTAATTCCGATTTCGTCAACGTGACAGTCGAGGCGGGAACGCCCAGTCTTGCTGCGGAGATTGCTAACACACACGTCAGTGTTGCCATTGCCTACTACGGCGAGTTGCGCGCCAAAACAACCAATGCGGAGAAGAATACTTTGCTGAGCAGTTGCACCTAGCGGAGCAAGAGTATCAGGCTGCCGAGAAGACCCTGGCTGACTTTCGGGCCCAGAACGGTATCTACTCACTTAGAAGTCAGATGTCCACGCAGCAAAAACTTCCTCGAGCAATTGCAATTGGACCGAGATAGACGCTTCTGGACCAAGCAGCCACTGCCATCACACCCACAACAACTGCACCCGCAAACAGCACAACGCCGGTTGTCGCTACTCCGGTCATCGATCTCGTTGGGGAGGTTGACAAGCTGATAGCTCAGCGTCAGAAAGAACTGGATCAATTTGTGGCCCTGGCTCCCCAGTACAACGTACTGTCGCAGAACGTAGAGCAGGCACGTGCAGCTTATCAACATCTCTTGAGTAAATACAGCGAGGCGCAGCTAAAAGTCACTGCGGTTCAGGCTGCCAATTTTATCCAGGTATCAAACCGGCCTACGCGCCAGCCGGGGCTGATTTTAGTTGGCCCAAATTGGCAGTGCTCGCCTTGGCTGGCAGTTTGGGTCTGGGGGTGGTGCTGGCCTTTCTTTTCCAATACATCTCCGATTTCAAGATATCTGGCGTGACTATTCTAGCGGACAATCAGAAAACCCCATTGCGCGAACGCCAAGAAACGGTGACGCAACACCAGGTTTCTAAAGATCCAGTGAACGATCAGAAGAAACCATCCCGTGGGAAACGATCAAGTCGCAAAACCCACTCAAATAGTGCGGAACAGGAATCCACTAACGTGGAAGGTAAACGTGGCTCCACAGAGACTAAAGAGGTATGAGACAGTGACAATGACGCAGATCAAACTTGTCGCTAGGTTAAATCAGATTATCAACCTCCCGTCAACAATCACCCCCGAGATGTATCGGGTATTAAGAACCATCTTGGGTATGTTGGGACTGGGGGTTCTGGGGGCTGCTCTCTACGTGGCGCCTCAACCAGCCACCTTGATTCTAGTTCTCGTCGGACTTGGCCTGCCAATCATGCTGTTGCTCTGGCATCGGCCCGAGTTTGGACTACTGGCGCTCACCTTCCTGACATCTAGTTTCATTCAGTCCAATATTGTTGACTTGCGCTTGCCGATTGGCGGTGGTCTAGATCTGCGTGATTTAGTCCTTATTGGTCTGTTCGGCGTTGTAGGCTTGCAGCAGTTAACCCGCGGGACACTGAAAGTACCGTGGTGGCCCGTAGGCGGTCCACTGCTGTTGTTCCTGGTTGTGGCTGTGTTCTCAGCATTCTATGCGATCGCCTTTCGGCATGGGGAATCGAATTGGGCGCTAGGTGATCTGCGCATCTTCATTCTCTATACCACTTTCTATATCACCCTTTGGTCGGTCAAGCGACCGGGACAACTAAGAATACTAATAATTGGCTTGTTTATCATCGCTGATCTCACAGCCGTGATCATTTATCTACAGCAGTTCTCTGGCGCGAGCAATCCCCTTTCACAGGCAATGATGACAGCTCGAGATTGGCGTGTCTACGAGGGAGCTGGTGTAGTAAGGGTAATTCCTGCGGGTCATGTGCTGATGCACTTTATGTGGTTCGTTGCCCTTGGTCTCCTGCTGTTTGCCCGCTCCAACCGAGGTTTGAAAGTCTTCTGTGTGGCACAGCTGTTGTATATCGGTGGTGGTCATCTCTTTACCTACACTCGAGCCCAGTGGTTAGCTCTGATCTTGGGTCTCGGGCTGGTTTTCATCATCCTTATGCCCAGATACAAACAACATCTGGCTAAAACTGCTGTCATCACTTGTAGCATCGCTCTTCTCTTAGCTGTTTTTATTACAGGGGGAGTACTATCGGAAGTGACTACCACGCCGTTTGTGGCTGAAATCATTCAGCGCTTTAGTTCAATTCTCACTCCCTCAGAAACGGAGGAACAATCCTACAGTGGCGTAGTTTTGAGATAGAAAAGGCACTGCAGGCGCTCCAGAAACAGCCACTAACAGGGGTTGGCTTGGGTAATCGTTATCGCAATGTCACCGCATTCCAAGGAGAAGCAGATGGGTGGTTGACTGACAGTATCGAGGCGGGATGCGTATCGCGTTTTACCCGTTATGTCCACAACAGCTACATATCCATAGCAGTCAAGATGGGGATACCGGGATTAATATCCTACGATGGTTCTGTGCCGCTTTCCTGTTCAAAGGTTTCCTGGTGTATCGCGATATGCCTGACTCTGAATACAAAGGTATGGTTTTAGGCATTTTAGTTAGTTTCGCTGGCCTGCTTTTGTGGTCCTACTATCATGCCCATCTGATCAAGGCTGAAAGCGCAGGAACCATTGGGCTCATGGTGGCTCTGGTGGCAAGCATAGCCTATATTCAAGGACGTGAATTGGCACTGCACAACCTCAGGGCCGCTCGCTACCGACAAAAGGATAGGCATAATATTATGAAACCATATATTCTTATCACCGCTGCACGAAATGAAGAAGCTTACATTGAAAAGACGATCCTCTCTGTGATTGCCCAAACTATCTTGCCGGCGAAGTGGGCGATCGTGAGCGATGGATCTACAGATCGTACTGACGAAATCGTGAAGCAATATGCCGACTTACACAATTTTATTCAGCTCCTGCATAAATCTACCGATCAAGAAAGGAATTATGGGGCTAAAGCCAAAGGGCTTAAACTTGGGTATGAGCAGTTGGCAAATCTTGAGTACGATTTCGTGGGCAACTTGGATGCCGATGTGTCATTTGAGCCGATATATTATGAAAGGGCCCTGTCAAAATTCGATGCAAATGAACTCTTAGGTGTGGCAGGTGGGCTGCGCTTTGACCTGTGGAACGGACGGTTTCGACAGGTGCGCCCTGCTCGCAATAGTGCTGGAGGCCCTACCCAGTTGTTCCGACGGCAGTGCTATGAAGAGATTGGGGGCTATCTGCCACTACGATTTGGTGGCCTAGATACGGTGGCAGAGACGATGGCCCGTATGCATGGCTGGGAAGTAGAAACGTTTCCGGATCTCGAGGCTTTTAATGGTCTATCGGAGTACTGGTACCGCCGGTGGCGGCATGGTAAGGGCAAAATTCAAAGCTGGCATTCTAGCTTATTCAGTGGGCTATCATCCGCTGTTTGAATTGAACGCGATGTGCATCCAGACTGTTTGACCGGCCACCCGTGGTTGGGAGTTTATCTTTACTGGCTGGATATTGCTGGGC
This sequence comes from uncultured Chloroflexia bacterium, assembly GCA_963829615.1. GTDB lineage: Bacteria > Chloroflexota > Anaerolineae > Anaerolineales > Villigracilaceae > JAABUE01. The sequence continues at coordinate 100,357 of CAWHJM010000006.1, forward strand.
CTCATTAAAAGGAGATGAAAGACAGGTGCCCGATGACTTCGTCAGGTACTTAAGATCGGAGCAGGTTGCGAGGACGCGGTCGGTTTTGCTCCACAAAGGCCCTGTTGGGGGAGCCAAGGACTCTGTTGATTGCATCAGACAGCAGGTAATAAGTAGAATATTTGCAATGGATAAGCATTTTACTTCCAGTCTTTAAAAGGCTTGGCTTCCACATCTTTTGGAGTCATTGTCACCATTGGGTTTCACTTTTTGAGTGTCCTGCTGGTGACGGTACATATCGAAAACGTGTTGGCACTATACTTTCTGGTGATGCTGTTACCCAGGTTCTAAAAATTATAAGTGGGCTGGGAATCCATCCACATTAAGCAAATTTATCTCTGGTGCTGATGGGCACGTGCAAAGGGATACCCTAGCATCAACCCTCGCAAAACCATTTGTTCAGTACTCGCTATTGGCCTCGTCTTCTATGGAATAGGCAGTTCATACTTCCCGTTTTCGGTGCAGGTCTCAACGATTATGTTTGACTTATTATTGTATTGTACATTTTGACAAGTTACAGAGACCTGTTCCTAAGTCTGATGCAAGGGATGTATCAGTACAAGGAATATGCCGTTGCCGAGTGCCTATCAGCATTCACCAAACTAATTCCAACCGTAGCATTTCAAAACAGATTAAGCCTGCAGGGTCTGCTTCATATTGAGATTATCACCCAACTCATCGAGATCCTGCTCCAACTCTTTTGCGCCGGTCTGTTGCTCACTTTTCCCGTCAAAACTTCACATTGGAATCCGCGCGGAACATCACCCGATCGGCACTCCCCTTTATATGAACAACCTTCTTACGCTTGTCTACGACAGAAGTAGCACCTTCCTGATGAGGTTTTTCTTACATCCAGCCAGTGTCGCAGCTTTTGAGGTTGCGCTTAAGATACCGGACGGTTTCATGAGGCTCTTTAGCTCACTTATCGTTGTCTATTTTCCCAGTTTATCAAGCCTATTCGCCAAAGGCAACCGGGACGATGCACACAGGATGATGAACAGCTTCCTGGTTTTGCTATCGACAGGAATTGTCTTCTTGGTCCTGGTAGCATTCTTATTCGCCAATGAGATCGTCCTGGCATCATTTTCTCGAGAGTATCTAGAAGTCTCACTGGCTTTTGCATTTCTGATGTTGAACTTTTACCTGCGTGCCATCTCCAACATTCTGGGATATTCGCTTGTAGCTGCTGGTAATTCTTCCGCTCCGGTTAAAGCCAACATTGCAGCCAGCACCGTGAACATTGTTGGTAGCCTCATAATGATCCGAATGTTTGGCTATATCGGTGCGGTCTACTCACTCCTGCTCATGAATATCACATCCCAGATTATCTATAAATTACTTCTCTAGCAGGCCGGGCTTGTTCCTCCTCTGCTCCAGTATCTCAAGCCGGTTTTCCTGCTGGGAGTGGCTATGGGCATCTATTGGCTGTTCGGCATAAACAGTATCTTGCTGAGGCTGCTACTCGGTGGGACTCCACATCGCAGGGTCCTGGTTTTTTATAGAGTGTAGATCAAAGGGTTTTCACTTACTGCTGTGAAATACGTTTTCAGACCAAAGAGCTCATTCAGAGTTGGCTTAGCGTGCCATGTCTAAGGATGCCTAACGATGTCTTCCAGTATTGACAGTGTAAGAGTCACAATTATCGATGGTTTGGTGGGCAATGATTGGTTCTCTTATGTCTTTGCTCAGCACTGCACGCTGCTGGAGTAAATGTTGAGTTGATAGTCCCGGACAAACGGATTGTGAATATGCCGGTTGAGTACCCTATTAGATATTGGATGCCAACAAAGGATCCTAAAAGCAGCAAAACAGGAAAGTCTCTTCACTACCTAGAGTACTTAGTACAGTTGTTCGTTCATGTAGCCAGAACTTACAAAGGGAAAAGAGTGGTACATATTCAGTTCTTCAGAAGAGAGCGGGTTGAGTGCATCTTCTTTCTGCTTATGAGACTGTTAGGCACGCAATTGGTTTTTACTGCCCATAATGTTTTGCCTCATGAAAACAGCACTATTGGACCGCTTTCTTAGGTCGGCTATTTATCGAGCCGCAGGAATAATTATTGTCCATTCAGAATACATAAAAAGCAAGCTAGTAAAGGATTTCAGTATTGATCAAAAAAAGGTCAAAAGTTATTCCTCATGGCAACTTTGATCATTATGTACCGAGAGAGCAGATGTCAAAGGCTATGGCCAGAACGAGTTTGCACCTGCATGAAACGGACAACGTAGCGCTTTTCTTTGGCTTTATTAGAGAATACAAAGGTTTGGATCTACTCTTAGATGCTTTTGAGATCTGTGCCAAAAGAGGACAAGTCATTGAGGCCGGTGATCGCTGGTGCACCTCAGACACAGGAATTGGAAAATCATTATCGAAGGAGAATTGAGCAGATTTCGAGAGATGATTCCATCATATTTCATGCAGGTTTCATCCCATCGGAGAAGGTGGCTGGCTATTTCGTTGCCTGTGATGTAGTGATATTGCCCTATAAAGAGATTGATCATAGCGGTATTGTTCATCTTTCCTATTCCTTTGGACGACCACTGATTGCAACGAATGTAGGTGATTTTTCGGAGGTTATAGATGACGGCAAGAGCGGCTATCTTCTAGAGGAAAATAGTGCTGGATGCTTATCGGAGACCATACTGGGTGCATTTTCAAACAACACCCGCTTGGGAGACATGGGGCACTATGCCCGAAGATGAAGTGAAACAAAGTATTCTTGGCTGGATATTGCGAAAGGAACCAAGGACTTATATGAATCTGCTAATGATCGTAGATCAAATGATGATACATATTCCAAAACAAGGTTTGAATAATTGAATTACAAGCCTGGAGAGGCATAACAAATGTTTTTATTTCCAATCAATCAGAAATCTATGAGTAATAAAGCACTACTTTTTCTAAAAGTAGCTTTTTTGATATCTTTTTTAATTGTAATAACAACTGGTTGTGGACATACTATTGATCAAGGAAATGAGAATTTGACGCCTACTCAATCTTATACAGAACCTAATCCTAAAATATCTTCACCAGTCCCCCCGTCTAATGCAACTCCCACAGTCAATACAATTCCATCCCCATTTTTCTATGTTTCGTTAGCAGGTAATAACACAGATGGGAGATCGTGGGATACAGCATGGAATGAACTAGACCAAATCCGTTGGCAAGAGGTAAAACCTGGAGATACGATTGTGATTGCTGGGTGGTGAGTACCACACGCAAATGGATGTTAAAGAGAGTGCAGCTCTCGAATTGCCAATTACGATTACAACGAATGGGGAACAAGTAGAGCTAGACTTGCACAATGTCTCGGTGCCACCGTACTGTGGACAAACGAATTATGTTTCTGTAGGAGGGCCTCCAAATGCAATCAATTTAGAAGGTCAAAGTCACATAGTGATTGATGGACAGGATTGGAGTGGAATCATAATATCAGGAATCATGTCAGGCTAATTAAATTACGGCAAGCAACAAACCATATTACCGTCCGGAATGTAAAAGTTTACAAAAATACGGCCGTGCTCTGCTGGTTCAGGATCTCAAACACACAACTTGCATGGGACCTGGTGTAGATTTAGGTGGTACTATTATTCTGTTTGAACGGGTCATCATTCACGACAACTGTCAGGATGCTTTCCAAGCCGGATGGGGTGTTTGGAATTTTACGCTCCGAAAATCGATGGTCTAGGGGTACCCCAGCCGAGAACATCCAATCGAGCGTGGCAAATCATTTAATTATTGCTCACATACCGATGGTATACAAATTTATGATGGCGGTTTACAAGGACCTATCGTCGTAGAGAACAGTATTAGTGGCCTACTTTCACTCAGGGTATTATTATAGGCAGCAAGGCAACGGTAGACAATGTGGTGATCTACAATAGGTTGTTTGTAAGCAGTGATAACGCCGGGATTATCATATCGGATGGCTTGCTATAACAAAATTATCGATCGGTGCAGAATGTAACGATTGTTCAAAGATGCTGACAGATGACAGGAGTTGGAGCTAGAAATTTGCATGGATACGGCCACCGAATTAGCTATTTTGATCTTTTGGGGTGGTCCGTGGGGAATTGGCGACCTTAAATGCGGCTAAAGCAGTCGGCAATTTCAATTGGTTGACGCCCGATAGATACAATGTTGCTGTAGAAATAGATCCAATGTTCGTTGATAATGATTACAGTGCATTTCTAGGAGAATGGTATTTTGCTATTTCGATTTTACAGTACAAAATCCTGCGATTCCACCTCAGGAAATGGGCACTTCTATTACCCTCTGTAAAGAAACTGTTTGATTAAACCGCAAGAAACTTCAAAAAAAACATCAGAAGTGCACCTTGCTGAAATGTTCACTCACTACATTCCTGGAAAGGCTAGATAATTCATGGCGTCCACAAATATGACAAAGATATGCACGATCCTTCATAAAAATTATTACCATGACGTCCGGGTTTGCTGTTAGTGTCGAATTTCTTGAATAAAAAACACGAGCATCGGTTCTATGCGATTTGTCTTCCTCCGCCTGATGGGGACCGCGGCCTTCGAAGCTCAGGATCGGGTTAGCGATTGGTTTTATCCCGATTCGCCCATGTTCAGAAAAGCCGAATATACCCTTTTTCGAATATTTGTTCTCCTTCATTTTGAGGTTTCACTTGCCTCTCAATCTTGCACCTTAGAAATCACTATCAGGCGTTGATGTTCATAGAGTGCCGGATTTCTTGATTTTTTCAGCCATCCTCCCGAAAATCATGAGAACTCGGCTCATACTCGATATACATGATCCTATGCCTGAGGTCTTCATCTCCAAATTTGGCGAACAGTCGAATAAGTCTTATATTAAGCCTTATCAAGTTGCAGGAAAGACTTTCTTGTTGGTGCGGGCTGACAAGGTTATAACAGTAAACTCAATCTGTGAAACGAATTTAATTAATAGAGGATTTCCTCGCAGAAAAATTACTGTTGTGCACAACTATCCAAACGCTGCTGTATTTGATCGCGACCTATATTTGAACGAATGTAGCAGTCAAAAGAAATACTTTACTTTAATTTATCCTGGTACGCTTGCTCCTCGTTACGGACTGGAAACAGTAGTTCGTGCGTTGCCGCAACTCAAGGTAAAAATTCCAGAGATTTGTTTAGTGATTATTTGTCAAAATACCCCATACAAGGATGAACTGCGGCGATTAGCGAATCAAATTAGGCGTTTTAACGTATATTGAAATCAAGCCACCAATGCGAAATGAGGAGATTCCGCATGAGTTGATCCAGGCGGATATTGGAATTTACCCCGCAGTCAATGATATTCATATGAGCCTGGCAACACCGACCAAAGTTTTGGAATTTTCTGCTATGGGCATTCCAATAGTATCGTCACGCCTGAGGATGGTTGAAGAAATATTCGGCGATTCGGCGATTATGTTCTTCGAATTGCATAATGTGTCCCAATTTACACAGTGTATTGTGGATCTCTACCAGAATCCTGCATCCGCGAGAAACTGATTGCAAACGCTTATCAAATATTTACTTAAAAATTTTCCTGGGATCACGAATTCTGCGTCTATCTCGAAATGTTGCATAGCTTGTTGCCAAGAACAGCTAAGATGCGCAATCTAAATATTGAGAAAGGTTCAGGATGAGAGCGAAGGGCATAAGTCTTTGGCTAAGATCATTTGCATCCTTAATTGAATTGACTTACCGAATCCGCAACTTGGAGATTCCCGCTTTGGATGCAATGACACATCCGTTTATGCACAGAAGGAATTATTAGTCCAGAAGGAGTTACCTACGATGCTCGAAAATGTCATATTGAATTATCACCAGGCATGCGAAGCCTGGAGTAGAGGCGGCTTGAAAGATGTTTTGCGCCCACGAGTTTTCTCTTAATCGAATAGCAACGCCCGCAAAGATGGACTCTCTCGCTGATATCTCTTCCAACCGATTTGCTTCAAGATCCAGCATATCGATTCTAGAACTGAAAATCGAGGATCTCCTAGCTGGAAAATGGTCTTTTGCAGTTCGCAGTCGTTACTTCAAAGCGCTTCGTAATCTACGAAAGGGGTGGCGTAGTTTTGCGCTTATCGAAGGTGCTACTGTAGTGGGCGATGTCTGGTGTGACACTGTCTGTGGACCAGAGAACATCGTTGCTCATCCAGATCTTAAGATGCTCGGAATCAACTGTAAAGAGAGAGAAGTCTATGCTTTTGATATGCTGATCGCATCCCACTATCGTGGGAAGAATTTTGCCGTTCCGCTCCAGCGTTTCTTACATTCATCCTTGAAAAATGAGGAATTTCGGAAGGTTTATGGTTTTTATTGGAATGACAATCTTCCGGCGTTATGGATGCACCGGATGCTTAAGTATAAGGAACTGCCGAAGCGAAATCTATCCCGTTTCTTTTTTCTTCACCAATATAGAAATGCTAGTTCTGTCTAGCATTTCGGATAATTGTAAAAGGAGTTTAAGCACTATGAACACATCTGATACCATTCGCGATTTTATCACTCATGAAATACTTCATGAAACGCTGGCAAGCCCTTTAGGCGATGACGACCAGCTTGTCGATTTGGGCATTATTGACTTTTGGGAGTCATGACCCGGTTAAGCTTCCTAGAAGAGCAATTCTCTATTAAGATTTCCGATAGTGAACTTACTCCAGAAAACTTCGCGTCTCTATCCACAATTACAGCACTAGTTGAAAGCCAGAGAGGCAGATAAGGAAAGGGTATCCATGGACTTTACCTTTACTGAAGAACAGCAAGAGATCCGTAGAACAATTATTGATTTTGCCCACCAAGAAGTTAACTCAGGGCTAAAAGAGCGAGACCAAGCAAGCATGTTTCCGCGGGATCTTTGGCGGAAGTGCGCAGAAATGAGACTTTTGGCCCTTCCCTTCCCTGAATTATATGGAGGAGATGGATTTGACTTCGTGACTACAGTGGCGGCCTATCACGCCTTGGGATATGGTTGTAAGGATTTTGGGCTTATTTTGGCACTTGCATCTCAGATTATCTGTGGGCTTACGATCCAACTCTTTGGAAACGAAGAACAGGTCATGAGCCTATTGCCTGATCTTGCATCGGGGAAACTGATTTATTGTCAGGGCATCACAGAGCCTGAGTCCGGCTCAGATGCCTTTGCGATGCGGACCATGGCAGTTAAAAAAGATTACGGATATATCCTCAACGGTACCAAGACGATGATCAGCAATGGTCCTGTCGCCGATCGAGCATTGATCTACGCGGTAACCGACCCCACGAAAAAAACGCTATCCAGGATCTCCTGTTTTCATGTCTCGAAGGGTGATTTTGGATTTTCAGCCGGAAATCCGATGGAAAAGATGGGGCTCCGGACGATGGCCAATGGGGAACTGGTCTGCACAGATTGCTATGTTCCTGCCTCTGCGATGGTGGGTCGGAAGGGACAAGGAGTGATGCTCTTCAGTGAAATCGTGGAATGGGAACGCGTAATCGTTTGTGCTGGCCTGCTGGGAGAACTGGAGAGAATTCTTGAGGAGAGTGTCCAATACGCGAAAGAACGCCAGGCATTTGGTCAATCTATTGGTACATTCCAAGCGATATCCCACAAGATAGCAAAGATGAAGCTGAATGTCGAGTTGGGCAAGCTTGCATTATACAGTGCCGCCTCCCTCAAAAATAAACGAAAACGTGCTGCATTGGAATTTTCTATTATGAAGTTTCACATTAGCGAGAGTTTGAAGCAGGCTTGCCTGGATGCAGTCCAAATTCGTGGCGGTTATGGTTACATGTCAGAGTTTGATGCAGAACGCGATTTGCGTGACAGTATTGCCTGCACTATCTATTCTGGTACATCAGAGATGCAGGCGAATACAATTGCGCGCCTGGCTGGCTTGTAAGCATATATGTAGGCTTTCATTTACGCATCTACCAGCTGCGTGTGGATTTGAGCTTCAGATGGAGAGATAGCTAGAATTATGCTACCTATTTTCCTCTCAAAGGAAATTGAAGGAGATTATCATGGCGTTTTTATTACATCACCTTTTGTCTGAGAGTGCAGCAAAGTATCCAGCTAGGGATGCAATCATCTGCAAGGATCGTGCAATTTCATACAATGAATTGGAAAGAGAATCGAACAAGCTCGCGCATAAGCTAGTGACCCTTGGAATTGAAAAGGGAGATCGAATAGGACTCTATTTTGATCGAGGCATCGAATCCATTATTGCAGCCTGCGGTGTATTGAAAGCTGGGGCGATCTATGTTCCTATTGATCCCATGAGTCCTTTGCGACGTTTCAGCTACATAGTCGAAAAATGCCAAATTAAAACATTGATATCGGTTCATGAAAAGCTGACAAAGATAGAGACCGCGTTTCCTGAAAAATCTCCTCTTGAATTTATCGTCTTGATGAATGCAACGGATTCCGAACCGGGATCACTAGGGTCTATAAAATTGATCAACGGCCGCTCCGTTTCAGATCAATTTGGGGATGCTGCTCCTGTTGTGCACAGCATAGATTTTGATATAGCGTACATTCTTTTTACTTCCGGTTCGACAGGCAATCCTAAGGGAGTCACGATGTCACACCTGAACTCTCTGACATTTGTGAATTCCGCTTGTGATTTTTTTCAGATAGAAAAGGAAGATCGACTTTCCACATCGCTCCTTTGCATTTCGATATGTCAATCTTTGATATTTTTGTTGCTTTCAAAGCAGGAGCTTGTGTCGTATCTATTCCTGAGGCGGTTGCTATGTTCCCAGTGAAACTGGCTGAATATATTTCAGAAAAGAAGATATCGGTGTGGAATTCTGTTCCTTCTGCGCTTTCTCTGTTGGCCACATATAAGGATTTGGATACCTGTGACCTGTCAAGTATGCGATTGATTTTGTTTGCCGGAGAACTCTTCCCATTGAAATACCTGCGACTTTTGCAGAAGATTATCCCTGAGGCGAGATTTTGTAATATGTATGGTCAAACAGAGGCCAATTCTTCTACTTACTACTGGGTAGCTCAGCTACCTGTAGACGACACGGAAAAGCTTCCTATCGGAAAGGCACTCCCAAATTTCGAGGTGTTGCCCTGGATGAAAATGGAAATCGCGTTCAAAAGGCGGGAGAAAAGGGCGAGTTGTATGTGCGGGCATCCACAGTTGCTTGGGGTTATTGGGATGAATTGGAAAAAACAGAAAACGCCTTTGTAAGAAACCCTCTTCGCTCCAATGTGGCTGAAAGAGTATACAAGACAGGGGATTTGGTTAGGCTTGATCTCAACGGTAATTATGTTTTCATCGGCCGAAAGGATCACATGATAAAAAGCCGAGGGTAGAGAATTGAGATTGGAGAGGTAGAAACCGTTTTATGTAATCATCCGGAAATTAAGAATGCCGTTGTTTTGCCAATTCCTGATGAGCTGATTGGGGTACAGATTAACGGCGATTGTTGTTCCTTCAAGCCCAAACAAAATCTCTCAGGATGATGTACTCAGGCATTGTTTTGTTCAATTACCAAAATACATGATTCCTTAAACCATAGAATTTCGCGAACTTGTTACCGATGACGTCATCTGGAAAAGTGGATCGAATGAAGCTAAGAAATTCATAAAATTTTTTGATGAACTAGAATTCCATGATTCCTTCTAAGGAACATTTTTAATGGTGTCCAAGATTTGAATTAGATGTCACCTTTATAAATTCTTGCTGAATTAGCTTAATTAGTCAAAAAGACTCTTGAGAGAAATTCCGTACTTTCGCGGAGTGGATGGGAAGAAATAGTTTGATTTGTGCTGATATAGGAGGCGAAAATCATGCAAAAGCTTATCAAGAACCATTGGTACCGCGAAGCCGGGGAACCTTTTGCCAGAGCCAAAATTCTCAGTCATGATATCCATCCTGAAGGATTAGATGTTGATCGAATTCGCTTCTTTGAAGTTGGAAATCTGAATCAAAATCGAATTTCGGTCACATTATTAGTGTACTTAGAGGCAGTGGACAACTTCACATCGAAGGTGGTGAAGAAAAACAGCTTCATCTGGAAGCGGGCGTTCATATTTATCTCCCGCCCGGCTTCGTGAGTCAGTTAATGCGGAACCCGGAGCCGAATTCTTGCACGTGTCGGGCACATTATTACAGGCAGGTGGTCAACAAATGCTGATACGTAATGAGATGTTCTTGGCAGCCTGTGCTTCTGAGAAGCAGTCCCTTCGTTGGATTCTGACCCCTTCAGTATTTGAGCCGCCGTATCTTCTTGCATCATGATCCAACGCTTCTTTCAAAATCCGGGAACCCTGTTTCGTTGTTTCACACGACAATGTTCGATGTAGATGGTCTTCCAAAAATGAAGATGGGGAACCGGTATTCAAAATGTCCTACAATTCTCGAACGGAGTTCAACGTTTGTTACGATGTAAAGGGATAGCCCGCGTTCGTATGGCGGAGCATCCGTACAAGGCCACAAATCAAACCTGGAATCCTTGGCAGTCAATCGATGGAGAATCAACCTATCACTTAAGTAATCAGCAGGCGGACCAGAGGAAAAATTTTATTTTGATGAGGCAACTCAATCACAGCAATTCCTTCGCAATAAGCACGAAGTATATATTCTCGATGGATACGTATCACTCTTTTGTTTATTTGATCCAGCACCTGCTGGAATTGAGCGCCACCGACCTGGAGAGTACTCCGACTACGAGCCGCTGTCCCCCAAATTGTACCAAGCGTACATGGAACAGATCGCGCAATACGATGAGATGGTTGATTGCCTCTCTCTTGCCAAAGCAATGGGTGATCTTCATGCATTCGAGGGCACCCCAGTCTGGAAACTGTATTTAGAGGGTCGAGACGCACAAATTGCTATCGAAGCCGAGCTTGCAAAAGGCCTTGTCGCAGAGGGCCACGGACGTGAACGAATCCTTGCCAAATGGATGCAGCAGGATACTGATTATGCTTCAGTTACATGATTGTATTGGTGAAGATCAGATGAACTATATTAACATCGGCGCTTAGTCGAAATTTTTCGTCACTAAGCATGTTGGTTTTGAAGAGAGGAGTTGCTTATGACCACACCAGGTGCAATTATTCTCGGAGTTGAGTATCAAGCGTTGGGACTTTTGCGCCAATTGCGAGCGACAGGGGTGCCATGTGTACTGGTGGATCAAGACCGCTGGGGGGTGGCGCGGTTTTCTCGATACCGCGGAACTGTATACCAGTGCCCTCCCTATGACAGCGATCAGTTTTGGACTTGGCTGGTCCTGTTGCAAGAGCGAGAGGGGTTGGACGATTGGTTGTTAATTACCACGGACGATGAGCAGGTTCGGCAGATTGCCCTGCATATTCAGGAGGCAACTAGAGATTCCGATATATCGGACCATCTTGGTTACTCTATGAGAAGCTTTATGATAAACGTTTGAATTATCGCTGGTGCATAGAACAGGGAATTCGTTCCCCAGTCAGTTATTTACCCAAGGCCCATGAAGATCTTCCTGACAGTCAGCTCGAGTATCCTTTTATTGTCAAGCCGGCGTTCAAACGTAATTTCAAGCAATACTCGAAGGCCAAGGCAGTAGTAGTAAATTCCAGGTCGCAACTGGAAGGCCTTCTTGCTGGCCAATTCTCTGCATTGGATATTCATGATCTCCTTTATCAGGAAATTATTCCTGGTGGAGGAAAGCAGCAATGGTCCTATGCCGGCTTGTTCGTACACGGTGATCCTGTGGCGGCATTCACCGCCTGTCGGTTACGGCAGCATCCACCGGATTTTGGCCGAGCGAGCACATATGTGGTAGCTGAACATAATCCCGAAGTTGAGGCAGAAAGCCGCAGGGTGATGTCTGCTCTGCAATACACAGGCTTGGGAGAGGTTGAGTGGAAAAGAGATCCCCGAGATGGGCAATTGCGCTTTCTGGAAGTGAACGCCCGGTGCTGGGGCTGGCATGCTCTTGCCGGTCCAGTGGTAGGTAACATTCCTCGCATGCTCTATGATTACGCACACGGACAGACTATGGAATGGGTAACCCCAAGTTATGGCGCGCGGTGGGTGAAGCATATCACCGATATCCCAGTGGTTTTGGATATGTGGCGACATCATGATCTAACGTTTGCGGGGTATTTCAAATCACTACAGGGTAATTTAATGAGCTGCGAATGGGAATGGAGCGACCCGGCACCGTTATTTTTGCAAGCCCTGCTGATTCCCCTATTTATCCAAACGTAGGGGATACTGAATATACCTATGGAGTCTATGAAGATGGAAATTGTTATTCTTGCTGGTGGCTTAGGCACATTGTTACTTTTTCTTAATCTCGTGGAAATGGTGTCTCCCACGCGATCGCTCGGCAGCCCTCATTGTGCTGGCAACCACTGTTGGGCTGGCCGGAGGAGCGGCTTTGGTGCGGGCTGGTGTGACTTGGCCACTGACCTTCCTCCTAACAGGCGTTCTTCAGGGGTGCATCTATATTGGTGCCCTTATGTGGCTGTTCTATAGAGATCCAGATCGTGTCGTGCCGGACGAGCCAGGTCTGATCCTCTCACCGGCAGATGGCACAGTAATCTATGTCCGCAGGCTCAGTGCTGGCGAACCGCTCCGATCAGAGAAGAATGGGGCGATCATGGTTCTCGATGAGGTTCGTGACACAGTCTTCGCTACAAGATGCTCTGTGGCAAGTGGGTATTTCTATGGTTTTTACGGATGTTCATGTCAACAGGGCACCGATCCAAGGCATCTTGACATTTGCCTGCCATAAGCCCGGGAAGTTCCTTTCACTCCGACGGGAGGAGGCGCTGAACCTCAATGAAAGGCAGACGCTCATTATTGAGAATCCTGGTCAAGATATGCAGGTTATGCTAGTCCAAATCGCGTCGCGACTGGTACGGCAGATCGTAGCCTATCTCAAGGAGGGTCAGTCCGTAAATCGCGGACAGCGAGTGGGGTATGATTCGATTTGGATCACAAGTGGATCTGTTCCTACCCATCCGCAAAGTGACAGAGCCTGAGGTGAAGATCGGCCAACGCCTACAGGCAGGTGTCACTATCGTTGCACGATATAACAAATCGCAATACTGATATGAGCTACCCTGAGTGTTGCCCCGGGCTGAGGAATTTCAAATCTATGGGTCGCCGAGTTTCAAGAGAACTTCTCTACAGGCATATCGGATGAAAACAAATCACTGGACCACTAATAATCATCCCCGTAACTTTTGGCAATGCGAGTCTGATCTGTCGGATGAAATCTGGCAGACAGCCATTATCAACGCGCTTCCTGCTCTTGGGCTGAACGAGGCGCAGCCTGATATAGATTCCATCCTGGCTCTGACTCTGGGGGAGGCCCGCTTTGGGCCGGAACATTGGAACTCTTAGTCTTCCCAAAAGGATGTACTATTTTCTTAAACCGCTCCTGCCACGCGCTTTGACTCGCGTTATACGTCGTATAAGCAAAGGCTTACACAAAAATAACTCTAAAATCCAATGGCCTATTGAAAGTCGGTATGTATCTTTTTTATGGGAGATTCTCACCCATGTTGTACAGGCAAGCCCTAGACAGCAAATCCTCATCAAATCTCTGTGGCCGAACAATCAACGATTTGCTTTCGTGCTCACACATGATGTGGAAACAAAAGCCGGGCTGGAATATGTTCGCAGAGTGGCAGATTTGGAAGAAGGTTTAGGGTTTAGCTCTTCGTTCAATTTTGTCCCCGAAAGATATCGCCTTGACCTAAATCTGTTGGATGAATTACGTAGTCGGGGCTTTGAAATTGGAATCCATGGTCTAAAACATGATGGAAAACTCTTCAGTTCGCGAGTTGAGTTTGAGCGACGTGCGATTAGGATTAATCACTATCTCAAGGATTTCAACTCAGTAGGGTTTCGCTCACCACTTACTCATCGCCATCCCGAATGGATGCAAGCCTTAGACATTGAATACGATCTTTCATTCTTTGACACTGACCCTTTTGAGCCAATTCCGGGTGGTACGATGAGCATTTGGCCTTTTTTTATTGGACATTTCGTGGAATTGCCTTATACTCTGGTACAAGATTACACTTTAACTGCTGTGTTAGGTGAAACAACGCCGCGCCTGTGGTTGGAAAAAGTGGATTTCATCGAGAAATATTTTGGTATGGCTTTGATTAATTCACACCCAGATTATTTGTCTAAGTCAATTAATTGGGATATTTATCGTCAATTCTTGATGGCGATGAAAGAACGTAGTGGATATTGGCAAGCACTACCATGTGATGTTGCTAATTGGTGGCGGACACGGACATCTTTCAGTCAAAGAAACTTAGATGGTAAGAGCGTTTATTCTACTGCTTCACTTTTGAATGGAAACGTACACATAGACATAAACACCTGATTCTTACGCAAACACATTCTTCAAGATGATATTTTGTATCAATTCTTGAAAAGGAAACAACCCTACTTATTCTTCTCTGTTTAGCTTGCGGCGAACTGCGCCAACCAATGACCTCAACTCAGGCACGCGCAACATAATCATCATCAGCGCATAGACCAACCCTCCAACCGCGATTCCGCTGAGGGTCAGCAGCCAGGCAGATTGGTCCGAAAAGAAGCGCAGGCACAGGATCACAGCAACTGACATTGTCAGTGTCCCACCAATCGATTGTAGTCCACCGCGCAGAATGTGGAATTCGTTGATACCTTTCAACCGTTTGCGCATAATAATGAACAAAGTTGTGGCCTCAAGAGCGGTAGCAAATGAATTTGCCAGTGCCAGGCCGCCGTGTGGCATCCAACCTATGTTTTCGAAGAGGCTTGAAAAGGCGAAGCTGAAGACAACATTCAATCCCATAGCAGCCGCCCCCACGATGACTGGGGTTTTTGTATCGTGTTGAGCGTAGAAAGCGCGAGTTAGTACTTCCAGGATAGAATGACCGACCAGCCCGGCGGTGTACCATAGCAAGGCCCAGGAGACCATCTCTGTAGAGCGGGCATCGAATGCACCGCGTTGGAACAGCAAGGCGGTGATGGGTTGGCGCAGCAAAATCAGCCCTACGGCAGCTGGCATAGAGAGCAGCAGCATTCCACGTAGCGTGCTGGCCAGTGTGGCCCGCATTTCATCTGTTTCGCCGCGCGCAAATTGTGCGGAGAAAGTTGGCAGAGCGGCGATGGCGATGGCTTGTGCAATGACCACCTGTGGCATGGTCATCACTGCCCAGGCGTATTTGATGGCCGAGAGGGAACCTTCAGGCAAACCGCTGGCAATGATCACGTTAACCACGAAATTTAACTGTACAATTGCCACTCCTAGCAGACGAGGTCCCATCAAGCGCCCAACTTCGCGTACAGCCGCGTCTGCCAGCCCAAGTGAGAATGTGTAAATCCGCCCTGGCAGGCGCCATAAATCTGGGATTTGAATGCCAAGGTGCAGGACTGCACCGAGCACCGCACCCCAGGCCAGCCCATAGATGCCCATGGATGGGGTCAGGAAAACGAGACCGAAGATCATGCCGAGCCAGTACATGGCAGGAGCCAGGGCAGGCAGCAGGAAGTGCTGGTGGGCATTGAGAATCCCCATCAGCAGGCCACTGACGCCAAAAATAGCAGGCGATAGCAGCAGGATACGCAGCAGGGAAGCAGACAGGATTTGTTGTTCAGGGGGGAACTTGCCAGCCAGGATGTAGCGCACGATCGGTAATGCGAAGATGGCTGATATTACGCTTACAACCGTAAGCAGCAGGAGCACCAGATTGGTAATCGAGGAGGCCAGCTTCCAGGCTGTTTCGCGGTTATCTTTTGCCAAAAAGCCAGCGAAAGTTGGGATAAAGGCTGAAGCCAAAGCGCCACCTGCTACCAGGTTGAAGATCAAGTCAGGATAGGTTGAGGCGGCATAGAAAGCATCGATGGCGCGATCAGTACCAAAGATGTCCGAAATCAATATTTGCCGAACCAGCCCAACGATATTGCTAAGTGCAAAAGCGAACATGACCGTCCCGGCGGCGCGGGCGATCTGGCGGTTGGCAGAAGGTAATACTTCGGTCATTGTAGAGTTGGACGCAGATGAACGCGGAGTTTCGTTGATTTTTTCGCGTTATCTATGGGTTATTGTGTCTGAAAAAAGATCGTACCCTTTGACCCCGATGAGATTTGTGTATTTTCGCTCTGGTAAACGCGCAATCAGCTGGTCCCAGTCTTCCAAAGGTACCACCTTGCCGCGCGGTTTTTCTTTTAGTTCATACAATGTAAAACCAACGTCTTTCAGCATTTGCAAATACTCATGCGCGCTGCCACCTGCTTCTTTTAAACCTTTGGGCCAGAATTCGCTCATCAAAAAAACGTTCTGTGAGCGTGTTAATGTCTTTTGAAAGCCGGAGATGGCTTTTTGTTCGTAACCCTGAATGTCGATTTTGACGAAGTTGACATCTTCGATACTTAACTCAGCCAGGACTTGATCGACCGGTCGGCCTTCCACGGGCATGCAATCCCAATTTTCGACTTTCCCTTGATAGGTGCCCCGGTATAAACAGTTATCGGCGTGGTTTTCCGGGTTTAGGCGTAATTCCTTTTGGCCGGGCTCAGGAGCAGCAGCCATGTTCAAAGCATTTACATGGGAGCAAACTTTGGGCGCGGTCCGATTCGCGGCAATGTTCTTTTGGAGGAAAATATATGATTGCGGGTTCGGCTCAAGGGTCACGATTTGCCCGGTCGAGTCCAATTGGTGCATCGCCAACGCTGTGTACAAACCGACATTGGCGCCAATATCGACCAGCGTCATATTGCCCCGACAATACTTCTGGAAGAATGCCAATTCACTGGGCTCGAAAACGCGCAGGGTTAATGCGCCAGAGACGACCGGGTCACCCAGATCAAGATGCAAAGTGGCCGGGCCCACCTGTATGGTTTCCGGGATAACGCGCAAAAGGATGGCGTTGGTCAGGGCTTTGAGCGGCTTTGGTTTTAGGACTTCAGTGTAGATGTATTCAGCAAAAGACATAGCGGGGCGATTATATCATCGTGTTGAATGTATGATGCCCGCCACAAGCGCCTCAGACTCAGCTCGCACCTGTTGATGTTTCCGAGTCGCCTGAGTTCGAGCCGACAGATGGTCTGCCCCCTGCCCCTGTGTATAAAATGTCTGATCCAGATTTCAGGAACCATGGCGCTTCAGTTTCTGGATGAGTTAAATTAAAGTGTTTGCAAAGACACCTTTTTAGGCGTCTATGATGGTTACAATGCTATAAGTCTATAGGTCTGGTGATTGGTTAATTTGCTGATCAGGCGCAAAAGCAGGTCTCTGTTTTTCAAAGAGATATCCTACCCCACGAACCGAAATAATATAGTGCGGTTGTTTTGTATCCTGTTCGATTTTGCGCCGCAAATGGGAAACATAAATATGAACGTAATCATCACTTCCCTGATACTCGTTTCCCCAAACATGTTGCAGTATATTCGCAAAAGTTAATACTCTGCCCGCGTTTTCTTCAAGATACGCCAGTAAACGAAACTCAATAGGGGTTAAACTTGATAAGTTTGCTGTTAATCAGAACTTGATGTTTCTCAAAATCGATTTTTAGATAACCATCATCGTAATCGGTTGCGAAACTCTTGTTATCATTTTGCTCACTTCGTCGTATAACTGAGTTGGCTCGCGCAAGCAAAATATCCGGGCTATATGGTTTTGACAGATAATCGTCGGCGCCAGCGTCCAAACCTTCTAATTCATGCTGTTCCTGACCTAAAGCTGTTAGCATGATCACCGGGATATTCGAGATTTTTCTAATTTGTTTGCAAACTTCGAAACCGCTACCTCCAGGCATCATAACATCCAGAATAACCAGATCAGGCCGATGGCTATGAAATTTACTAATACCCTCCAAGCCATCGTTAGCAGTGATTACTTGAGCCCCGGCATTAATAAATACGATTTTATTCAATCGCAGCGAATCGACATCATCGTCAATGAGAAGTACTTTTTTGCCATTCATATTTTATAACCCCATTCATTCAATACTAATAAAGGTGAATTCATTTAGAAGTAATAACACGATGAGAATGACCCAAACAAAAAATTACCGACAATGTTGTATGCCTAATTGCGGGTAATGATTTGTCCGTACAATCTGCTTGAGTGCTAATCATGTTTGTGCATTATACTATTAACCATTGCGGCTTTTATGCAAAAGCAGTATAGAGGGCTATTTCAATTCCGTTTATAAAATTGAAATTCGTGAAAAATAACATTAAGAATATCTTAAGAAACTATCCAGCAGCCTTTAAGGGACTACTGTTAAGATGGTAACAGGTTAACGGATGGTTAACAACACCACTCTTACAGTAAAAATAGCAGTAGTTCTGACTGGCTTTTTTACTCTAACTTTTAGAGGTGAAACAGGATAAATATATTTACTAATGAAATTACTGCTCCTTGAGCATTGTCGGTATGAAAAGTTTGAAAACAGCTTCTTTGTCAACTAGCTGATTACTACAAGACCAAAAACATTTCAGAAACCTTTTCTCATCAACCTACTCATATCCTAAATAGAGCTACTATTTAGTAGTTTATCGAAATAGAGATATTTTTTTTCAAAAGAAAACGGATATTTTTTACCAAATTCATATAATTTCAAACAACAAATTTTATCCTGAAAATAGATATTTCATTAGAAAGAGGTTTATATGATTATTGATAAATTCGTAGCAAATAGTGTTTTTGCCCAGGGTTCTTGGGTAACCCCGGGTAACCTGACTCTTTCTGTAATTGTTCCAACTCGAAATGAAGCAGGAAATGTCGAATTGTTATTAACCAGTCTCAAGCACGCATTCGAAGGTGAGTTTATCGAGGTCATCTTCGTGGATGATTCCACAGATGAGACGCCACAAGCGGTAGAAGCGGCTGCGAAAAATTATCCGGCCTTAAACGTCCGCCTGATCCATCGTCTACCTGAACAGCGTATTGGGGGATTGGGAGGAGCGGTCGTAATGGGCTTAAATGCGGCCCAGTCTGAGTACGCTTGTGTCATGGATGGGGACCTACAGCACCCACCGGAGCTAGTCCCGGTTCTGTTAAGAACTGCGATTGAGAAGCAGGCTGATCTGGTCGTTGCGACACGTCGCAACGCAAGTAGTGAAGTAACTGGTCTTAACTTCACAAGGAATCTCATTTCTCGTGGATTGGACTTGACCGCACGCATTTTCTTCCCTAAGCAATTAAGAGGAGTGAGTGATCCGCTTACAGGTTTTTTCCTGGTGCGCATCAAGGCATTGAATTTAAAAGCTTTCCATCCCAAAGGCTTCAAGATCCTCATGGAGATATTGGTCAGGCATCCAGATTTGCAAAAGGCAGAGGTTCCATTCCATTTTGGGGAACGCTTTACCGGACAGAGTAAAGCTTCACCGACAGAGGTCTGGAGAGATCTTAACTTGCTGTGGACACTGCGCTTTGGGGAAGAATCCTTACGATTTTTCAAATTTGCTTTGGTCGGAGCAAGTGGAATCCTGGTCAACACATTGGTGATGTTCCTGGCCACTGAAAAACTTCAGATCTACTACTTGATTTCAGCAGGGATTGGCACGGTTGCATCTACCCTGTGGAACTTTGGGCTGACAGAGGCCTGGGTTTATCAAACGAAAAACATGGCGCAGGGACGTGTCCGGCGGTTGGGTTTGTTCTTTGTAATGAATTTGATTGCCCTCTCTCTCCGCACCCCAATGATTTACCTGTTCACCGCCATAATGGGCATCTTCTATGTGGTTTCCAACCTCATCTCCCTGGCGATTTTAACCGTTGTTCGCTTTGCCTTTTCTGACAGCATTATTTGGAAGCAGGCTTTGCCGGATCCAGAAAATAATAAATCAAGACAAAAGAAATTGAGGAGTGCTATGAAAAAAATATATTCTTATAACGTTCATGATGTTGTAACCGTTGTTTCTGAAGGGAAACTTCCCGAACTCGAACCTTTCCGAGTTGAGACAACTATTCAAGAGCCAACCATCCGCGTGCGAGTAGGGATTCCTCGCAAACAAAAATCTGGCGATGCGAATGGAAAGTACATGTACTACCGGGAAATGTTTGGTCATCTTGGGTTTGAAGTCAGCCTGGATTTTGGGAAAGATCCCATAGATGTGGTGGCCTCACCAATGCTGAAGCTTTCCCCTCACGTGCTTTACACGAACGTGGTCGAGCCCCTCTTGCGCTGGACCTTCGTCAGGAAAGGGTACGCGTTGGTTCACGGTGCCACGATTGCATTCGGCGATGAAGCATACATGATTACTGCTCGTACTGATACTGGTAAGACCACCACACTACTGAAAATTCTGGCGTACCAGCGTCGGGACAGTGACAATGCGGCCTTCCTTTCTGATGACATGACATTGGTTTCACCTGATGGAATCGCAATGACCTATCCCAAACCTTTGACGATAAGTTTTCACACCCTGCGAGCAGTCAATTCAGACACGCTCAATCTACAAGAGAGACTAAGTCTGCCTTTCCAAAGCCGAATCCATTCCCGCTCAGGCCGGCATATCGCTTTCTGGATTAGCAAGTCACATCTGCCTGCTGCAACTATCAACATGGTCACGCAGATGCTGATCCCGCCGCCGAAGTATTACGTGAACAAGCTGGTCCCGAATGTAAAGCTTGCCCGCCGGGCGAAGTTGACAGGGATGTTCATTATCGAGCGCGGCGAAGAAAGGATTGTGCCGATGGAAAGTAGCGAGGCTATGGAGATTCTCTTGCAGAACTGTGAAGATGCCTACGGCTTCCCACCTTATGAAGATTTGAAAGAATTTCTCTACTTCGATAATGGCGTTGATCTGCGCGAAAAAGAGCATGCCATCATACGCCAGGCACTGGGTGAACTTCCAGCCACTACGATCCGCTCCAACAGTCTGGACTGGTGGCGCCAAATCCCAGGGTTTGTCAATGAGAACGTATCACGTGATATCTCTGCTGCCTTCAAGGTAGAGACCACTCCACGCGAACAATATAGCAGACAACCTGAGGTCGTAAGTGTTCATTGAGTGGTAAACAGAAACTTTTACTTCGTTTCTGTATTGCAGAACTCACGATTTTCCTTCACCTATGTATACGCATGGGTGAAGGAAAATAATAATGTAAATTCACCATCAATAAGAAAGAAAAAATTGTACAGCGAAGAGAGAAAATTTATGTTGAAACTCCGCGATCTAACCGCGGTACCACGTCTGGCGGTAATAACATTGCATAAGCCTACCGAACTCACACTTAGCCGAATACTCTTGGTAGTAGCCTTGGTTGCAGGAATGTTCTTGCGTATCTGGCAGATCAATGCGATGGGATACAACACGGATGAAGCGGTTTATGCCGGGCAAGCCGCATCGATTGCCGGTGTGCCTGTCTTAAAGGATATCTTCCCGATCTTTCGTGCTCATCCGCTATTATTCCAGTTCATGCTTTCTGTTGTCTACAAGATCCATTTCAGCGACCTATTAGGGCGACTGTTAGCAGTTGCAGTAGGTCTTGCCACTGTACTAGTAACCTATCTACTTGGAAAGACATTATACGGAAGGCTTCCAGGTGCGTTGGCAGCAATCTTCCTGGCTCTGATGCCTTATCACGTAGTGGTTTCTCGTCAGGTATTGTTAGATGGGCCTATGGTGCTCTTCGCCACCCTGACCCTTTATATGTTGGCGCGTTTTGGAAAGAAGCAGGAAGTTAAGTGGCTGTTTGCTGCAAGCGCCACGATGGGGCTGACGTTTCTGTCAAAGGAGACGGGCATCATCTTGATGGGAGCGATTTATACCTTCCTGGCCTTGGCTCCTGAGGTGCGCGTCCGTGTTCGGGACCTGATTATTGCTACCGTACTATTGGTGTTGGCGATTGCCCCATTCCCGATCACCCTGATGGCTGCTGGAGGCTCCTCCTCAGGTCGAAACTATCTGGTCTGGCAGCTTTTCCGCCGCCCCAATCATGAATGGTCTTTTTACTTGCAGATGGTTCCGCCAGCTGTGGGAATCCTGGTGATCGTGGTTGCAATTTTGGGTATCGTGATGTTGTGGAAGGAACATTCCTGGCGCGAGAAATTGCTCCTGGCATGGATATTCGTGCCGGTTGCCTTTTTCCAACTTTGGCCGGTGAAAGGATTTCAATACTTGCTTCCTATCGCTCCGCCGTTGGCAGTGCTGGCCGGGCGATTGTTAGGAAAGTTAGCTACCAAGGTTCATAACATTCAAATTCCCAAAATCTCCAGGGCATTGCCCATCCATCCCATATTTTCCTGGTTAGTAGCGGGAAGTATCATCTTCTCACTTGGATTGAGCAGTTGGCAACGGATCCAGCCGGAAACATCTTCGCTGTTTTTGGCCGGGAGCGGTGGTGTGCCCGGGGGCAGGGAAGCAGGCACATGGGTCCTGGAGAACGTACCGCAATCCGCTCGTTTCATGACGATCGGGCCGTCGATGGCAAATATTATCCAGTTTTATGGTGAGCGTCGAGCGTACGGTCTGTCTATCAGCCCAAACCCGCTCCATCGTAACCCTTCCTACGAACCCATCAACAATCCCGACTTGCAGATCCGTCGTTCGGAGTTGCAATATCTGGTCTGGGACTCGTTTTCCGCAGCTCGCTCATCCTTCTTTTCAGACAAGCTGCTTGGATACGTAAATAAGTACAACGGCCGTGCCGTTCATACAGAATCGATTACAGTAACGGATAAAAATGGAAACACAATACTACAGCCCGTCATCATCATTTATGAGGTGCACCCATGATGCGCCGTAAAGCTTTTGCACTGGCCCTGGCACTTATGTTGCTGGTGGGCCAATTCTACACGGTGAAGGCGGAATCTCAAACGCAAACGCCGATCAAGCATTTTATTGTCATGATGCAAGAGAACCACACCTTCGATAATTATTTCGGAACTTACCCTGGTGCGGATGGCTTTCCATCTGATACAAAAATGCCAGTTGATCCCAAGAACCCTGATGCCGGGTACGTAGAGCCCTGGCATATCGGTAATAGCACCATCACTGACCTGAGTCACAGTGGATCTACATTTACTGAGCAGTTCAATAACGGCAATATGGACGGGTTCGTTTCTGCCCTGAACCGCCGCAATCAGGACGGTAAGGTTGCCATGGGATATTACGATGATCAAGATATCCCTTACTACTGGAACCTGGCAGATAACTATGTCCTGTTCGACCGTTTTTTCAGCTCAGCTAAAGATGGCAGCTTTGCCAACCACATGTACTGGGTGGCAGGGATTCCGCCTGTAGCTGATCGCGGTCAGGAACTGGCTACGTATCTGGCCGATGTGCCAACCATTTTTGATCGATTGGAAGAATCTGGGGTTTCCTGGAAATTCTATGTACAGAACTATGATCCAACGATCACTTATCGCGATCTGGGCACCGTAGGCAACCGCGCCTCACAGGTAGTTTGGGTCCCGCTGCTCAATTTTGACCGTTTCCTGGATGACCCGAATCTCTCCAGCCACATTGTAGACCTCGATCAGTATTTTGTGGACCTACGAGCGGGAACCTTGCCGTCTGTGGCGTACATCATCCCATCAGGCGCCAGTGAGCATCCACCGCAGTATCCGGCCACCGGGATGCGGTATGTGAAGAACTTGATCCAGGAGTTGATGCGTTCGCAATACTGGGATAGTTCCGCGTTCATGTTGTTGTATGACGACTGGGGGGGCTGGTATGACCATGTTTCGCCGCCCCAGATAGACGAATACGGCTATGGACCGCGTGTGCCGGGCTTGTTAGTGAGTCCCTATGCGCGCAAAGGTTATGTCGACAGTACGGAACTGGATTTCACATCGGTTTTGAAATTCATCGAACATAACTGGAATGTCGAGCCGCTGGCCAAGCGGGATGCGAACGCAAACAACTTCTTGTCTGCCTTTGATTTCGAACAGGCACCACGGCAGGCGGAGTTCCTGTCTCTCGCGCGCAATGATACTGCATCGTTGAAGAAAGTACCGACAAATATCATTTACGTTGCATATGGAATAGCATTGTTTCTGTGTTTGGTGGCAATTGGTTTTGCCTTCTTTTTCCGTCGTGAGCGCAGAATGGCTCCTGTTAATGGGAGAAATCAATAATGAATAAAGGCTTGTTATCTCGGTTATTGCTTTTTAGCTTTCTTATATTTGGACTCTTGGGCGGTGCAGTGACGCCCGTTTCTGCCAGTACACTGGCAAAGACCAGGCCGCCGCGCATCCGTACAGCCATCACTCTCGAAAATCTGGATGTTGTTAACTTAGGTAAGTCATTTATAGTAGCTGGGAGCATTAAAGATGCATACGATAGACCCATTGTTGGTAAATCGATCCTATTTACGGTCGGTGATGAATATTTGGGGCAGGCTCGTTCAGATGAAAATGGTAATTTTGAGCGGAAGATCAATGATGATCTAAATGCAGGAACCTATGATCTCACGGCAACTTCTAATATATCAAGTTCACTGGCTGCCTCAACTTCATCTGTAACCCTGAAAGTACTCCCTGCAGAAGTACAAATCCAAACTGTTCCTGCAATTGCCGGTGTCAGTTTTCAAATGAATGGGAAAACCTTCGTCTCAGATGCAGATGGGTTCGCAAGTATAAAGATCGACAAAATTGGTCAGTACCGCCTAAATGTCTTAACTGATAAATATAGCAATCCGTCGCAAAGGATCGAATTTGGGCGCTGGTTGGAAAAGTCATATGAACCCTTCCAGGATATCCAGGTGCCGAATGACAAGGTTATTCAGGTGGGCTTGAATGTCTATCAGTTGGTGGGCCAATCCTTCGTGGACCTGGATGGGAAGCCGGTTGATCCGGGACGGATTACGAAATTTACAATCCGTAGTATTCAGGGTGACGTTTTCGAGTTTTCGGATGGCCAGCCACGCTGGATACCTGCCAGCCGGACCGCGCGCAGAGTCAGTGGCCTGGAGGAATCCAAACTGCTCTATTCGGTTATCGATGTGATGGTAGATGGCTCGAACGTTGTGAACAAATCGCAACAGCGCTTTTATACCCACCCGGGCGACAATTGGGAAATCTCATTACTGTTCTACACCATGCGTGTTGACGCTCGAGATGGCTTGTTTGGGAATACGTTAGGGAAATCGGTGAACCTGGAGTTCCCGGATGGGAGCGTAAAAAATTACCCGCTCGAGAATCGCGTTGCGGAAATTAATTCCCTGGCGCGAGGAATCTACACAATCGAATTTGTTGGAATCAAGGGGATGAGCAATCGGTCACCAGTTGCGCTTTCTCGCGACCAGGAGGTCCATAGCAAAGTTATCACCTATGTAGATATGGTGGTAGTGGGTTTGCTGGGCATCTTTGTTGCACTGGGAATGTTGCTTTACGGTCGCCCTAAACTGCTACGTATACTGCTGGGCAAGAAACAACCCGTGCCTGCATTGCAGCCGAATTGGGCATCCAACCAGGTTGTCTTGCAGGAAAGCAGTCCGCTGCCAAATAGCGGATATCGGATTTTCCGATATGATGAAGCTTTAAACCTTGATGCTGCTGCCTTCAAACAACTGACAGGTGTTGGCCGGGAGAGCTTCGAAAATATGCTGGCATTCTTGCATAGAACGTGGGGCAGCCATGGCAAGAAAACCAAACTAGGTCGGGCGGACCAACTCCTGTTGACGCTCATCTCTTTGAAGGGAGAACAGAGCATTACTCAACTTAGTGAGGCCTATAATATCAGCGAAACCACAGTGCGCCGCACGATCAGAAAAGTGAAAGCAACTTTGGCGAACTTAGATGAGCCTACTTCTTTGGTCAAAGAAACCAATGCGGTGGAGTGGATCTTTATTGAAAAGATTGTGAAGAAAGAACTGGATCGCTGAAGCAACGAAATCTTTCGAATCGAACGGCCCGTCATCGAGAAAAGGTCAACGGTGAACCGAACCATTTGGGCAGAGAGATTGTCATTGATGAACTTGCGATGGATAACTCAGATTCACAACCCGTGAGAGTATTGGTCGATTTCATGAGTTACCCGATGGTGGAAGCTGTCTATGAGAAATAAGTGGAATGGGTTCGCTCGATGGGTATCTCTTTTTATACTTGGTGCAGTATTCTTTGGCAATTTTACGCCTGCGCAGGCACTACAGCCCCGCGAGTTTAATCCCATCCCAAAGCTGGCTTACTATTACATCTGGTTTGATAGCACTTCCTGGAATCGAGCAAAGATCGATTACCCACTATTGGGAAACTACTCCAGTGATGACCGGACGATTATGCGCCAGCATATTCTGTGGGCGAAAGCTGCAGGGATTGAAGGTTTTATTGTCAGTTGGAAAAGCACGGATGTACTCAACCGGCGTTTGGAGCAGTTGACCGATCTGGCGAGGAAGAAGATTTCAAATTAACTGTAATCTACCAGGGTTTGGACTTTAATCGGAACCCACTGCCTGCGGACAGGATTGCCGCGGATTTGGACTACTTCATCCAGCACTTTGCCGGGCGTAAAGCCTTTGCGTTGTTTGCCAAACCGCTGGTCATCTGGTCGGGAACTTGGAAATTCAGCGAACAGGACATTGAACGGGTAGTTCAGGATCGCCGCCAATCTCTGCTGATCCTGGCTTCCGAGCGTAACCAGAAGGATTATTTGCGTCTGGCAGACATCGTGGATGGGGACGCCTATTATTGGTCTTCTGTCAACCCGGATACTTTCCCAGGCTATCAGGAGAAACTGATTGGGATGGGGGAAGCTGTTCACCAGCATGGCGGAATTTGGATTCCACCTGCTGCGCCGGGTTTCGATGCTCGCATGGTTGGTGGCACCAGCCAGGTCGAGCGCAAGGATGGGGACACATTTCGCGTGGAGATCAATACCGCTATGGCATCCTCGCCAGATGCGCTTGGCATCATTAGTTGGAATGAGTTCAGTGAGAATAGTCACATCGAACCATCGAAGACATTCGGTTCTTCGTATCTGAATGTCTTAAGCGAAATCAACCATTTACCGCCACCGATGATCGGAGAATTTGACTCCAGTGAACCGGCTGCGGAATTTCCTGACCCGCTGACCAGTTCGCGTGGCATTGCTCTAGGCGGGATCGCGTTCATTGTGATCGCTGGTTTTATTATTATTGCTCGTCGCCGTATTTAAATAGGCCTTTGGTTTAGAGAATTGGGTCGATTTTTTGATTATTTGTTAGTTTGAAGAGGTGTACTGTGAAGAAAATATATCGATTTTTATTTAACATCTCCATGGCCTTAACCATTATTTTTGCATCATTGGCCCCGATGACCCAGCCCGTGTTAGCACAAGGGACTGGTTGTGCATCCAGTTCGCCTTCATCAGGAGCGTATACGGTTACGCTTTGTTTTTCTGACCCCCTGGATGGCAGCACGCTTGTTGGTGATACTGCTGTTACGGCAACCATTAATGTGTCTGGCACCTCTCCCGGCGTTCAGCGAGTGATTTTTTACCTGGATGGGGCTTATCTGCTTACAGATTACCAGAGTCCCTACACATTCACACTGCCTACCGCAAAATGGGTCGATGGCAATCATACCCTTGCTGTTGAATCCTTGATGCGTGACGGTTTTATAGCCCAACGAGCCAGCATTTCGGAAAATTTCAATAACAACATTACCTCGCCGCCTGTCAATACCAACCAATTTCAACCTTCTACGGGTCAACCCCCGGCTGGTGGTCAATCCTTCTTCGTAGCAGCCTCCGGTGACGGTGCGAGCGGTGAGTTTTATGCCGGACAAGTTGCAGATCTGGTTGCATCCCTCAACCCCAATCTGTTCTTATATCTGGGTGATGTGTATGAAAAAGGTAGCGTAGCTGAGTTTTACAACTGGTATGGAACACAGACAACAAATCTTGGGCGTTTCAAGTCATTCACCAACCCGACGGTTGGAAACCATGAATATGAAAATGGAGCAGCACCAGGATATTTTGATTACTGGGACAATGTTCCAAACTATTACAGCTATGACGCTGGCGGCTGGCACTTTATTAGTTTGAACTCCAACACAGCCTTTGAACCGGCTGATCCGCAATCTGCTCAATACCAGTGGCTGCAGCAGGACCTGGCTGCTAACGCCGGGGCTTGTACCATTGCTTATTATCATCATCCCTTATTCAATATTGGAGCAGAAACGCCGAAAACGTCCATGTCAGACGCTTGGGCGTTGATGGCCCAATATGGTGTCTCTATTGTGCTCAACGGTCATGATCATGACTACCAACGTTGGGTACCACTGGACGCCAACGGACAACCCAGCCCTACCGGGATCACCGAGTTCGTCGCCGGGGGAGCCGGGCATGGTATGCAGACCTTCACTACTACCGATAACCGGGTAGCATACTCGAATGACATGAACCCTGCCGCGTTCGGTGTTCTGCTTTTTCAGCTCAATTCGAACGGAGCCAATTTCAGCTACGTGAATACAGCCGGAGATATACTAGATTCGGGTGTGATCCCCTGTGTGAATTCCGGCCCGGATTCAACCCCTCCGACAGTCCCCGGTAGCTTTACAGCGAATGCTACCAGCGCCACCAACGTGGACCTGACCTGGTCCGCTTCGAGCGACGATACCGGCGTTAGCGGCTATACCGTGTACCGGGATGGAACGGAAATCGCTACGCTGCCAAGCTCCAGCCTGTCCTACACCGATAAAACGGCCCTACCCGAAACCACCTACGCCTATAGTGTAGAAGCCTTTGACCCGTCAGATAATTATTCGGGAGCCTCTGGTCCGATTTCAGTGACCACGCCCAGCATGTCGCCTACCCTGACTTTCCAGGTAGAGGCCGATACGTATGTCAATTCTTCCAGCCCTGCCACCAAATATGGTTCGGCGACTGTGCTCCGGGCAGATGGTTCTCCCGACCTGCATGCTTATCTTCGCTTTACTGTGCAGGGGCTGGCAGGCTATCCTGTTGATCAGGCCATATTGCGACTGTATGCCAATAACTCAACGAGCCTGGGCATCAGCGCGGTTGCCGTTGCAGACAATACCTGGGATGAATTCAATATGACTTACGGCAATGCCCCTGCTCTGGGAAGCGAACTGGCAGCCTCGGGTGCGTACACATCGGGGAATTGGGTTGACCTGGATGTCACTTCTTATGTCACCGGGGAAGGCACGTATAGTTTTGGAATTACCACGCCTGGTTCTTCTACACTTAGTTTCCCTTCGCGTGAATCTGGGAGCAAATGCACCTCAGTTGATTATCAATTTCCTGAATAGCGGTTTGGATACGGAACCGCCCAGCGTGCCCACCGGGTTGGCGGCGAACGCTTCGGGCCCCGGACAGGTGGACCTGAGTTGGAGTTGCTTCAACTGATAATGTAGGGGTTACCGGTTATACAATTTATCGGGACGGAACGGCACTGGACACTGTTCCCGATACCAACCTTTCTTATAGTGATACAACTGCCTCGCCAAATACCACCTATCAGTACACTGTAGATGCCTTTGATGCAGACAACAACCATTCGGCCCAGTCTGATCCAGTTTCTGTCACTACCCCTGGCGCTCCTTCTAGCCTGACTCTGATCCCCGTCATGGATGCCTATGTAAATGCCGGCAGTGCGAATACGAACTACGGTCACTCCACCAGTTTGCGAGCGGATGGGTCGCCGGATGTACACAGCTATATCCGTTTTGATGTGCAGGGTACCGGTGGCGCTCCTATCAGCCGCGCTCGTCTGTTTATCTACGCCAATAGCAGTTCGACGTCTGGTCTAGATGTCGAAGGTGTCAGTGATAATAGCTGGGATGAATATACTGTGACTTCTGCCAATGGACCGGCGTTGGGCAGCATTCTGGCATCCTCTCCGCCGGTAACAGGCGGCACCTGGATTGCGTTCGATGTCACTTCTTATGTCACTGCGGAAGGTTCGATCAATTTTGGTGTTTCCACAGCTGGTCCGACAGCTATAAGCCTGGCCTCTCGTGAATTCGGGCGCCAATTCACCGCAGTTGATCGTCGATTTCCAGACAGGCGGTCCGGATACCCAGGCGCCTGATGTTCCTACTGGATTGGCGGCGAATGCAGTGGGTACCACTCAGGTGGACTTAAGTTGGAATGCCTCCACCGATAATCTGGCTGTTGCTGGTTACACAATTTATCGCGATGGAACTGAGCTCGCAACTGTCTCGGACACCAGCCTGAGTTATAGCGACACGACTGTTGTATCTGCCACCACCTACCAATACAGTGTAGATGCGTTCGATGCGGCTGGGAACCACTCAGCCGCCAGTTCTCCAGTTTCCGTCACTACTCCGGATACCCCACCCACCGTCCCAACGGGCTTGACGGCGAATGCAGTGAGTTCCACCCAGGTGGACTTGAGTTGGATTGCCTCCACGGATAATGTAGCCGTCGCCGGGTACACGATCTACCGGGATGGGACAGCCTCACGACTGTCCCGGATACGAGCCTGTCCTACAGCGACACGAGCGTCTTGCCTGGCATCACCTACAGCTATGCGGTGGATGCCTTTGATGGAGGAGGCAACCATTCCGCGACTTCGACGCCGGTTACGGTGACCACGCCTGACACAGAGCCGCCCAGTATCCCGACCGGATTGGCGGCCAACGCTTCGAGCGCCACTCAGGTGGATTTGAGTTGGGTTGCTTCTACGGATAATGTGGCGGTTACAGGCTATACGATCTATCGAGACGGTTCGTCACTTGGCACTGTTTCCGGTTCGACCCTGAGCTATAGCGACACGACTGCCTCGCCGAACACCACTTATCAGTACAGTGTAGATGCCTTTGATGGGGCTGGCAATCATTCGGCTACTTCCGCTCCGGTTTCTGTCACCACCCCGGACGTTCCCTCCAGTTTGACCTTTGTGCCGGTCATGGATGCCTATGTGAATGCCGGCAGTGCGAATACGAACTACGGTCACTCCACCAGTTTGCGAGCAGATGGATCGCCGGATGTGCACAGCTATATTCGTTTTGACGTGCAGGGTACCGGTGGCGCTCCTATCAGCCGCGCTCGTCTGTTTATCTACGCCAATAGCAGTTCGACCTCTGGCCTGGATGTCGAAGCGGTCAGTGATAATAGCTGGGATGAATATACTGTGACTTCTGCCAATGGACCGGCGTTGGGCAGCATTCTGGCCTCCTCTCCGCCGGTAACAGGCGGCACCTGGATCGCGTTCGATGTCACTTCTTATGTCACTGCGGAAGGTTCGATCAATTTTGGTGTTTCCACAGCTGGTCCGACAGCTATAAGCCTGGCCTCTCGTGAATCGGGCGCCAATTCTCCGCAGTTGATCGTTGATTTCCAGACGGGCGGTCCGGATACCCAGGCGCCTGATGTTCCCACTGGATTAGTGGCGAACGCTGCGGGTGCCACTCAGGTAGATTTGAGTTGGAGTGCATCTGCGGATAATGTGGCCGTTACAGGCTATACGGTTTACCGGGATGGCTCGTCAATTGCCACGGTTTCTGGTTCGACCCTGAGTTATAGCGACACGACTGTTGTATCTGCCACCACCTATCAATACAGTGTGGATGCTTTCGATGCGGCTGGTAACCACTCGGCTGCCAGTTCTCCGGCATCAGCAACGACTCCGGATAATCCGCCTACAGTCCCAACGGGCTTGACGGCAAATGCAGCGGGTTCCACTCAGGTAGACTTGAGTTGGATTGCCTCTACGGATAATGTAGCCGTCGCCGGGTACACGATTTACCGGGATGGGACAGCACTCACGACCGTCCCGGATACAAGCCTGTCCTACAGCGACACGGGCGTCCTGCCTGGCATCACCTACAGCTATGCGGTGGATGCCTTCGATGGCGCGGGCAACCATTCAGCAACATCGGCCCCGGTTACGGTGACCACGCCTGATACGCAAGCACCCAGTATCCCGACTGGATTGGCGGCGAACGCGTCGAGTGCCACTCAGGTGGACTTGAGTTGGGTTGCCTCCACGGACAATGTAGCGGTCACTGGCTACACAATTTATCGGAACAGCTCGTCAGTTGGTACCGTTTCTGGTACAACCTTGAGCTACAGTGACACGACTGCCTCGCCAAACACCACCTATCAGTACAGTGTAGATGCCTTCGATGGGGCAGGCAACCATTCAACCGCTGCCGCTCCGGTTTCCGCTACTACTCCCGACGTTCCCTCCAACCTGACCCTCACACCGGATGCAGATGCGTACGTGAACTCGAGTAGCTCAAGCACCAATTATGGTTCATCGTCCGCTTTGCGCGCAGATGGTTCGCCGCCCATCAACAGCTACGTACGCTTCACCGTTCCAAGCCTGGGCGGTAACCCAATCAGCCAGGCCCAATTGTTGATCCACGCGAATAGCAGTTCAACGAGTGGATTGACCGCCTTGACGGTTGCAGATAACACCTGGGGCGAGGGCACGATCACGTATGCTAATGCACCAGCAATGGGTAGCGCTTTGGAAACATCCCCGCCGGTAACGGGTGGTACCTGGATCACATTCGACGTGACTTCCTACGTGACCAGTGCGGGCACATACAGCTTTGGAATTTCCACGCCCGGTACAACGGCCATTGGTCTCGAATCTCGTGAATCGGGCGCCACTTCTCCTCAATTGATCATCAACCTCCAGGCGGGTGGCGGCGGCCCCGACACGCAAGCGCCCACTACCCCAACCGGGTTGACTGCGAATGCGGCGGGTTCTACCCAGGTGGACTTGAACTGGAGCGCTTCTACCGACAATGTAGCTGTTACTGGTTATACAGTCTACCGGGATGGTTCGCCAATTACCACTGTTTCCGGTTCGACCTTGAGCTATAGTGACACGACTGTCTCGCCCGCTACTACCTATCAGTACAGTGTGGATGCCTTCGATGGGGCGGGCAACACCTCGGCTGCTACCACTCCGGTTTCCATTACTACCCCGGATGTTCCCTCCAGCCTGACTCTCACGCCAGACGCAGATGCATACGTGAACTCAAGCAACTCGAGCAACAACTATGGTTCATCGACTGCTCTGCGTGCGGATGGCTCACCGCCAGTCAACAGCTATGTGCGCTTCACCGTCTCGGGTTTGGGTGGCAGTTCAATCGGTCAGGCCCAGTTGTTGATTTATGCCAATAGCAGCTCCTCGGGTGGCTTGACCGCCTTGACGGTTGCAGATAACACCTGGGGAGAAAACACGATCACGTATGCCAATGCACCGGCAATGGGCAGCGTTCTGGGATCTTCCCCGTCGGTGTCGGGTGGTACCTGGATCGCGTTCAATGTGACTTCTTATGTGACCAATGAAGGTACATTCAGCTTTGGGGTTTCCACGCCCGGTGCGACGGCTATCAGCCTTGCCTCTCGTGAATCGGGTGCTACTTCTCCACAGTTGATTCTAACCTTGCAATAGGTTGCCAATATGTAACAGCAAAGCAGCAGACAACGGCTCCTAGCTCTTTCATCATCGAAACGCTCATACTTGTATGTCTGCCGGCCTCAACAAGCAAGATAGCAATGCTTCTATTTCCTAAACATACTAATAAATTTTAAGAGAGATACAAATTGAAAAAACTTCTTTCCTTAATAATGTTTTGCTTAATTCTGACAGGATGTGCCGGTGTGGATCCCAATGCAGCCACAGTTCAACCGGATCCCACTATTACCGGAATTGCTACACAACCGCCGACAGCCACCGCAACTTTCACGCCCTTACCGGGGCCATCCCCAACACCACAGGTTGATCCGCAGACGCAAATCCCTAATTTCGATCACATTGTCATGATTGTGTTGGAGAATCGAGACTATGCTGATGTAATTGGCAGTTCGCACATGCCACACCTGAATGAACTTGCCAAGCAAAATGTGCTGCTCTCCAATTATTTCGCTGTACGACACCCAAGTCTTCCAAATTATATTGCCCTGGTAAGTGGCAGTACACAAAATATCAGCAGCGATTGTAAGGATTGTTTTGTGGATCAACCCAATCTAGCCGACCTGATTGAAACCAGTGGGCGAACCTGGAAAGCGTATATGGAGGATATGCCATCACCCTGTTTTGTAGGGGATGCGGATCCTTACGCCCAGAAGCACAATCCATTTATCTATTTCGACTCAGTCCGTCTCAATGCTGCTCGCTGCGAAAATGACATTGTCCCTATGACACAGTTGGATACTGACTTGGCTGCCAACTCACTACCGAATTTTTCCTACGTCATGCCTAATATGTGTAACTCGGCCCATGATTGCTCCTTAGAGACAGCTGATAACTGGGTCAATGATATGGTTGCAAAATTACAAGCATCTTCGGCATTCAGTGGAAATACCCTGATCGCTATTACTTTCGACGAAGGCGATAAGAAAAACACTGGCTCTTGCTGTGGACTGGGAAGTGAGGCTGGCGGGCAGGTTGCAACAGTACTTATTTCTCCGGTGGCCAGACGAGGTTTTGAAGATGGCACTGCGTATTCTCACTATAGTCTGCTTAAGACGATTCTGGAGGCCTGGGGCCTGCCTGATCTTGGCCAGACGCAACAGGCAGAAACTCAACCGATCATCGCGCCGTGGAGCGTTAAGCAAAGCCAGCCAACAGGGACGAATACTCAGCCTCCTGTCGCGACTTCCACGCCTGCTTCTTCTGCTTCCACCGGGAATGAATTGTCGTTCCCTATCCGCGCGGCCTTCTACTATAGCTGGTTCCCCGAGTTCGTGGGATCAGAATGATTTGAATCCATACTCTCATTACCAACCAACCTTGGGTTATTACAGTGAAGATGATCCGGCTGTGATCGCGCAGCATATCGCAGCCATGCAATATGGAAAAATCCAGGCTGGAATCGCTTCCTGGTGGGGTCAGGGTCACTATACTGATCAACGTGTGCCCGCACTTTTAAAGGCGGGAGAGGAGACTGGCTTCCGTTGGTCATTGTATATTGAAAGTGAAGGGTACGGGGATCCTTCGGTGGATAGTATCCGCTCGGATCTGGAATATATCCGTGACCAGTATGCCAGTTCTTCTTCTTATTTGAAAATTGACGATCGCTTCGTTGTCTTTGTATATGCAGACCGGGATGATGGTTGCAGTATGGCCAGTCGTTGGGCGCAGGCTAACACGGTTGGGGCGTATTTGGTGTTGAAAGTGTTTTCGGGCTATCGCACCTGCCCTGACCAACCTGATACCTGGCACCAGTATGCTCCGGACCTTGCTCAAAAGCAAGTGGGTTCGAATAGCTTCACAATCAGCCCTGGCTTCTGGAAGGCAGATGACCCCGATCCGCGCCTGGAGCGTGACATCGAACGTTGGACTGCTGATGTCCGGGCACTGGTCGCAGCACAGTCCAAATTCCATCTTATAACCACTTTCAATGAATGGGGTGAAGGCTCCTCAATCGAAAGCGCGTCGGGCTGGGAAAGCCCTTCCGGCTATGGTCTTTATTTGGATGCGCTTCACTATGATGGCGTTATGCCGTAGAAACGTGCTATCAACAAGAAATGATTATTTTTTGAAAGGAGAAATTTTAAAATGGATAACTATGGACGGATTTTAAGCTTTGATGAGTTCGACCAAATTCGCGATCAGTTAGGGCGAATTGTAGCGACATCGGGTGGTTTTGATCCACTTCACCCGGGTCATTCATCCTGCATTATCGAATCCAAAAAACATGGGGATACACTCGTGGTGATCGTCAACGGCGATAGCTTTCTTCGGCGGAAAAAAGGCAAGGAATTTATGGATCTGCAAACGCGCTGCCACATCGTCTCCTGTTTGCGTGAAGTCGATTATGTGATCCCGTTTGAAATCGAAAATGATCAAACCGTCTGTGAAGCGCTGCGTCGCATACGTCCACATGTGTTTACCAAAGGCGGTGACCGGGTTGATTTCACCAATATTCCTGAATGGCAGGTATGTCAGGAATTGGGAATCGATTTGGTTGCACAAGTGGGCAAACCAAAACTCTGGAGCAGTTCGGATTTCCTTAAGGAGTGGGGCGAGTTTTGGAGCGCTACATACAAAGAAGCTGAGCCTATAGGTATTCTCGCAAAAAGACCGGTAGAGGCGCTATCCAAGCAATAGGGATCCGGTTCTTTACCGTTTTTTCTCTGTTCAATTAGGGGGTGAATCTGGCTCACCACAGAGCAGCCTAGCTGCTCTGTGGTGGACGGTTACCGATATAGTTTTCCGGGTTCAGTTGCAATTTCTGTTCGCCGCGCTCAATAAGAGAGGCTATGTTCAATTCGTTTACACGGGAGCAGGCTTTGGGTCTGGTTTGATTCGCAGGGATATCCTTTTGCAGGAAATAGCTGTCAGTGGATGTGGTCCGAGAACTGTAATCCATCCGGTCGATTCCAGTTGACAGTATAATTCGCCATCAGGAGAGTCTCATGAAACGATTTAGCCTGTCGCTTGCATTGATTTCAATCACCCTCATGGTGAATGCCCTGGGATGTTCGGATGTCCACTACCGATTACACCGGAACGCCTCTGACTCAGCCGCACCTGCTGACGTTACCGAAACGCCTGGATTCGAGCTGACGGAGGTTCCGCTCCCGGCCGGGTATGGTGCACACGCTTCCTGGATCGATATCTACTTCACCGACCCTGAGAGCCCATTGGCGTCTCAAGAAACTGGTGGCCCCGATAGCCCTCTGGTGGAATCGATCGATGCTGCTCGCCTGACTGTGGATGTGGCAATTTACAGCCTGAGTCTGACGAGCATTCGCGATGCTCTCATCCACGCACAAGAACGTGGTGTCCAGGTGCGTGTAGTGATGGAAAGCGATAATCTCGACAGCTCCGCACCGCAGAAATTGATTGAGGCGGGCATCCCTGTGCTGGGTGACCGCCGCGAAGGATTGATGCACGACAAATTTGCGGTGATCGATCGCTCGGAAGTCTGGTTGGGATCGATGAATTATACATTTTCCGGAACTTATGAGGACAATAACGATCTCATCCATGTTCGTTCGGTAAAAATGGCAGAAGATTATACAAAAGAATTCGAAGAGATGTTCCTGGACGATAAGTTTGGCACGGATGTCGTGCCTGAAACGCCCAATCCGGATTTCAGCATCGACGGTACGCATGTGGAAGTTTATTATTCGCCAGACGATGGCGTTGCAAGTCGAGTATATGACATCTTAACAGAGGCTGAAAAAAGTATCTACTTTCTGGCTTTTTCATTTACTTCTGATGATTTGGGCCAAATCATTCGTACACAGGCTGAAAATGGATTGGATGTAGCCGGTGTGATGGATGCAGATCAAGTTAAATCGAACATCGGTACGGAGTATGACCCTTTCAAACAAGCTGGCCTAAAGGTTTTTGTTGACGGGAATAAAGGTTTGATGCACCATAAAACTATGATCATTGATGATCGAGTTGTCATTACCGGTTCATATAATTTCACTCGCAGTGCCGAAACCCGCAATGACGAAAATCTTGTTGTCTTATACAACCCCGCAATTGCCAATTTTTATATGGAAGAGTTTAACCGTATTTACAACCAGGCGCAGAAGTAAAGTATGTTCCAGCATTTCGACTTTTCTGGTAACTTGAGTTTCGTATTTATCCATATTCAGGTTTGCTGCGATTACGTTTGTTAGTGAGGTTCTCGAGGCAATTCCTGCTATTCGTCTTGATATCCTGCAATTCAATTGGTGGCAGCAATTTATCGGTTGTAGCTATTTAATATACAGGAGCAGATGACCAGTCAACCAGATGCGTATCGTGAACTTTTTCAGATGAGGGCTCTCACTACGCGCCTGACTCCATCCTTGGCCTTAAGCCTGGGGAATGTTGACGTTACACTATTTCTGGTTGCATCTGCATCTTCCTCCCAACCTGTTACAACCCAAACCGGCGATCTAATTCCTATTTCTGCATATTACTACATATGGTTCGATACGGGGCCTTGGAACCACCTTGCTATCATTTATGAAGGCTTGGAGTTCTATCGCGCTTCCCTCTTTGCCGAACGAATTGGTGCTGATTTAGATTATTTCATAGCAGTTTATGGGTATTTGTCAGACGTGATAACCAGGTTAAGCACAAGGATGAAAGGATACATTAATTCCTGGAATTGCCAGAATACAATCTTTTTGATGTCGTTAGCATACTGGTTAGATAAATATATTGCAATGGCAAATCGTCTGAAGGGAATAACTGTTACTTAATCATGAATTTTAGACCTTTCTCGCTTGTTCGTGGTTGGATGGTGAATCGAACTCTGACGCAGCGCTTATCTTCAATAACGTTGCGCAAGTGGAATCAAGCCACTGTTACTCACTATATAGCTCTTGTCCTTATCATGAGTATAGCTGTTGGTGTACGTGTTTGGGGAGTGAATACAATTGGATATAACACCGATGAAGCCGTATACGCAGGGCAGGCAGCAGCAATTAGCCAGGATCCAATTTTGAAGGAAATCTTTCCCGTTTTCCGGGCTCACCCACTGCTATTCCAATTTATGCTAGCGGTGTTATATAGCTTTGGTGTAGCTGATTTGACGGGAAGGTTGTTAGCAGTTGCAATTGGCACCGCAACTATATATGTTGTCTATCGATTGGGTAGATTGCTTTATGATAAAAATGTCGGTCTGCTGGCGGCGCTTATTTTGGCACTTATGCCCTATCACGTCATCGTTACCCGGCAGGTTCTTTTGGATGGTCCCCTGGTCTTTTGCTCGACACTGACTCTTTATCTGCTGGCACGATACGCCTCGACTGCTCAACCTAGATGGCTTCACGCTGTTGGTGTCGGGATGGGTTTAACCTTCTTGGCTAAGGAAACTGGGATTATTTTGCTGGGTTCCGTTTACGCTTTTTTAGCCCTAACCCCTGAAATACGGATACGGGTACGAGACTTGGCGATCTCATTAATCTTGATGTTTGTGATGATTGCACCGTTTCCAATTTCACTATGGCTTGCTGGGAGCTCGACAACTGGTCAGCAATACCTGATCTGGCAATTTTTCCGCCGTCCGAATCACACTTGGGATTTTTACCTTTCCATCGTTCCAAACTCGATAGGAATCCCGGTTATCATCGCTGCCCTTTTAGGGTTTGTGTTGTTTCGCCATCAAAGAAACTGGCGGGAAAGGCTACTTCTTTGGTGGATTTTCGTTCCAGTGACCTTTTTTCAGATATGGCCTACCAAAGGTTTTCAATATTTACTCCCAATTGCTCCACCTGTTGCTGTGCTGGCTAGTCGCACGTTATCTCAATGGAAGCCGGTTCAAATTGTAGCGATCCGGGATTGGAAAATAAGAGTAAGCTGGCTCAAGAACGCTATGATAGGGATTGTGGTTTTCTCACTTTTGGCTTCGACCTGGCAGATCATACAACCTGCCACTTCAGGCGTCTTTCTTGCCGGAACTGGTGGCGTTCCCGGTGGGCGAGAAGCAGGCATGTGGGTAAAGGAGAACGTACCCGAGGGGGCTACTTTAATGACTATTGGGCCTTCCATGGCTAACATCCTTAAGTTTTACGGAAATCGTAAGGCTTTAGGGTTATCAGTTAGTCCGAACCCGCTTCATCGTAATCCTTCCTATGAACCGATTCATAACCCTGACTATCAGATTCGAACCAATGAAATCCAATACCTGGTCTGGGATTTATATTCTGCTGGGCGTTCGAATTTCTTTTCTGAAAAAATACTTGGACTGGCCAAACGCTATCATGGCCTAGTCGTTCATACCGAATCGGTATCTGTTACTACAGAAGACGGAACCAAGACCTCCCAAGCTGTAATTGTTATATATAAGGTGCATCCATGATCAAACGTTGGAAAAAGTTTATTCCTTTATTTGTTTTTGGGCTTGCTTTTTTTGTTCTTGATATTACACACGTCTCTGCATCTCATCCCAAATTTCAAACCAGCACACCTATTCAACACATCATTGTTGTGATGCAACAAAACCACACATTCGACAACTATTTCGGGACTTATCCTGGTTCTGAAGGTATCCCGCCTGATACTTGCTTGCCGAGTTCATTTTCTGTATCGGAAAATACAAACACTTCTTGCGTTTCCCCATTCGTGATAGGTAATTATCCTATCAATGAC
Source organism: uncultured Chloroflexia bacterium (assembly GCA_963829615.1). Lineage (GTDB taxonomy): Bacteria > Chloroflexota > Anaerolineae > Anaerolineales > Villigracilaceae > JAABUE01. The sequence goes on from CAWHJM010000006.1 coordinate 140,307, forward strand.
TTAAGCCATACTGATGCGGTGTTCAAAGCTCAATACAACGATGGACAGATGGACGGGTTTGTCGCGGCGCTAAACGACAGACATCAAGACGGTACGCTGTCAATGGGTCATTACGATGAAACAACACTTGCTTATTATTGGAACCTTGCAGATGAATATGTATTGTTTGATCGTTATTTTATTTCGGCTCACAATGGCAGCATTATGAACCGCATGTATTGGGTGAGTGGTTCACCTGGTAATGGAATAAACCGCATTCCAGACACTGGTTTTGAAGATATCCCTACAATTTTTGATGCGCTTCAAGAGCGCGGTATTTCCTGGAAGTTTTACGTAAGAAATTACGATCCAAATCTTAGTTATAGGAGTCTGAAGGAATTGGACTACCTTCCTCCACAGATACAATGGCTACCTTTATTGAGCATGGATCGCTTCCTAGACGATCCAGAGCTTTCCAGTCGCATTGTTGACCTGAATGAATACTATACTGATTTAGAAAACAATACTTTGCCAGCCGTATCTTATGTTCTTTTATTAGGTGCAACTGAGCACCCTATAGCCGATATTACGCTGGGGGAGCGGGCTGTAAGGACCATGATTTAAACCCTCATGCAAAGCGAATCCTGGAAAAGTTCAGCATTTTTGTTGACGTATGATGACTGGGGCGGCTGGTATGATCATGTCCCGCCTCCACAGGTGGATGAATATGGCTATGGCTTTCGAGTTCCAACCTTGCTTGTCAGCCCATATGCACGGCGAGGCTTTGTAGATCATACCCAACTCGATCATACTTCTATGCTGAAATATATTGAAACGAATTGGGGAATTCCACCTCTTGCAGAACGAGATGCTAACGCAAATAATTTTTTATCGGCCTTTGACTTTTCAAGTCCACCTCGATCACCAGTTTTTATCCCTGGAACCCGTTTAGTGCCCAAATCTGGAGTAGAACCTCGGCATGTTGTAATTTACATTACATATGGTACTGCTATGCTTTTTGCCTCAATCATCTTTGTCCGGGCTAGCACCATTGCCAAAAATTCTTCTAGACATTCCAAACGACAGGCCGATCAGTCCGATGAGGAAATCTGACAATGTCCACTATGCTTAGACGATTATGGGTTTGTTCCATAATCCTGTTATTGAAATTTCTTCATCCTGACTTTTAAGGTTTCTGCCAGCGAGATTATCTACTCTCCTGTATTCCAATCGGGCAAACATAGACCTACGATTGTCACCATTGAGCAACCAGCACCATTTCTTCTTGGGGATCATCCCACTATAGTTGTGCACCTTACGACATTTGTTCGCCGTGAAGCAATCGCTAACCAGCCTATCAGGATCTATATAAACGATGTCCAAAAAGCCACAGGCTATACGGATAGTAATGGCATTGCCTATATAAAATTAAAATATAAGTTTTCTTCTGGTTCTTATGAAGTACGCGCTACTTTTCCGGGCTCATCTGCTGACGATCTGTACCCTTCTACCGATACGAAAGAAATGTTGGTTGAAACTGCAGATGTCATAATCCGTACCGTACCGCCAATTGCGGGTGTTCGCATCGTAATTAATGATCAGATCTATACAAGTAATGATAACGGTATCGTCCAATTCAGGATTAACAAAAGCGGTATATATCATATGAAGGTGCTAGAAATGGAAAAGAACGTTTATCAGCCGGATGTTATTGTTAAGTTTGATCGTTGGAACGATAACGTATTTGGGCCCGAACGTGACGTTTATTTTCCTCGCAACCGCCCTCTTGAAATCGGTTTTATTCTCGTTCACGCTGTCAACCAGCTTTTTTACGATTCTGCTGGTCAACAAATAAAATCTTCACGTATCACCTCGTTTTCGATAGGAGGGGTGGGAGAGAATCGATACATTTGAGGATTCTGGTGCGCATTGGTTACCTTCCAATCGGTTGATACGTCGTATTGGCGAACGTCTTGAAAGCCAGCAAATACTTTATTATGTCAGAAACGTTTCCATTGATGGTGTAAACGTTATTAACCAAAGCGAACAGCGTTTTTACACACGCCCTCAGAGTACATGGCCGATTAAAGTGTTGCTATACTCAGCTCATTTCTCTAGTCGGGATGCTTTATTTGATTTCCCCATTGGTTCGGGGATTCAGATTGAGTATCCGAATGGTCGTGTTAAAAAGTTTCCCTTTGATGACCAGGCTGAGGTTGATGTTCCGGCTCTTGCCCGAGGACGGTATAACGTTAGTGTGACCGGTGCAAGTGGCTCGGCTCCAATCATCCCAGTCTACTTATCACGTGATCAGAGCGTTCAACTAATCGTAATCAGTTACCTTGACATGGCTGTTATATTTGGCACACCAATTATTGCCGCTTTAGCCCTCCTTTTTATCGGGCGACCACGCCTGCTATTGATTCTCCGCAATTCATCGAATCCTAAAATGTTCTTCCAACGGATTTTCCAACGCAAATCATCTCGTAGATTGTGATATGCGTTTTGCAACGAGAAAATAATTGGCCAACTTTATTTACCGGATTGAAGAGCAATTTCAACTTGGTTTATCGATAGTAACAACAATATCAAACCATCCCGCTATCTCCCGTCACTTTTCAGGTAGTGGGGTATTTTTATTAAAAAGTAACAAAAATACCCGTAACTTTTTCATGACGGTGACGACTACTAAGATGAAAGGATTTTGTTAGCAGTGGTTAACGGTATGAAAGAAAATTTACTTTGTCAGGCCTGGTGATGAGACCGAGTGGTATACTCTCGTGAATGCGCAGAAATCAATTTCATCGAGGTGGGAGCTCGCGTATTCAATGAAGAAATACGAAGGGCTATCTGAATTAGAAGGTCTGCGGGAATTAGACTCACAAGTCATAGGTGCAGTATATGATCGCTACTTTGAAGATGTCTATCGTTTTGTCTACTACCGGCTGAACGATGAGCAGGTAGCAGAAGACATCTCCAGCGACGTGTTCGTGCGCTTATTGGAAGCAGTCAAAAAACGACGCGGTCCGCAGACCAATCTCAAAGGCTGGTTACTGGCAACCGCTTCTCATGCAGTCGCGGACTATCTACGCCAGGCGTACCGGCGACCGACGGAAGAATTATCGGATGCGATGCCTGACAATGGCGCACCGTCCCTGACCGATGAAGTGGATCGGCGCGAACAGGTTGGTTCGGTCCAGGAGGCATATGCCCAACTTACCCCCGAGCAGCAAAATGTATTGGCATTGCGTTTTGGTGACGGGTACTCGCTGGAAGAGACGGCGAGAGTGATGCAAAAGAATGTCAATGCCGTGAAAGCCCTCCAGTTTCGAGCGTTAGCAGCGCTACAACGGAACATTGGGGAGGTGGCGAATGAATGATAAATTGTATGAAGCTTTGGAAGTATGTTTGAATGCCCTTGAAACGGGAGCAGATATTGAGGCCGTTCTCAACCTCTATCCACAACTGGCAGACGAACTGCGCCCAGTGTTGGAGGCCTCCATCCAGGCGCGTTCCCTGGCGCTGCCTGCTGTCCCTGAAGCTGCGATGCGACGCGGGCGTGCCCGCGTTTTGCAGCATGCGGCTGAGATGCGTGAGGCGGCATCCAAGCCGCGTCGACGCTGGTCGATGTTTGCGTTTCCGCGTTTGGCGACTTCCCTGGCGATTGCATTGATCTTCTTGTTGAGCGGTACCGGTTTGGTAAGCGCCTCTAATGGCGCATTACCAGGTGATCATCTGTATTCTGTCAAACGCTCCTGGGAAGATTTGCGCCTGTTTTTTATGTTCTCTCCTGGAGAACGTGAAGGATTGGAAAGTGAATTCGAACAGAAACGCCTCGATGAGATTTCTACGTTACTAACCGAAGGACGCAAAGAAACCATCGCATTTGCGGGGCTGGTGACTGCGCAAAATAGCGAGGAGTGGAAGGTTTCAGGAATTACGGTAATGATCACTTCCTCTAGCCGACTACCAGCAGATACGGTTTTGGTTGGCGCGCCGGTTATGGTGATTGGCCATACCAATGCACAGGGTTTCGTAGAAGTTGATACTTTAGAAACTTTAGGCCCAGGTGCTTCCTTGCCACCGCTCGAGCCCTCGCAAATGGAAGCCTCTGATTCAGAAGAGCTACAGGATCATGGTAATGCACCTGAAGTTAATGGTGGCAACCAGCAGCCTGAACAGCTTGGAAGTACAGCCTATGATTTCCAAGGTGTCGTTGAGTTAAAGAACGGTAATATCTGGACGATCAACGGCCAACCTGTAAATGTGGAGTTCGCTGAGAATAAGAGCCCGGTTTCCATTGGCGTGATTGTGGAGTTTGAAGGTTACTATTCCATTGAAGGACAGTTTATTGCTACCAAACTTGAAGTTAAGTCAAGTGGCCTGTTCAAAAAGGATCCAGTGAATAGCAACGGGAAGAACATCAGTGACAGTAAATCCAATGGCGGGGGTGGTGGCGATAGTAACAGCAATAACAGTGGCAGTAGCAGCAGCGATGGCAGCCAAGACGATGGTGGTGATGACTGACCGTCGGAAATCTACAGAAGATTTAACGTATTTGAAGACCGCCATTCAAATGGCGGTCTTCTTTTTTGGAATTGCCGGGAATTTACCCGTAACTTTTTGCCCTTGAATACGACAATTTAAATGATATACACAAAAGAGCTCTAAATATGTAACTGGTTGCTTACAAATGTATTTCATTTGGAGTTGCCACTCAGGCTCTATCACCAATCATCCTTCCCGTGTATATGTCGGGAAGGGATAAAGGCGTATGTGATACATGGGATAGTTATGAGTACCCAGTCAATCTCCCAAAACACAACGAATACGATCGATCACATGGCTCTGCTTGATGCACAAGACGAATTAAATGGTTTGAGAGCATTAAACTCACAAGTCATAGGTGCAGTGTATGATCGCTACTTTGAAGATGTCTATCGTTTTGTCTACTACCGGCTGAACGATGAGCAGGTAGCAGAAGACATCTCCAGCGACGTGTTCGTGCGCTTATTGGAAGCAGTCAAGAAACGGCGCGGTCCGCAGACCAATCTCAAAGGCTGGTTACTGGCAACCGCCTCCCATGCAGTCGCGGACTATCTGCGCCAGGCGTACCGGCGACCGACGGAAGAATTATCGGATGCGATGCCCGACAATGGCGCACCGTCCCTGACCGATGAAGTGGATCGGCGCGAACAGGTTGGTTCGGTCCAGGAGGCATATGCCCAACTTACCCCCGAGCAGCAAAATGTATTGGCATTGCGTTTTGGTGACGGGTACTCGCTGGAAGAGACGGCGAGAGTGATGCAAAAGAATGTCAATGCCGTGAAAGCCCTCCAGTTTCGGGCGTTAGCAGCGCTGCAACGGAACATTGGTGAGGTGGCGAATGAATGATAAATTGTATGAAGCTTTGGAAGTATGTTTGAATGCTCTCGAAACGGGAGCAGACCTGGGGGCGGTGTTGAAGCGCTTCCCGGATTTGCAGGATGAACTGCGTCCGTTGTTGGAAGCCTCTCAAAAGGCCAAAATGCTGGCGATTTCGGAAGTCCCCGAAAAAGCATTGCGCGGTGGCAGGATGCGCGTCTTGCAGCATGCGGCTGAGATGCGCAGGGCGACTTCCAAACCGCGTCGGCGCTGGTCCATGTTTGCGTTTCCGCGCCTGGCGACTTCCCTGGCGATTGCGCTCATCTTCTTGTTGAGCGGTACCGGACTGGTAAGTGCCTCCAACAGCGCGTTGCCGGGGGACAGCCTGTATCCCGTCAAACGCACCTGGGAGGATGTTCGTTTAGTGCTGGTCGTCAATCCTACAAGCCGCGAGCATTTGGAAGATCAATACGAACAGGAACGATTGCATGAGGTGGATGAGTTACTGGTTGAGAAACGCCCCGAAACGATCACTTTTGCAGGAATGGTGACGGATCAAATCGGGGACCAGTGGGTAGTCTCTGGCATTGCCGTGCAGATCACACCGAATAGCCAGTTGCCCCTTGTTCCGGTAATGGTGGGTTCATCCATCATGGTAAGGGGCAGGACAAACGCGCAGGGCTTTGTTGAGGCCGAACGCGTAACATATTTGGAGACGGACCTTGCGCTCCCAACCGTTGTGCCCACTAAAGTGGAAGATTCTAAAGATACTGAGAACAGTGGAAATTCCGAGACTGAGATCAATGATAATGGTTTTCAGGAAGAAATGAACGGAGAATCTATATCGAACGGCGACAATTCTAATGATAGCCAAATCCAGAATGATGGAGAGAAAGTCCGGAGTAGCAGCAATTCTTCCGGCGATAGTAATAGTAACACCGGTGATTCTGGTAGCAACCACAATAGCAATAGCACCGAGGGCAATCATAGTAACGACGGTTCTTCCGGGGGCAGTCATGAGCAGAATGATAGCGGAGGCGATCACTAGATGACAGGGCAGGCGAACGGCCTGCCCTGATTTTTTAAGTTGTCTTTTTGACCGAATTGGTGTACATTAAGTCCCTAGCACGTTCGTTCTACAAATATTACGTTCTTTGCACATGCGCTTATTTTCTTATAGATAGCAATGTTCTGTGCAGGAGTTCCCCGATGACTGATAACGAATTGTATCTTGGCCGCCTTTACAACTCCACCCAGAAGCAGATAACAGATAAAACGTTTACCTATAATCTGGCAGACTTGACTACGCACGCTGTTGTCACCGGCATGACCGGTTCAGGTAAGACGGGGTTATGTATCACGTTGCTCGAAGAAGCCGCGCTGCAAGGCATCCCTGCAATTATCATCGATCCCAAAGGTGACCTGACCAACCTCCTGCTGCATTTCCCGAACCTGGCCCCGCAGGACTTCCAGCCCTGGGTCGACCCTGAGATGGCGCGCCGGGCCGGCAAGTCGCTCGAGCAGGCCGCTACCGAGACCGCGCTTTCCTGGCGGAACGGCCTGGGACAATGGGGTATCGGCACAGACCGCTTGATGGCGCTCAAGAACGCTGTACAGTTTGCAATTTACACGCCTGGCTCTGATTCGGGTTTGTTGGTAAAAGCGCTGTCATCTTTGGCGTTGCCAGCCGCGGAAGAACGGGCCAGCCGGGAAATCTTGTTGGACAAGATCGCCAGCACGGTGACGGCTTTGTTGGGGCTGGTCGGGTTGAAAGATATTGACCCGTTGCGTTCGCGCGAACATATCCTGCTTTCCAGGATTATCGAAGAAACTTGGAAGCAAGAGAAGAATGTCGATCTGACGGAACTCATATTACAAACCCAAAATCCGCCCTTCGATAAATTGGGCGCATTCCCGATTGACACATTCTTCCCACAAAAAGACCGCATGGACCTGGCCATGCAATTGAACAACATCCTGGCATCGCCCTTCTTTTCAGGGATGGCGCGAAGGGCACGAATTGGATATTCGTTCATTGCTTTATATGCCCGATGGCCGCCCCCGGCACAGCGTCTTTTATCTGGCGCACCTGTCCGATGCGGAGCGCATGTTTTTTGTGACGCTCTTATTGTCCGCGGTCGAAAGCTGGATGCGTACCCAGGTGGGCGCTTCCTCGGTGCGGGCTATCCTGTACATGGATGAACTCTACGGTTATCTTCCACCGCAGTCCAATCCGCCTTCCAAGCAGCCGTTGCTGCGTCTGCTCAAGCAGGCGCGCGCTTATGGTCTTGGATCTCCTGCTGGCTACCCAGAACCCGGTCGACCTGGATTACAAGGCGCTTTCCAATGCGGGCACCTGGTTCATCGGCAAGCTCCAGACCGAGCGCGATAAAGAACGTCTGTTGGATGGCCTGGAGAGCGCCGCGGGTGACGTCTCGCGCGGCGAGATCGATAAGCTGATTTCTTCGCTTGGCAAGCGTGTTTTTATCCAACATAATGTGCACGCCAAACAGCCGGCCCTATTCCAGACGCGCTGGGCGATGAATTTCCTGGCGGGGCCGATGACCCGCAACCAGATACCGGCCTTGAATAAACTCGTTGGTGCGGACTTTTTAAAGGTGACGCCTGACTTGACAGAGACAATTCCACAAACGGTGGCAAATTCTGGGGTCCGATCCGCTGCGACTGCGTTAAGCACAGACGCTGCCGACTCCCCCGAGCCTGCTCCCACTGTAATGGCGGTTTCTGTTCCCCAGTCCTCTCCGTCAAAGCCTGCTCCGCCTACTTTGGGACATGAGACACGTCCTCCCGTCCCGGCTGGTGTGTCCGAATACTTCCTGCCAACCAATCTCAGCCTGACCGAAGCGATGCGCCTGGCTGGCAAGTCCCTGCCTGACGCAAAGCTGAGCGGCGTACTGTATCGTCCGGCGCTATTGGCAGCTGCCAACGTCCGTTTTCTCGACCGCAAATATGGCGTGGACGCCGAAATCCAGCGCGCTGCATTGGTCAATGACCCGGACCGGCGCGGGGTAGTGCGCTGGGAAGAGCATTTCTTCAGCAGCTTTCCCGTGAAAAGCGTAGAACGTGAGCCTGCCCCACAGGCGCGTTTTTCGGCCTTGGACACGCCCTTGAACGAGTTCCAGGCAGATGACTGCCTTGGAGCGCGATTTTGTGGACTGGATTTATCGAACGGTGACGGTCACGGCCAGGGCGAATGAAACCCTGAAAGTCTATGGGGGGCCGGACGTTTCACAGGCGGAGTTCATGAAAGCCTGCGCCGAAACCGCTCGCGCTGCGCGTGATGCGGAGATCGAAAAGAGGGCGGCACAAATTGACCGTAAAATCAAAGTCGTTGGAAGACAGGTTGGCGCGCGAGGAACGCGAATTGCGCGGAGATGAAACTGAGTTGTCACAACGTAAAATGGAAGAGTTGGGTACACATGCTGAAAACGTGCTGGGATTGTTCGGCGGCCGGAAAAGCTCACGCCGGCTGTCCTCCTCGCTGACCAAGCGCCGCATGACCGAACAGGCCAAAGCGGATGTCGAGGAGTCGGAAGACGCGATTGCTCAATATGAACAAGATATTCAAGCCTTGAAGCAGGAACGCCAGCAAACGATCGACGAGATCAGCGATCGTTGGGGAGACGTGGTCAATGACACCAGCGAAGTGACCGTCACGCCCAAGAAAGCGGATATTTTTGTGGAGCTGTTTGGCGTGGCCTGGATGCCGTATTACCTGGTCGAGTCTGGCGGAAGCCTGGTCGAGTTGCCTGCGTTTGGGCAGGAATAACAGTAAACGGAGAGAAATTGAACATTTTCTGGCTGACTTTGGCTGTATTGATTTGGGGCGTGGTCCATTCCTATCTGGCCTCCTCGGGTGCTAAGAAATGGATGCGTCGCGTGTTGGGGGAGAGCGTCATGCGCTTTTACCGCTTTGGCTACAATATTTTCTCGGTGGTCAGTTTTCTGCCGATCCTGTGGTTGATGGTTGTCTTACCGGACCGGGTGCTGTATCAAATCCCGGTGCCCTGGATGTATCTTTCGTTAGCCGGGCAGTTGGCAGCCGTGGTGTTACTGGTGGTTGGAGTCTTGCAGACAGATACGCTATCGTTTGTTGGTCTGAGGCAGCTTTTCGAGGGGAAAGAACGTTCCTCCCGGCTTGTCATCAGCGGACTCTACCACTGGGTACGGCATCCGCTCTACACGGCGGGGTTGCTATTTATCTGGTTGACACCTGCGATGAGCCAGAATTCCCTGGTTGTTTTCATCGCAGCGACAGTTTACATTCTGGTGGGGGCCTTCTTTGAAGAGCGTAAGTTGGAACGGGAATTCGGCGAAGCCTATCTGGAATATAAGGCCGCTACCCCAATGCTGATCCCCGGACTGCACTTTGGGCGGAACAAATAACTTTTTCAGGCGTCTTAATACAGTTGATCCTTTTAAGTTTTGATTCACATGGAAAAGGTATAATCTTTGCATGACTACTGCCTCTTATCCGTATTCACGGCGTAACCCGCTATTACCACAAATCCTGGCCGCTCTGTTGAGCGGACTGACTCTTTTCCTGGGCGCTGTTCTTATGTGGACAGTCGGTTTCCAGTTGATATATGCCGGCCGCATCTTTCCGGGCGTATCTGTCGCTGGCGTGGACCTTTCTGGTCTCTCGCCCTCGGACGCGGCTCTCAAGTTGAGCCAGACGTTGTCCTATCCTAATACTGGCAAAATCGTTTTGCGCGATGGGGGCAGCGTTTGGGTAGTAACACCTGCTCAAATGGGCATGGCCTTCGACGCCTCTTCCAGTGCGCAGGCGGCCTATAAACTTGGTCGCAGTGGCGGCTTGTTTGCCAGCCTGGATGGGCAGTTGCGTGCCCGCAGCAGCGGCGTGGAAGTTGCTCCGGTCATCTTGTTCGACCAGCGTGTGGCGTATCAATATTTGCAATCCTTGGCGACCGAAGATTGATCAGCCGGTTGTGGAGGCCAGCCTGAAAGTGGAAGGGACGGATGTGGTTGCCGTGCCCGGTCAGGTGGGGCGCTCATTGGACGTGCAAGGCACGTTGGTCTTTCTCAGTGCCCAGATGCAGACCTTCCGCGATGGTGAAGTGCCGTTGGTCATTCGCGAACAAACACCCGAAATCGTGGATGTCTCTGCGCAGGCCGAAGTTGCGCGTCGTGTATTAAGCCAGCCATTGCGTCTTTACATTGCCGATGCGGTCGATGGCGACCCCGGCCCATGGAATTACGATGTACAAATCCTGGCGAATATGCTGATTGTGCGCCGCGTGGGAAATGAAGTCCAGGTAGCGCTTGAACTCGGCGCCGTTGCGCGATATCCTGTTGGGCATTGCCACGCAGGTGGACCGCAAGGCGGAAAACGCCGGTTTTAGATTCAATGACACAACTCGTCAATTAGACTTAATCCGTTATTCTAAAGTCGGCCGCACAGTCGATACCGAAGCCAGCATCACAGCGATCAATGATGCTTTGCTGCAAGGCGAGCACAATATCGCCTTGCAAATTGTTGAAAAACAGCCTGATGTGACCGATAATGCCACTGGCGAGCAGTTGGGCGTTACGGAGTTGGTTAGCTCTGAGACATCCTATTTCTACGGTTCCAGCGCTGAACGTATCCAGAACATTCAGACGGCAGCCGCTCGTTTTGATGGTTTGCTGGTTGCGCCGGGAGAGACCTTCTCGATGGGCGATGCAATGGGGGATGTCAGCCTGGACAATGGCTTTGCCGAAGCACTCATTATCTATGGCGGACGTACTATCAAGGGCGTTGGCGGTGGCGTTTGCCAGGTAAGCACGACCTTGTTCCGTACTGTGTTTTTCGGAGGCTATCCGGTTGTGGAACGCATCCCGCATGCTTACCGGGTTTCCTATTACGAGGAAACCGCCAGCGGAGCCATTGACTCTAATCTGGCGGGGCTGGATGCTACAGTTTACTTCCCGCTGGTGGATTTCCAATTCACCAATGACACGCCCTACTGGATTTTGATGGAAACTTACGTCAGTGCCGAGGCACGCACACTGACCTGGAAGTTCTATTCCACCAGCGATGGCCGCAGCGTCACCTGGGATACGACCGGTCCGCAGAATGTCGTCCCAGCGCCCAAACCGCTCTTTGAAGAAAACGATGAGTTGAAAGGTGGCCAGATCAAACAGGTCGACTGGGCTGCTAATGGCGCGGACGTGGATGTCACACGCACAGTTTGGAAGAACGGCGCGGCTTATTTCAGCGATGAGTTCAAGACGCATTACGAACCCTGGCAAGCGGTCTGTGAAGTCGCGCCGGGCACAGAAAATCCTGAAAAACTTGCCAAGCGCAATAATCTGTGCAGGTCGCCCTCTACCTAAAAATATGCAAGAAGCAGTAAAACGAATATCGATTTGATTGATAAATTTGAGATTACTGCCACAAGCCAAATCCTATTTGTGCCGGATGTTACATCAGACGTCGATATCGAAATTCGTGTCGGGGCAGATGCGCTCGACCTCATTCCTTAACAAACATTAATTGTCAAATTGACCCACAAAATGGTAAAATTCCGCACTAGTGTCGCATCCTTATCGAATTGTAAGATTGCATCAAGAACAACCTTCATAAATGGAAATTTATCTTATAACTTTTGATAATTGCGGTACTGTTGAAATGGAGCTTACATGATTAGTCAAGATTTGCTTGAAATTCTACGTTGTCCCAATTGCGTACGTGAGAAAGAAGGCTTACTCACGCTGCACAAGGATGCCTGGCTGATTTGCCAGGATTGTGGACGCAAATATCCCATAGTGGACGATATCCCGGTCATGTTGATCGATGAGGGCGATAAGTGGGTCAGTGTAGAAGCTGAAAAATTGCCCGTTCCACCCCCAGCGAAGTAAGAGGTTTTGGTGTCTGTTCTGGATGAACTGCTGGCCGACTTGACCAGCGGGGATGAAACGCGTGCAGAGAACGCTGTCCCTGGTCTGGTAGAGCTTGGCGAGGATGCTTTCCCGGCGTTACGTGATTTGTTGAGCGCTGTGGATGCTGACCAGCGATGGTGGGCGCTGCGAACTTTAGCCCAATCGCCTCAATCACAGACCGAATGGCTGCTTCCGCTTCTGAACGACTCAGTCTCTGAAGTACGTCAGGCGGCGGCGCTCGGGTTGTGCAGTCATCCCGACGAAACGGCTGTCAGGCCGCTTATCCGGGCTTTGAGCGACGGGGATTCGATGGTATCGGATTTGGCCCGTAATGCGCTGGTCGTGATCGGGAAGCCGGCAGTCCCGTCCTTGTTGGAGGTTCCCAAAGATGCGCCACAAAGGGCGCGTATCAACGCGCTCAGGGCGTTGGCTGAAATTGTTGACTATAGCACAATCCCAACCCTCATGGCTGCCCTCGAAGAGGACTCTGTCATGATGCAGCATTGGGCCGAAGAAGGCCTGGAGCGATTGGGCCTGAATATGGTTTATCTCAAACCTGAGTAGGAAGAATGAAAAAACTGAACTTGAGTTTCTTGAAACGAATATCGATAGTGCAAATCATCGTGGTTGTAATCGCAATTGCCCTGGCGATTCCCGCTTTTATTCTCACCCGTAACTTTGTAGTAAGTTGGCAGATTACTGATTTGCCGGGTGTGGCCATAAAATATGACAATCAAGGACAACCCCAGGCAGCCAGCACGGATGCGCCTGCTCCCGCAGACCCCGGTATCCCGGAAGAAAACATGCCTTCTTGGGATGGTAGCAGTCGCGTAACCCTGCTCTTCATTGGCCTGGATGAACGCGACTGGGAAGTGGGTCAGGGGGCACCGCGCTCGGATACGATGATTTTGTTCACCATCGACCCGGTCAGCAAAACCGCCGGGATGCTTTCTGTTCCGCGTGATATGTGGGTCAACATCCCCGGATTTGGCTATAGCCGTATCAATACCGCTTATTCTTCCGGCGAAGGCGATAAATTGCCAGGCGGTGGGCCTGGATTGGCTGTCAAGACAGTTGAGCAATTTATCGGTGTGCCCATCCAATACTATGCCCAGGTTGACTTCAAGGCTTTTGAAGAGGCCATCGATGCCATGGGCGGCTTGTATCTGTGCCCGGGCGAACGGATCACAATTGACCCGATTGGCCCCAAGCCACCGGTCAAGATGGGCCCGGAATGTCGCAATTATTGGGGCTATGAAGTGTTGGGCTATGCGCGCAACCGTCATACGCAAGGTGGCGATGTGGACCGTGCCAATCGCCAACAGAAAGTCATTATGGCTCTAGTCGATCAGGTATTTTCGCCGCAGAATTTCCCTACAATGGTATCCAAAGCACCGAAAATTTACGCCGAAGCAGAATCAGGCTTGCGCACGAACCTGAGCTTTGATGATGCTTTGAAATTGGGCGTCTTGCTCTCGCAGGTTCCCAAGGAAAATATTAAGCGCGGTGTCATTGATTACACCATGGTGACCTTGGATAACGTGACGCTGGGTGGGCAGAATGCCAGTATCTTTAAACCTATCCCGGACAAAATCCGTGTGTTGCGAGATGAAATCTTCTCGGCAGCGGGACCGCTCAGTCCGATGGCGAGCGGCGATCCGACTGTGTTGATGCAGGAAGATGCTGCCCGTGTGCGCGTTGTGAACGGTACCTATACCGAGGGCCTGCCCGAACGGACCGGTAACTACCTGCTTGCACAGGGAATGCAGGTTGTTGAAGCGGGTGGGTATGCTGAACAACAATATAACCGTACAACGATTGTGATGTACGGACCGAAGTTGTATACCTTGCGATACCTAATTACTGCTTTCGGGGTTGATGCCGTAAATCAAATTATTTTCAGCCCGGACCCCTCGTCACCGGTGGATATAGAAATTCGCGTCGGAGCAGATGCGCTCAACATCATCCCCTAGTGTAAGAACGCTTTAAATATTACTGCCGCAGGTAAAAATTGCCTGCGGCAGTTTTCTTTTGTCAGGGTTGCTGGAATGTAAGGCGCACTCCGCCTTGATAGGGCTCGCCGTTTGTGTTTGTGCAGGCAGGTATGGACAGCTCCAAAGCGGGCGTCCCACCATCTGCCATGCGAACGGAATAAGTTACATTGGGCGCCATCAGGAAATCTGCATAACCGTAACCGAGCTCGGGTTTCAAGCCAGTGAAGATATGTTCTTCTCCGGAGTTCCAGGTGATGATGATTTCTGCACCGGGGATTTGTTTACGCACGGCGTTGGTTACAACCACTTGCAACAGACCTTCTGCCAGTTCTGTATCGCAGACGGTATCCTGTCCTACCAGTTGATATGGAGCACCCAGGGTGGGTGTTGGTGTGCTGGTGGGCCTGGACGTGGCAGTCAACAATGGGACGGGTGTGCTGGTTGGCTCAGTTTCTGATGTTGGCTCCAATGTTTCAACTAATAACGTTGCTGTGCCGACCGTTGGCATGTCTATGACTTCAGATGTCGTATCATTGCTATTGGTTGAGGTGACAGTCGCTGCGGGAGGCGAATTGACGGCTACCTGTCCCTGCAAAACGGAGGCCAGCATGGCAACCTGTTGAACGGCTTCGGGAGACTCCCCACTTGCCAGCATACGTTGTGCCTGGGCGGCCAAAGCCTGGGATGGGTCTGGGTCGCCGAGCAACGCCAGACGAGCGCGGGCACGTTCCAGGTCCGGGTTCGAGGCGTAGGCAGCGGCAATGGCGGAGCGGTAGTCATCTTTGAAATCGTCTCGCAGGGCACGGGGTTCTGCATCCACATATTTAACGGGGGCAATAACCCAGGCATAGACCAGTCCAAACCCGAAGCCCAGCATAAGTACAACCAGCCACCAGGGGAAGCGTTTCACCGTCATGGCAGGCTCGTCCCGGGAATGGGCTGCCAGGTTTGTAGGGCGACTGCCAGTTCTTGAATGAGCGTCAGGTCATCGGCAGGGTAGGCAGATTGTTTTGCGTAGTTATAAGCCTCCCCAGCTATCAGGGCGGGCGGTTGGCTGCCAAAAACGGCCAGGCGTTGGGCCGCCAGCGCGGGGTCCTGCTCGGCCTGATACGCTTCGGCGACCATGAGCACGTAATCGGTCCGGTAGTCGATGCGCAGCGCGTTAGGAGTGATGTCGGTATATTGGACCGGATTGATCACCCAGCCATAGACCAGTCCGAGCGTAAGTCCAAGTATTACAGCAATGAGAATAGAGAGCCAACGGGGCATGATGTTATTTTGCCACAACCGGGAAAGAATGACCAGTGCGACAATTGTATTGGATATAAAAATTGTTGGATGTAGAAGTCCAAAATCTCCCGATTTTGGACTCGGCTTACTACATTTAGTCGTGTTATAATTTTTTCACTATATACGGAACACCTCATCCTTGGAGGAATACAGATGGAAATTACAACCAAACAGTTCAAAAGTTGTGATATGGTCGTTGTGAGTGGGCGTGTGGATAGCAGCACTGCGCCCCAGTTGACCGAAGCGCTCGAAGGTATTACCGATAATGGCCGTTATAAGATCGTTTTGGATATGGGCGACCTGGAATATATGTCGAGTGCTGGTTTCCGCGCCTTGATCTCCATCCAGCGTGTTTGCAAACGTTATAACCGGGGTGAGATCGTCCTGGCTGCTGTTACCGAGCGTATCTATGAAGCTCTGGAATTGGCCGGGTTCACCGAACTGTTCAAAACCTACCCCGATGCTGTTGAAGCAGTAGGCAGTTTTTAGTCTGTTAGAATAATTTTCTCTTTATTGGAAATAAGCCGCCTCCGTCTGCGGGATGTAGGCGGCTTTTGACTTCTAAGATGAGTACATTCACCTTCGATGCAAGTTTTG
Organism: uncultured Chloroflexia bacterium; assembly: GCA_963829615.1. Lineage (GTDB taxonomy): Bacteria > Chloroflexota > Anaerolineae > Anaerolineales > Villigracilaceae > JAABUE01. Next base: position 156,434 of record CAWHJM010000006.1, read on the forward strand.
ATAGCCTGGATGAAATCCGGGAATTCGTCGGAGAAGTGGCACGCCAGGGCGGATTCTCGGATAAGGAGATTTATTCTATTCAGTTGGCAGCCGATGAAGCCAGCTCCAATATTATCGAACATGCGTACGCTGGTGTGGGGAACGGTAAAATCGAGATAGATTGCAGCATTTCTGAGACTGAATTGAAAATTGTTATGCGCGATCACGGGAGATCTTTTGATCCTTCCACGGTGCCTGAACCAAACGTCAAGGCTGACCTTTCTGAGCGCAAGATTGGCGGATTGGGAATGTACCTGATGCGCAAGTTGATGGATGATGTTTCATACAAGTCGTCTGCCGATGCGGGCAATGTCCTGACGATGATCAAACGGACGGGAGTTAACGGGTGAGCGCTGCAACTCGTTCTCCTGAATCGTCGGATTGGCGAGCGCTTGCTGAGCTTGGAGAACAATTAGTCGGCACTACTTCGCTGGCCACTCAACGAGATCGCATCATTAATATGACCCGGCGTCTGGTCGCCGGTAAAGTGGACGTATGGTTGCAAGAAAGCCTCTTCCGTTTGCCCGATCATGACGAAGAGTCTCTCTTTCCGCCCGAACCGGAATTGGACGGAATGCGTGAAGCCTTCCATTCGGGCAAGCCGATTTTTCACACAACTTCCCAAAAAGATAATTCCAACGGAATCTGCGCTGCCTTCCCGCTTGAAGACCAGGGGGTAATGCTAGGCGTGTTGCAAGTCAGCCGCTTGGGAAAAGATACCTTTCCACAGGAAGAGCTGGAACTTCTCGAAGTATTGTCCACTATTATTTCAGTAGGGTTATTTGCTGCGCACCGAGTGGCTGTGGAGCGTTTCCGCTTGAACCAGCTCAATTTGGTGCGTGAAGTCAGCGCCCAGATTGCCAATGTCATGGATGTGGACGAACTGGCGCGCCGCGTGACCGAACTTATTCAAAAAACATTCCATTATTATTACGTAAGCATTTTTACACGCGAGCCCGGTGAACCTAAACTGCATTTCCGTTCCAGTGCCTCCGCGCCGCGTAAAGGACGCCGTAAGGCGCAGAACCTGCTGGAGGTGGAACTTGGTCAGGGTTTGATTGGGCAGGCTGCTCAGGCGGGCGAGCGCATTATGGTAGAAGATGTCCGGGCGGATCAGCGCTTCCGGTTCATTCCCAACCTGCCAGAGACCAAATCCGAAGTCGTCTTGCCCCTTAAGCTTGAAGACCGGGTATTAGGGGTTTTGGATGTCCAGAGTGACCAACTGCACGCTTTTCATCCCAATGATTTGTTGATTCTGGATGCGTTGGCAGCTAACATCGCTCGAGCCGTGGAAGGCGCGCAACTGTACAGTGACTTGCGCCGTCGTGCGAACCAATTGGCGCTTATCGCTGAGGTGAGCGACGCGGTTACCTCTTCGTTGGATTTGAGCAAAGTCATGCACAAGGCTGTTGATCTCATCCATGACAAGTTTGGTTTTCCTTATGTGCATTTGTTTACCGTGCATCCCAACCGCCGGCTAATCATTTATGAGGCTGGTAGTGGCACGCGCAGCCAAAAACAGGAAGGTTATGCGGTGTCATTGGATGCATTGCAGGGCATCATTCCCTGGGTGGCGCGGACCGGAGAAGTGGTTCTTGCAAATGATGTCAGTCAAGATGAACGCTATGTCAACTCGCCGTTTTCACCAGATAATACGAGTTCGGAATTATGTGCCCCCTTGTTATTCGACCAGGAAGTAGTGGGTATCCTGGATGTGCAGAGCGATAAAAGTAATGCCTTCACCGAAGATGATCGCATGCTCTTCGAAGCGGTGGCGGATAATATCGCTTCAGCAATCCACAACGCTGACCTGTATTCCTCGGAGCAATGGCGACGCCGGGTGGCCGATAGCCTGCGCGAAGTGGCGGTTTTGCTCTCTGCCAATGTGGGCGTGGAGCAGGTGCTTGATGAAATCCTTGCGGAGTTAAATAACACCCTTCCGGTGGATGTATCGGCGATATGGTTGTTTGAAGATGGGGATTTGTATCTGGCCGCAGCGGATGGATGCGATGGAGATCTGTTGGAAAATGCTCGTCAGGGTTCGCCTGAAGCATCCGTAGCTATGATGAGTATCCTGATTTCCGAGCAGCCGGTGATACGTCGTCCCGGTGACGCCATGTGGCCTTCAGGGTTGGCTGCCAGGTTCAACGAAGACTATTCGTCCATTGCTGCACCTTTGCGCGTTGGTGACCGGCCTGTCGGCGTTTTGACTCTGGCGCATTCCACACCCGGGCGTTACGGTCATGAAGCCCAGGCCATGACCACCACTTTTGCCAGCTATGCTGCCGTGGCGATTGAAAATGCGCGCCTGTATGATTCGGCGCAGGAACAAGCCTATGCATCGGCGGCGTTGTTACAAGTGGCGCAGGCTGTCGTCAGTCTGAATGATCTCGATGAGATTCTGGGCACGATCATCCGCATCATGCCTATCCTGGTGGGCGTCGACCGTTGCGTTTTATATCTTTGGAACTCTGATAAGGAAGCTTTCTGCCCGTACGAAGAATACGGTCTTTCCGAAGATGATGAGATCGAATTTTGGGATGATGAGTATCCTTTGAACGTCTCTCCCCTGCTGGATGCTGCTCGCGATCAGATGCGGCTCTTGGCTGTACCTGCTGTCGAGACTGAATCTTTGAAAGATTGGATGACAAAAGAAGCTCTTGATGAAGCTTCGGAGAACGCAGCCCTGGCCAGCAACCATCAACTGCTTCTAACTGTACCGCTGCTGATCAAGAATGACATCTTCGGGATTTTGCTGGTACAGGAGGCTCCTGGCGGCCTGCGTTTCCGTGCCCGTCGTCTGGACATTATCAATGGCATCGCGCAGCAGGCAGCCCTGGCGGTCCAGAATGATCGCCTCCAGGAAGAAATGGTGGTCCGCGAACGCCTCGAGACCGAGGTCCAACTGGCCCGCCAGATCCAGCAAACCTTCATCCCGGAAACGCTGCCAATCCTTTCTGGATGGGACCTGGCAGCCCGCTGGTTGACGGCGCGTCAGGTGGGCGGCGATTTCTACGACGTGATGGAATTGCCCGGCAAGCGCATCGGCCTGTTCATTGCCGACGTGGCCGACAAGGGCGTCCCGGCAGCGCTCTTCATGGCGCTCACACGGACGCTCGTGCATGCCGCCGTTATCGAGACCGAGTCGCCAGCCGAAGCCTTACGCCGTGTCAATGACTTGCTCATCCCGGATACGCAGCAGGGCATGTTCGTCACCGCTGTGTATGCCGTGCTCTATCCGGAGACCGGGGAACTAATCTACGCCAATGCGGGACATAACCCGCCCCTGTGGTTGACGCACGCTGGCAAAGTGGAACGCCTTACGCGCACCACCATGGCTTTGGGAGTTGTAGAAGGCACAGATGCAGAAGAGCGGACGATTGAACTGAAGAAGGGCGACAACCTGCTTTTCTATACTGACGGCTTGAGCGAAGCCTTCTCTCCCGATGGTGATTTGTTTGAAGAAGAGCGCATCATCGCAGCTTTACAGGCTAGAAAATCAAAATCTGCTGAACGTATCTTACAGGGTATTGAAGCTGACTTGGATGAATTTGTAGGTGATGAAGACCAGGCTGATGATCTGACGATGTTGCTTTTGAAACGCGAGTAATCAACGTGAAGCACCCTCAGCCGCCAATTTCGGCGGCTTTTTTATATTTCCAGGATTTTACACAGAATTTACATCCTCGCTATACGGCGATAACCACTTGTTCCTAAAATGAACAGCATAAACATGAAAAGGAGATAACAATGATCAAACTTTCTAGCCTGTTCAAGAAGACCATCCTGGTAGCCCTGGTTGCTGCCCTTTCCCTGGGCGCTTTGCCTGTCACAAGTGCTTACGCATCCGGGTTGAATGATCCAGCAGATCCGCCCGCCGACAGTGTACAGCTTTCTAATGAGCGCCTCGAACGAGTCTGGGCGCGTCTGCAGCGAGTCTACGAGCGCCAGGGACAAGTGCTCGATCGCGCCGACCGGATGGTTGAAAGATTCCAGAACCTGATCGACCGGATGAACGAAAATGGCAAAGATACTACCGCCTTGCAAGCTGCCCTGGATGCCTTTGAAGAGGCCCTCAAGGAAGCGCATCCGGTTTACGAGAGTGCTAAAGGCATCCTCAACTCACATCAGGGATTTGACGCTGATGGCAAGGTTACTGATCGCGAGAAGGCTATTGAAACGGTCAAAGAACTGCGCGACAAAATGCAAGAGGTCCGCGGGATCATTGGCGAGCCTGGCAAAGCCCTGCGCGAAGCCATCAAAACCTTCCGCGATGCACACCGCCCGGCAGATACTTTGGGTATTCAAGGATAGAAGGTTGGCGCCATGCCAGGGATTAACCACGAAGTCACAGAGACACAGAGAATTTAATCTCCGTGTCTCTGTGACTCTGTGGTAAAAATTTTCCCTTATGACGGTCTCTCGTCATGGGGATCCAAAAGAACTTCCGAGTTTCGCGCTTTGACCTTTCCCCTCAGTTGGCTTAAAATCAAATCACCAAAAACGAAGGAGTGATGTATGAATACAACTGAAGGCAAGAAGATCATCCATACGGACAAAGCGCCGCAGGCCATCGGTCCCTATTCACAGGCCGTTCGTACCGAAAATATGGTTTACACCGCCGGGCAGATCGGTCTCGACCCGGCCACGATGGAAATTGTCAGCGGCGGCGTGGAAGCCGAGACGCGTCAAGTGCTGAATAACTTGAAACAGGTGCTGGAAGCGGCCAATTCCGGGTTGAATTATGTGGTCAAAACCACCGTCTTCCTGCGCGATATGGCCGACTTCCCCAAGATGAACGCTGTCTATGCTGAATTTTTCCCCGAAAACCCGCCGGCCCGTTCTACTGTTGCGGTGGCGGCTTTGCCTAAAGGCGTGGCAGTAGAAATCGAAACAATTGCGTTAGTGGCTCCTGGTCACGGCGACTGACCACTGCATACTGCTCACTGAAAAATGCCTTCCGATCTGATCCTGCTCGTGGACGATGAACCGTCCATCATCCAACTCGCGCGCATGTACCTGGAACGCGAGGGATTTCGTGTGGTGTCAGTTGGGGACGGGCAGGCGGCCCTCGAAACAGTAGCAAGCGGACGTCCGGCCCTGATCGTGCTGGATGTCATGCTGCCGAAGTTGGATGGGTTCGAAGTCTGCCGTCAATTGCGTGCCAAAAATGACCCGGTTGCCATCCTGATGTTGACTGCCCGCGACGAAGACATCGATAAAATCCTTGGTCTCGAACTCGGTGCGGATGATTATCTGACCAAACCGTTCAATCCGCGCGAACTGGTGGCGCGTGTGAAAGCTATTCTGCGTCGGGAACGGAAGTCTGCGGCAGGTGAGACCCCCATCTCTCTGGGCGACCTTGTCATGGACCCATCCCGCCGCGAAGCCCGCCTCGCAACTCGGACCCTCGACCTGCGTACCCAGGAATTTGACTTGCTCCTCACCCTGGCGAAACAACCGGGGCGCGTCTTCACTCGTGAGCAGTTGCTGCAACAGGCCTGGGGCTTTGACTTTTTCGGTCAGACCCGTACTGTGGATGTACACATTGCACATCTGCGCAAGAAAATGGACGGAGGCTCGGTGAAGATCGAAACAGTGACCGGCGTGGGCTACAAGCTGATTGTTTCCCCCTCTCCTCGTGAGGGAGGGTAAGGGCGTGTTTACTTCGCTCCGTGCTCGTCTCTGGTTGAGCTATGCTATTCTGATCGCCACAGCCCTGGGAGTGATGGCCGTGGCGTTTGGCTTTTACCTGTGGCGCAACCCGCTGCTGTATCGCCAGACCCTGGCACGCCTGCGGACAGTTGAATCGGGTATTGTCAATCGCCAGGGCAATTTGTTTGGGGATTCCATGTCATCAGCAATGGACCGTGCGGCAAGCACGTTCGATGTACGCATCTTGTTATTCGATGGAAATGGAAACCTGCTCAAAGATACGGATTCATCTCAGCCGGGGATTAATTTGCCAAGACGGACAATCTTGAATCGCCAAATCCCGACTGTGCGCGATAAAGCAGGAAAGGTGTGGTTGTATTCACGCCAGTCACTGGAGGATGGCACAACCCTTGTGGTTGCGACACTACGTCCACGCGTGCCGTTGTTGAGTATATTGCGGGATGAATTATTGCCAATATTGGTGCAAGGAGGCGGCATCGCTTTGCTGCTTTCGCTGGTGCTGGCTTTTGGTGTGGCGCGTTGGGTAGCCGACCCGCTTCAACAGCTTGTGGCGGCCTCGCAGCATGAACCTGTCGCTGAGACAAAACCCGTCTCGGAGCGTGGCCCGCACGAGGTGCGCGAATTGACGCGCGCTTTCAACGCCATGATCGTGCGTGTGCGCAGCAGCCAAACATCACAACGCAATTTTGTAGCCAATGTGTCGCATGAGCTTAAAACCCCGCTCACATCCATCCAGGGCTTTGCGCAGGCTATTTTAGATGGCACCGCCAGCACGCCTGTCGAACAGAAACAGGCTGCGGAAGTCATCTACAACGAAACGGGTCGTATGCACCGCATGGTCTTGGATCTGCTCGATCTGGCCCGCCTGGATGCTGGCACGGCCGATCTCAAGATGGCTGCCGGTAGATTTACAGATATTACTGGATAGTATCGTAGAGAAATTCAGTTTGCAGGCCCAAAAAGATGGGGTCAGCCTGATCTTGGATTCACTGCCCGATCTTCCGACCCTGGTCGCTGACGGGGACAGGCTGGCGCAGGTTTTCACCAACCTGGTCGATAATGCTCTCATTCACACTCCCGCTGGTGGGCGAGTGACCTTGCAGGTTCTGCCAACCCAAACCGAAATGGAAATCCGTGTGGCTGATACCGGGGCAGGCATCCCTGCCGATGCGCTGCCGCATATCTTTGAGCGCTTTTATCAGGCTGACCTGTCCCGCCCTGGTGGGGAGAAGCATGGAGCCGGTTTGGGGCTGGCAATCGTGCATGAAATTGTGGCCGCACATAGTGGTAGAATTACGGTTCGTAGCCAGGAGGGGCTCGGGACAACGTTTACTGTTCATTTGCCACTTGTTCAACCGGCGGCAACTACCCTCCTGCATCGAAAAAAATAAACCACATCGCGGATTGCGCGAACCTGTATAATCCGTATACGGTCCGTAAGACTTTTATGTCGCCACGTGTATCAATTATTATTCCCTGCTATAACGAACAGGCAACAATTCGTCAACTGTTGGAAGCCATTTACCATCAGACCTATCCGCGCACGGAAATGGAAGTCGTGATCGCGGATGGTATTTCGGAAGATGCTACACGCGATGAGATTATGGGCTTTAAAAATGAGCATCCTGATTTAGCCCTACGCATAGTGGACAATGCCGGTCGCAGCATTCCCTCAGCCATTAATTGCGCTATTCTAGCTTCGATTGGAGAAATGATTGTTCGCATGGATGCGCATTCCCAACCCTATCCCGATTATGTGGAGCGCTGTGTTTCAGCTCTCGATTCAAATCTGGGTGATAACATCGGCGGCGTATGGGAGACCAAACCTGGTGGCAAAAGCTGGATGGCCGAATCGATTGCCGTCGCTGCTGCACATCCGCTGGGTGTGGGTGATGCCGGGTATCGCATCGGTGCACAGGCTTCGGCAGTAGATACCGTGCCGTTTGGCGCCTTCCGTCGCTCTTTGATTGATAAAATTGGATTGTTTGACGAGACCCTGCTTTCGAATGAGGATTATGAGTTCAACACGCGCATCCGTCAGTCCGGTGGGCGCGTCTGGCTGGACCCGGAAATTGTCACCGTTTATTATGCCCGTTCCACGCTGCGAGAGTTAGCCCGCCAATACTGGCGCTACGGGTATTGGAAATTTCGTATGTTGCGTCGTTATCCGAATTCCTTGCGCTGGAGGCAGGGCTTGCCGCCCCTGTTTGTCGCCAGCCTACTCGGGTTGGCTTTGCTGGCATGCTGGTCACTTGTAGGTTGGCTCTTGCCATTGGAACTCGCAATTTATGGTACAGTACTTTTGCTGGCGGGTTTGCTGTCTGCTTTGCGACAACGAAAAATATATCTTTTCATAGGATTACCGCTTTCCATCGCCACGATGCATTTGGCCTGGGGCAGTGGCTTCCTGTGGAGCATCATCATGTCATTATTGGAAAAACAAAAGCATGGCTAATCAACAACCTTCACGTTTGCGCCTCCGGCCAAGCGAACATCGCATGCTTTTATTTGTGGGTGATTTACTGATGTCGGTCTCTTCAGTATTTGCCGCTATCTTTACCTTTCAGGAGTACCGGCGTTACCAGTTTGTGGCGGATGGGCTTAAGCCAAAGGTCATTGAGCAGTTGATGCAGAATAACCTCATCCCATTCTGGTTTTATCTGCTGCCATTGGCCTGGTTTTTGTTAATGATTGAATTGTACGAGCCGCACACAGCCGCTAACTGGCGCAAGACTGTACGAGGGATAGCGATTGCTGCGTTTGTGGGGCTTGTAATTTATTCGCTGGTTTTTATCATCCGGGCCGATCCAAATTCTTTGCCGCGTATTGGCGTTGGCGCTTTCCTGCTTTATGCATCTTTGCTGACATTGCTCTGGCGCTCGCTTTATATCCGTTTTTATACATCTTCCGGATTGCTCCGTCATTATTTGGTAGTTGGTGCTGGAAAGGCCGGTCATACTTTTGCAGAAGTTTATCAAGCTCAAAAACCGCCTCCTTTTAATTTAGTGGGTTTTGTAGATGATGATCCCCAAAAATTAGGCAAATCTGTTTTTGGTTTTCCTGTCATCAGTCAAAGCTTTGAATTGTTGGATATTATCGAAACTTATAAAATAACCGATATAGTGGTTGCGGTCAGTGGTGAGATACAGGGTACAACCTTTCAAACCATATTGGATGCCCAGGAACAGGGCGTTGAAGTGACGCGTATGCCTACCCTTTATGAGGAGATGACCGGGCGTGTTCCTATTCACCATCTTGAATCGGACTGGATTATTCGATCTTTCACCGATCAGGCGCGCGTCAGCGGGATGTATTTACTCGTAAAGCGTTTGCTGGATTTCATAGGTGGTTTAGCCGGTCTGCTGATTTTCTTTATCTTGTTCCCTTTTGCGGGGTTGGCAATTCTTATCGATAGCGGGTTGCCGATTTTTTACTCTCAACCGCGTCTGGGGCAGGGTGGAAAGCGATTTAAGATTTACAAGTACCGGACGATGCGCCAGGATGCAGAAGCAGATGGAAAGGTACGTCCTACAGAAGAGAATGATCCGCGTGTAACACGAATCGGTAATTTTTTACGAGTAACCCACATGGACGAACTACCGCAATTTTGGAATGTTCTGCGGGGGGAGATGAGCCTGGTTGGACCACGCGCTGAGCGCCCTGAATTGGTGCAAGCATTTCAGAAACAAGTTCCCTTTTATCGTGCCCGTCTACTTGCAAAGCCGGGTTTGACCGGATGGGCCCAGATTAATTATGGGTATGTCGCAACAGTGCGAGATACCGAAGTTAAGATTGAGTATGATTTGTATTACATCAAACATCGTAGTTTAGTCATGGATCTAAATATTATTTTACGGACTATCAGTACAGTTCTAAGCCGGAGTGGAAGATAATGAGATATTTGGTTACCGGCGGCGCCGGATTTATTGGCTCTCACATTGTTCGTACCTTGCTTGAGCAGGGCGCGAATGTGCGTGTCCTCGATAATTTCTCAACTGGTAAACGGGAGAACCTGGCAGGCCTGACGGAGTTGTTTGGCGGTGGCAGGTTTGAGGTCCATGAAGGAGACTTGCGGGAGCCTGCCTTCGTACGGACTGCTGTTCGGGGTGTTGATGTGGTTTTCCATGAAGCAGCCTTCGTCTCTGTCCCTGAATCCATGGAAAAACCACAGGACTGTTTTGATGTCAATGTAGCTGCTACAGCAGGTTTGTTCGATGCAGCACGGGAAGCCGGGGTGAAGCGGGTCGTCATCGCATCGAGCGCAGCAGTATATGGGGAGTCAGATGCATTGCCGCTGAAAGAGACCACCCCCACGCAATCTCTTTCGCCTTATGCCGCCTCCAAGCGGGTGGATGAGATTTATGCCCAGTTGTATACGCAAGCTTTTGGGTTGGATGTGGTGGCATTGCGTTATTTCAATGTCTATGGTCCGCGCCAACGACCGGATTCGATGTATGCTGCTGCTGTTCCGATATTTGTGCGGCGTCTGCTGGATGGCAAGCCCATAACGATTTTTGGTGATGGCGGTCAGACACGGGATTTGATCAATGTGCGCGATGTAGTGCGCGCCAATCTGGTAGCTTCAGAGCATCCTAACGCTCCCGGGCAGGTCTTCAATGTTTGTACGGGGCAAGAGATGCGTTTGTTGGATTTGCTGGAAGTGTTGTATGATTTGTTCCCGGGTGCTCCTGAAGCGGTCTTTGCTGAACCACGCGCAGGTGATATTTATCGGTCGGTGGGCAGCCCGGAATTTACTGCGCGGACAATAGGGTTTCAGGCCGAAGTACCCCTCGATGAGGGGCTAAAGGAGACGGTTGCATGGATGCAGGCGTAAAGCCGCGCCCGCGTATCAATATCCGTAACCGTTATGTGCTCCTGGGGGATTTAGCGCTTATCCTTATCTCTGTGATGGGAAGTTTTGCGTTACGTTTCGACGCGGAACAGTTGCCGTTTTATTTCCCGGCGATTGTCATCATGATGGGCGTAGCTTTGTTGACCAAAGTGCCGGTCTATTTTGCCTTTGGACTGTATCGCCGTTTATGGGTCTATGCCAGCACAAGCGAATTGCGATTGATTACCATCGCGGTTACGGCTGCCTCTGTTGTGACATCCGGCGTTATGCTATTGTTGCTCAGCTTTGGTTGGATCGTTCCCGGTATGCCCCGTTCCGCGTTGGGCATTGACTGGTTACTCTCGCTGGTTCTGATTGGCGGCTCTCGTTTTGCATTGCGTATTTTATCTGAGCAATCCACATCTACTCGTAACGGAAAGAGAAATAAGGCTCTTATTATCGGCGCGGGTGATGCCGGTGCTTTGGTGGTGCGCGAGCTTCAAAAGTCTTCCCAGATCAATTTGTTGCCAATTGGTTTTTTAGACGACGATCCGGCCAAGCAAAAGCATGAAATTTATGGCGTGTCTGTCATAGGCAAAATATCAGACCTTTCCTTTGTGCTTGATAACCGGCAAGTGGACGAAGTCATCATCGCAATCCCTTCTGCGCCAGGAAAAATTTTACGCTCGGTGACGGATGTTTGCCGACTGAAAGGCATCCCCTCGCGGACGATGCCGGGCATCTATGAATTGATTGGCGGCAAGGTCAGCGTCAGCCGCTTGCGTGAGGTTGACATCACTGACCTGTTACGCCGCGAGCCTGCGATGATTGACGACAGGCTGGTCGGTTCCAGCTTGAGCGGGAAACGCGTTTTGATTACCGGTGCGGGCGGCTCGATCGGCCGCGAAATTTCTCGCCAGGTGGCGCGTTGGGGACCCGCCGAACTGGTCTTGTTAGGACATGGTGAGAACAGCATCTTCGAAGCCCTGCTAGAGTTGCAGGAAGATTATGGTAGCCTTTCGATCCACCCGGTGATTGCGGATGTGCGTGATTCATTTCGCTTGAATTCAATATTCCAGGCTCACTCTCCGGAAGTCGTATTCCATGCTGCGGCACACAAACATGTCCCGCTGATGGAATATAACGTCGAGGAAGCGATTACAAATAATGTTGTTGGAACGCGTAATGTTGTGCAGGTTTCAATCAATACTGGCGTTGAACGCTTCGTCTTGATTTCGACGGATAAAGCTGTCAAGCCGATCAACGTTTATGGTGCGACCAAACGCCTGGCTGAGATGATGGTCATCGACGCGGCCCAGCGCACCGGTCGTGCCTTTACGGTGGTTCGCTTTGGCAATGTGTTGGGCAGCCGTGGTTCGGTTGTGCCGCTCTTCAAATCCCAGATCGCGCGCGGGGGGCCGGTGCTGGTCACGCATCCGGATATGGAACGTTACTTCATGACCATCCCGGAAGCCGTTCACCTTGTCTTGCAGGCCTCGGCCATGGGGCAGGGCGGCGAGGCCTTTATCCTGAACATGGGCGAGCAGGTGCGTATCCTGGAACTGGCCGAAGACCTGATTCGCCTGTCAGGGCTGGAACCAGGGCGCGATATTGAAATCGCGTTCACGGGTATCCGCCCCGGCGAAAAGTTGAGCGAAGACCTGTGGGAGCAGGGCACGAATTTCCAGCCCACGGCGCACTCCGAAATTTTCCGTTCCAAGGAAGATGAAGAAGTGGACAGTCAACGGCTTACTGCTGCGATTGAGCAGCTTGAGCGCCTTGCCCGCCAGGGCGAAGTTGAGACCATTATCCGCGTGCTGGACGAAGTCATCCCTAGCGCTGCCGTCCGTTCAACCCCGCCGCCTGATATAACTTCTATTGTCTAGCGATGGTCGAGTAGCGACTTGAACTGAGCCTGTCGAAGTTAGCGTATCGAGACCATGCCCGAAGTATCCCTCACTGATTGGAATACCTTTCTATCAAACCATCCCGATGCACATCTCCTCCAGACGGGGGAATGGGGCGAGCTGAAATCTGCCTTTGGCTGGGACCCCGTCCGCCTCGTTCTGCCGTCTCGCACCGGCGTGCCGCCGCTGCGCGCGGCACGAACGGTGGACGATGGGACTGGTGTGCAGATCCTGTTCCGTCGCCTGCCCCTCGGCCTGACTCTGGCTTACCTGCCGAAGCCAGTCTTTAGCGATCAGGGATCAGCTTTCAGCGGACAGTTTTGGGCGGAGGTAGATGCGATATGCAAACAGCGTCGTGCCGTATTTCTCAAGGTGGAGTTTGATGTTTGGGACAATTCCCTTCTCCCTATGGGAGAAGGGTTAGGGATGAGGGTGAGCCCTCATAACATCCAACCTGCTCGTACCATCATTGTAAGTTTAAAGTGGACAGAAGACGATGTCCTTGCCCGCATGAAGCAGAAGACGCGCTATAACATCCGCCTGGCCGGAAAGAAAGGCGTGACCGTTCGTCCCTGGGACGACCTGCCTGCCTTCCATCAAATGATGCTGGTCACCGGCGGAAGAGATGGCTTCGGGGTTCACAGCCTGGAATATTACCAGCGTGCCTACGAACTTTTCCACCCGACCGGCATGGCCGAATTACTGGTAGCGGAATACGAAGGCAGGCCGCTGGCCGCGTTGATGGTCTTCGCGCATGGACGGCGCGCCTGGTATGTCTATGGTGCCTCCAACGATCAAGAGCGCAACCGCATGCCGACCTATCTGCTGCAATGGGAGGCCATGCGCTGGGCGCGCTCCAAAGGCGCCGAAGAATATGATCTGTGGGGCGTTCCTGATGAAGATGAAGGAACCCTCGAAGCCCATTTCACCGAGCGCAGCGATGGCTTATGGGGCGTGTATCGTTTCAAACGTGGTTTTGGCGGAGAAGTGAAACGTGCCGCGCAGGCGCTGGATAGAGTATATAACCCGTTGCTTTATAAGTTATATCTTTGGCGTATGGCTGGTCGGGAGGTGGGATAATGCAGCCGTTTCGCGGTGATGCCGGTGGATGGAATGACTTGATTGCCAGTTTGCCCGATTCCCATTTGCTACAAACCTGGGAGTGGTCGCAAGTCAAAGCTAAATATGGTTGGGAACCGCTGCCGTTTGTATGGCACGGTCAATCGTCCACGGTCAATGGTCAGCCTGTGGCCGCTGCGATGGTGCTCAAACGCCGTATCCCCATCGGCGGCTTTGCGGCGCGCCTGAACATCCTGTATATTCCCAAAGGCCCGCTCATGGATTGGTCGAATGAACCGCTGCGTGAACGCGTGCTGGATGATCTGCAATCCTTTGCGAAACAACAGGGCGCAATTTTCCTGAAAATCGACCCGGATGTGGCGCTGGGGAGGGGAGTCCCCGGGAGCGGGGACGCAGTCGAAGATAACGGTGGGCAGGCTGTGATGTCCGCACTGAAGCGACGGGGGTGGAGGTTCTCGTCGGATCAAATCCAATTCCGCAATACCGTTATGATTGATTTGTCCCCATCGGAAGATGAAATGCTGGCGCGTATGAAGCAGAAGACGCGCTACAACATCCGTTTGGGGGGCAAAAAGGGTGTCACGGTGCGCGTAGGTCAGTAAGAATGATTTGCCTATGCTGTACAAGATGTATGCCGAGACATCAGTGCGGGATGGGTTTGTTATCCGCGATGAAGACTATTATCAAACTGTTTGGCAGGCCTTTATGGAGTCTCAATCGCCCACCTGTGAGCCTTTGATCGCCGAAGTAGATGGGGAACCGGTAGCGGCGATTTTCGTCTTTTATTTTGCCGGACGTGCTTATTACATCTATGGCATGTCACGTGAAGCCCACCGCGAGAAGATGCCGAATTACCTGCTGCAATGGGAGGCCATGCGGCGCGCTAAAGCGGTGGGATGCAGCCTTTACGATTTGTGGGGTGCGCCGGATGAGTTCAACGAAAACAACTCGATGTGGGGCGTGTTCCGCTTCAAGGAAGGCCTGGGTGGCCAAGTGGTGCGCACGCTCGGCGCCTGGGACTATACGCCCAGACCGTTCTGGTATAAGCTGTATTCGGAAGTCATCCCGCGCGTGCTGGATGTGATGCGCTCGCGTGGCAAGGCAAGACAAAGCAGGCTTTAGAGTAAATCCACGAAGAGCACGAAGCACACGAATTTGGGAGGTTTTAGATGGAATTGATTTTGAAGGATGAAGTATATGCGATTGTTGGTGCAGCAATAGATGTGCATCGCATACAGGTCCCGGATTTTTGGAGCCTGTTTATCAGGAAGCAATGGAGCTTGAAGTGACAATGCGGCAATTGCCGTTTGTCTCCCAGCCGACCTTACAAATTCTCTATAAGGAACATACCCTTAAAAAGGGTATATTCCTGATTTCATTTTCTATGAAGCAGATCATTGTTGAAATTAAGGCTTGGATAAGTTAAGCGGCAAGGAAGAAGCACAAATATTGAATTATTTGAAAGCAACGGACCATAAGGTGGGTGTTCTCATTAACTTTGGAAGTCACCCAAAGCTGGAATGGAAGCGCTTTGTCCATTGACTTAAAACCTTAGTGATCTTCGTGTCCTTCGTGGATGAAGGAATGAAATCATGGTACAACGTTGTATTTTGCCCATCTACCAACTCGCGTAGAAGAAATGCCCCGCCTGTCTGAATTCTTGGGCGGTGCACGCCTGCTCATCAAACGCGATGACCAGACCGGGCTAGCTTTTGGCGGCAATAAAACCCGTAAGCTGGAATTCCTGGTCGCGGAAGCGCAGGCACAGGGAGCGAAGATGTTGATCTCGGCCGGCGCGATCCAGTCTAACCACTGCCGGCAGACTGCCGCTGCCGCAGCGCATTTTGGGCTGGACTGTACGCTCGTGTTGACCGGCGATCTGCCCTCGCAGCCATCTGCCAATTTGCTGCTGGATGAAATGTTCGGTGCGGAGATCGTCAATGTGACCGACCGCGCTGTACGCGACCGTATCTTGCAGGAAACCTTTGACAAGGCAGTCCAGGCCGGAAAAAAACCCTATCTGGTTCCCTATGGCGGTTCCAGCCCCACAGGTGCGTTGGGCTATGCCTTCGCGGTGGAAGAGTTGATGAAGCAGGATGTCAAAATAGATTGGATTGTTTTTGGTACATCATCGGGTGGGACACATGCCGGGCTTACCCTCGGTAAACGCGTTTTTGGCTATTCGGGGAAAGTATTGGGTATCAGTATCGATGAGTCTGAAGCGTGGCTCAAATCGCACGTTTCGGCATTGGCTTCCGATGCGTCGGAATTGCTCGGGGAACGGATTGAATTCACTTCCGAGGATGTCATGGCGACGGATGCCTATTGCCAGGCCGGGTATGGCGTGCTGACCGATGCGGAACGTGAAGCTGTGAAATTGTTTGCCAAATATGAGGGCTTGCTGCTCGACCCGGTCTACACCGGGCGCGCAGCAGCGGGAATGATTGACTTGATTCGTAAGGGATTTTTCAAAAAGGGTGAAACTGTCCTGTTCTGGCATACGGGCGGACAACCGGCCTTGTTTGCCGATAAATATTCGTCTTTGCTTTAAGAAAATTTTTCTGGGGTAAAAAAGGTGCCCCGCTCAGGATGAGGGGGGCATCCTAAGCGAGGCACTTTTATTGTTACATATGTTTGATAATTTTTCAAGCACCAATTGTCCTATTCGATGCAAGTGCGCATCAGGGACGTGGAGTCGGCGTAACAACCCTGCAATTCATTTTGCTGTTTGAGCCAATCTAAATACAAACGCGTCAAGGTGACGGGTTGGATGCCACGCTGCGCTAATTCGGGCAGCGCATCTGCTGTGGTTGCCATATCTTCCGGGCGCGTGTGAAGTAACACAATGTCACCGGGCAGGATTTTCGGTACGGTATAGTTGACTACGCTCTCGGTTGGACCGCCCCAGCCAGTGGACCACATGGTGGGCACAAGTCCGCGTTGGGCGCACATATTCAAGAAGGACTGGCTGGTGTTTCCATAGGGCGGGCGCGCAAAGCGCACTGAAGGCTCGATCTCCAACACTTCGCGCAGTGCATCCAGCCAGCGGTCGTAATCGGCCACCACGTCCTCCGCTGACATCACTTCGGGGTTGGTATGATCGAAGGAGTGATAACCGATCTCGTGCCCCTTATCGTAAAAGCGCTTCCAGACCCCCGGGTCCTTGCCCTGGTTGTTGAGCAATGCCTCACCAACCGGGAATAACGTAATGCGCACTTCGGGATTCTGGTCCAGGGTATCTTCCAACTTGTGCAGCATGGTGACCAGGTAGCAATCGTCATAAGTCAAAGCGACCCGGTTGTGGTGTTCGCTGATCCGATAGATGATGGATTGTTCCTGGTACGGGGTTGGGGCTGGTTCGAAAGGCAGGAAAGCAGCGCTCAACAAAGACAGACTACCGAGCTTGAGAAAGTCGCGGCGAGAGATGGGAGTCATGGGTTGCATTTAACCACACTTGCACGTAGCTGAAAAGGACTATTTTTCCTACGGAGTACTTTACCAAGATTAGGATAATAACATACGGTTTAATGTAAACTGCTGTCTTTTAAAGAGGCAGGAGTAAACCAGATATGCTGAGGATAATCTTGAAAGACCACACCACTTTTCTAAAGGCATGGGTTCTCTCTTTTCTTCTGAAGAGGAAATCGGTCACGTTGATTGGAAATTAGATAAAACAAAGAGATTCAGATTAAGCCTGTGAAAGTGCCAGAATGCAATAGACTGCAATAATGTGCGATTTTGAGGGAAGGTAGGGCAGAATTGTTATCCCATGATTCATTTCACCACGAAATTCATAGTTCTCATTGGCACATAGATGACCTTGGTTACCTTACCATCGATCAAAAATTATGCGATCCCAAGCTGTGATGCAGGAAGGTGACGAATTTGAGTTTCAGTGGTTTGGTGATTGACAGCTACTATGCCCGCAGTTTTCCATTCACCTGAATGGCAATTGTGACCAGTTCCTCCAACTCAAGATCTGGGTCATAAGCAGGCCACGCAGCGTTGTGAACGATGTTATCATCGGTTGCAAATTTCCAGCAGCTTTCAGCGGCAAATGGTATATATGGTGCTAACATTTGAGAAAAGAGGCGGAGTTCCTGGTTTGATATCCTCTCATCCTGATCTTCGTTGGATACAACTAAGTCCTAGACTGTATACAGAGTTCCTATCCTTTATGCTATGGCGGTGTTGTATTTGAACGATGTCGCGTCATCTGCTACTTCTTTGCCCAGCCGGTTGATTGCAGCCTTGACCTTGACTCCAGTCTCTTGCAGGGATCGGTTTATTGCCTCGAGAGCCGATTGCGACAAATCCTGGAAGAAGAGAAGCTACCTAAGAATTTTTAGGCATAAGTCCACCGAACACATGGGGGTTTCAGTCACCTTAATCTTGAGCAGGGAATTCCTTCTGGATGTCATATTATGCGGATTATGCCGTCTCGTTTATTGCTTGGATGACTTGTTCTGATTTCAGAATGACCGCCTCGAAATTACTCCTCCAATTCTTCCCAGCGACGGTAGGCTTGTTGCAGTTCTTCTTCGATGACTTTTAACCTGTCGACCATCTGGCTGACTTCAGCGTTGTTGCTTTGGTAAAAAGCGGGATCGGACAGGGATGCGTTGAGTTGGGCCTGCTCGGCTTCGAGGGCTTTGATTTTCGATGGCAGTTGGTCAAGTTCGATTTGCTCTTTGTAGCTGAGTTTCCTGGATGCCTGCTGTTTTTTAGGGGCGGGTATCGGGGCTGTTTTGCGCGCTTTCATGCTGGCTGCCTGGGTTTCTTGTTCAGCCTCTTTTTGATCCTGCCAGTCGTCGTAGCCGCCTATAAATTCGCGCACCAGGCCACCCCCGAACATGACCAAGGTGCTGGTTACCAGGTTGTTGAGGAAGGCTCGGTCATGACTGACCAGGATCAGTGTGCCAGGATAGTCAAGCAACAAGTTTTCCAGAATTTCGAGCGTGTCAATGTCGAGATCGTTGGTGGGTTCGTCGAGCACCAGCAGGTTCGCGGGGCGGGCTAACAGCCTTGCCAACAGTAGCCGGTTGCGTTCGCCGCCTGAAAGGGCGCTGATCGGGGCATGGACGCGCTCGCGGCTAAAAAGGAATCCTTCCAGATAGCCAACCAGGTTACGCTCACGCCCATTGATGGTGATGACGTCCCGGCCTTCGCCAACGTTATCTAGGATGGACTTGCTCTCATCCAGTTGGGAGCGCAACTGGTCGAAGTAGGCGATTTCCAGGTTCGTACCATGTCGCACGCTACCGCTCTGCGGCTCCAATTCGCCGAGCAACAGGCGCAAGAGCGTGGTCTTCCCAGAGCCGTTAGGACCAATGATGCCGAGACGGTCGCCGCGCTGGATGGTCAGCTCCAGGCCGTTGACGATCGGTTTATTGTCAAAAGCGTAGGTCAGGTTTTCGGTTTCGATGACCAGTTTGCCGGAGCGCTGTTCCGCGCCGATTTGCATGCGCACCTTCCCGGGCTGCTCACGGCGCTGGGCGCGTTCGTTGCGCAAGCGTATCAAGGTTTGGACGCGGCCTTCGTTACGGGTACGACGGGCTTCGATCCCGCGCCGAATCCAGGCTTCTTCTTGCGCCAACTTTTTGTCGAATAGAACGTTCTGCTCCCGTTCGGCGGCTAACAAGGCTTCCTTGCGTTCAAGGAAAGCGGAATAGTCGCAGTCCCAGTCAAAGAGATGGCCGCGATCGAGTTCAATAATACGATTGCTCAAGTGCTGCAAGAAAGCGCGATCATGGGTAACAAACAGCAAAGTGCCTCCCCAGCGTTGGAGAAAGCCTTCCAGCCAGGTGATCGAGTCGATGTCGAGGTGGTTGGTAGGCTCGTCTAAGCAGGAGAAGATTGGGGTTTTGGACCAGACTGCGGGCGAGTAAGACGCGGCGTTTCAGTCCGGCAGAGAGCAGGTCGAAGGATGCCTCTGCATTGAGCTGCATGCGCGAGATAACCTTATCGACCTGGAGCTGACTCTGCCAATGGGCCTCGCTTCCGGACTGTGCTGTGGGGCTAGTTTTCAATCCCGAAGACACCACCTGTCGGACGCTTCCCTTCATGCCGAGCGGTATGTCCTGCGGGAGATAAGCAATACACAAACCCGCCTGGCGGGCAATCTCGCCGCTTTCTGGAGACAGGTCGCCGTGGATGAGTTTGAGCAAGGTGGTTTTGCCCATGCCGTTCCGACCTAGCAAGCCGATTGCCTGTCCTGGTTCGATCTGGAGGTTGACTTCTTCGAGCAGGGGCGGGCCGCCAAAGCTCAGGGTAACATCTTGAAGACTGATCAGTGCCATGAGTGCTTGAGTTTAAAGTTTAGAATCCCATAACAAGAATAGAACTTGCTGATATCGTTTTTGTACGATCAAAACATCCATTGGTGAGGTCCGAGAAAGAGTATACCCTATGGGCACTTTACCAAAATACGCCCTTGGGTTCAGATGTTATCGTGAACATCATGATCAATCGGGTGGATAACCAGAAGACTGTGCTCGGTGATAATCAAATTGAGAAATGGGAGACGATTGTGATTGATAAGATACAGAGTCACCGATGACTGTGCTGGCTCCCGACAACGTTGTGATTCTTGCCAGTTATGAGCTCTGTCAAAAGTCTCAAAAACTCCCAACGGCTCGACTTTCCTTGCGTGATATCTACGACCTAGCAGCTTGTCGGAGAGCCCTAAAATTTCTAGACTAAACTTTGATACACAATACGACCATGAAATACCGTCATGGTTACTTGCGTAGAATGGATTTGTTCTTCGGGGATTTCAAATATATCCTGATCCAAAACAATCAGATCGGCCAGTTTCCCAGGGGTTAGACTCCCCTGGTCATTTTCCTGACCGCTGGCAATCGCCGCGCCCATCGTGTATCCCCAGACAGCTTCGGCAAGAGACAACTTTTGCGATGCCTGCCAGCCGCCCTCCGGCGTTCCGTCCCGGCGCTGGCGGGTGACAGCAGCGTGGATGCCCCAGAACGGGTTGGGGGAAGCGACCGGGCAATCCGACCCAAGCGCAAGCACAGTGCCCGCGTCCAGCAGATCACGGAAGGCGTAAGCCCATTGTGCGCGCGGTCCACAGGCTTTATCGATCATCTGCATATCGTCTGTAAGGTGCAGGGGTTGGACGGAAGCGGTCAACCCTAATGGCCCCAACCGTTTCAAATCATCGGGGTGACTATGTTGCACATGCTCGATGCGGTGAGGGATACGCGGTTTCGTATGAGATTCCTGCTCGCTCGTTACCTCGCTGAACACATCCAGCAACTCTCGTACTGCACGGTCTCCAATTGCGTGAATAGCAGTTGAGATGCCCGCTCTATGCGCTTTTGAAATTGCTTCGGCCATCTGGCTCATAGGAGTGAGCGGCAACCCCGTGCCGGCGTCTTCGAATGCCTCGAGCATCCAGGCGGTGCGCGGACCTGTAGCGCCGTCAGAGAAGAATTTGGCCGGGCCGATGCGCAGGAAATCATCTCCGAAGCCGGTTTGCAGTCCTAATGTAATGGCTTCATCGAGAAGTTCGCCGGGAAGCAATACCCAGGCACGCAGATCAAGTTTGTTCGCTGCCCGTAAGCGCTGCCAGGCGCGCAAGGCCGGGGGGCCGTCCTCGCCACCCATGATGCGGAAATCGTGTACGCCGGTCAGCCCAAGTTGGTGGACTTTCGTCATAGCCCTGCGCATGGCTTCGTCAGTTTGCGCGTCGGTATGCGGCGGCATGACCTCGCGCACCAAATTGATAGCCAACTCTTGCAGAATGCCGGTTGGCTGGCCTGATTCGTCCCGGTCAATGACACCCATATCCGGGTCTGGCGTGGCCGCATCGATTTCCGCAGTCTGCAACGCCAGCGAATTCACCCAGGCGAGATGCAGATCGGTTCGCCACAAAATGACCGGGTTATCGGGAGCAACTTTGTCCAGGTCCGAGCGGGAGGGGAGTTTGGGGACGGACCAACGATCCTGATTCCAGCCCTGACCTACGATCCATGTCCCGGGTTTGATCTGGCTGACCACAGTCTGTACGCGGCTTTGTATCTCATCCAGTGATTTGGCATCTTCAAGGGTAAGTCCCTGCAAAAAGAAAGCCCATTCATAGAAGTGGATATGGCTATCAGTCAGGCCCGGTAAAACACGACGCCCTTCCAGATTCACTTCTTTTGTTCTGGGGGTAGCCAATGCTTGAATCGCAGAATCGTTTCCAACTGCCAGAATTCTTCCATTCTGCAACGCGATTGCGCTGGCGTTGGGAATATCTGGATCCTGAGTGTACAATTTTCCGTTATAAAGAATTAGATCGGGCATAGTATCTCCAAAAAGTTAATATTCATTATTATGTCGTAATCAAAAAGCCTTCAGGGAAAGGATCCTCGGGCGTTAGTACAAAATGTTGAAGTCCCGTAATATGCGCGGCTCCGCTAATCTCAGGGATAATCGCTGGCAGCTTTTCCCCGGTTGCCGGATTCGTTATCGAAGATTCTCTCACGATGCGCGCATCGAAGGTGGTTCCCAGCAGTCCCTCGTTGACGAACAGCTCCCCAACATCCAATTGACCCCGCTTGTGAAGCAGAGCCAGCTTTGCGCACGTGCCTGTACCGCATGGCGAACGGTCCACATGCCCTTCACCCAGAACTACAAAATTCTTACCTCGCTTGTCCTTGTGGCCGCGCGGATCGAAGAACTCGACTACGTCAATCGTGTTGATGTACTCTCTCTGAGGGTGCTGCACTTCTAACTGCGCGTTGCCAGCCTCGATTATATCCATCCCTAATCGCGCCAACTGCGGAGCATTCTCAATCGTCAGGTCCAGATCAATTTGGTCCGCAGAAACCATCACAAAAAAGCCGCCGGTAAAAGAGACGTCTACTTGGATGTTCCCGAGGCCGGGCACTTGCAGAGTCTGATTGAGCAGATAAGCAAAGGAAATCTCAGGACGGATCGCAACTGAATCGACCCGCCACCTGCGACCGTCATGATGAGGTTTTTCACGTACCTGAGCGATTGTCTCCCAGGGGCCCGAAGGCGTGTCAACAACCACGCGTGTTTCTGGGGATTTGGCTTCGAGCAGTCCCAATTCGATCATGGCACTGACGGCCGCGATGGTGGCATGTCCGCACAGGTAGGGATAACGCCGCGCGTCCATGTACACGAGCCCAAAGGCTGCATTATCACTTTCAGGCTCCACTAGGATAGAGGCAAACATATCGCGATGGCCGCGAGGTTCGCGGGTAACGCGTAGACGGATGTTATCCAGGTTTTCAGATAAGAACAAACGTTTATCATTGGTTGTTTTGCCAGGAACCTCCGGCAATCCCGCAACGATGAGGCGGGCGGGCTCCCCTCCTACGTGAGAATCAATCGCCAGAAGTGTCTGATCGAAGGCCTGGTGGAATGCACTTTCTATTTTATCGGCTTGCATTGTTTCAATCCCAAAGCGCTTTCTTCAAATCTTTAAACTCTTCCGCATATCCATCTACTCTGTTCCTCCCCAATTCCAGCACATAGACATAGTCAGCGATTTTCAGAGCCTGTCGGATTTCCTGATCAACCAAAATGATGGTCAGACCATCATTATCGCGCAAATCGGTCAACATCTTGTAGACTTCGGCTGATAGCATTTTTGCCAGTCCCGCCGTAGGTTCATCCACTAAAATGACCTTGGGATCGGTCATCAAGGTGCGTCCCACCTCGACCATACGCTGCATGCCACCGGAGAGCAACCCGGCATCGTCATGTTTCCGATCCCGCAACATGGGAAAACGTTGGTAATTTTCTTCCAACTTTTCTTGCACTCTCTCATGATCTTGCCGGAATGTCCATGCTCCGAGTGTGAGATTGTCTTCTACGGACATGAACGGGAATACGCTTGAATGCTGCGGAATGTATGATATTCCCTGGTTGATCAATTGGTGGGAAGGCACCTTGGTAATGTTTTTTCCATCCAACAAAATTTGTCCCGCTCGTGGTTTTAAGAAACCGTAGATAGCTTTCAAGAGTGTGGACTTTCCAACACCATTGGCTCCGAGTACAGTCACAATTTGGGCTTCTTGGGCTACAAGCGAGACTCCTTGCAGGATATCGAGGTCTTTGTAATATCCCACATACAGATCTTTGATTTCAATCATCTTCATCTTCTCCCAAATAGGCCTCGATCACGCGTGGATCATTTTTGATAACTTCGGGCTTTCCATCCGCAAGCACCTCCCCGAAATTCAACACCACCAGTCGGTTGCTAAGCGTAAAAATGGATGACATATCGTGGCTGATGATGATGAAAGACTTCCCTTGAGCATGGACTGTATTGATGTATTCAAAGATCATCTCCATTAACTTTGGATGAACGCCTGCAAAAGGCTCATCCAAGATGAGCAGATCGAGGTCTGTCATCAACAATTGCCCCAATTCCAAAAGTTTCTGTTGCCCGCCCGAGAGGCTGCGGGCGTAATCGTTTTGCAAATGGTCCATACCGAGGAAGTCCAACACTTCACGGGCGCGCTTTTTTGCACTCGAATGCTTTTTGTCAGGATGGACAGCTAAGGCGGGTACCAGCAAATTCTCCATGACGGTCATGCGCCGAAAAGCGCGAGTTACTTGAAACGTTCGCCCGAGTCCACGCCGAAGGACCTCGTTTGGTTTCAAACTCGTAATATCTTTGTCGTTAAAGATCAGTTTTCCACTATCAGGGGTGTAAAACCCGGTGATGGTATTCACAAATGTGGTTTTTCCTGCTCCATTGGGGCCGATGACACCGATTAATTCGTCATCTCCAATCGTTAACGATACGCCATTTAATGCCTGAATGCCACCAAAGCTTTTAGAGATGTTTTGAATTTCAAGCTTCATCGGACTCCGCCTCCTGTGTGGTTGCATTGTGAAGAGCGCTCTTTCGCAATTCAGCTTTAGGAGCTGTGCCGGTAATCTTTTGCAGTAATGGGGCGACGATTCCGTTTCGGGCAAAACGCAAGGTAAGGATCAGTAAGATGCCAAAAATCACCAAACGCCAGGCTCCGAATTCTCGCAATAATTCTAAACCTACCTGGAGAATGATTCCCCCGAATACTGCGGCAAGCAAACTTTCCACACCGCCGATGATTGCCATGGCAATGACCAGGCCCATCTGCGGAATGATCAAGATATTGGGCGTGATGATCGTAATGTAATGCGCAAAGAATCCACCAGCCAATCCGGCGATCATACTAGTCACTACGAAGGTGAGAACCTTATAGCGTACAACGTTCACCCCTCGTGCGGCAGCAGCTTCCTCGTCTTCACGAATCGAGCGCAGGAAAAGACCGATGCGGGAGTTTGCCATCCAGTACATCAATAACAGGCAGACCAACAAAACGGCTAGCATTGTATAGTAGTAGGGTACACGGGAAATAACTTCCGTGCCAAATAAAGGGGCCACACTTAATCCTTGATCCCCTCGAGTGATTTGGGACTCGCCTTTAAGAATCATGCGCAGGATTTCAGAAAATGCAATGGTAAACAGCGCCAGATATGAGGCCTTGAAACGCAAAACCAGAGCGCCAATAGCCAAACCGGTCACGCCAGCCATAAGTGTCCCTAAAAGAATCCCCAAAAGCGGGGGGATATTGAGATATTTGCCAAGTAAACCGGTTGTATACGCGCCCACAGCCATGAGTGCCATGTGCCCAAATGAGAATTGTCCTGCGTATCCAGCCAGGAGAGCCCAACTGGCCGCCAATATAGCATAGAAATAGGCAATGATGATGACGTGCAGCCAATAAGTCTGCAACATCAGTGGGGCCAATAATGCAGCCAACAAAGCTACAATCGTTAGAATCCATTGCGGTTTGCGGAGGGTATGGCTCACGATTGCCTCCTTCCAAAGAAACCGGTCGGCTTGAAGAGCAACACCAACGCAAAAATGACCAGTCCAAAGGCGGTTTTATAGCTTAGACCACGACTGGGATCCGGGAAGTAACCAGCTCCCAGGCTTTCGACCAGACCGATCATTACACCCCCGAGGATGCTCCCGGGAATTGAGCCCATTCCTCCTAAAACGATGATGACGTATGACCGTATCGAGGGAACAGCCCCAACGTCTGGTGCGATCGAAAACGTTGGAGCCAGCAGGGCACCGGCCAGAGCTGCCAGTCCAACGCCGAGGGCGAAAGCAATGGTATTCATGCGCAGCGGATTAATCCCTACAACCGCAGCTGCGTCCTTATTTTGGCTGACCGCTTGTAAGGCCTTGCCAATCCATGTTTTGTTAATAAGCAGAAGCAATGAAAACAACAAGACCAATGACATGACGCCTGCAGTCAATCGGTCGGCGCTGACTCTGACGATTCCTAAATCCACAGAGCCTGGGAAAAAAGATGGCGGCCGATGCGGGTAAGGGCCAAAAACTGCCAGAGCCAGGTTTTGTAAAAAGAAAGATAAACCAAAGGTAATGAGTACAGCATACTCAGGAGGTCGCTCGATTTTTCCCAGATGCATTGGACGTAAGAAAAGAAATTCGAAAACCAGACCTATGACTGAGACAAGTAAACCGCTCACCAAGACGGCAATGAAGGGGTTGAGTCCGGTGAATAGCGTTAGGAGAAAATATGAAAAATATCCTCCTAACATATAAAACTCGCCGTGGGCAAAGTTGATCACATTGAGAATGGAGAAAATCAGCGTCAATCCCAATGCCATTAACGCATAGATGATTCCCATAATCACCCCGGTTGTAGATAAGGCCATAAAGTATTCCATCGATTGTCCTCCAGATGGTCCCCACGTGTAGATAATTTTGAAAAAGTGGTCTTCCGGTTGAAAAACCGGAAGACCACTTTTGTGTAAAAGGATTAGCTACGGAGAAGTATACAAAGGCCCATTTGCGCGTTCTTGCGGAAATACAACCGGTGCATCCCCAAGGCTCTGATTTGCCTCGGTGTACTGGATGATATAGGTATTTGGCGTAGGCCACTGATGCCACATCCAGGCAGGTTGATCTGCAGGAACGGGGTTGTCTGCTGTATATTTGAACCAGAAATCACCCATCACCCCGGTGTATTTAATAGTTTCCAACGAATCGATGATGGCCTGAGAATCGGTGGTCCCCGCTTCTTCGATAGCCTTCAACAAGAGATAGGTGGAGTCGTAGGCCGCCATAGCTGAACCACCCGGTGTTTGCTTGTAGCGCTCTTCGTAGTTTGCAATGAATGTCCCGGTCTTATCGTTCCAGAGTGACTCGGGCAAGCCTACATAGGTGAAGAAGACGTACTGGCCACAATCGCCCACATTCTCCCAAAACTCAGGATATTGCGAATCAACACTGGCATAGTAGGCCGTATCGGCGGTTGGTGCAAGGCCCAAATCACAGGCCTGGCGCAGCATACGACTGTTGCCGATACCAGTGATCACGCCAGCCAACATGTCCGGCGGGTCTTGCTGGATGCGTTGTAAAATGGGAGTAAAGTCTTCGGTAGCAGGATCGGCAAAAAAAACTTGGACATCAGTAATTCCCAGGTTTGCCAACTGGTCAGTCCAAGATTCCGCCTGCAAATGACCATAGTCCGTATCCTCGACTACAAACACAATTTTTTTCCAACCGACTTGCGCGATGTAGTTAGTGGCAATGCTGCTGTAGAAGTCAATCGACGGCGCAATACGGAAAATTTCAGGATAACCGCTGGATGTGATCTCATCTGCCCAGGTTTCGGCCTGAACAAAAGGAACTCCATATTTGTGGGCTACTTCTATCTCTGTCAACCCAACACCGCTATGATATTCGCCTGTAAGGCCGACAACCTTGTTCTGAGTGATCAAGCGCTCCACTACGGCTGTGCCTCGTTCGGGTAACCCTTCGGTATCACCGAAGATAAGCTCTACTTGCTTTCCAAGAACCCCACCAGCATCATTGATTTCGTCAACTGCCATCTCAGTAGCATTTCGCATTTCAGTACCAGCCTGGAATGAGCCTGGCGCTGACAGGGGACCGACCCCACCAATCAAAATGGTGTCTCCTTCGGGCATGGCCTCGGCTGGCGCTTCTGTTGCTGCCGCAGGTGCCTCCACCGTAACCTGGACCTCCTTAGTCACAACAACAGTTTCAACGACCGTTTTTGGTGCGCAGCCTGCAATCAGCGCTACAACCAAGAAGATGGCGATTAATCCAAATATCTTGTTTCTTTTATACATCGTTCCTCCTTTGACTTTTTTCTGTTTTCTCAGTGATATATCGATCTGTTATTTCGCAATTTTTATGGGCGGCCTCCTTTCTGACTGTGCTTTCTATTCAATGTCAGACTTTTCGAATATAAGATCAGCCAGGTTAGTCCAGGCTTCCTCCACTGCTTCAGTAGCTGCCTGACAGGCTAAATTCCCGTCACCAGCTTCCAAGGCCTCCAAGAGACGGGTATGCTGAAAGCGATC
Organism: uncultured Chloroflexia bacterium; assembly: GCA_963829615.1. GTDB lineage: Bacteria > Chloroflexota > Anaerolineae > Anaerolineales > Villigracilaceae > JAABUE01. The sequence goes on from CAWHJM010000006.1 coordinate 184,355, forward strand.
GCGCTCTCCCCACTTGAGGCGCGTCTCCAGGCCAATTTCTGTCTTCACGGTTCGGCTGTATAGCATCAGGGGATCGATCCAGTCCAAGACCTGGCGGAGGGTACGGATGAGAAAGCGGCGTTGGCTGGCTTCGATGAATATTTCGTGGAACCTTCTATTCGCTTCACGCGCTCTCGGGACTGATTCGGGATCGTTGCTCACAATGGTATCTGCCAGAATATCCCGCATTTCCTGTAGCTGTTCAGGCATGATGCTCTTGGCTGCACTTTTTGCAGCCAGGCCCTCCAAGACTGCGCGCATCGCATAGATATCTTCCAGTTCAGCAGGGGAGAGCGTCGCAACGCGAACCCCTTTATAGGGGATGCGGACCGCCAGGCCCTCACCGACAAGTTGATTGAGCGCATCTCGGACAGTGGCTTGACTCACATTCCAATTCATCTGCCAGGTTTTCCTGCCGAAGCCATTCGCCGGGTTCAAATTCACCTTCGAGAATTGTTTTTCGCAATGTGCGAAAAACGCCTTCAGCGAGGCTTTCTCTAGTATGTTGTAAAACAATTGGTTTTCGTTTAGACATATTTTAATTGGGACCTTGTAATTATCGATTATCGATAATCGATAATTTACTTTAACAAATTAAATGCTATTTGTCAATAATGTGTTTTATTAAAGCTTAAAAAAACACACTCTTTGAGAAGCTTTGGAGATGTGATAGATGAAAAAACATTCGACATCATGGGTTTGCAATTTCTGAATATCAAGTGGGCACGGAAGTATTCGTCAGAGCATAGTGGAGATCCCTGAAGGGGGAACCACAACCTTAACATCCCCTTTCGGGGGCATGGATGTGACACAAAGAGCCACCAAAATGGTGATTTTTGTGGGCGCGGAGGGATTTGAACCCCCAACCTCGCGGATTTGATGTCACACGGTCGAGAACATCCAAGAGCTAGTCTCAGGGAAATTTAATGTGGAGTCCTTCTTGGTAAAGTGTGCTGAATATCTTTGTGTTCCAAATTGTCAGGGGGGATGTGGGGTAAAAAATTTAATGTGGTTTAAAGAGAAGATCAAGAAAAATGCAGACGATGAAGTTCAGAGAGGCGACTTCGGTGAGTTTGCAGAAGACGACTCTGCTTCTGAACCGGAAGAGTATGAAATATTCGAGACGGAGAGCGACCCGGAAAGTGACGAGTTTTATGTAAATTGCGCAAGCTGCAGTTACATAACGGATATCGTCAGTGGCCAGCCGACATGGCTGCTTCCCTTGTTCAATTTTTAGGTCAGCGCGATCAAGCTGAATCCAAGCCAGTTCGCCTGGATGACTCGGCTGGTCGAGCCTGCCATCGCGGTCGGACTGCTGCTTGAATCAAGGATCGGAGAGCAATTTGATTCCATTTTTACGGGCGCTTCCGAGTAAGGTACGTGAGCCCAGCTTACCGGCGGGCCAGTTGAAAATAAATTGGTGCAGGGGTTCGAGGGCCCGGAAGTCGGATCATCAATAGTGCTCATCCAATGATGTTTTCGGGATGGAGCACCGTTTTCGTAAAGACCACAAGACAAACTTAAAGATAACTTAAGCCTAACTTTAGACCAATTTTAAGTAAGCGCTAAGGAAACATGCTATTCTTGAGATGGAGAATTACTCTGCCTGAATAGAAACATACAGGAGATATAAAAAATGAATACAAAACCTGTAAAGTCCAATGATTACTCACTTTGGGCGGACACCGCCGCAGGAGCGATACGTGCTGCTTTTGGATTGGTCTGGGCGATTGATGCCTATTTTAAATGGCAGCCTGCTTTTTTCGATAATTACCTGAGTTATATAACCGACATCGTCAAGGGCCAGCCACAATGGATGCTTCCCTGGTTCAATTTATGGGTCAGCGTGATCCAGCTCAATCCAAGCCTGTTCGCCTGGATGACCCGGCTGATCGAGACTGTCATCGCGCTTGGACTGCTGTTGGGCCTGGGTCGCAAGTGGACTTACATCCTGGGCGGGGTGTTTGCGTTCTTAATTTGGTCGATACCGGAAGGCTTCGGCGGCCCGTATACGCCCGGCGCAACCGATGTTGGAGGGGGATTGATTTACGTTTTAGTGTTTGGGACCCTGATTGTCATGGACTATACCCTGGGGCGATCACCCTATAGCGTGGATTTTTACCTGGAAAAGCGTTTTCCGGCCTGGCGGCGCTTTGTTGAATGGGCACCTACACATGTGCTGGAGCAAGAGCCTCGACGTCTGTCCTGGAACATTCAGGTAGTAATCATCATTGGAATTTTGGTGATGCTGGCGGTTTTCCTCGCCATTATTGGGAGTGAGTTGAATGCAGCAGCAACACAAGCACCTCAGACCAGCATTCCTACCATAATTCAGGCGGTTTCTCTGTATCACATCCCGTTGTAGGATGACATCAATCCAAACCTGATCAATCGTGCTGGAAGGATTGCGGGGTGAGAGCATGCCCTGCGAATGGTGCCCGCTGGTTGTCTAAGCACGCTCCGTGCCTCCCCCAAGTAGCCTAGATAAGCACTCCCCATCTGATGGATGTAACTGAGGAGAGCTTGTTATAAGATAATAAGAAACACAAAATAAGTGAAGGAACAATGAAAGTTAGCCCTCTTGCAGGAAAGCCTGCCGCTCCAGAGATGCTGGTTAACGTACCCAAACTCGTCACAGCCTATTATACGGAAATCCCTGATCCTTCTGTGCCCGGGCAACGGGTTTCGTTCGGTACGTCCGGGCATCGCGGTTCGGCCTTCGAAAATGCTTTTAACGAGTGGCACATCCTGGCCATCAGTCAGGCTATTTGCCTTTACCGAAAGCAGCAGAAGATTGATGGCCCGCTGTTTCTCGGTTTGGATACTCATGCGCTCTCGGTGCCGGCTCTTGCCAGCGCGCTGGAAGTGCTGGCCGCTAATGACGTGGAAGTTATGCTCGCGGAAGGGGACGAATATACCCCGACACCTGCCATATCTCTTGCGATCCTCACATACAACCGCGGACGCAAGACCGGTCTCGCTGACGGAATTGTGATCACGCCTTCGCATAATCCGCCACACGACGGCGGCTTTAAGTACAACCCGCCAAACGGCGGCCCGGCGGAAGGCAGCATCACCGGTTGGATCGAAACCAAGGCAAACGAGTTTCTGGAGCACGGGCTGAAGGGGGTAAAGAGAATCTCTTTACAAAAGGCTCTGCATGCCTCCACAACCCACCGCTACGATTATCTCAATACCTACATCGATGAGTTGGCGCATGTGCTTGATATGGATGCAATTCGCGGGTCGAAGATCAGCCTGGGAGTTGATCCGCTCGGCGGCGCCGGTGTCCACTACTGGGGACCGATCGCCGAGCGCTATGGGTTGAACCTGACGGTCGTTAACCAGGCCGTTGATCCCACCTTCCGTTTCATGACGGTGGACTGGGACGGTCAGATCCGTATGGACCCCTCCTCGCCTTATGCGATGCAAGGATTGATTGGTTTAAAAGACCGCTTCGACATTTCTTTCGCATGCGATACCGACCATGACCGGCACGGGATTGTCACCCGCAGCGCAGGATTGCTTCCACCCAATCACTACCTTGCAGTAGCCATCTATTATCTGTTCCAGCACCGACCGAAGTGGCTCGAGACAGCCGCGGTTGGCAAAACGCTGGTAAGCAGCCAGATGATTGACCGTGTCACTAAAAAGCTTGGCCGTAAACTCTTCGAGGTACCCGTCGGTTTCAAGTGGTTTGTGGATGGCTTGCTCGACGGCTCGCTGGGCTTCGGCGGTGAAGAGAGTGCTGGCGCGTCTTTCGTCCGCCTGGATGGCAGCGTTTGGACCACGGACAAGGACGGATTGATCCTGGCCTTACTTGCCGCGGAAATCACTGCCCGCATGGGACGCGACCCTGGCGAGATTTATTCCGACCTGACGCGCGAATTTGGTGAGCCGGTTTACGAGCGCATAGACGCCCCCGCCACCTCGCAACAAAAAGCAATCCTGGCAAAACTCTCGCCGCAACAAGTCGAAATCAAAGACCTGGCTGGCGAAAAAATCCAGGCGATTCTGACGGACGCGCCGGGCAACGGTGCGCCCATCGGAGGGCTGAAGGTCGTGGCGGAAAGCGGATGGTTCGCGGCGCGCCCATCAGGGACTGAGGATATCTACAAGATTTATGCGGAGAGTTTCCGCGGCGCCGATCATCTGAAGCGTATCCAGGAGGAAGCGCAGACGATCGTCAACGCGGCGATGAAATCCACGCCTTAGTCGCCGACGGTCCATCAAAGGAAAGTAAGTTCGATTTTGAAAGCATCGCTATGTTCACCCTTTTAAAGGTTGAAGAGTAATGAAAACATCCTCAGTAAAACAAGCGAAAGCATCTATCCTGACCATCAATGGCGGCTCGTCCAGCATCAAGTTCGCGCTGTTCGAGGCCGGTGACTTGCTCCGGCGGATTCTGGATGGTGCGATTGAGCGGATTGGACAGCCGGAAGCTACGTTTGTGGTGAAAGGCTTGAGTCAGGCAGACAGTTTTTCGCGTTTGGTAACGGCGCCGAATCATACAGAAGCGGTGAGACTGCTGATGGATTGGATTGAGGTACGGATCCAAAGCGGGGAATTGACCGCGGTGGGCCATCGCGTGGTGCATGGCGGACCTCAGTATTTCGAGCCACAGCGAATCACACCGGAAATGGTCGAGGAGCTACATCAGCTTCAACCTTTCGATCCCGAACATCTGCCGGAAGAGATCCTGCTGACCGAGGCATTTCATCGCCGGTTTCCCGATCTACCCCAAGTGGCGTGTTTCGATACAGCCTTTCATCACGACCTGCCGCGCGTAGCGCAGTTGTTGCCGATCCCCCGCCGCTACGAAGCGCAGGGTGTGCGGCGCTACGGGTTTCACGGATTGTCCTATGCGTTTCTGATGGAGGAACTGGCCCGCCTGGCCGGATCGGAAGCAGCGCCACGGCCGAGTTATTCTCGCTCACCTCGGCAACGGCGCCAGCCTGGCTGCGGTTTACGAGGGCAAATCCATGGATACAAGCATGGGACTCACGCCGGCCGGAGGCGTGCCAATGAGCACTCGCTCCGGCGATCTCGATCCTGGACTGGTCTGGTATCTGGAACGAACCGAAAAGATGAGAGCGAAACAATTCAACGAGATGATCAATTTCCAGTCCGGCTTGCTGGGCGTTTCTGAAACCAGTTCTGATATGCATGACTTGCTCGAGCGCGAAACAAAAGACGTGCGGGCAGCCGAGGCGGTTGCGCTGTTTTGTTACCAGGCGAAAAAATGGATTGGTGCATTCGCGGCGGCACTAGGTGGAGTGGACACACTGGTGTTCGCAGGTGGCATTGGAGAGAATGCACCCGTAATCCGGGCTCGGATCTGCGCTGGGCTGGGATTCCTTGGAATCGAGTTAGAAGAAAAACGAAACCTGGCCAGCGCCGCCGTGATTTCCACGGAGGCCGGCCGGGTCGCGGTTCGCGTTATCCACACGGACGAGGAATGGATGATCGCACAGACGGTTTGCCGCGTTCTCAGCCTTGGCCCGGCCAATGAAAAAAGGGGTTCCGCGCCCCCTCCATAGCGAAGTACCCTCCGCTGGAGCAATATTAGTATTGGCACCTGTGCAGAACGCCGTGAAACCGATTTCTCAAACACGCTGTAAGCCGAGCAACAACAGCGAACAAAAACGAAACTCAAAGAAAGAAAGGATTGCTACGATGTTAAACAAAGCCAAAACACTAAAGGGTTACAAATTGGACAGCCTCGACGGGGAAATAGGGAAGGTCAAAGAATTCTACTTCGATGACCAGCACTGGACGATTCGCTATCTGGTCGCCGACACAGGAAACTGGCTTACGGGCAGGCAGGTGTTGATCTCCCCGTATGCGCTGGTCGCCGTGAATAAAGAAGAGCAACACATCGCCATCGATTTGACCAAAAAGCAGATTGAGGACAGCCCATCCTTGGACAGTGACAAGCCCGTCTCGCGACAATTCGAGGAGGCCTACTACGGGTATTATGGATGGCCGATGTATTGGGGCGGCCCATACATGTGGGGATATTATCCCTACATTGTGCGCGACCGTGAAAAATGGAGAGAATCCGCCCAGGGTGAGAAAGCGTGGGATTCCCATTTGCGCAGCACTCACGATGTGAGTGGTCATCACATCCAAGCCGCAGACGGCGAGATTGGCCACGTCGAGGATTTTATCATCGATGACGAGACCTGGGCGATTCGTTATCTGATCGTCGATACACGGAACTGGTGGCCGGGGAAAAAGGTCCTGATTTCACCGCAATGGATCGAGCGCGTAAGTTGGGGCAAGTCGAAAGTCTTCGTCAATCTTCCCGCGAGACCATCAAGCAGTCACCGGAATACACGGAGGAGTCTCTGCTAACTCGGGATTATGAGACCAGGTTGCATCAACATTACAATCGCCAAGGATACTGGGTCGATGACGCCGAATCCCAAGGAACATTCAGGTTGAAGCAAACAAGAGAAAGCGCTTTCTTACATGCATTCCTTGCTTGAGCGCAAAACTGAAGAAGTGCGGGCGGCCGAGGCGGTTGCGCTGTTTTGCTACCAGGTCAAGAAATGGATCGGCGCATTTGCGGCCGCCCTGGAAGGACTGGACACGCTGGTGTTCGCCGGTGGAATAGGAGAAAATGCGCCCACGGTCCGTACTCGGATTTGCGATGGGTTGGGATTTCTCGGCATCGAATTGAACGCGACTCGAAACGCGAAGAACGCACCGCTGATTTCGCCGGAGGCAAGCCGGGTCGCCGTGCGCGTCATGCACACGGACGAGGAATGGATGATTGCAAAGACGGTCTACCACGTTCTTGGCCTTGGCCCAGCCGGAGAAAGAAGGAATACCGACAGCGCGATGGACATCGCACCTCCATAATTAGCCTGGCTCCGTTGGAGCAATATGAGTCTGGGCACCTTGCAGACGCGTTGAAATCGACTTCTTAATCACGCTATCTGCCGGGCAACAACAGCGAATAAAAATAAAGAAACTTAGAGAAAGAAAGGATTACTATGTTAAGCAAAATCAATACATTAAAAGGGTACAAATTACACAGTCTCGACGGGGAAATAGGGCAGGTCAAAGAATTCTTCTTCGATGACCACCACTGGGCGATCCGCTATCTGGTCGCCGACACAGGAAACTGGCTTACGGGCAGGCAGGTGTTGATCTCCCCGTATGCGCTGGTCGCCGTGAATAAAGAAGATCAAACCATCAAAGTCGATTTGACCAAAAAGCAGATTGAGGGCAGCCCATCCTTGGACACTGACGTGCCCGTCTCGCGCCAATACGAGGATGCCTACTATGGGTATTATGGGTGGCCAAGCTATTACGCTGGCTCTTACATGTGGGGGCCTTCTCCCTTCATTTCGCGTAAGCGTGAAGAATGGAGAACATCCAACCAGGGTGGGAAAGCATGGGACTCTCACTTGCGCAGCACTGACGATGTGGATGGGCATCACATCCAAGCCACAGACGGCGAGATTGGCCACGTCGAGGATTTTATCGTCGATGACGATACCTGGGCAATTCGTTACCTAATCGTCGATACCCGGAATTGGTGGCCGGGAAAAAAGGTCCTGGTTTCACCAAATTGGATCGAGCGCGTAAGTTGGAACGAGTCGAAAGTCTTCGTCAATCTTACCCGCGAGGCCGTCAAGCAGTCACCGGAATACACGGACGAGTCTCTGCTAACTCGGGATTATGAGACCAGGCTGCATCGACATTACAATCGCCAAGGATACTGGGTCGATACGCCGAATCCCAAGGAACATTCAGGTTGAAGCAAACAAGAGAAAGCGCTTTCTTACATGCATTCCTTGCTCGAGCGCGAAACTGAAGATGTGCGGGCAACCGAGGCGGTTTGCCGTGTGCGTCGTGCAACACGGACGAGGCATGGATGATCGCAAAGACGGTTTGCCGCGTTTTAAATCTCAGGATTAAAAACTTATGATTGCACTCACAGGATATGTCATTGTAGCGGCCATCGTTCTGGCACTTGCAGCTTTCGTCTCCTGGCGGCGCTGGGGTATTAAGCGCTTCCCGCTCAGCGTATACGTCATTGGGGTTGCGGTCGTATGGGCGGTTCTGCTCGGTGTCCTGTGGTTTTTGGGCGATATCGCGCGCTTCCAGACGTTCGCTTTGGTATGTTTAGGTTTCGCGCTTGGGATGCTCGCCATGTATATTGCCGTGCATGTCTATAAATCGTAAGTTGGGTAGCTGATGATATATCTGAACAAGAGATTGAAATGACAAGGAACATGTCTGTCGTGCTTTACAGTGTGGTGTTGATTGTCGTTGTCGTTAGTGTAGATTTACTGTTCTTTAGGAATCTATTCTGGGAACGGCTGATAGTGAACATCGGCATTGTCTTGGTGTTTGCAGCCTTCTATTTGAGATTCCTAAAGAACCCGTAAACCATGCGCCGCGGCACCAGCTGGTTGCCTAACACCCACATCGAGTGTCCGATGTCTTACCTTTCCGCTACGCTTCAGGGCAACCCACGGCTCATGTGCTACGTTAGGGTAACTAAAGTGATGGTTCCTAAAATAAAGTTTGGGATTTTCCGTGGTAACCAGCATATCTGGCGGTGTGGCGTAAGGCGGACTGCCAGTTCGCCCTACATTTGGCTGTGTTTCACGCCAACTCCCAGAGAGCCTAAAATAAAGGATAAGGAATTACAAAAATCATGATACAAACCCAAAAGACTAACATCAAGAATAAACCGCTGTCGCCCGATTTGCTGCGGAAGATGAACGCTTATTGGCGCGCCGCCAACTATCTCTCGGTCGGCCAGATCTATTTGTACGATAATCCACTGCTTAAAAAACCGTTGACGCTGGAACATGTGAAGCCACGGCTGATGGGTCACTGGGGCACCACGCCGGGATTGAACTTCATCTATGTCCACCTCAACCGGATCATCAAGAAGTATGACCTGAACATGATCAATGTCACCGGCCCCGGTCATGGCGCGCCGGGAATAGTGGCCAACACGTATCTAGAAGGCACCTATAGCGAGTTTTACCCAAACATCTCCCAGGACGAACAAGGGATGAAAAAACTCTTCACCCAATTCTCGTTTCCTGGGGGCATCCCCAGTCACGTGGCACCGGAGACGCCCGGTTCAATCAACGAAGGCGGCGAACTCGGCTATTCTCTGGCACATGCATACGGTGCAGCGTTCGATAATCCCGACTTGCTGATTGCCTGTGTCGTAGGCGATGGCGAGGCGGAAACCGGCCCGCTAGCCACCAGTTGGCACTCGAATAAATTTCTAAATCCCATCCATGACGGCGCTGTATTGCCCGTCCTGCACTTGAACGGCTACAAAATTTCCGGACCCACCGTGCTTGCCCGCATTCCCCACGACGAGCTTGAAGCACTCTTCCGCGGCTATGGTTACACCCCATATTTCGTGGAGGGCGACGACCCGTTGGAGATGCACCAGCTCATGGCCGCCACACTAGACAGCGTAGTCACTGAGATTAAACACATCCAAAATGAAGCCCGCGCCAATGGGTTCAAGGAACGCCCACGCTGGCCGATGATCATCCTGCGCTCGCCGAAAGGTTGGACTGGTCCGAAGGTAGTTGACGGCAAACCGGTCGAAGGGACATTTCGCGCACATCAAGTGCCAGTGGAAGAGTTCGCAACCAAACCTGAAAATCTAAAAATACTTGAGGAATGGCTGAAAAGTTACCACCCCGAAGAATTATTCGACCAGAACGGCAGGCTTATTCCGGAACTGGCTGAACTGGCGCCCAAAGGCGAGCGGCGCATGGGGGCGAACCCTCACGCCAACGGCGGCATTCTACTGAAAGAATTGAAACTGCCAGACTTCCGCGACTACGCGGTAAAGATCTCGCAACCCGGCGTTGTGAATGCTGAAGCCACGCGCATTCAGGGAGAGTTCATCCGTGACGCGCTAAAACTCAGCGCCGACGAACGTAACTTCCGCGTCTTTAGTCCGGACGAAACCACCTCGAACCGTTGGGGTGCTGTATTCGAGGTGACGGACCGCTGCTCGACTGCGGAGGTCATTCCCACTGATGATCACGTTGGACCCGATGGGCGGATAATGGAGATGTTGAGCGAACATCAATGCGAGGGTTGGCTCGAAGGGTATCTGCTGACTGGGCGTCACGGCTTTTTCTCTTGCTATGAAGCGTTCATCCATATTGTCGATTCAATGTTCAACCAACACGCCAAGTGGCTCGAGGTGTCACGCCACATTCCGTGGCGGAGACCGATTGCTTCCCTGAACTACCTGCTCTCGTCGCATGTTTGGCGGCAGGATCACAATGGATTTAGCCATCAAGACCCGGGTTTCATTGACCATGTGATGAATAAGAAAGCGGATATTATCCGCGTGTATCTTCCGCCAGACGCCAACACTTTGCTGTCGGTCACCGACCATTGCCTGCGAAGCCGCAATTATGTCAATGTTATTGTCGCAGGCAAACAGCCGGAGCTGCAATGGCTGGATATGGATGCAGCCATTAAGCACTGCACAGCCGGGCTGGGTATTTGGGAATGGGCCAGCAACGACAAAGGTGGCGACCCGGATGTGGTCATGGCTTGCTGCGGTGACGTCCCCACGCTGGAAACACTAGCTGCGGTCGAGATCTTGCGACAAAACTTCCCGGAACTGAAAATCCGAGTTGTCAACGTGGTGGATCTGATGACCCTCCAGCCGCAGAGCGAGCACCCTCACGGATTAAGCGACAAGGATTTCGATGTTATCTTCACCAAGGATAAACCGATCATCTTTGCCTTTCATGGGTATCCTACGCTAATTCATCAGCTCACTTATCGCCGCACAAATCACGACAACATCCACGTCCGCGGCTACAAGGAAGAAGGCACTACGACGACACCGTTTGACATGGTCGTGTTGAATGAACTTGACCGTTTCCACTTGGTTGGTGATGTGATCGATCGGGTGCCAAGTCTGGGTTCGCGCGCCGCCTATGTCAAACAGGTTCTTCGCAACAAACTGCTGGACCACAAGGACTACATCCACAAACACGGCGAAGACATGCCGGAAATCCGCAACTGGAAGTGGGGTGACCCCAAATGAATGCACAAGAGCTACTAGACACCGCGAGGAAACTGGTCGCCGGCGACAAGGGCCTGCTAGCAATGGATGAAAGCACTCCAACCTGTAACAAACGCTTTGCCAAGTTGGGGATTCCCCAGACCGAGCAGGCCCGGCGCGCCTATCGCGAGTTGATTGTGACCACGCCCGGTCTCGGTGAGAGCATTAGCGGCGCGATCCTCTATGACGAGACCATCCGCCAGCAGAAGCAAGATGGCACTCCCTTTATAAAAGTCCTCACCGATGCCGGCATCATTCCCGGCATCAAAGTCGACACTGGTGCCAAGGACATGGCAGCTCATCCCGGAGAGAAAATAACCGAAGGCCTGGATGGATTGCGCGACCGCCTGGCCGAATACTCTCAAATAGGCGCCCGTTTTGCCAAGTGGCGCGCGGTGATTGCCATAGGCGATGGCATTCCCAGCCAGAGTTGCATCGAGGCCAATGCACAGGCGCTGGCTCGTTATGCCGCGTTATGCCAAGAAGCCGGGCTGGTCCCCATCGTCGAACCAGAAGTGCTCATGGACGGCGGGCATACACTGGAGACGGTGCAGCGAGGTCACTGAGGAAGTCCTGCGAACGGTTTTCAACCAGCTTTACACGCAACGGGTGCTGCTGGAGGGCATGCTCCTGAAGCCTAACATGGTGCTGCCGGGATTGACCTGTCCCAGGCAAGAAACGGTGGACGAGGTGGCTGACGCCACGGTGAGGTGTCTCTTGCGATCTGTCCCTGCTGCCGTTCCGGGGATCGCATTCTTGTCGGGCGGCCAACCCGCTGAACTGGCCTCGGCCCGTTTGAATGCCATGAATGTCAGATTCAGGTCGCGAATGCCCTGGGCGTTGGCGTTTTCGTTTTCCCGAGCCATCCAGTATCCGGCTTTGGAGATTTGGCATGGCGAGCAGGCCAACGTGTTGGCGGCGCAGCAAGCGCTGGTTCATCGAGCCGAGTGCAATCGGCTTGCGCGCCGTGGCGAATACAATGCCGCGATGGAGAGGACATGATTATGAACACGACTAAACCGCGGTACCCAAATCCTGCGGTTCGGCAAATACTGAAAGGATATCAATTATGAAGCCCAAGGCTTCCAACTCGAAGCCGGAATCCAAGCCCGATACGAAGGACGATTTGAAATCCCTGCCCATGCCGGAAGTGGAGAAAAAATTGGCGTCTTCTCCGGACGGCCTCAGTCAAGCCGAAGCGCAGAAACGGCTGACCCATTATGGGCCTAACGAGATTGAAGAAAAGAAGACCAATCCGTTCCTGAAATTCCTCTCCTATTTTTGGGGTCCCATCCCGTGGATGATCGAAGCGGCCGTGATTCTTTCGGCGGTAGCCCAACATTGGCCGGACTTTGCCATCATCCTGCTTCTGCTTCTGGCCAACGCCGTGGTCGGATTCTGGGAAGAACACCAGGCGGGCAACGCTATCGCTGCCCTGAAGGCCAAGCTGGCGATCAAGGCCAGAGTGAAACGGGATGGGAAGTGGACCACTCCGGAGGCTCGAGAGCTGGTGCCGGGCGACGTCATTCGCGTGTGCTTGGGCGACATCGTGCCAGCGGATGCGCGCTTGCTGGCAGGTGACCCGGTGGAGGTGGATCAGTCAGCGCTTACGGGAGAGTCGTTGCCTGCCACACGCAAATCTGGCGAGGCGGTGTTCTCGGGGTCGATCATCCGCCAGGGCGAAATCGACGCGATGGTGTACGCTACCGGTGAGAACACCTACTTTGGCAAGACCGCGCAACTGGTGCAGGAGGCACAAACCGTCAGCCATTTCCAGCGCGCGGTGCTGAAGATTGGCGATTACCTGATCATTCTGGCGGTGGCTCTAGTGGTGGTGATTATTAGTGTCTCTCTTTTCCGCGGCGACCCCATCCTTACCACGCTCCAATTTGCCCTGGTGCTGACGGTGGCCGCGATTCCCGTGGCGATGCCCACGGTGCTGTCCGTGACCATGGCGGTCGGCGCGCGCCTGCTGGCCAAAAAAGAGGCGATTGTAACCCGGTTGGCGGCTATCGAGGAATTGGCGGGCGTGGACGTGCTGTGTTCGGACAAGACCGGTACCCTGACCCAGAACAAGCTGACGCTGGGCGATCCATTCAGCGTGAATGACATCCCTGCCGAGCAAGTCATCCTCTGCGCCGCACTGGCTTCCCGTGAGGAAGATAAAGACACCATAGACCTGGCCGTGCTGGGCGGCCTAAAGAATGATCAGGCTCTGAAAGGTTACCAGGTGATCCATTTCCAACCGTTCGACCCGGTGCATAAGCGCACCGAAGCCAGCGTCAAGGGCGCGGACGGAAAGGAGTTCAAGGTGACCAAGGGCGCGCCACAGGTAATCCTGGAGTTGTCGGCCAATGCAGGGCAGACCAAGCCCGCTGTCGAGCAGGCGGTGGACGAATTTGCGGCGCGTGGCTTCCGTTCGCTGGGTGTAGCGCGCGCCGATGCGCAAGGCACATGGCAATTTGTCGGCGTGTTGCCCCTGTTCGACCCGCCTCGTGAAGAAGCCAAAGCGACCATCGCGACCGCCCGACAAATGGGAGTAACCGTCAAGATGGTGACGGGCGATGCATTGGCCATCGCACGGGAAACCGCTGAGAAATTGGGGCTGGGCGCAAATATCCTGGATGCCAGTGGCTTTGGCGACACGAAGGTTCACGAGACGGCCCAATTGGTGGAGTCCATCGAGAAAGCGGACGGCTTCGCCCAGGTGTTCCCCGAACACAAGTTCCACATTGTGGATGTCCTGCAGCAGCGCGGCCACATCGTTGGCATGACGGGCGATGGGGTGAACGACGCCCCCGCGCTGAAGAAAGCCGACTGCGGCATCGCCGTTTCCGGTGCGACTGACGCGGCGCGCGCCGCGGCCTCCATCGTGTTGCTGAGCTCGGGCCTGTCGGTGATCATCGACGCGATCAAGGAGAGCCGGAAAATTTTCCAGCGCATGAACAGCTACGCCATCTACCGCATCGCTGAAACGCTGCGGGTGCTGTTTTTCATGACGCTAGCGATCCTGGTGTTCAACTTCTATCCGGTGACCGCCGTGATGATCGTGATGCTGGCGTTACTAAACGACGGCGCCATTCTATCCATCGCCTATGACCATGTCCATTATAAGGATAAGCCTGAGGCTTGGAACATGCGTCTGGTGCTGGGCATCTCCACGGTACTGGGTGTCATCGGGGTCGTCGCCGCCTTCGGCTTGTTTTATCTTGGTGAGCGTGTCTTTCATCTCGACCAAGCCCACATCCAGACGCTGATGTATTTGAAGCTGTCCGTGGCCGGACATCTAACGATCTTCCTGACGCGCACGCGCGGCCCGTTCTGGTCTATACGGCCGGCGCGGGTTCTATGGGTGGCCGTGCTCGGCACGCAAATCGTGGCAACGTTGATCGCGGTTTATGGGCTGTTTATGACCCCCCTCGGCTGGGGGTGGGCATTATTCGTTTGGGGCTATGCGCTGGTGTGGTTCCTCGTGAATGACCGCGTGAAACTGGCGGCATATCGGATTTTTGACCCTACGAAAGCCCCATTGTTGGTCAAGAAGCCGCTCGACCTTAGGCCGCAAATCGCCACCCGGGCGTATGAACTCTATGAGCAGCACGGCCGCCACGAAGGCCACGCGACTCAAGATTGGGCTCAGGCAGAGAAGGAGATTCGGAAAGATGACTCCCATTAATTTCATACGCAACCCACGCAGCTCGTGATCGAGAAAGGACAAAGATGAAAATTAAATCAAAGGATTTCTGTGTGCGGCCTGGAGAAAAGGTCGCACTCAAAGAGTGGCCAACGATTGTAAAGCCTTTTTACAAGTCGAAGAAGAAGTACAAAAAACTATTGGAAGAACAAGTTGATGAATTGAGTTCGCTGCAACGTCTTCATTACGCGTCCAACCATTACGCTTTGCTGCTGATTTTTCAGGGCATGGATGCTGCTGGCAAGGATGGCGCCATCCGGCACGTCATGTCCGGCGTCAATCCGCAAGGCTGCCAGGTTTTCAGTTTTAAACAGCCAAGCGCCGAGGAACTGGAACACGATTTTCTCTGGCGCACAACCCGCCGTCTGCCGGAACGCGGACGCATCGGCATCTTCAATCGTTCTTACTATGAGGAGGTGCTCGTCGTCCGCGTGCATCCGGAGCTTCTTCGCAGTCAAGGACTTCCAGTTGAGTTGCTCGAAGAAAAGACCATTTGGGATGAGCGCTATCATTCCATAGTGGATTTGGAGCACCATCTCTACCAGAATGGCACCCGGATCATCAAATTCTTCCTGCATATATCGAAAGACGAACAACGCCAGCGCTTTCTTGCCCGGATTGATGAGCCAGACAAGAACTGGAAATTCAGCCTGGCTGACATCGAAGAACGGAAATTTTGGAATCATTATCAGGAGGCGTACGAGGCCTGCTTGAGCACAACCAGCACAAACGAAGCGCCCTGGTACATTGTCCCCGCCGATGATAAAGAGAACGCGCGCCTGATTGTTTCCCAGATTATCCTGGATACGCTGAACGAACTGGGAATGAGTTATCCGAAAGTGAGCAAAGAACGCCGCAAAGAATTACAGTCGATCCGTGAACAGCTTGTGAATGAGGTTGAGATTGCAGAGTGAAAGGCCAATTTTCGTGTTTGACGCAGCATATTCGTGTGTTATATGCCACTTAAACTGATACTCGTGAAAGGATGTTCGCCATCATGTTCAGGAGAACCATCTTCTCGGATGTCGTGCAGGGAATCATCATTGGCTGCGTGCTGGCTTTCATCACGGCCCAGATTATCATGAACGCCTATGTCACGACGGTCAACGGCTGGACCACCATTTTCGGATGCGGCGAGCCTGGCAATGGCATGTTGTCCAAAGCCGCGTGCGCCAACAAATTTCCTGCCGTAAATGTACCGCAAGAGGCGATGTACTGGACGAGGTCCGTAGATGGCGCGGGCCAAAAGCTCTCCGGCCAGCACAACTACACCATGCACTTTCCGGCAGGCGGGCTCCCGCCGAATAATGGTTCGAATTTGATGACTACTGGCGTGAACCGCGACACGCTCCTTACGGTCGGCTGGTTATGCCTCAGTAAAGGACCGCAAGTCTTGCATGTGCCGGACATGGCTGGTCGCTACTACAGCGTGCAGTTCACTGATCGGTCGAACGGCACTGATTTTGCCTACGTCGGCACGCGCACTACTGGCAGGCAGGCGGGCGACTATCTCATTACGGGGCAGGGCTGGCAGGGAACAGTGCCGAGCGGCATGACGCAGATATCCTCGCCGAACAAGAGTGTGCTCGTTATCGGCCGAGTGCTTGTGTACAGTGACAGCGATCTCCCAACCGCTTACGGCCTTGCAAAGCTGATACAGCTTGCACCATTAAGCTCAAACTGATAAAGGAAATAATATGAACAACAGAACATCCACTTATCTGATGGTACTCAACGGCGCGATATGCGGCTTTTTCTTCATCTATTCATTCGTTTTAGGTCACTTTTTTACCAGTTCAAGAACTGTGCGGAGTGACGTGGTGCAGGGCATCCTCATCGGCTTCGGGCTGGCGTTTGTCACGGCTCAAATTTACGCGAGGATCAAGGCCACGAAGGTCAACGGCTGGATCACCATGTTCGGATTAGGCGAGCCCGGCAACGGCATGTTGTTGCGAGCCGCGCACGCCCAAATATTTCCCGGCCCGGTAAACGTGCCGCAAGAGGCGATGTATTGGACGACGTCCGGAGATGGCGCGGGTCATACGCTCTCCGGAAAGCACGACTACATCATGCACTTCCCGCCGGGCGGTCTTCCGCCGAACAATGCATTCTGGTCGCTGACGATGGGCGATGCGAAAAATCGCTTTGTGGCGAATCCGATCAATCGGTACAGCGTGAGCGATCGCTCTGGCCTCGTGCCGAACGCCGACGGCTCCGTTGACATTTACCTTCAGAACGCCGCTCCGGCAGGCCATGAATCCAACTGGCTGCCCGCGCCTGCAGGCAACTTCATCCTCTGGCTGCGCGTGTATATGCCCGGCGCGGCCATTCTCAATGGCGAGTACACGGTACCGCCGATTGTCGAGGTGACATGATGACTAATATGGAGCATTTGCTTTTATTCGGTGCGGTCATGGTCGCGTCATGGTTCCTTTTCACCTACTTTTGGCCACGCATGTTGCTGTCCGTGTACAAGAGAGCGATCCTCGTTAAAGGGTTCGGCGACGGCCCCATCCCGATCAATACGCTCTATACGGAGCCCCAAGCGCTTTTTGCAGATCCCCTCCACCCGCCCGCCTCGGCCTCAAAATTGGCGACGACTGGCGTGAACCACGACACGCTCACTACGGCTGGCTGGCTCGATCTCTCCAAAGGACCGCAAGTCTTGCACGTGCCGGACATGGCCGGCCGCTACTACAGCGTGCAGTTCACCGATCCGTCGAACAACACCAATTTTGCCTACGTCGGCAAACGCACCACGGGCACGCAGGCTGGCGACTACTCATCAGCGGCCCCGGCTGGAAAGGACAGGTGCCGGGCGGCATGACGCAGATATCCTCGCCGAACAATTCGGTGCTCGTGCTCGGACGCGTGCTCGTGGAAAGCGACAGCGACCTGTCGACTGCCTATGATCTTTCGAAGCAGATACAACTAACACCACTAAGCGGCTGGCAACCCAGCCAGTAGCATATAAATACTGACATGCGTTTTGTAGTGCAAGGTATCGGATGGCGTATAACACAGGATGCACCTGACTGGCGGTATTCTGCGGCATTTTCGGGCTTTTTCTACATCCGAACAGAATCCTGCTCTCGAAGTTTTATCTACGCCCGCCCCAGCGCCATGCTCCACAAACGCAAACCGATCGGCAGTCGGTCGTGGCGATCGGAGTATCGCCGCGAAATATCTTGAGGAAAGATTATGGTAAGTAGAAAACTAATCAGCGAGTCTGACCTGGAAATGCTTCAGCGCAAGTCATTCAGTTACTTTCTGAATGAGACGAATCCAGGCAACGGGCTGGCGATCGACAAGACCGCAGCGGATTGGCCTGCCAGTATTGCCGCCACTGGCTTTGCGCTGGCGGCATACCCTGTGGCTGTAGAGCGCGGATTTATGCCGCGGACTGCGGCGGTGGAACGAACGCTGACCACGCTGCGTTTTTTCTGGGACAGCCCGCAAGGGCCAGAACCCGACGCCACTGGCTACAAGGGTTTTTATTATCATTTTCTCGATATGAAGACTGGCCGGCGCACTTGGCAATGCGAACTATCGACAGTTGATAGTGCTTTTCTGCTGGCGGGTGCGTTGGCAGCAGGCGTTTATTTTGATGCAGATACACCCGACGAACATGAAATCCGTACGCTCGCTGACGAGCTCTATCGCCGCGCGGATTGGCAATGGGCTCAAAACCGTGGCGCAACGCTTACACATGGTTGGAAACCCAAAAGAGGCTTTCTCAAATACCGCTGGGAAGGCTATGACGAGGCCATGCTGTTGTATATCCTGGGGTTGGGCTCGCCCACCTATCCGTTACCTGAAAGCTGCTATACCGCGTGGGCTTCAACTTATCAATGGGTACAGGCCTACGGATACGAATATCTTTACGCCGGGCCGTTGTTTACGCACCAGCTCTCGCATGTCTGGGTTGATTTTCGTGGCATCCAGGACAAGTTCATGCGCGAAAAAGGCAGTGACTATTTCGAGAACAGCCGCCGCGCAACTTACGTGCAGCAACAGTACGCAATGGACAATCCGCTCAAATTCGCCGGTTATGGCCGCGACTGTTGGGGAATCACCGCGAGTGATGGCCCAGGTTCCAACACGATTAATGTAAACGGCATCAAACGGAAATTCTTCAATTACCGGAGCCGAGGCGTACCACATGGTCCCGACGACGGTACCATCGCGCCGTGGGCGGCGGTGACCTCACTGCCGTTTGCGCCCGAAATCGTGCTACCCACAATGGACTATTACATTAACCAGGTCAAATTAACACAGTCCAACCCCTACGGCTTCAAGGCGACTTTCAACCCGACCTACCCGGATAAATCCCATAATCCCAATGGCTGGGTATCTCCGTGGCACTACGGAATTAATCAGGGACCGATCATTTTGATGATTGAAAACTATCGCAGCGGCTTATTGTGGCAATTGATGCGAAACTGCCCATATATCGCCAGCGGCTTGCAGCGAGCGGGTTTCAGCGGGGGTTGGTTGGTGAACTCTTCTTTGCAACTCACGAAACCTGTAGCATACCAAAACAAGGATAAATAATTATGGAGCACGATATGAAACAACACAAAGACCAGCCCAAGGCTCAGGAATCGAAACCAGAGCAAGGCGATGCGGGCATGAAGGGCATGAAAGGCATGTCGCACGATGGATCGGACCACCACGCGCATATGGCCGCAGACTTCCGGAAACGGTTCTGGATCTCACTGGTCTTGACCCTGCCGATTCTCATCCTTTCACCGCTGCTCCAAACGCTGGTGGGATTGCGGGACGCCATTCACTTTCCCGGCGACATCTATGTTCTGTTTGGTTTCTCGTCCGCGGTCTTTTGGTACGGCGGTTGGCCATTCCTCAAAGGCTTTGTCGATGAAGTCAAATCCCGGCAACCTGGAATGATGACACTCGTTTCCGTTGCTATTGCTACAGCGTATCTTTACAGCAGCGCGGTGGTCTTCGGCCTGACCGGCAAGATGTTCTTCTGGGAGTTGGCTACCCTGGTTGACATTATGCTGCTGGGGCATTGGATCGAGATGAGGTCGGTGATGGGCGCCTCCAAGGCTCTGGAGGAACTGGCGAAACTGATGCCCTCGGACGCGCACAAGGTGATGCCCGACGGCAGTGTGAAAGATGTGCCTCTGAGCGAACTGGCAGTGGATGACAAAGTCTTGATCAAGCCCGGTGAGAAAATTCCCGCGGACGGTGCCATCGTTGATGGCGAGAGTTCAGTCAATGAGGCGATGCTCACCGGAGAATCAACCCCGGTCACCAAGAAGACCGGCGGCAAGGTCATTGGCGGCTCTATCAACGGCGAAGGCTCGTTGACCATCGAGGTCAAAGGCACCGGCAAGGATTCGTTTTTGTCGCAGGTTATCGATCTGGTCAAACAGGCGCAGGAAAGTAAATCAAAGACCCAAGCCCTCGCCGACACCGCTGCAATGTGGCTCACCATTATTGCCCTCGGCAGCGGCGCACTCACCCTCTTTGTTTGGCTGGTTCTCATGAGCAAGGATTTCGCGTTCGCCATCGAACGCGCTGTAACTGTAATGGTGATCACCTGCCCGCATGCGCTCGGTCTGGCTGTGCCCCTGGTCGTGGCCGTTTCCACGGCCCTGGCCGCGAAAAACGGTCTGCTCATTCGTAATCGCGTTGCTTTCGAAGGCGCCCGAAAACTTCAGGCCGTCATTTTTGACAAGACCGGCACGCTGACCGAAGGCCGCTTTGGCGTGACCGACACGTTGATGCTTTCGCAGGATATTGATGAAGAGACGCTGCGCAAATACGCGGCGTCGGTGGACGCGAATTCCGAACATCCCATCGCCAAAGCTATTGCCGCTTCATCGAAAAATAAAATGCCCGTCGAAAACTTTAAAAGTATCCCGGGCAAAGGTGTCGAAGGCCGGGTTGAAGGCAAGGATATCAAGGTGGTCAGCCCGGGCTATCTGCACGAACAAAACATCGCCATGACCGACAAGCGCGTCGAGCCACTGCAAGCCCAGGGCAAGACAGTCGTGTTCGTTCTCGTTGACGGGAAGTTGAAAGGAGCAATTGCCTTGGCTGACATCGTCCGACCCGAGGCGAAGCAAGCCATCGCTGCCCTCAAGGCGCTGAATATCCGCTGCATGATGCTCACCGGCGATAACAAAGCAACGGCCAAATGGGTATCGGACCAGGTCGGACTAGATGAATACTTCGCCGAAGTCCTGCCCCAGGACAAGGCTGCCAAAGTGAAAGAAGTCCAATCCCGGGGCGTGTTGGTGGCCATGACCGGCGATGGAGTGAACGATGCCCCGGCGCTGGCGCAGGCTGATTTGGGCATCGCCATTGGAGCGGGCTCGGATGTGGCAGTGGAAACCGCCGACGTCATTCTGGTACGAAGCAATCCTCTGGATGTCGTGTCGATCGTGCAGCTTTCCCGCGCCACATATCGGAAAATGCTTCAGAACCTTGCCTGGGCCACAGGCTACAACGTCATCGCCATTCCGCTGGCAGCCGGGGCGCTATACGTCTGGGGCGTGCTGCTCAGTCCCGCGGTAGGCGCGGCACTGATGGCCGCGAGTACAGTGATTGTGGCCGTCAATGCGCGCTTGCTGAAAATCAGACGATAACGTGACAGTTAATAAGGAGAGCAAAAGTGAGTAAAGATAATTCGAAAACTTCGTCACCCAGTTGATCTGGACAATTTGTCCATCAATACGATTCGTTTTTTATCGATCGATGCAGTCCAGAAAGCCAACAGTGGGCACCCCGGCTTGCCGATGGGTGCGGCCGCTTTCGCATACGTTTTGTGGACGCGCTTCCTCAAGCACAGTCCATCCAACCCTAAATGGTTCGACCGTGATCGTTTTGTCTTATCGGCAGGGCATGGATCAGCGCTGCTGTATAGTTTGTTGCATCTTACCGGTTATGATCTTTCCCTCGACCAGATCAAACACTTTCGCCAGTGGGACAGCATCACCCCCGGTCATCCTGAACGCGGCATCACCCCCGGGGTCGAAGTGACGACAGGGCCGCTCGGTCAGGGGTTTGGAAATGGAGTCGGCATGGCAATGACGGAAGCGTTTTTCTCAGCCCGTTACAACCGGCCTGGACATAAGATCATTGATCACACTACCTATGTCCTCGCCAGCGACGGCGATTTGATGGAAGGCGTGTCCGCAGAGTCTGCCTCTATGGCCGGTCATTTGCGGCTGGGGAAACTTATCGTCTTGTACGATAACAACCACATTACGTTATCGGCAGCTACCGATCTCACTTTTACAGAAGATGTTAAGAAACGTTTTAATGCTTACGGGTGGCACACTCAATCCATTCAAGATGGGAATGATCTGGTGGCAATCGAGCGTGCGATCAAGACCGCGCAAAGGAATAAAGAAAAGCCATCCCTCATCCTGGTACACACGCACCTGGGCTATGGTTCGCCGAACAAACAGGATACCTTTGAGGCGCATGGCTCACCCCTAGGCGTGGAAGAGGTGAAGCTCACCAAACAAAATCTTGGCTGGCCGCTGGAACCGACCTTCTACATCCCTGATGCAGTTCTGGCTCATTTCCGGGAGGCCGTCGAACAAGGTAGGCAGATTGAAACCAAATGGGATGAACGATTCTCCGCGTATACGCAGGCTTATCCAGACTTGGCCCAGGAATTGCATCAAGTGATGCAGGGTGAATTACCACAAGGCTGGGATGCGGATATTCCGGAGTTTTCACCCGATGCAAAGGGCATGGCCACCCGCGTGGCTTCAGGAAAAGTGATGAATGCAATTGCATCCAAGCTGCCCACGTTTATCGGCGGCTCCGCAGACCTGGATCCATCCACGCACACCGCTCTTGCCGGGGAAGGCGACTTTGAAAGCCCTCACGAAACGATGGACGATCCCCAGGGTTCCGTCGGAGGCGGCTGGCGGTACTCCGGCAGCAACCTACATTTTGGTATCCGCGAACATGGCATGGGAGCGATCCTGAACGGAATGGCGGCGCATGGAGGCCCGCTTCCTTTTGGAGCCACGTTCCTGATCTTTTCCGATTACATGCGCCCTCCGATGCGCCTGGCTGCCTTGATGGGGCTGCACGTGATCTACGTCTTCACGCATGACAGCATTGCCCTGGGAGAAGACGGCCCTACGCACGAACCGGTCGAGCAACTACTGGGACTGCGTTCCATCCCCAATATGCTGGTCATCCGCCCGGCGGATGCGAACGAAACTGCCACAGCCTGGCGGATCGCCATTGAACACAAAAGCGGACCGGTCGCCCTGGCCCTCACCCGCCAGAATCTGCCAATCCTTGATCTGAAGAAGTACCCGCAACTTCCGCTCGGCGTTCTTTCCGGCGGATATGTACTTGCACATGCAACCGGAAACACGCCTCCCGACATCACCTTGATCGCGACCGGTTCCGAAGTTCAACTGGCACTCGCCGCGCGTGAGAAACTGGAGACACAGGGTGTCAGAGCGCGCGTGGTCAGTCTGCCCTGCTGGAATTTGTTTGATGCTCAGCCCGTCGAATATAAAGAAGCGGTCCTGCCTCCAAATGTTCCCATGCTTGCAATCGAAGCTGGGGTTTCTTTAGGCTGGCGTTCTTACGTTGGCCCCAGCATCGCGGTCATCGGAGTGGATCGCTTTGGCGCATCAGCTCCAGGGGAGGTTGTGATGCGAGAGTACGGTTTTAGCGTCGAGCATGTCATCCAGCAGGCCCTCGCCGTGATAAAGCAACACAGGAAAGTCTAATGGTTCCAGAAAGAAGGTAACGATGAAAATTGGATTCGCAACCGATCATGGTGGCTATATCTTAAAGGAACTCATTCTGAAGGCGCTGCGCGATGCCGGGCATCAGGTCAAGGATTTCGGCGCGTATAGCTTGAACCCCGGAGACGATTACCCGGATTTTGTGATCCCGCTCGCCAGGGCGGTGGCACAAGGTGAAGTGGAACGCGGCATCGCGATATGTGGAAGCGGTGTGGGTGCCAGCTTCACGGCAAATAAAATCCCTGGCGTACGGTCAGCCTTGATCCATGAGAGTTTCTCTGCTCATCAGGGCGTCGAGGATGATGATATGAACCTGCTTTGCCTGGGCGGGCGCGTAGTTGGTTTTGCGCTGGCCTGGGAGATCATTCAAATTTATCTGGCAGCTCATTACTTGAAAGCCGAACGCTTTGAACGGCGCCTAGCAAAAGTGGCTGCAATAGAAACTAAGGAGTAAATAAAATGAACAAGAACCCTTTATTAGGTTTGGAGACTTTTGGACAGAGTGTCTGGCTGGATTATCTCAGGCGCAATGCGCTTGATAACGGAGAAATCCAGGGATTGATCAATGATGATGGCGTCAGTGGGCTGACCTCGAATCCATCCATCTTTGAGAAGGCTATCGCGGGTAGTCACGATTACGATAGCGCCATTCACACGATGGCATTGGAGGGTAAAAGCATTGAAGAAATATATCAGGCGTTGACAGTGGAAGATATCCAACATGCCGCCGATCTCTTCCGTCCCATTTATGATCGACTGGAAGGCGGTGATGGATTTGTGAGCCTGGAGGTTTCTCCCAAGCTGGCGCATGATACTGCCGGGACGATTGCCGAAGCGCGCCGTTTGTGGACTGCGGTGAACCGACCCAACCTACTGATCAAAGTTCCGGGCACACGCGAAGGACTGCCTGCCATCCAACAATTGATCGGGGAAGGGATCAATGTCAATGTGACGCTCCTATTCGGATTGCCACGATACCGGGAAGTTGCAGAAGCCTACCTGCTTGGGCTGGAAACGCTGGCTGCGAGTGGCAAGCCGCTGAACCGCATCGCGTCGGTAGCCAGTGTTTTCTTAAGCCGTATCGATGTGTTGGTTGATCCCAAGCTGGAAAAATTAAGGCTTGAGAAGGGCCCCGCCGCGGAGATCGTAGCTGGCCTGCATGGACAGGTCGCGATTGCCAGCGCCAAAGTGGCCTACCAGATTTATCAGGAAATCTTTGGCAGTGAGCGATTCAAAAAGTTATCCAAACAGGGAGCTCATTCCCAACGTCTGCTGTGGGCGAGCACCAGCACCAAGAACCCGGAATACAGCGATGTAAAGTACGTCGAAACATTGATCGGCCGTGAGACGATCAATACTATTCCAGTGGAAACGCTGAATGCTTTTCGCGAGCATGGCAAACCAGCCTCACGATTGGAAGAGGGTACGCAGGAGGCCTACCGTGTACTGGAAGGTTTGCATCAGGCCGGAATTGACCTGGATGCATCAACGCAAGAACTCGAAGATGAAGGGGTAACGAAATTCAGCCAGGCCTTCGAAAAATTGATGGCTGCCTTGCAGGAAAAACGAGCCGCGTCATTTAAAGAGCCGGTTGACCGGCAGACTTTCGATTTGGGCAATTATCAGAAAGCTGTTCAAGCGCGGATCACCGACCTCGAAGCGACGCATTTCAGCGCCCGTTTGTGGCGGAAGGATCCAAGTCTCTGGAAAAGTGATCCCAAGGATCAGGAAGATATCCGCAATGCCCTGGGGTGGTTGCATGTTGCCGAAAAGATGGAAGAAAATTTGAAGGAGCTTGACGCTTTCAAGAATGAGATTCTAAAAGCCGGCTTTCGCCATGTGCTGCATATGGGCATGGGCGGCAGCAGCCTGACTCCATTGGTCTTCGAACGCACATTTACTCCGAGCAAAGATGCTTTACCGCTGACCGTTCTGGATTCCACCGACCCGGCCACTCTCCTGAAGATCGAACAGTGCGCTTCCAATCGAAAACACGCTCTTCATTGTTGCCAGTAAATCAGGTACCACGGCTGAACCATTGGCTTTTGGAGAATATTTCTATCAGAAGGTCAAGAAGATCAAAGGCGGGCTGGCTGGCGAGAATTTCTGTGTCATCACAGATCCCGGCACGCCGCTGGTCAAACTGGCACAGGAACGGGCTTTCAGAAAAACGTTTCTCAACTTTGCCGACATCGGTGGGCGCTACTCTGCCCTTTCATATTTCGGCCTCGTGCCTGCTGCCTTGATGGGCGTGGATGTGAGTGAATTACTGGCGCGTGCGTTGCGCATGCTACACGCCTGCGCATCCAGTGTTCCAGCCCAAGAAAATCCCGGATTGAAACTTGGCGCGGCGCTGGGCGAGTTGGCCAAGAACCATAAACGAAACAAGGTTACCTTCCTTGTTCCAAAGGATATCTCCTCTCTGGGGATGTGGCTGGAGCAACTCCTGGCTGAAAGCACCGGAAAGGAAGGCACCGGACTTCTGCCAGTGGCTGGTGAACCGCTCGGTGAGCCAACGGTCTATGGCGATGATCGGGTCTTCGTCTACATCCGCATGAAAGATACAGCGGATAAAATCCTGGAGAGCCACGTGTCAGCTCTGCGCGAGGCCGGCCAACCTGTGATTACGATTTATTTGGACGACCTTCTGGATTTGGGACAAGAATTTTTCCGTTGGGAAATTGCCACCGCCACTGCCGGTGCAATCCTCGGCATCAATGCCTTCAACCAGCCAAATGTCCAGGAAAGCAAGGACAATACAAACCGTCTGCTGGCGGTGGTACGCGATCAGGGCAAATTGCCTGAAGAAACACCGTCCCTGATCAAAGATCCGTTGAAACTCTATTTCAATGAAAAAGCCACAACCGTGCCAGACACGCTAAAACAGTTCCTGGCTCAAGCCCGCTCTGGAGACTATCTGGCTCTGATGGCTTATATTGCTGAAAATCCAGCCAATGACAAAGCATTGCAGGATATCCGCAGCATGTTGCAAGATCGTCTGCACATCACAACCACTTTGGGATATGGCCCTCGCTTCCTGCATTCCACGGGCCAGTTCCATAAAGGCGGCCCGAATACAGGTTTGTTCCTGCAACTGACCGCGGATGATGTTGAAGATGTCCCGATCCCGGGTGCCCCCTACACCTTTGGTATCTTCAAGCGCGCCGAGGCTATGGGCGATCTGGAAGCGCTGAAGAAACATGGACGACGGGCGGGACGCGTGCATCTTGGCTCCGATACAAACAAAGGGCTGGCAGCCTTGAAAAAAGATCTGATGTCCGCCTTGCAGTCTGAGCAGGTAATCTCATGACCTCCTCTCCCACTATCACAACTTTATTTCTGGACATAGGCGGTGTCCTGCTTACGAATGGCTGGGATCACAAGAGCCGCACACACGCGGCTGACAAATTTGGTCTGGACTACGAAGAGATGAACGAGCGCCATCACCTGACCTTCGACACCTATGAAGAGGGCAAGCTCAGCCTGGATGAATATTTGAATCGGGTTGTTTTTTATGAGAAGCGCTTGTTCTCACGCGAAGAATTCAAGGCGTTCATGTACGCCCAGTCCCAACCATTTCCAGAGATGATCGAGCTGATGCGCGGACTCAAGGCTCAATATGGACTTGAAGTCGCAGCCGTCAGCAATGAAGGCCGCGAACTTACGGTCTATCGCGTCGAACAATTCCAGCTGGGCACATTCATAGATTTCTTTGTTTCATCCTGCTTTGTCCACTATCGCAAACCGGATGAAGATATGTACCGAATTGCATTGGACATTGCACAGGCGCGCCCGGAACAAGTGGTTTACATCGATGACCGGGCGATGTTTGTTGAGGTGGCTCAAGGTTTGGGAATAAATGGCATCATCCATACCGGCTACGAGGCAACGCGAACCGCACTGGAAAACCTGGACCTCATATTCTCTAAATGAGATTTAGGCAAATGATTCGATTGTTGCGTACCCGGTCCATTTTTTTTCGAGCCGGTACAACAATTTTGGTGGACACAACTCAGAAAGGAGATTTAAGATGCAACTCGGTATGATTGGATTAGGGCGTATGGGCACCAATATGGTGCGACGTTTGATGGAGGGAGGCCACGAATGCGTGGTCTATGACGTGCACGCGAAAGCTGTTGAGGAACTCGCGGGTCATGGTGCCGTCGGGGCGGATTCGCTCGGAGATTTTGTTTCCCATCTTGCCAAACCTCGCACGGTCTGGTTAATGGTGCCTGCGGCTGTGGTTGATCAAGAGCTGGCGGCGCTCGTCCCATTGCTTGAAGCAGGCGACATTGTGATCGATGGTGGTAACTCCTATTACCGCGACGATATTAGGCGCGGCGCCGAGGTGAAACCGCATGGTATTCATTATCTGGATGTCGGGACGAGCGGCGGCGTCGCCGGGTTCGAACGCGGCTACTGCCTGATGATCGGTGGCGAGGCAGAGATCGTCCAGCATCTTGCTCCGATCTTTGCCAGCCTCGCCCCCGGTCTTGACGCGGCGCCACGCACACCCGGCCGTCCAAAAAGCGATAGCACGGCCGAACAGGGCTTTCTGTACTGTGGGCCACAAGGGGCCGGCCACTTCGTCAAGATGGTCCACAACGGCATTGAGTATGGAATCATGGCGGCTTATGCAGAAGGGCTGAACATCCTGAGCAACGCGGATGCTGGTAAGCGGCAGCGTGCTACGGATGCCGAGACGGCACCTATGCAAAACCCGGAGTTTTACCAGTATGAACTGGATCTACCCGAGATCGCTGAGGTCTGGCGCCGGGGCAGTGTAATCGGATCGTGGTTGCTGGACCTCACCGCTATCGCGCTGCTCAATAATCCCGACCTGAAAAACTACGAGGGCCGCGTGTCGGATTCTGGCGAGGGGCGGTGGACGATCGCGGCCGCGGTCGATGTGGGTGTGCCGGTACCGGTGATGAGCGCGGCACTCTTCGAGCGCTTTGAGTCGCGAGATAATGCCGACTTTGCCGACCGTGTCCTCTCCGCCATGCGAAAGCAGTTTGGCGGTCATGATGAGAAGAAGGCAGGTGGTTGATATGAGCAAGAACAACAACAGCCCGGCGCAGTCCGACGCGCTGGTGCTCTTCGGTGTAACAGGTGATCTCGCCCACAAAATGATCTTCCCCGCGCTTTATGCGATGGCAAAACGGGGTGTTCTAACGGTTCCGATCATCGGTGTCGCCTTCCCGAAGTGGAGTCTGGAGCAATTGCATACACGCGTAAAGGACAGCCTGCAACAATCAGGTGGAATCGATGACACCCGCGCCCTCGACCAGCTTCTGTCCCTGATCAGCTACGTGAGTGGGGACTATAACGTGCCAGGCACGTTCACGGCCATAAAAAAAGCGCTGGCTAATGCCAAGCACCCGGCGCACTATCTCGCCATCCCGCCCTCGCTCTTTGCGACAGTCATCCAGGGGCTTGGTGCCGCTGGTTTGGCCGAGCATGCGCGCGTCATCGTCGAAAAGCCCTTCGGACGCGATCTGGCCTCCGCGCGGAAACTCAACCGCGTCGCACACGCCGTGTTCCCGGAAGACTCGATCTTCCGCATCGACCACTTTCTCGGGAAGGAGGTGATCATGAATATCCTCTATTTCCGCTTCGCCAATTCTTTCCTGGAGCCG
This sequence comes from uncultured Chloroflexia bacterium, assembly GCA_963829615.1. Classification (GTDB taxonomy): domain Bacteria; phylum Chloroflexota; class Anaerolineae; order Anaerolineales; family Villigracilaceae; genus JAABUE01. The sequence goes on from CAWHJM010000006.1 coordinate 213,572, forward strand.
ATCTGGAACCGCAACTATGTAGCCAGTGTGCAGATAACGCTTTCTGAGGATTTCGGTGTGGAGAACCGCGGCGCGTTTTACGAAACCGCCGGTTGCCTGCGCGACGTCATTCAAAACCACCTCTTCCAGATCGTCGCACTACTCGCGATGGAGCCGCCAGCTTATCGGGGCTTTGGAGCCGTACACAGCGAGAAAACCAAGGTGTTTCAGGCCATGCGCCCGTTGCAGCCCAACGACCTGGTACGCGGCCAGTATGCTGGCTATCGAAAAGAGCCGGATGTGGCGAAGGACTCCGATGTCGAGACATTCTGCGCTCTGCGACTTTTCATCAACTCATGGCGCTGGGGAGAAGTGCCGTGGTACCTGCGCTCCGGCAAATACCTGGCCGAAACGGCGGCGGAAGTCTTGGTGGAACTGAAGCCACCACCGCAGGAACTTTTCGCCGACGCAGCGCCAGCGGCTGGTCGGGCTAACTATTTGCGTTTTCGTCTCTCCCCCAGCTCGGCCGTAGCCCTGGCCGCTCGCGTCAAGCGCGCAGGAAAAGAGTTCATCGGCGACCAGCGCGAGCTGTATCTGATCGAAGAGCAGCCGGGTGAAGAATCGCCCTACGAGCGGCTTTTAGGAGATGCAATGGCCGGCGACGGAGCGCTCTTCACCCGTGAGGACGCGGTTGAGGCCGCCTGGGCAGCGGTCGACCCGGTTCTGAAAACTCACCCTAAGGCCCTTCCCTACAAGCGGGGTAGCTGGGGGCCGAAGGAGGCTGATGCACTCATCGCGGCAGACGGCCACTGGCTCAACCCCATATTGGTGAAGGCATCAACATCATAGCGACGGATGAGATCTGTACCAAGAAAGTGGACGTGTTGAAGGCCATCCGTCCGATCTCCAGAGAGCAGGTTAAGGGGATTGGCAGTGCGCGGCCAATATGGAGCGGGTTCGATGGAAGGTCAAAAAGTCCCTGCGTATCGCAGCGAACCAGGCCTGTCGTTCAATTCCTCCGCATCCCCCGACTGGGGGAGATAAACACTCCCCAGCGGATGGATGTGGCCTAGGGGCGTTCGCAGTATGATGGATACATGGCTGGTATTTTGGCCTGGACAAGCCGGGTGTCAGAATGTTGAAATCCAGATAATTTGTTATGGAGGTGCAAGATGGAAATTCCTTTACAAGCTCAAGTTGAGTGTACAGACGGTGTTTGCGGGCGTTCCGCGTTTGTGCTGATAGACCCGGTTGCCGACCAGGTGACACATGTAGTTGTGAAAGAGGATTCGTCTCCCAACAAAGAGTACATTGTACCAATTGATTTTGCTACTAAAACTGTCGCCGATACAATTCAACTGAGCTGCAGCAAGGCAGAACTGGAGAAGATGCATCCGTTTATCAAAACAAAGTTCGTTGAAGAGAAGGTGCCTGCGATGAGACCTGGGTATGCCGGTGGAATGATGACATACTACTACCTGCCTTATGTTACTTCTGAAAGAACAGTGCAAGTAGCCGTGGAGCATCAACAAATTCCGCCCGGAGAGCTGGCCTTGAGCCGTGGTACCCGCGTTGAGGCGACGGATGGTTATGTTGGCAAAATCGACGAATTCGTGGTCAACCCGGAGAACGGTCACATTACCCATTTGGTGATGCGAGAGGGACATCTCTGGGGACAGAAGGATGTGATCATCCCCCTTTCAGCGATGGGGGATACGCGCGATGATACCGTGTTCCTGAAGCTCGATAAGCACCAGATCAAGTCCCTGCCAACCTTCCCGCTGCATCGGCGCTGGTCCTGAATTTAGACAGGACCAAGGCGCCAGGTAAATCTTTATCCTTTTTGCTGCCTCCTGCCTGCTGCGATGGCTCTCAAACCTGCTATCTGAGAACGCATCAGCGTGACGGCAACCAATAGTCCCTCCCCCAAGTGGCGGAGACAAACACTCCCCGGTCGTTGGATGTGGCCGGGGAGCCTTTGTTGTATGATGGATGTATGGCTGGTATTCTGCCCCGGAACAACTGAGAATCGGAATGTTGAAATCCAGAGTTTTTATTGTTGAGATGTAAGCATGCTGTTGCTATTTTAAACAGCCAAAGGAGCTGAAAAATGGACAAATTAAATTTTCCCATTGAGTTTAATAACGAAATCGATGATGTAAAGAAAAGTGAGAACGAGTTTTACACATTGGCCGCAGACCGGCTAAGCAAATTAGCCGAGGGCCACAACGACATTTCAGGCGCGGTTGTTAACTTGAAGCAACCTGCCAAAGAACATCAGACGGCGTATATAAACGAAGTGACGATTGTCGTCTATATGGGATCAGATCATATCGCAGCGACTGAAAAAGGGGAGCAGTTTGAATCCACGCTGGATAGCGCTTTAAACGCGGTTGAACGGCAAGTTCATGAACGTCGCAAACAACAGCGGAACTATTAAACTACCCTTGGCGATCACTCTAACGATGAAAGAATGCAGCCAGTTAGGAAGCTTGCAGAAGGAGCACTACCATGAACGAACCCCAATCTTGGGAGTTTACCTGTAAAACATGTGGCGGCCACAAATTGACCGTCTCTCGCGTATGGAACATCCTGGCCGGGCCTGAAAGTGAAAGCTGGCAGGAATGGGGTCCGCTTGAGGCTGATCATCACTGCCGCTTTGAATTCAAGGAAAAGATAGAGAAAAATAAAGATAAAGATCAAGATAATGATCAAGAAGATGAAGTTGATCGATGGAACTTCAGTGCGTATACAAAAGATAATTCTTCTTCCAAGCCGGAAGAGTATGAAATATTTGAGCCGGAGGACAATCCGGGCAACGACAAGTTCTATGTGAATTGCGCAAGCTGTGATCGCGAGATCGAATTTGGCTGGTCACAACCCAACCGCGGTGGAGGCATATATCCCGTAGAATGTTCTGACTTCGTTCCCGGGGAAATCTGGCCGGAACCCAGATATTTGGAATTTTGGCATCAGAAGGGTTGGCTCAAAACGGGAGATGGCCAACCATAACCACTGGCCGGAGCGTTATTTCCCGTGCCCAATCAATCGCAATTGTTCATGCGCACCTTATGCATAAGCATGACGCTTTTGCATGAGGTCAGAGCATCGAGCTCAGCGGCTTTTAGACAAGGAGAGAGAAAATGGATATTTTGACTAGAACAGAACTAGAACAGTTAATGCTTAAAGAACAACAATGGTGCATTTCAATCTATATGCCTACCCATCGTACCGGGGTGGATGCTCAGCAGGATCCGATTCGGCTGAAAAACCTGCTCGGGGAGGCTGAGAAGCGCCTGTCTGACCGGGGCATAGGCACGCGCGATATACAAAGTTTGCTCGAGCCGGCTAATAAGTTGTTGCAGGATTCTAATTTCTGGCAGCATCAGAGTGATGGTCTGGCGATTTTTCTTTCTCCCAGCGGAGTTCGCCGCTATCGTCTTCCATTGGGTTTTGAAAAATTTGTGGCTGTCATGGACCACTTCCACATCAAACCGCTGTTACCCCTCTTCACAGGTGACGGCCAATTCTACATTCTGGCTCTGAGCCAGAACGTAGTCAGGTTGCTGAATGGTACACGCTATAGCGTCAGCGAGATTGACATCGGTCAGGTGGGTGGCAGTCTGGCCGAAGCCATCCTATCCGACGGTCATCAAGCGAGTCTTCAACTCCACGCTTCTGGTTCCACAGGGGGGAAATTCGGGGCCGGTTCAGCAACATTCCATGGGCAAGGTGGCGGCAGCGACGAAGGTGACAAGAATGAACTCCTGCGCTACTTCCACCTGGTCTCGGATGGCTTGACGGAATTTCTCCAGGGAGACCAGGTGCCGCTTGTGTTGGCGGGAGTTGAATACCTGCTTCCAATCTACAAGGAAGCCAACACCTATCCGAACCTGATGGACACGGTCATCACGGGAAACCCTGATTTGCTGAGCGCCGATGAGTTGCACAAAAGCGCCTGGGACATTATTGAACCTCACTTCCAGGCAGCACAAGAAGAGGCTACCGCCCATTACCAGCAACTTGCCGGCCAGGCAAGCGAACAAGTCGCAGGCACATTGGAAAAGATTATCCCGGCCGCTTCTGATGGTCGGATTGAAACCTTGTTCATTGCCACGGGAGTGCAACACTGGGGTACCTTCAACCCGGATACCAATGAGATTGAATTTCATGATCAAATGGAGTCTGGCGACGAATCCCTGCTGGACCTGGCGGCTGTTCAGACCTATTTGAAAGGTGGCACAGTTTACGCCGTGGAACCGGACAAAGTGCCAGGTGGCACAACTGCCGCCGCTGTGCTGCGCTATTGATCAAGCGTCAAAATAAGGAGTAATTCGATGACTGAAAAAACAAGCAAAACAAAAAAGAAAAGACTTCCTCAAGGGCTGCGTAAGCACATAAGACGTTTGAAGCAAGAGGCTCGTAAAGAAGGCACTGTTTATAGATCTCCAATCATACGTCGTATCCCGGCAAAAACAACCGGGGAATAGTTTTTGATGAACACACATACGCAGCAGCACCGTTCCATTTTACAAAGCATTGCACATCGAGCAATGTTGGAACGAGGGCTGCTCCCTGATTTTTCCAGTGAAGCGCTTGCTGAACTGGAACAGCTTCAGCATTCTGCTGCAAAAGTCCCGAATGGTTCTATCGGGATTGACAGCAATACAATTCGAGATAAGCGAAACCTGATAAGGCAAACTGATTCAAGGCTTCAAGGGTCTGGACGTCGGCGACCAGATTAGGGTACAGCTCACGTCGGTAGATGTGCAACGAGGCTTTATTGATTTCAGGAATGCGAGGATCATATGAGCAACAAACAACAATTCTCAATTGAAGAAGCTCGATCAATCGGAACACAGCTCAAAATTGATTGGTCACAAATTGATCTGGAGCAGTTTCGGCGAGGGCTCGAGGTAGAACTCGAACATGGCGCGATTGATCCGGACACCGATGTAACTGGTGATGACCTTGTGCTCACCGGGAAAATCGCCTGGGCGCATCTGAAAGAAATTCGAGATTACTACACACGGTTGGATCAGATGGAGGCCGAGGCTGAGTCTCGGGCATAGACAACAAACTGGGATTACATGGTGAATATGTGAATTTCGCCCGGCAGTTACTGGTCAAGGGTCTTCCCGACCAGCCGCAGGAAACGCCCATACTATATCCTGTTACCGGAACGCCAATTCCCGTTGTGAGTGTTACGCCGAGGGCCACACCGAAAAACCACTCACAGATTTCGCGAAAAAATCCTTATGATCAGAGTAGCCTGTAGATACACCCCGCTAAAAAACGGTGTACCTTCATACGAAAAAAGGATACTGAACATGAAAACCGAACCAAACGGTATGCAACCTGAAGTGCTTAATGTACCTGCCCAGCCCGAACCCGCTTCAAAACCGGACCCTGTGCCTGCTCCCGCTAAACCGGCCAAACCCCAACTGGGACGTTTTCGCCGCCTCTGGCGGACCTCGTTGATTTGGCTAGCGGTGGTCGCCGTCGCCTTCCTGGCTGGCGTGTTGACCTTCAACTTTATGCGCTACCAGCCGCTCAATGAGCTATTAAAACAAACCCAGACCGAACTGACGCAGTCCAACCAGAACACCAGCAACCTGGAAGCCAAACTCGCTACCGCCAGCAACAAGGTTACCACTCTTGAAAATGACAACCAGGCTCTCCAATCCGAACTGGATACGGCCACCACCCACCTCGAACTTCTGCAAGCGCTGGTAGATGTTAATAACGCTCGCCTGGCACTGGTCGATGGCGATGTGCTTGCTGCCAAAGCCTCCCTCGAAAACACCTCCGCAAAGTTGGAAGTCCTTGCCCCTTACATCGCCGAAGTGGATACCAACCTGGCGCAAAGCATGCCCCAGCGCCTGGCACTCATCCTCGCCGGCCTAGACAGCGACATCGAAACTGCCAAAGTAGACCTGGAACTGCTCACCGGCAATCTGTTGGATGTGGAAGCCGCTTTGTTCGACGAGTAAATTTTCTCTCATCTCAATTTGTCACGGAGTTGCATCAGTGCAAGCAGGGTGCAACTCCGCTTTTGTTTGGAGGCATATGGATGGAAGCTTTCTTGCAAAACCTACTCTATGATCCCTTTGAGAGAAAAACGCTCGTTATGGCCTCCGCCGAGGGCTGGCTTTCTTTGGTTATCTGGCAGCTGCCCTTTTATTAAAATTTATGAAAGAGAGTAGCCCACACTGCATTTACATAAACAGATAGTGCCCGAACCAACCCGGGCACTATCTGTTTATTTGCAGTTGTTAGATTATAGCGAAAGTGTAAGAACTCCACCTAGAAAAAAACTACCATTTCAATTACTTGAAGACAAAAAAGCACCATTCCCGACACTCTGTTTTTGGGGACGCGCCAGGCAAGAAGCATTATTGAAGTTATTCTTCGATAACCTACAGAGTGCTGCGTAAATTACTGAACTCCAATTGCTGAATTTTAGCCGTTCCTTGATTGTTCAAAGTTCACTTATTTATGCAAGGAGCAGTAACTCCTGGATGATCTACAGTTTTCTTCTACATTGGGGAAATATCACATCGCTTATACAAATTAATAAAATAGGGGCAGGTTGCGGTTTGCAAACCTGCCCCTATTGGGTTGAGTTTGGCTAATTTGGTTTAGTAACCCATGCCACCCATACCACCCGGAGGCATAGCAGGACCAGCAGAGCGCTCTTCAGGCATGTCGGTGATGAGTACGTCGGTGGTTAGGATCATGGCCGCGATAGAGGCAGCATTTTCGAGAGCGCCGCGCACAACCTTCACGGGATCGATCACGCCAGCTTTGATCATGTCGGTGTATTCAGAAGTCAAGACGTTGAAGCCGATGTTCTTGTTGTCTTTTTCAACAGCCGTGCGGCGGACGGTATCGATGATGACCGAGCCATCCTCGCCAGCATTGGAAGCGAGCTTGCGAATGGGAGCCTCGAGCGCCTTGCGGACGATGTTGATACCAACTTTGGTCTCCTCATCCTTAGCCTTGATCTTATCCAGAACAACGCTAGCGTTGATAAGAGAAATCTCACCACCAGGCACGATGCCTTCTTCCACAGCGGCGCGCGCAGCGGACAAAGCATCTTCAACACGGTGCTTCTTTTCCTTCAACTCAGTCTCAGTGGCAGCGCCAACACGGACAATGGCAACGCCGCCAGAGAGTTTGGCCAGGCGTTCCTGCAGCTTCTCGCGATCATAGTCGCTGGTGCTTTTATCGATCTCAGTGCGGATCTCTTTGATGCGGGCGGTAATGGCGTTCTTTTCACCCTTGCCGCCGATGATGGTAGTGTTCTCTTTATCGGAGACAACTTTCTCAGCGCGACCCAGGTCTTCAATGGTAGCGGACTCCAGCTTGCGGCCGGTTTCCTCAGAGATAACGGTGCCACCAGTCAGGACAGCGATGTCCTGCAACATAGCCTTGCGGCGGTCACCAAAACCCGGGGCTTTGACAGCCAACACGTTCAGCATGCCACGCAGTTTGTTGAGCACAAGAGTAGCCAGCGCTTCGCCGTCGATGTCTTCAGCAATGATGACCAGTTCGCGCTTGCCAAGCTGGACGAGTTTTTCCAGCAAGGGGACGATGTCCTGCGCAGCAGAGATCTTCTTCTCGTTGATCAGCACATAAGCATCGGAGATAGAGGCTTCCATCTGCTCAGTATCGGTGATGAAGTAAGGCGAAAGGTAGCCACGGTCGAACTGCATACCTTCAACATATTCTGTCTCGAACTGCATCGACTTGGACTCTTCCACGGTGATGACGCCGTCTTTACCGACTTTGTCCATCACATCGGCAATCAGGTTGCCAATCTCGGCATCCGCGGCAGAGTTGGTGGCGACATAGCCAATCTCTTCCTTGGTGTCGATCTTAACAGCCACCTTACGCAGTTCTTCACTAACAGCATCGGTCGCCATCTCGATACCGCGCTTGAGCAGCATTGGGTTGTAACCAGCCTCGAGTGCCTTTAAGCCCTCGTTGACGATGGCATGTGCCAGAATGGTCGAGGTAGTGGTACCGTCACCAGCAATGTCATTGGTTTTGGTGGCGGCTTCTTTCAAAAGCTGGGCGCCCATGTTCTCGAAGGGATCTTCGAGTTCGATTTCCTTGGCAACCGAAACCCCATCATGGGTGATGGTCGGCGAGCCAAATTTGCGATCTATTGCAACGTTGCGGCCTTTGGGACCCAGTGTTGCTGAAACAGCTTCAGCAACAACATTGATACCGCGCTTAAGTTTACGTCGTGCGTCTTCAGAAAAGGCGAGTTGTTTAGCAGCCATAGCTTACTTCCTCCAATAAAATCAGATTATTCAACGATCGCGAGCAAGTCGCTCTCGCGTAGGATGAGCAATTTCTTGCCATCGGTTTTGAATTCGGTGCCACCGTACTTGGCATATAAAACTTTGTCGCCAACTTTGACATCCATAGGGATGTAGTCACCGTCTTCATCACGACCACCTGGGCCAGCTGCCAGAACAATACCCTGCTGGGGTTTTTCCTTAGCGGTCTCGGGCAACACGATGCCACCAACCGTTACCTCTTCCTGTTCGATGGGTTCAACCACAACGCGGTCGCCCAAAGGTTTGATGGAAAGTGTCATTTGATTCTCCTGAAAAATGGTTTATGTATTTGTGCTCATTTTTAGCACTCTACCATCTAGAGTGCTAAAACGTAACTGGATGATACTGTTCTTTATTTCACAGGTCAAGAGTGGGGTGGAAACAACAACAAACTTCTTACAATCTGCGGTAATGGAGTCGTATTCATATCAAGAATCACTTCTGGTGTGATAGTTGGGGTAGAGGAGGCCGTACTCCCAAGTGATGCGCAAATCTTCTCTCCTGCAGAGATGATGCCAGCTATATCAGGATCGCTACCTTAGGATAGCTTGACTTCTTTCAAAACATCCAATGTTTTCGGGCACTTGTTGTCCTGCGAGCGGCTCAAAGTAGCCAAGACAAAACCGTAATTATAATAATACACCACCATACTGGACAAACCGTGCTGGACGACAGCGCCAACCTTGTCACCTGTGCAGGCGTATCGTTGGGGCCACAATCCCCACATCCAGCACACGACTTTTCTGGTGTGCAACAGCGGATGGTACCCTTCAAGGCTGGGATGGAGACTTCATAGTTACACGTGACTTTGTCAGAGCCTGATCTTGGAATCAACACCCCGTGTATCCCGGCGCTTTCGCCAACTACAAGGGCTTTCCATTCACTCGAATATAATCAACGAAATTTCCATTGATGCTCGCACTAGCGGGGGCAGGACTCGAACCTGCGACCTCCGGGTTATGAGCCCGACGAGCTGACCACCCTAAACACTTTTTAAGTGCATCCCCCTCTTGTAAGTATAGTAATTACCTTCACGAAAGAATTAATTACACCAACATCAACTTCGGGCGGTAATGCAGCGCTTCCGCCAGATGCACGGACTGAATTTCATCACTCCCCGCTAAATCCGCGATTGTCCGTGCTAGCTTGAGAACGCGATGATACCCCCGCGCTGACAGGTTCAACTGGCTCATGGCCGACGCACCAAATTGTCCCCCGTTTCATCCAGTTTACAGAATTTGCGAACTTCCGCCACACGCATATCGGAGTTGCAGACAATATCCATCCCATCAAAGCGGACACGTTGCCGTTCTCGTGCTGCCTGCACCCGCTCCCATTATTGACGCCGATGACTCTCACCCAGTCGGTCACTGCTCAGCTTTTCGTAGTCGACGCGTGGAACTTCCACATGGATGTCAATCCGGTCCAGCATAGGTCCTGAGATGCGTTTCTGATATTTGGTCACTGTTGAATGGGAGCAGGTACATGGTTTTTGTGCATCAACAAGTATATCCACAAGGACATGGATTCATGGCAGCGATCAGTTAAAAGTTTGCAGGAAACGTTAGCGATCCTTTTGCACGGCTGATGGTAACAACCTTGTCTTCCATCGGTTGGCGCATCACTTCCAGCACGAGGCTTCCAAATTCAGGGAACTCGTCCAAAAATAAAACTCCCCTGTGTGCGAGGAATATTTCGCCGGGGTGCGGAATGTTGCCCCCGCCCACCAATCCAGCATGGCTGATGGTGTGGTGCGGCGCGCGGAAGGGACGATGTCGGATGAGCGCTGTATTAGGTGGAAGGGCATCGGCCACCGAGTAGATCTTGGTCACATCCAGAGATTCGTCGATGCTCATTTCTGGCAGGATGCCGGGCATAGCACGGGCCAGCAAGGTTTTCCCGGCTCCAGGCGAACCGACGAGAAGCACGTTATGTTTAAAAAACCGTCACATTTCACATTGATTTTGCCCCTGAGATCGTTGAAGATGCCCGGTATGACATGCAAACTTTGTACAGCCTCGAGCACTTGGAACTCGCTAAAAGGGCACTTGGTCGAAAATGAGCAGTTCTTTTGCAAAAATTCACAAAATCCTATTTGCGAGAGCATTAGATGTTATTGGGCATAACATTCAGAAACTTTATTTATGATAAGGGAGTAACAATCACTCTCACTTGGTATTTCGATGCCATTGCAGGCGTACAGATGCAAGGTCTGATCGGACATCCAGGATCCGCTAGGTGGGGATATACAAAACCGGACCTATTTTGTGTTCAGTAAACACTATGCGTAAGGAACCTTTCCAACATTGACGTTAGAAACGACATCGCCGCAACTCAGTAGAATTACAGGGTACCCACAGACAACACATTATTTTAGTATTAAATTTGCATTTAAAGATAATTTATACTATTATATTAGTATAAACAACCAATCATAAAGGATTATTGCTATGACGGATGAACTTTTTTCCAGAAAAACAGTCCAACCATTAATAAAGAACAAAGGTTTGAAAGATACAGGCCCATTCGTGGCCGCCCTGGATAAGAAAAAAATAAGCGTTGGCCAACGGTTACGAGAGATCCGAGCGTCCAGGGGACTATCAATGAAATCACTGGCACAGATGAGCGGATTGAATATCAACACACTAAGCTTGATCGAGAATGAACGCACATCCCCCAGTGTAAGTACCTTGCAACAACTAGCACAGAGCTTACAGGTTCCCGTCAGTAAATTCTTCGAAACGGATCATGGAAGCAGGAAGCTTGTGCATCAGAAAGAGGGAAAGCGTCCACGTATCACATTCCAGCACAGCATCATGGAAGATCTTGCCCCTGGAATGCCGCGTTTTGGAGCAGAACCGCTCCTTGTCACACTGGAGCCAGGTGCCGGTAGTGGGAGAAAACCGATTGTTCACACAGGTCGGGAGTTCGTTTATTGTCTGGATGGGCACATTGTATATACAGTAGACAATGAAAAATATATTCTGGAGTCAGGCGACAGCTTAATTTTTGACGCCTACCTGCCTCATCACTGGAAAAACATTGACCCTACGCCATCGCGTGCCTTGCTGGTGTTGTGTCCGATGGACGAGCGTGATCAACCCAAGGATCGGCATTTTGCGTGGTAAGGCGATGCCTTAGAAAAGAGATAGTAATGTGCAAAAAGAAGATCATATGTTTGTATCTATCGATTGCTCTGATAGGATTTGCTATTTTGATGATCCCAAGTGGTGAGCCAATCTATGTATACGCACAATGTGGAGACGCGCCAACATCATCTTGTTCCACTTGCCATGCCCAAGAAGACCCGGTCAATGAAAAAGGGAAATGGCACATCATTCACGCCAGCAAAGACATCTGCATAAATTGCCACGGTGGAAATGGTAGCACAATGGATAAAGATTTGGCGCACGAGGGTCTGATGGCACACCCGCTTGATGACATTTATACAGACTGTCATAGTTGCCACCCCGATTATGATGAACGGGCGGCACACTTTGCCCCGACTCTGGGAGTCACACCTGGCAGTTGTGCAACACCTACACCCGTTTCCATTGGCAATATCTCGGGGGAACCACCATCTGGCAGTATCAATATAGCGAATAATGTGATGAACACAACCCCTTCACAGCAACCTTTTGTAGTGATCGGAGCTATGCTGGCGATCTTGACTCTTTTCTTTTTGGGGATAGGGTGGCTGGAAAGGCACCATGTAGAAGGTTAAATTTCAGGGAAAGCCTTATCAAGAGTAGTGTTCATCAAATATCCTATTGGAGAGGATAAATCAAATCATGAAAGAAAGAAAAATGATTTTACTTTATTCGTTCCTGACGATGGTTTGCATAATCATGATGATCTTGCCACTTGTGATCGTCTCTCGCGCGCAAGAAGAACGAATCATTGTTTTGCTCCTTTCAACAGAAATCCTCACGCCAACCCTGATCCTTGGGGCAGCGCTGATCATCCAGAATCTCGTAAAACATGAAAAGGGAGAGAGATAATGGAAATGCGAGTGAACTCAGAGCAATGCACAGGCTGTGGCGCTTGTGTTGAGATATGCCCAAATGGGGCGATTCAACTGAGAGATGGTCTCGCCATTCTTGACCAGGCCGTTTGCTCACAATGTCAGGTATGTGTGGATGTTTGTCCAGTGGGTGCTATCACAGCTGTTGAACTACCTGTAGCAGTGATGGAACCAACAGCCGTTCAGCCTGCGCGTGAAGCGGAGATCGTGGTCGCGGAGCCTGCCCCTTCGAATCTTAAACCCTGGTTGAACGCAGTGCTGACTTTTGCGGGACGGGAAATCTTACCCCGGCTAGCAGACACATTGATTGCCGCATTAGACCGACAACTGGCGCAGGCGCAACTTGCTCAGCCTGAGTCTTCCCTACCATCCCAAAACACTGAAATCTCGTCGAAACGAAACAACGAACGGGGCTATCGCCGACGAAGCCGCCTTCGTCAGGTCCGCCATCGTGGACGTGGGCAAGGCCGTGGTGCTGGTAAGAGGAATTGGCTTTAGACAAAGATAGAAATCTTAACGAAAGGAGGTGATTGGAATGCCAGGAGGTGACCAAACAGATCCTATGGGCGCGGGTCCAAGAACCGGCCGTGGTCTTGGTTGCTGCGGCAGCGATGAAGCATCGGGATTTGCAAATCCAGCCTTTGGCCCTGGGATAGGCTGGAGAAGAGGCTGGGGTGGTGGATTCGGTTGGCGGCATCGTTTCTTGGCATTCGGGCGGGCCGGCTGGGAATATCCACGTTATGCGCTGCCCACGCAAGAAGAAACCCTGCAAGCCCTCAAGTCTGAAGCAAACTGGCTGAAAGGGCAGATGGATGCCATCAACAAGCGTATCGAAGAGCTTGAGAAGTGATTTGCGGGAGGCTGCCGCCCACAACATTGAGCGCAGCCTCCTGAAAAGGAGAAAAATATGAATAACCAATTTTTCCGGGGGAGGCGCAGCAGCAGTGGGGGCCAGGGACGCGGTCAGGGTGCAGGTCAAGGTCGTGGAGGAGGAGCAGGCCAGGGCGGGAGAAGAGGCGGCGGGGACAAACCCGGCTCCGGCCCGAGCGGCAACTGCATCTGTCCTAAATGCGGGCACCGGGAGCCGCATGTCGCTGGTCAGCGTTGCCTTGACCGGGCATGTCCCAAATGTGGAACGAAGATGACCCGTGAATGATAAAAGGAGAATAGAAAATGGGAAGCAAAGGTAAGCAAATCGTCGGTCTAGATGTGGCAGAACTTTTGGCGGAACTCAACCGCTTGTATGCAGATGAATGGTTAGCCGCTTATGCCTACAATTATATGAGCCAGGTGGTCACCGGCCGGCCAGCTGCCAAGCAGTTAGCGGCATTGCTCCTGGACACTTCGAAAGATGAATTGGAGCACCAGCAGGAGTTGGCTGAGCGTATAGCCTCGCTGGGTGGAAAGCCAGTAGCCGATGTAAGCAAGCTCGTTGAAATTAGCAATGATGGATACCCGGCTCCGCCGGTCAATGAGAAAGATTTTGAGGCGATTGTTCAGACCGTAATCAAGGCTGAGCACGGCGCAATTGAAGCCTACAACCAACTGGCTCAAAAGTTACATGGCAAGGATCCGATCACATACAACCTGATCATCCATATCCTCAGCGAGGAAGTTGAGCACGAGGATGAATTTGAGAATCTGTTGAGTTGAGCCATATATTACCCGAGCCCACGGGCCGCCGTCAGTGGTGATTTTGATCCAAACGCCTACAATGTCCTAAATGTGGCTGATACCGCAGTGGAGCTTATGGGAGCCAGCCAGTGCGTAGGATGGCCAACTGGCACTGTCGACGGGCCAACTTCGTTCGGACACCATCGCAGGTAAAGGAAGATTGATGAGAATCGCAGTTGCTAGTGGCAAAGGCGTGGAAATCTGCCAGTATCACGCCATCATCGACACTCCGGAAGTGATCGGCGTTTTGGAGCGTGGATTGGCGCGTAGCGGCATCCCTTCAAACGCACCATTGCTGGAGGGGTCGCGTGTGGTCCCCGTTAGTAGAGATTTACCCTGAGTATGCTCATCGTTTCAGGCAGATGATGATACAGATAACCGCGCTGTTAGCAGGTACGATAAAAGTAGAGAGTGTATTATGAAAATCCTTGTGTACGGTGCCGGACCTCTTGGTAGTCTGTTCGCGGCCAGGCTGCACGAGGCCGGTCATGAGGTCTCTTTGCTGGCACGCGGACAACGCTTGGTCGATTTGCGAGAACACGGGGTCGTTCTGGTTGACACTCAAACTAATCAGAAGACTGTGGCACGGCCTCACATTGTTGAGCACCTTGATCCGCAAGACGCCTACGATTTGGTGTTGGTGATCATGCGCAAGAACCGCGCCCTCGAGATCTTGCCAATCCTGGCGGCCAACCGCCACACGCCCAACGTACTCTTCCTGATGAACAACGCGGCCGGACCGGGGGAACTGGTCGGAGCTCTGGGGCAGGAGCGGGTCATGATAGGTTTCCCGATGGCGGCCGGCTACCGGCGCGGACACGTGGTTCATTACCTGGTAGGCGCCGGTCCCGGTAAAAATGCCATGATCCCCATCGGCGAGGCGGATGACCGTATTACACCTCGGTTGCAGCAGGTGGGGCGCATTCTGGCCAGCATGGATGGCTTCGACGTTGATCTACGTACCGATATGGATGCCTGGCTCAAGACCCACGTTGCCTTGCTGATGCCTTCGCTGGCTCCGGCCATGCGGGCCGCTGGCCGGGATAACGTGCGCATGGCGCACACCCGCGATGCCATCGTCCTGGCAATCCGCGCTATCCGTGAGGGCTACCGCATCCTGCGGGCGTTGGGTTACCCAATCGTACCCAGGAGCGCCCGCATTTTTGAGCGCCTCCCTGAGCCAATCCTAGTCTGGGGTTTCCAGAAGAGACTTGTCGATCCCCGTATTCGTGTGGCCCTGTTGGAACATGGCGAGGCAGCGCAAGACGAGATCAAACACCTGGCAGACGAGTTCATCACCTTGAAACACCGGACTACGGTTCCTACTCCAGCCATCGACCGCCTGTACGTATACTTTGACCCCGCTGCACAGCCTATGCCGGAGGGTAGTGCTTGGTTGCCTCTTGATTGGCGATTCTTATGGGTGGTCGCTGGTGTGTTGGCAGGTTTCTTGGTGATCGTATGGTTGCTTTTTACGTTTCTCAGGTGACCAAAAGACGAGGAGTAGTGTAGATGCCCCAACTGGTCAAAGGCGGCAAATGGGTGTTTGGCTGGACGGTCATGAACTCCGCGGGTGAGGTGCGGATTCCGCCCAAAGCATATGCCGAATATGGCTTTCAGACCGGGGAGACGGTCGTCATCCTGCCCGACAGCCGGCGTTCGGGAGGTTGTGGCGTGGCCCGGCGGGAGAAACTGGCCGGATCGCGGATTCCCTTTGCGCAGCGCATGCTAGAGGAAGGAGTGGTCGGCGAGAATGAGCGGGTTGCTATCCCGGGTGCGACTGGCTTTCAGGCTGGCGAACTTCTGCTAGTGGTGCGCGGCAGCGGGCTGGCACAACTCCCGATAGATCCCATAGTCGCCACTCTATGTGATGTTGGCGATATCGAGAAAGTGGAACTGGCGGAGATTCCAGGACTGCTGGATGCATTTGTCAACGCCGTTCCCATTCATGCAACGAAAGAGATATGAACGATCCCGAAGAACTACGCATGGCAATCCTTGAAAGGTTATCCACGGTGATCGATCCGGAGACCGGGGCGGATGTGGTGCGCATGAAGCTGATCGAAAATCTGATTGTAGATGCCTCTGGTCAAGTCAGTTATACGATACGACCGTCCTCCCCTCTATGCCCCGTTGCTGTGTTTCTGGCAGTCCAAGTCAAGATGGTTGTCGCCAGCGTACCCGGTGTAACCGCTCAAAAAATTACCGTGACAAATTACATCGAAGCCGATAAATTGACTGAGTTGATCAACCAGGAGGTATAGCCGTGCAAAATGATATGGGAAAGATGCCGCTGAAAGGCAAACGTATTGGAGTGTTTGGCAAAGGAGGGGCTGGTAAAAGCACGCTAACAGTGCTACTTGCCCAAGCATTGCGAAAACGAGGATATTCAGTGTGCGTGTTGGATGCCGACTCCACTAACCTGGGATTATTCCAGATATTTGATATTCCTCGATCTCCTAGACCTCTGATAGATTATTTTGGTGGGATGGTTTTTAGCGGCGGAACTGTCACCTGTCCGGTGGACGACCCCATGCCCCTGGCTGCGGCTGAAATTGAATTAGAAACCCTCCATCCTGAATATTATGCCAGAAGTCCCGAGGGCATTATCTTGTTCATTGCTGGCAAGATCGGGGATCAAGGACCGGGAGCAGGCTGTGACGGACCGGTAGCGAAGATCGCGCGAGATTTTCGCATTTATATTCAGAATGAGCTGCCGGTAACCCTCGTGGATTTCAAAGCAGGTTTTGAAGATACAGCTCGTGGCGTGCTCACCAGCCTGGATTCGGCGATCCTTGTTGTGGATCCCACCGTCGCTTCGGTGGAGTTCGCGGCAAATATGAAACATATGGTTGA
Organism: uncultured Chloroflexia bacterium; assembly: GCA_963829615.1. Lineage (GTDB taxonomy): Bacteria > Chloroflexota > Anaerolineae > Anaerolineales > Villigracilaceae > JAABUE01. Next base: position 230,456 of record CAWHJM010000006.1, read on the forward strand.
GCAAATCAAAGCGGATGTATTGCCTGCGACCGCTCATTTGGAAAATCCTGAACTGATTGCCTGGGCAAATAAGATTTTCACCGAAGCTTACATCCAGGATGTCTGGTTTGTGCTGAACCGTATTCAGGGTGCGGAGGAAGAAGAATACTTACGCAAGAGATTGGGAGAGAAGGGGATCGAACCTGTTGGTGTTATTTACCAGGCTCCTTCCATCTCCCTTTCCTGGCTGCATGGGACACCTATAAGGTCGGATGATGCGCTGATGGATGTCCAGAAGATCCTGGACAAGCTGGAAAATGCAGAGAAAGTAGCAAGGGAAAGAGGATAAGCAAGATGGCGGTTCGTGAGATTCTGATTTATCCACAGCATAAAGCAGAACTGCGCCGAAAGAGCGATCCAGTGACTGAAGTTAAGCGACCGGTAAGGCGCTTGATCCGCGACTTGAAAGACACCTTGCAAACCAGTTCGGATGGAGTTGGCCTGGCTGCTCCCCAGGTCAATATTCACCAACGGGTGATAGTCGTTTGTCTGGGTACTGATGTGGATGGAGAGTGGCAGGCCGGTCCGCCAGTAGCGCTGGTCAACCCAAAGATCGTCGAAGCTCGCGATGAGAGAAAGGACTTTGATGGTTGCCTCAGCTTTCCAGGCTTATATGGGGAGACAGCCCGTCCGCATTATCTTCGCGTTACCGGTCTGGATGAAGAGGGCCAGCCCTTCGAGCGGATTTTCGAGGGATTCAATGCCATCGTGGTACATCATGAGATCGATCATCTGGACGGTGTGCTGTTCATTGATCGCATCGAGAAACTGGAAGACCTATATCGGCTATCTGTAAATGAGAATGGGGAACTTGTGCGTATACAAGTGTCTAGTGATTTGAAGTGAGACCGTAATTTGAAGAAAGCAGAACCCTTTTAGATCGTGAGTACATCTGGAGGCGAGAAATGTCTGAAGAAACCATTGACCTGAATTTGCTTTCAGCAGGAGGCCCACAAGCCGTACTTGAACGCACATTGATTGCGGAGTATTTGCTCGGTAAAGGATACCTGACTTCAGACTTAAAGGAGTTATCTCCTCAGGTAGCAAAAAGCCTGATGGTCGAAGCTAGTCGGTTTGCAGATCGCAGGTTGGCTGAGTTCGGGTTTATAGATAGATTCCAATTCAGGCTGCCCTTTTCTCTCAATTAGACTGATGCAGGGTAAAGGTAGAAGCGGATGATACTTACGCACACGTTTTGGGCTGTTCTGCTGGCCAGTGTCCTCGCTTGCGTGGTAACCACTGTTGGCATAGTTGTTATTGGTCGTTATCAAAAGTGGGGCACGGATAATGCGGCATATATCATGAGTTTCGCCGCAGGCGTATTAATTTCCGTTTGCTGCCTGCGGTTGAGAGAGAGAACAAAAAGTATACGCTCCTATCCATGGCTGTCGGCACCCTCGTTGCCATACTTATCGTAATTTCGAAAGGTTGATTTAAATGACTTTGCAAATAAATGGAATTACCGAATCCGTCGGAAGAATCCTAGAAACAATTCCATCGGAAGTGCTGTTGATAGCAGCCGCCAAGACTCGCTCACTTGAAGAGGTTGAAGCGGTCATTCACGCGGGTGTGACCCATATCGGATACAACTATGTTCAGGAAGCATTGCCCATCATCCAGGCAATCGGTAGCCGGGCTACATGGCATATGATCGGCCATTTGCAGAGCAACAAAGCAAAGCTGGTTGCGCAACACTTCGACATGATCGAAACTGTTGACTCGTGGCGGCTTGCTCAAACTTTGGATCGTTACTGCGCGAATTTAGAGAAAACGATGCCCATCTTGGTAGAAATCAACAGCGGCCGCGAGGCAAATAAAACCGGTGTAATGCCAGAGGATGTCGATGAGTTGGTACAGCGGATAAGCGCGTTGAAACATATCTATGTCAATGGATTGATGACCATGGGGCCACGTTTCGGTGATCCTGAGAATAGCCGACCTTACTTCAAGACAACGCGAGAGGCTTTCGAGCGCCTGGCTGCTAAGAATTGGCCGAACGTAACCATGCGGTATCTCTCAATGGGCATGAGTAATAGCTATCGCATCGCTATCGAAGAAGGCGCAAACATCATCCGAATAGGCACAAGTCTTTTTGGCGAGCGATAACGTCTATGTGTTTTTATTCTAGACAAGAGAAATGAGGAAAGCCATGACAAAAATCGGGATCATCATTTGCGATCGCTATCGCACCTGTGCCGGTGGTAAGTGCTTGCGAGCTTTACGGAATTGGGAGGGTGCCTTCTCACGCTACGCAGGTGAGCAAGTTGAACTGGTGGGCTACACCACATGTGACGGGTGTCCGGGCGGCAACGTCGAATACACCGGCGAGGAAATGGTGAAGAACGGGGCGCAAGTTATTCACCTGGCAACCGGTTTGTTGGTTGGTTACCCCCCCTGTCCTTACATCCACACGTTCATAAGTTTTCTCGAGAGACGCTATGGCGTAAAAGTTATCGCTGGCACACATCCCATCCCACAAAAATATTTGGACATGCATACAAGTCTGGGGACCTGGGAAGATACTGATGAATGGCAGCCGCTTTTAGCGCCAACCATGTCGGATAAAGCGACTAGAGAAGCATACGACTAGGCATGAAGACTTTCCTGGATTGCATTCCCTGCCTCTTGCGACAGTCCCTGGACGCGGCCAGGATGGTATCCACGGATATTGCTGTTCACGAGCAAATCATCCGTGATGTCCTACATTGGACTGGCGCGATGGACTTAAACCAGACTCCACCTGCCATGGCGCAGCGTATCCATCGGCGATTGCGTGAGATCACAGGCAAAAATGATCCATACCGGCAGGTAAAGGATCGGTTAAATAGTCTGGCTCTGGAATTGATCCCTGTGCTTAAAGCTAAGATTGAATCCGCCGATGATCCGCTGATGATGGCAACCCGTCTGGCAATTGTGGGAAATATTATGGATATGGGAGTAAATGGGAATTTGACTGAGACCGATGTGCGTCACGCGATGAATTTAGCCTTGACAGAACCGTTTTTTGGAGAATTGGACAGGTTTCGTCAGGCTATTACTGAAGCGCAATCTATCCTGTATCTCGCGGACAATGCGGGCGAAATTGCATTTGATCGACTTCTGGTTGAACAACTTTCGTTAAAACGCATTACAGTCGTCGTACGTGGCGCACCTGTCATTAACGATGCCACATTGATCGATGCGCAGGCGGTAGGGCTTGATAAAATTGTCGAGGTTATCGACAACGGTTCAGATGCCCCAGGTACCATCTTAAGTGATTGTCGTCCGGAATTTCGGCATCGCTTTGCCGAAGCCGACTTGATCATTGCCAAGGGGCAGGGGAATTTTGAAAGTCTCAGCAACGAATCGCGCAATATCTTCTTTTTGTTCAAGGTCAAATGTTCTGTGATTGCGAATCACATCAAGCAGCCGATAGGAACACAAGTCCTGACACAATCCGCTTTAGCCCATAAGGGCTCGGCTTATGAAATTGGAGCAAACCTATGAAATACGTCTTCGGTCCTGTCCCTTCGCGCCGTCTGGGTCAATCCCTGGGAATTGACACTATCCCGCTCAAAACCTGTAACTGGAACTGCGTCTATTGCCAGTTGGGACGTACTGTCCCATTGACCAACGAGAGGCGCGAGTATTTCCCACGTGATGAAATCATAGATCGAGGTAAAGCAGGCGTTGGCAGCACATAAGCCTGGAGAGATCGATTGGGTGACCTTTGTCGGCTCCGGAGAACCAGCCTTGCATACTGGCCTGGGCTGGTTGATCCGGAAGGTAAAGGGACTGACCCGCACTCCTACACCCGTTCAGCCACCGGCAGGCTCGGTGCATCACCTGCCGGTGGCGGTCATCACCAATGGCTCACTACTCTACTTGCCTGAAGTACGAGAGGAATTGGCTGCCGCTGATGCGGTTTTACCCACACTGGATGCGGGCAATGCCAGACTTTATCGTAAAATCAACCGCCCTCACCCGGACATTACGTTTGAGCGCCTCGTCGATGGGTTGATTGCTTTTCGGAAAGAATATCATGGAAAGTTATGGGTGGAGGTGATGCTGTTGCACGGATTGAATGACACATCTAAGGCGCTTGAAGATATTGCTAAAGTTCTACAGAGGGTCAAGCCAGATGCCGTGCATATCAACCTGCCGACGCGTCCACCAACCGAAACTTGGGTGCAACCGACGGATGAGCGAAGGCTTGATGCGGGCTGTATCCATTCTGGGAAAGATCGCTGAAGTCGTGCACCCGGCAGAAGGAAGCTTCGACTTGAGCGGATACGAAAATGTGGTGGATGCGATTGTTGGCATTATTACCCGCCATCCCATGCGACAAGATGAACTCGAACGGACACTGGCCCACTGGTCGTCAGGGCAGGTAAGCGAGGCATTGGCAGATTTGGAAGCCAGTGGCAGGGCGCAGATCGTGGAACGCTACGGCGTCCATTTCTGGAGTGCATCGCTTGCACACTACCCAGATAAAGGCCAAAGCCAGCAGACAAATCCAAACCGCAATAAGGAAATTACCCATGTCCACGAATAAGAATAACAATCAGAAAATCATAGACGATATCCACCCCCTTCTGGAGAAGATACTTTTTGAAACATATCTGAAAGGGAAAGGGTATACATTGGAAGAAGTGAAGAGCCTGCCGGCAAAAGAAGCCAAACAACTTATGAAAGATGCATCAACCTATGCCTCTGGCAAGCTCGCCGAAGTGGAAGTAAAAGCACACTTGATGCGGGTACTCCATGACGCTTATATTGGCGAATAAATAGGACCATGGGCAACCAGACAATCTTTGAAATCCAGGCTGAATTATGCCGGGCCATGGGAAATCCCCTGCGGATGGAAATCACGCATCTATTGCGCGCCAGGCCGATGAATGTAAACGACATCGCCTCTGCTACACACGCGCATCAAACCACCGAGCGGACGAATACGGCGGCTCGCTAGATAACATCCTACCTATTAAGCGGAACGATCTGGGTGCCGGTCATTCTGCATTACGCCACGGATGCAACGAATACATTGGTGTTCAATATTACTGGTCAATCTTCCTTTTTCAAAACATCCACGTCAATGACCGAGGGGCAACGTACAATATTTCGTGTCATATATGGATTTGCGATGATGATATTGTTGCTTTTAATCTATGGATTGCAATTCAGATTATTCAACTACGAAAGCGTCCAAAATGAAAACTCAACGGATAGGCGGAAGGCCACAATCAAGAGTAGTTCTCGGTTGGCAGATTTTGTTATAGGTACTGGTCGTACTGATCACAAGAGTTTTATCTCAGCTCTTGACAAGCGTAGTAATTGGTATTGGCAGGCGTGTTATTACCTCTAGGTGTTTTTCCTTTGAACGAGACGCGCAATCCAAGGTCCGATTGTCGCGTGTGCATTCACCAAAATCGAAAGATGTTTTGCTTTGGAAATACTGCCCACTTCAGAAGCGGCTCGAACTGATACTGCCAAATCGGCAAATGCTAATACCTTGCTTGGTAATATCAGTTCATCATCCGCGCCAATCCATAGACCAAATGCACGATCAAGGTTGGTAAATTGCTGGTGAGGTGCATAAGGTGTAATTGCGTTTGCCATATTGACAGTGTAAGAGGAAACCAAGCCTTTATCGGAAGCCAACAATTCGGCTGGATAGTTAAACCGAACAGCACGGGAATGACCGCTCAATAGACCGCCGCTCATGGCATTGATAATGAAGGGTAAGGTATTTACCGTCGCGAAGGGTGTGGCGAGGGAAGGGCGCGCAGTTTTAGAACGAAACCCGAACTCTGGTGAAAGGAAAATGTAATTGTCAATGGATTCATGGTTGGGTTGGCTGGCATAGTTGAGGATCAGTCCTGCGCCTGATGAATGTCCCCCGAGGAAGAGGGGTAATTGAGGAAATTCAGCGTGAATGTGTTTTATGAAAGTGGTTATATCCTTCCAAACTTGCTTGGGATTGGGAGTATCGCCACTAGGTCCTTCTGAAGCGCCATGACCACGAATATCGGGCATATAGACTGCTATATCAAATTCGTTTTGTAGACCGCTCCCAAGAAATTGATAGCCTGCTCCGCTATGCGCTCCGCCGCCATGATAAAACAATACCACCGCGCGAGGTGCTATAGGAGTATAGCGTCGATAAGACAGCTTAACGCCATCGCTGGCTGTGAGTGTCTCGGGGTCGGGTAATTCAACAGTGTTTGCTGATTGCAGTTCATCGAATGAAAAAGATGCTTCAGACATTAGTATCTCCAATAAATTTATTGCCTATGTAGAATTTTGACAATACGGTTGTAAACAACATCCGATACCATCACCTTGGTTCCACCTTGTGTATCGAAAAACTGAACCATCGGGGTTCCACCGGTTGTATTCACAAATTGAACCACGACCGTATCAATGTCCTTGTGGTAACGAGCGATACTCTGGTATCCCAGGACCCAGCCGGAATGTCCATACACATAAATAGAGGAGTAAATAGCCTGCTCATTATCATTCAGCAATGAGCCATCGTTTAATGCTCTCAAGAATATACCCACATCCTCCGCTGTAGCTACCATTCCAGCATCAATATGCTTGAAATCGGACTCAACGCCTACGTAATAGCCACTCATAACATCGTCCAAATTCACATCACGAATCGAACCGAAAGTATTTTTTAGTCCGAGAGGGGTCAAAATTTCCTCCTTGATGTATTGGAAATTGCTATAACCCAACACCTTTTTAATGATTTCAGATATCAATAAATAATTCGTATTTGAATAACTATATTTTTCATCCGGTTCAAAGTCAGCAGGCATATCCAGTACCAACGCAAGCGCTTCTCTACTGTTTTTCGGTGGGTTTTCCCAGTCGAAACCAGGCTGGTCGGTTAAATTGGGAATGCCACTGCGATGTTGGACCATCATTCTCAGGGTAATCTGATCTGCATATTCAATCCTTCCCACAAGTTCTGGAAAGTAATCTGCGAGCGTTTTATCCAAAGACAAGCGTTTGTCATTGACCAATTTGGTGACAGCAACAGCATCATATAACTTGCTGATACTGCCAATCTTGAAGAATGATTGCGGGTCGGCTGGTATTTGATTATCGCGGTCTTTCCAGCCAGCTGTATAAAATGCTGGTGGTTCACCTGCTTTATCCACATACACAATAATTCCATCCAATCCATAACCAATTGCGTCATCGACTTGTTCTTGGACAGTATCAGGTAATGGTGTTATCCAAGCCCATATTCCGTCCCAGGGCGGGAATATCACGATACAGATTATCCCCACGATAGGCATGATGATTCTAAGTATTTGAACGATTCGATTCTTTTTTTGCATTTGCGATTTCCTTTCCAAGCCGCCTAATGGTTGCTTCACCAGCCTGCGACTTGACTTCTGAAGTGTTGTAAACCAGAAGGTGAGTCATGTTTCCAATAAATTGGACATTCAGTTTTGTAATTGTCTGGCGCGTCCGGCGAAAGCCAGCACAACCAGCACAAATGCTGCACCCAGGTAAACCAGCGGATAGCCGTCTGTACTGGCACCCATGAAGTCCAGTGCGGCGATCTTATTCATCGGCCCTAAATACCACATCGTGACGTACAGTACTTCGAACAGTTTGTTGCCCCGGCTCCAGACACCCGATGCCAGTGCAAAGGATGGGATGAAAAGAGCAGCGGAAATCCAGATAAGCAGTCCAGCGCTGTCGCCCGCACTCATCAAGCGCAGTGCAACACCACCGCCCGTCAGCAGGGTGACGAGGAAACCAGCCAGCCAACTGGCGGGCAACTGTCTCCACAGCGGCGCGGCGGACGAGAAAACCATCTGCTGGGCGTTGTGCCGAATCGCACGGTTGCCCAGTGCGGACCAGATCAGTACCGGCCAGAGCCACGTAAAGGGCAACAGGTATGTGCGCGAGGTCTCGACCGGGTTGGCGAGACCTGCAATAAATAACCCGCCTGCCACGGCATACCACCACCAGGGCTGTCCCTTGATGAGCAGTTTCAATTCGGAAACCAGAACACGTACAAATCCGAATTGTCCCGTGGATGCTTTTAGCGGGGTCAATTGAACGGCGGAGTCCGCTTTTGTAATGGGAGCAGGTTCGGGCTTCGTTTTCGAGGCGTTTTTCTTCGTCGGCTTTGTAGCTGGCTTGCGGCGCGAGGTGTCGAAGCGGTCGAAGAAAACGGAGGCGATCAAGGTCAGTGCGATGGCGATGCCAAAGAGCGCCAAACGCATAAGGAGGATGTCAGACGTCCAATGTACGCCGGTCCATTGAAATGTGGAACTGGCAGTGGCGGGGTCGCCAAGTACGAAGCCGCCGTTATATTCAGGGAAGGCAGCCTTTGCGGCGGCGCCCATGCTTTGCTGGAACAATCCCAATCCCAAGGGCTCCAGCGCGGGGTTGATGGCGCTCAATTTGTCAATGAATGGAAAGAGCATAAAGAACAGAAAGAAATAGAGCACATTGCCGAAGCCGCCGCTCAGGAAACCGATGCTTTCAAAGAGGACCGCAATTGCCGCAACAAGCGCCATGACAGGCATGGTGACGAACAGGAAGGGCGCCAGCAGTGCCAACAGGTCGAGATGGGTGTTCTCTCCGGCCAGGAATTGAATACCGATGCTCGCAATAGCCAGCACAAGGATCATGGCCATCAGCACGGAAAAGTTGCTGGCCCATTTACCGAAAGTATAAAGGGGTCGTGTGAGCGGCGTGGCAGCCATGATCTGCCCCACGCCCGTTTCACGGTCGCGTGCTATCGAGCCTTTGACCAGGTAAAACCCGAACCAACCCAGAAAGAAGGAACCGATCAGCGCCATCATGCTGCCGACCCAGGCGGAATTGAACTCCCCGCGGTAGATGTCGAGCCGCAGCGCGATGTTGCCAACCGCAACCTGATAGCCAAGGAAGGCGCCCAGCCCCAGCATGATCAGGAAACTGTAACGGCGCACGCGTTCTAAAAAGTCGGCACGCGCCAGGTGGTAGACAATGCGAACGGCGTTCATGTGTGATGCTCCCGCCCGATAAAGTACAGGTAGGCGTCTTCGAGATTGGGAGTCACGTTCTGGGCTTGGACCTCGGGCCTGCTCTCGCTGATGACGCGTACCTCCACCCCGTCGCTTCGGCGGATGGTGCCGCTGACGATATGTTGTTGTTTCAAGGCGGGCAGTTCAGCGCTGGGAACGCTCCATTCCCAGACCATACCGTCCAGTTCCTTGAGCAGGTCTTCAGGAGCGGCTTCGCGCAAGAGACTTCCTTTGTTGACCAG
>CAWHJM010000007.1:0-12023 GCA_963829615.1 uncultured Chloroflexia bacterium
TTTCAGGTGTTGCCTTTTGATGGAGAATTTCGATGTCAAAACTCGTGGCCCTAACCAAGGCTCTTGCGCTATGCAGCGGGCTAAAATGAACCTGGCGGACTTTGGCGCTTCCGATTTCTTCTCCGCTGTTGGCCTGCCTGAGCCACAAATATCTCTTTCCCCTATCACGGTTCAGGGAACCATCCCCAAAATCTTGCATTCCATGGTTTACCCCTTTGAGAATTTAAAAATCCCAATTCCTTCAAATTCTGCGCCTCAGAGCGTTTCTTCCCGCCGCCGAGCAATTCCTTCCAGAAATTGTCATCATAGCGTCTCGATTTGACCGGCAGCGGCATGGGGACACCCCAGCCGAGCAGCAGCACTTCTTCCTTGGGCTGCAAGCGCGCCAGCATGCCGCGCAGGGCATCGCGTCCTGAAAGCCCCGAAAGCACGGCATGCACATCGTCCTCGTCGCCCAGCCAGCCGCTGATGCGCGTCCCCAACTGCGACATGACCTCGTCGTAGATCTGCGAGGGGCGCTGGTCGATGATCAGCAGGGTGACGTAGTATTTGCGCAGTTCGCGCGCGATGGTGGCGAAGGTGGTCTGGGCGGCCATCTCGCGGTTGAGCAGTTTGTGGGCTTCCTCCACCACGATCACCAGTTGGCGCGGCTCGGCCTTCCCGGACGTGCGGAACTCGTTGGTCTTGTGCTCCCAGACGCGGCGGATCTGGCGCGTCAGGAAGTTGCTGACGAACAGGTAGTCCAGGTCGCTTTCGAACTCGCCGAACGACAGCACCACGTGCTGTCCGATCTCCAGCGCCTTGATGACCTCGCCGACCGCGTCCGATGCGGGGTTCTCCACGATGTAGGGCTTGTTGAACAGGCGGCGCAGCTTGTCGTGCAGGCCCTCGGCGGCGGCCACGTTCACGCCGTGCTCGCCCGCCCAGGCGGCCACGCTGTCGGGGTGCGGCACTTTCTTGACCTTGCCGGTGCGCTCGTCTTCCACCTCGATCTCTTCGCGGTTCATGGCCTTGAAGCGGCTGAACCAGTTCTTCGCGCCAAAGGTCGTGATCAGCGCCTCCAGCGTGGTGGGCGTGGTCTCGCGCAGGTTCAGTTCGCGCGTCAGCAGTTCCACGTCAGCGGGCAGAACGTCACTCGTGGCGATCTCCAGGTTGAAGTCCGGGGCCGAACCGCGGATGGTGGCTCCCGCTCCCAGCCCGACCACGCGCACCTTCGATCCGAACTTGGTCTTCAGGCCGGTCACGCGCAGTCCCGTGTCCGAAGCGGTGTCGTCGTAGCCGTACTCGTTGTGCATGTCGAAGACCAGCACCGAAGCCTTGTTGTAGTGCATCAGCCCGGCCAGCACCAGGCGCGTCAGAAACGACTTGCCCGTGCCGGTGGCGCCGAACACGCCCGACGAGCGCTGGACGAACTTGTCCATGTCGATGCAGACCGGATGTCCCTGCTCGCGCGTATAGCCGATGACGAAATTGGACTTGTCGGACGGGTCGCCGAAGATCTCGGCGATGTCGCCCTCGGAGGCCATGAAGACTTCGGCATGATGGGGCGGAACGTTCTTGACCGGCAGTGGACGCGGTTGTTCCTTCAACCCGGCAGCGATGGCGGATTGCCAGCGGGCATATTCGGGATCAGTTTCGTCCGGGCCAACTTCAAGCATCAGGTTGGGCAGAACTTCAAGGTTGGCGAACAAGGTTTGTCCGTGCAGGGCGCTGGATATGTGCGCAGGGAAGCGGCCTTCCATTTGCTCGTCCGCAAAGCGCGGATCGGTAGCGCCGAGTTGAATATCGGTGACGATGCCGTAATAGTGCCATTGTCCGCTTTTGAGGATGACGAAGGCACCTTCCTGGATTTCCTGCGGGGAGACAGTCAGGCGTACGCGGAAATTCTCTTTCAGTCCGCCGCCGACCAGATAGCCGATCTTTGTTCGCTGTACTTCTGCCATGATCTACTCCTGTACCACGTCGCTCAAAGCACCCAGCACGGACATGAGCGTAGGGTAATCGTCCCTGAGCAAGGTGATGACTTCATGCGTGGCTGCTTCTGCCCAGGCCTGATCTTTTGTCTTTTCACGGACTTGTTGGATGTGGGCGCTGATGACATCGCTGACGGGAATATCTTTGTTGTTCAAGATGTGCCGAAAATATCCGAAGCGACCGGATTTTACGAAACGCGCCAAATCTTTTTCATCGCACAGGTAAATCACATCCAGACTCAACGGCGGACGCGGCGGCAGCAGGTGGAAAATCGCCCCATCCTGCTCGTAACCAACCGCCAGCACCGACATCTCGACCGGCACGATGCGACGCTCGCGGTTGTCGCGCATCACTTCTTCGCTGACGTGGTCGGCGGTTACCAGTTGGCGCACCAGCCCGTCATCGTCGATGTGGATGTCGTAGATCAGGCCGTAGACCTGGTAGCCGTCCCCCAGCGGGGCGCGCACCAGCGCGCCAAAAGCCGGGACAGTCAATTGCGAGACGCGGCAACCAGCGATGAAGCCGGTCGTGCCTGCGCGCAGTAAACGTCCGATTTCGATTTGGGTCATAACCATCCTCCGTAGGGGCCGTGCGTCCTGCCGCCCTGGGCGGGAAAATCCCGCCCCTACGATTTATCTTCGTGTTCTTCCTGGTAAATCCTTCGCCGATTGCTTGTACGAGCCATCATCCAGTTCTTCATCCTGACGGCGCAGTTCCTGGGTTAGCATCTGCTCGACCTGGTATTTTTCTTCGTGTTTGACCACCGCGATCTCATGCGCGCGATGCAATAGATAAGGATAAGGTTTGCTGCCCATCATGCGGCATTGGTCGACCAGGACAGCGTGCAATAAATCCAGCTTGGCTTTGTCATCGGCCACCCATTTGGGAATCTCCACACGCACCGGCCAGGGATGTCCTTGCGTGCCGACGTTGAGATAGAAGAAGTGCAACCCCAGCACCCCCTTGTAATACTTTTCAGATTTGGATTGGATGGCAAACACTGCCGAACGTTCGCCCGGCCCTAAGAGCGGATTGGTCTTCTCGCCATACATCCAGCGATCAGATACGCCGCGCAAGGGATGGTAATCGCGCAGGTTGGCAGGCGGCTCTTTTTCCCTTTGGGCTTTGACCAGTTCCAGCAGGCGGACCACCAGATCGGCGGCGGGTTTGTCCACGTAACCGGCGGTGATAACATCGCGTGATTGCAAGCGGGATAAGACCGAATAGATAATTTTTCAACGATTCGTGATACGACTTCAGCATCTTCCCCGTCTTTTGCGCCCCACAATTCGATCGGCCCATCGGTGAAGGTCACAATTGCGCCGTTGGATGCCTTGCGATAATTCATCCAGACTTGCTGCGCTCGCTGCAAGTCACGTGTGAGGGCGACCATACCATCGGTCATAGTGCCGTATGTTGGTCTCAAGTTCATCGCCGTAAAGTAGTTCGCTGTCCGTATGAATTTCAGGCGATTTGCCGGATTGCATACTGCATGACGATGCTCCCACGTTGATAAGACAGAACTGGATGCAGGCGTGTCTGTCCGGGTTGATCTGGGAACCGTCTGCAGCGATGAGGGTCGCATCTTTAACGGAGGCAGGTGCGGGTACGTGAGAAGCGAGAGACTCGTTTAACGGGAGCGCGCAGCGGATGTTCGGGTCTGCTTCTTTGGCGCGCGTCCACTACGCTGCGCAGATAGTCCAGTTCATTTGCATTTTGTTCCAGCAAATGACGGGCGTGCATCCGCAGGTTCTCGATGCGTCTCCCGGCGTTCGCGCGCACCTTGCCCGATTTCTTTAATCTTTTGGTAGATTTCCTGAAAGTTGACTGGCATCGTGCTCCCTAGAACAAATGTGCAATTATTTTACCCCATAAAGAGGTAGGATTTCAAGCCATCTCGGGAACCTTTTCGAAAGTTCATCGTCTATGTATATGTTTGAAATTACATCAAGGAGATGAAACTATGCGTAACAAAACTTTATTCGTTTCGGCAATTGTGCTGGTAGCACTGGCCCTGGGCGCTTGCAGCCCCACCGTGGTGGCGAACCCTGCGCCCCCTGTCCGCTCTATGAACGTGAGCGGCTCCGGGCAGGTTTACCTTGCGCCCGACATTGCCTACATCAACATCGGCGTACACACCGAAAAGCCTGCTGCAACCGATGCGGTTACCGAGAACAAGGATCAGACCCAAAAGGTCATTGATACCCTCAAAGGCGCTGGCGTGGACCCCAAAGACATCAGCACCACCAACTTCAGCATCTGGTCCAACACGCAGTATGGCCCGGATGGTCAGCCGACTGGCACAAGCTACGTTGTGGACAATACCGTGTCCGTGACCGTCCGCAAGCTGGACAATCTGGGTGACCTGCTCGATTCGGCTGTTGCTTCCGGCGCGAACAACGTCAACAGCATCCAGTTCGACGTAGCCGACAAGACCGCAGCTCTCAAAGAGGCGCGCGCTCAGGCCGTCAAGGATGCTGAAAACCAGGCTAAGGAACTGGCCGACGCTGCTGGTGTGACACTGGGCGATATCCAGAACATCAGCTTCAATGACACCTTGCCTGTCCCATACGCGAACACCTTCGGTAAGGGTGGTGGCGGCGCAGTGGCAGAAGCGGCTGCAGTACCGATCCAGCCCGGCCAGTTGACCCTGTCGGTGACAGTCAACATGACCTACGAGATCAAATAAGCGCTTCAAACTACAATTGAACCTGCTTCCGTTATGGAAGCCCCCTCCCAGCCTCCCCCATTTTCCGCGAACTTCAGCGGAAAATGGGGGAGGTGCCCCTTTAGGGGCGGTGGGGGCCGGGTTATAATCCCTCCAAAATCCTCTGGAGGTTCTTTCATGCTAAAAGTCGGTTATATTGGTCTGGGATTGATGGGGAAATCCATGGCTCGTAATATTCTCAAAGCTGGTTTTCCGGTTGTGGTACATAACCGCTCCCGCGCTGCAGTGGATGAACTTGCTGCCGAAGGCGCGACGCCTGCCAACTCTCCCGCCGAAGTCGCTTCACAGGTGGATGTGGTTTTCACCAACCTGCCCGATACCCCTGACGTGGAACTGGTCGCTTTAGGTGAGAACGGCATCATCGAAGGCGCGCACGAAGGACTGATCTTCGTAGACAATTCCACCATCAAGCCAGGAGCGGCGCGTTCCATTGCGGCCAAACTGGCCGAGAAAGGCGTCATGAGCCTGGATGCGCCCGTTTCCGGCGGCGACATCGGCGCGAAAAACGGCACGCTGACCATCATGGTCGGCGGCGATGCGTCCGCGCTGGAAAAAGTCATGCCGGTGTTCCAGGCTATGGGCAAGACCATCACCCACGTCGGCGAAGCAGGCGCGGGACAGGTCGCCAAAGCCGCCAACCAGATCATGGTCGCGGCGCAGATGGTGGCCATGGGCGAACTGCTGGTCTTTTCGAAGAAAGCGGGCGTCGATCCGGGTAAAGTGGTAGAGGCCATCAAAGCCGGCGCTGCCCAATGCTGGGCGCTGGACGTCAAGCCGCCGCGCCTGTTCGAAGGCAACCGTCAGCCCGGGTTCAAGGCTTACATGCAGGCCAAAGATCTGAACATCGTCATGGAATCCGCGCGCGAATATGGCATCCCGTTGCCCGGAACAGCCGAGAACACCCAGCTATTCAACGCTATGCTGCAAATGGACATGGCTGAACTGGACAACTCGGCGGTGATCGGTGTGATCGAGAAGTTGGCAGGGGTTGGGTTGTTGGATTAATTGTTTGTAGGGGCGGGTCTAAGACCTGCCCCTACAGGAGACAACATGGATTTTCTCAAACGCTTCTGGCCCTGGATTCGTGACATTGGCCTCATCGTGATCGGTTCATTGGCGCAGGCGATTGGCCTGCGTCTCTTTCTTGTCCCCGCACAATTGGCTTCGGGTGGCGTAAGCGGTATCTCGCAATTGATCAATTACTTCACCGGTTGGCCAATTGGCTTGATGATCTTTCATCGGCAATGTGCCGCTCTTTCTCATCGGCTGGCGCTTCCTGGGCGGACGGCGCTTCGGTATCCGCACGGCGATTGCTGTCATCACGTACTCGTTCTTCGTGGATTTTCTGGTCCTGTTCCTCCCGAAAATGGCATCACCGATGACATTTTCCTCAATTCTCTCTATGGCGCGGTGGTCAGCGGCTTTCGGCTACGGACTGGTCTATCGCGCGCGCGGCACCAGCGGCGGCAGTGACATCCTGGCGCGCATCCTCAACCACTGGCGCGGCGTGTCGATGTCTGCCAGTTATTTGATGGTCGATTCGCTGGTGATCCTGGGGGCGGGATTGGTCTTTGGTTGGAAGGAAGCGCTATATGCGCTGATCACCCTTTATGTCAGCGGGCTTGTGGCTGAAACCACCCTCGAAGGTCCCAGCACGGTGCGGACAGCGTTGATCGTCACCGCGCAGCCGGAGACCGTCTCGGACGCATCCTCGAAGATATGTCCCGTGGCGTGACGGTTATGCCGGGAACCGGCGCTTACACCGGTGCGGACCGGCCTGTTTTGTATTGTGTGGTTACACGGGCGGAAGTGGCGCTGCTCAAGAATATCGTCAATGAAGCCGATCCGAAGGCTTTCATGGTCATCGGGCAGGCGCATGAAGCACTGGGAGAGGGCTTCCAGCCTTTGAAAGCATAAAATCTCAAAGCAAATGTGACTCGGATATATTCCAGCATGAACACTTCTCTGGCCGTCCACTCGGGCGGTCTTTTCGTTTCAGCCTGCAGAATGGTTTTGTTGGTTTGGATGGCTGTATCGATGTCTATCCAGACGGGCTGAAAACCTAGCTTCTTTTCATAAGGATCTAAGCGCTGTTCAAAGGTTACAGAATCAAGCTCACATAAATAATAGTTGGATGTCATCTTGAAAACATCAAAGTTCTTTTTCATCGGGATCGCATATTCAATGATGCAGCCGATACTCTGCAGGATGTGCGTCAGGTTCATGCCGCATTCTTCCTGAACTTCGCGCTTGAGTGCATATTTAAGCTTTTCGTTCTTACTGACTCCCCCGCCGGGAAATTTATACTCGTCATTGACGGGTGAGTAGACCATTAGGAGTTTTTTCTCGCGAATAGCCACCGCCCTGACCGCTACGCGATGGTCCGTCTTGCCGTGAATATCGACACCTGGGTCACGAAAGATTGTTGTCAGGATTTGCATGGTGAACAGGAGAAGTTGATGGGGTTACACTCCGCCAAACTGCATCCCCACCCCAACCACAATCGCGATCTGCGCCAGGTGATAGATACCGATATTCAGCATACGACTATTTTCGATGGGGGCAACGAATTGATTCCAGGCCAGGATGATGTCTGAGAGATAGAACAGGAACGCCCCCAGACTGACCAAATAGGCGGGCGTCGAAGCCCAGTCCGGGCGGAAGAGCGTCAGCAGGGCGGAAAGCAGCATCAATGTGATAACCGTGCCGTAAACAATAACCGGCGCGACCAGCCGTTTTTGCGTGGTACGCACGCCCTCCACGATGCGGCGCAGCAAGCGCACCGCGCTTAGTCCAACCACAATGGCAATACCAAAAACCCAGACACCCAGGGTCTCCGGGAAGGGAACGTTAAAGCCGATCAGGTAAGCAATATGCCCCAGCAAAAAAGCGATCAGACCAAATATGAAAAAACGGTCGATGAACAGTAAGAAAATGTCCCCCGTTAATGAGAAAAGGATACCAACCCCGAACCAAAGCAGTGCGCCTTGCAAGCCAGCCGTTGCGTACAACCAGATGAACAGGCAGACCATCACCGCCGGTTTGGCGACAAATTCCAGTTTGCGCCAGCCTTTCCACAAAGCCAGCAATTCAAGTACGGCAAAGATAAAGGCTAAGATGACTAAAAAATACATGCTGTGCCCTCGCACATTCTACCCTCACCCTTACCCTCTCCCTGAAAGGGAGAGGGTAAAGCTATTTCTTCTTCTTGATCTTATACCCAAAGCGCTTCATGGCTTTCTCGTCCTTGCGCCATTCTTTCAGCACCTTGACACGCAATTCCAGGAACACCTTGCGCCCCGACATCTCCTCGATTTCGTGTCGTGCCGCGGTGCCGATGCGTTTGAGCATCTCGCCGCCGCGCCCGATGGCAATCCCTTTTTGCGAGTCGCGTTCGACAAAGATCGTGGCTGCGATGTAAGCGCCCTCATCGCCGCGCTCGGTGAACTCGTCAATGCGGACCGCCACGCCATGCGGAACCTCATCTCGCAGGTTCTGAAGACAGGCTTCGCGGATCAACTCGGCAGCAATTTCGCGCTCGTACAGGTCAGTGATCTGTTCGGGTTCGTACTCGGGTTTGCGAGCGGGAATATGCTCCATCAGCGCGGCCAGCAGGGACTCGAGACCTTCACCGCTCGTGGCTGAAAGCGGAACGATCTGCGCATCTTTCGGAACCAATGCCTGGTACGCTTCGAGCAGCGGGGGCAGGGCCTCAGCGGAAACCAAATCTATTTTATTGGGAGCAAGCACGAGCGAAGTCCGACGCGCGAGCCGCGAGAGACGGGCCGCGATCCACTTGTCCTCATCCGTCGGTTCTTCGGATACGTCCACCAGGAACAGGACCACATCCACACCCGGAAGGGCATCTTCGGCTTCCTGGTTGAGAAATACCCCAAACTTATGGCGTGGATTGTGGATGCCGGGCGTATCCACGAAAACGATCTGGGCATTCTCAGTGGTCAGGATGCCAAGCTGACGGCGGCGGGTGGTCTGCGCTTTGGGCGAGACCGCAGCGACTTTCTGCCCAAGCAGTGCATTAATAAGTGTAGATTTGCCCACGTTGGGGCGTCCGATAACGGCTACATAACCAAAGCGAAAATCAAGATCCATGGGATGAGTTTATCATAAAGTAGTAGTGGAATATTTTTGAGCAGGCCAAGAACGATGCAAGCCGTCCAAGGTTTGGATTGTATGGGGGGATTGGTGAACGGGCAAGAGTTTATCACGAAAGCGAACAAGAAACTGATAAACGCTGCTTGTAATTGCCCCCGTCTAGTTGTATTATTTGTTTAGACAAATATCGTCAGGATGAGGGTATGGGCGAGGGATCATACTTCAATTTTGATTTGATCATCGAACAAGTGGGGGAGAAATATCGCGCACGAGTCATTGATTCCCCGGCAGGACAGGCATCAACAGAATTTGATATTCCCTTTTCAGAATTGGAACTGGAAAATTTCGTTTTGCGCATGGGCAGGCCGAGGGCAGGAGTGAGACGCGTAGATTCTTCCGAAATGGAAGCGGTCAAACAATGTGGAGAACGTCTTTTTCGGGCTGTCTTCAGTGATGATGTCTATGCTTGCTTTCTGCGCAGCCGGGATGCAGCGATGGAAGATGAAAGTGGCTTGAGAGTGCGTTTGCGCATTGATGTGCCCAAGCTCCATGATTATCCCTGGGAATTTCTTTACAATGCGCATCTGAATCAGTTCCTGGCGCTCTCCAAAGATACGCCGGTTGTGCGTTATCTGGAACTGCCATATCCGGTCCAGCCGCTCACGGTTCAACCGCCGCTGAACATTCTGGTGATGATCGCCAGCCCGGAGGGTTTCCCGAAATTGAATGTTGAGGAAGAGTGGAAACGGCTCAGTAATGCGTTAGCGCCACTCATCCGCCGGGGGCTTGTCACGCTGGAACGCTTGAAGAAACCAACCTTGAGCGCCTTGCAACAGCGCTTGCGACGGGGCGAGTATCATATCTTCCATTTCATTGGGCATGGAACATACTCTGAACACAAGCAGGACGGCATGCTCCTGTTGGAAGAAGAGACCGGCCAGGGTCGGCCAATTAGCGGTCAATATCTGGGGACGGTCTTGCATGATCATCGCTCGTTGCAGCTGGTGGTGTTGAACGCTTGTGAAGGGGCGCGTACTTCGCCGGAAGATCCGTATGCAGGCGTGGCGCAAACGCTGGTGTTGCAAGGTATCCCGGCGGTGATTGCCATGCAATTCGAGATCGTCGAAACAGCAGCCATCACTTTCGCGCAGGAATTTTATGGCGCGGTAGCAGATGGTTTCCCTGTGGATGCAGCCGTTTCGGAGGCGCGCAAGGCCATCTTTGCCACCGGCAATGATGTGGAGTGGGGCACACCGGTGCTCTACATGCGCACGCCGCAGGGAGTCATCTTCGAAATTCCCGAAGCGCAGCGCGTGAAGCACCCCCTGTCAGATGAACCCATTTCTTATGTGGACAAGGAACTCGAACAGAAGCTGGAAGAACTTTATACGGAAGGATTGGCCGCTTTCTGGGTGGAAGACTGGGACAAGGCCTGCGACCGTTTCCAGAGAATCCTCGCGGATCGACCCGACTATGCGGCTGCTGCCGATAAACTGGCGGAAGCCAAACGTCAGCGGCATCTGTCCATGCTTATATGCCCGGGCATCGGAGGCGCAAAGTGCGGAAAACTGGCCGGTGGCTCTCAAAACACTGGAAGAGCTGCTGAAGGATTCGCCCGACTACAAAGATGCTGCGACCACACTCAAGATTGGCCAAAAAACAAAAACGGCTTGCTGAGTTGTATGCCGAAGCCAGGCAATTGCATGCTGCCAAGAAATGGCAGGCGGTGGCGAAAGTTTTCGCCCAGATCAAATCCATTGATCCCGATTACTCTGACCCTGAAAACTTACTGCCTACAGCAGAAAAGGAACTGGAAGAACTCAAGCGCCAGGCTGAACTCAATGAACTCTACAGTCGCGCCGTGCATGCGATGGACGCCGGTCACTGGGGGGAAGCCCAAAGGTTGCTGGGACAGGTCCAGGCGATGGAACCGGGCTTTCTGGAAACGGAACGACTGTTATCCAAAGTAGAAGCTGAAATCCGGCAATCCGAGGATGAACAAAAACGGCAAGACCAGATCAACACGCTGTACGAACAGGCGCATGGACTGCTGCGCTCGAAGAAATGGCGTCCAGGCGCTGGATAAGATCGAAGAAATCCGCAAGCTGGATGAGCAATTTGAGGACCCCGAAAAAATTGCCGAACGAGCACAAAAGGAATTGGCCCGCGAGGAACAGGAAGCCGAGCGCCAGAACGAACTGGCTGCCATGTATGCCGAAGCCGTGCGACTTGATGCGGGAGGAGAAATATCAGGAAGCCCTGGAAAAATGGCAGGAGATTAAAGGCATCGATCCCAAGTATCCCGACCGGCAGAAGGTGCAGCGGACAGCCAGGAAGAGCCTGTCTGCGCTGGCAAAACCGGTAACAGCGAAACGTCGGATTACCCTGCCAAAATCTCTTTGGATAGGGCTGGGAAGTATAGTTACTATCTCTGTTGTCATTTTAGTTTGGTACCTACTTGGAAATAAAGACGAGAGGCCAGCATCCCCTGCAATTCTGGCTCCTACATCTGTTTCAGGAGGAAAAGCTGTTGTTCCAACTGTAATCAAAACGCCTGCGAAGGCAAGTTCGACAAGTCTCCCTACAGCTACGCAAGCGACAAGCGGCTATGCTGATCCGCTGATGTATGATGATTTCGATGATCCTGCTTATGATGGTGGTCATAACAAGAATTTATGGGAAACCAATGCGAGTTCATCTAATTATTTGATAAATCAAGAAGAAGGTAACCTTTCTATAAAAGTCAATGATTCTGGAGGGATAGGGTTGTTCTCAAAAAACAGCAAAAGAATCACTGAGCCGACTTTTTTTGAAATGCGAGCATTTTTAGATCCTTCTACAACGGACATTGAGGCTCATCTTTATATGTTCATCGCTACAGATCAAGGTCACACAAATTGTGGGGTGTTTGGGTTAGGAGATAATACACAACTCATCAAGTGTTGGAGTGATTATTTTGAGAAAATGGCAGAGCCTAAACTCGGACTAGATGGAATTGCCCCTGGCTGGCACGTTTATCGGCTTGAAATTGAGCCTGAGACAATGACAATTGTTTATTTTATTGATGGAAAACGCGTTGGTGAATACGTTCCGACGGATTCGATACCTGAACACTTTAGTGATTTTAAGAAGTTGCCATTCACTTTTTGGATTGGCTTGAACAATAATGGTCCTTCTAAAGCGCCTGTTGGCTACATTGACTATGTTC
>CAWHJM010000008.1:0-91555 GCA_963829615.1 uncultured Chloroflexia bacterium
ATAGAGGCTTGCTGAGCAAAAGTCTCGATCAAGCCAACCTGCTTGTCGGTGTAAGGTTCGGGAGACTGCTTGCCAATGCCAATTACACCGATCACCTCGCCTTTGCGTATCATTGGCGTGAACAACACGCTATGTACATCAAGCGCCTTCAGGAAACGATGACTGAATTCAGGTACGCGCGGGTCTGTGTCCGTATAAGATATGTGAATTGTTTTCTTTTGAATGATCGCCATTGCAGAGAAGCCCGCCTCTTCTGTTAGCGGTCTTGGGTAGGAGGCTCTGACCTCCTCAATGCCTTCGGCGTTCCATCCATAATGTGCGGGGAGTTCGACTATCTCCCCGTCATAGCGGTAGACCGAGCACAGCGACCCACCTGTTAGATCTACGGAATGTTTGGCGATTACATTCAACACAGGCTGGACATCGGTAGGCGATTGAGCAATTACTTTCAGAATATCGCTGGTGGCAGTTTGTTGTTCAAGGTTTTCAGTAATCTCACGGTTGTGTTGTTCCGTTTCGTTGAAGAGACGCACATTCTCAATGGCGATCACAGCCTGACTGGCAAATGTTTGCAGAAGCGCGATCTGTTTATCTGTAAAAGGCGTGGGATCGTTCTTGCCCACGCCAATGGAGCCAATGGCTTCTCCCTCGCGCATCATTGGGACAAATAGAATACATCCCATATTTTGAGTTTCTGCATATTCGCGCGTCATCTCAGGGATGTCTGGATTATTTTTCGTGTCTGGAATATGTACAACGGCACGATCTACAACGGCACGGGATGACAAGCTGGTGTTTCTTGCTAGAGGTGCAGGGTATGAACGGAGCGCGACATTTAGCGTTTCGGGGGCGTAATTGTATTGCGCCACTTCATCGATCATGATTCCGTCTGTTCGATAGACCCCACTAAAGACTCCGTTACACAGTTTTACTGCATGCTGGGCAATGATATCCAAAACAGGTTGAACATTGGTGGGGGATCGAGCAATCACATGCAGGATATCGCTGGTTGCCGTCTGTTGTTCTAGTGTTTCATTGATCTCTGCAAATAATTGTGCAGTGTGAAGAGCTGCACTGGCATTTGCAGCAATGGTTGTCAACAGGCGCAGATCACCGTCATCGAACACATCCTCCCTGGTCACACTCTGTACACTCAATACACCGATGGTGTCCTTTCCAGACTGAATCGGAACGCCCAAAAATGAAAGCGCCTCGCGCCCGACAAATGTAGCGCCTAACTGCTCGCGGCGTTCCTGAATATCTTTGTTTATCAGCAACGGCTCGCCTGATTGGATGATCTTGCTGGTTAGACCCTCGCCTAATTTGAGGGATGTGAAGTCTTCGCCATGTTGATATGGGAAGTTGATCAGCTTCGTCTGCGTATCGAGAATCGCCACGTAGGCGATATCTGCATTAAATGTGTCGCGCGTCTGATTCCCGATCAACTGGATCATTGCTTCGAGATCAGTTTCTGCCACTAAAGCCTGGCTGACCGTACTGATGGCAGCCAGTTCACCCGCGCGCTGTTCGGTCTCTTTGAGCAGGCGCTGGGTTTCGTCGAAGAGAAGCGCGTTCTCAAGCGCAACGCTCATCGAGTTGGCGAGAGTTTGCAGAAGGCGCACATCCGAGTCGTTATAAGCATTTTCTTTATAACTTTGGACAGAGATGATTCCCTTTACTTCCGAGCCAAGCAGGATGGGAACTCCAAGAAAGGTCTGATTGAAATCTTGCGCGTCTCCGGGGGAAGGTATGATCGTTGCACCGTGTTTCAACTGCTCCTCATTTGTGCCAAGCAGTAAAGGCTGCCGCGTTTCAATGACAATCGTGTATAACCCCTCCCCCATGGGGAATGGCTTATCGAAAATCTGGCGATGCCCTTTCTCTGTATAGTATTGGGAGAGGGTGTATTGTTCTTGCGGGTGATATGTAGCAATATAAGTGGTATCTGCCCTAAAGATTTCCCGCACTTTGTCTCCAACCAACTCATAAATGGAACGCATGTCGAGTTTGGAAGCCAGCCCTTTCTGCACGGAATTGATGATAGCGAGTTCAGCGGCACGCTGCTCCGTCTCTTTGAGCAGACGCTGGGTCTCGTCGAAGAGACGCGCGTTCTCAAGTGCAACGCTCATGCTGTTGGCAAGAGTCTGTATAAGACGAACATCCGAAGGGCTGAAGGCATTTTCTCGGCTAACATTTTGTAGAGAAATGGCAATAATGGTGGTTGGATTACGCTTGCTTACTTTTAACGGCACAACTACAACAGAGAGTGGCAATCCGCCAACAACAATGTGAGTGTGATCGTATTTTTTTATGCGCTCCTCCATCCCTTCATTCCAGACGATGGATTTGCCGCGTTTCAATTCGCTGACGATTGTCTTTTCCAGTGGCGTGAAGGAATGTGCTGAATTTGGGAAACGTTCGCCTTTCTCGCGCGAATAAACGTCACTCCTGATTTCCTTTTCAACATCCCAACCGCTGATCATTACAACTTCTGACTTGGTAATCTCAGTGATCTTATCGCCAACCGCATCGTAGATACCCTGAATGTTGAGTTCGGCGGCGAGGGCGGCTTGCACGGAATTGATAACCGCCAGTTCGGCGTTACGTTCCTCGGTCTCTTTGAGCAGGCGCTGGGTCTCGTCGAAGAGACGTGCACTTTCGAGTGCCACGCTCATCGAGTTGGCGAGGGTGGCCAGTAAACGCAGATCGCTTTCGCCATAGGCATTTTTCTTGTAACTCTGTACGCTTGCGGCACCAATTGCCTTGCCATCTTTGAAGATGGGAACCCCTAAAAATGATTCATTCAAATCCTTTTTTGAACCTGGTGAAGCAACAAGATAATTCCCAAGTTCTTGCTGATTCCTTATCACTACCGGTCAAGAGCGGCTTGCCAGTTTTAACAATGTGTTCATATAGCCCGTGTACCATATGGACGCGTGAAGGGTTTTTTGGCATCCTTGTCCGCGTAATAGGGAACGATGACATTTTCTTTCTTTTTGTCATGAAATGCGATAAAGGTTGTATCTGCTTTAAATATCTCGCGTAATTTATCGCCGACCAGATCATAGATGGCTTGTATCTCCAGTTTAGAGGCAAGACCTTCCTGCACACTGTTGATGATGGCCAGTTCAGCATTGCGTTGCTGTGTCTCATCGAAGAGACGCGCATTTTCGAGAGCAACGCTCATCGCGTTAGCGAGAGTCTGCATGAGACGCAGGTCATCCTGTTTGAAGGCATGTTGTTTGTAACTTTGGATGGTCATCAGGCCAATTACTTTATCGCCTGACAGAATAGGTACACCCAGGTAGCTTTCATTCTTGTCGACCTTTTTACCACGACGTGGAATCCGCACAGAGCCCAGCTTTTGAGCTTCTTCACTGGTTTCCAGTAACAAGGGTTTGCGCGTTTCTATCAGAATTGTGCTTAAGCTGGGGCGTATAACGGGTGCGTCGGCGAAGGGGATCCGTTCGCCGCGATCCACGTAATAGATATGTGATGCCCAGTCGCGTTCGGCTTCGTACATTCCCACAGTTGTTGTATCGGCTTTAAATATCTCACGCATCTTGTCGCCGATCAGATCTATGATGCCTTGGAAGTCGAGCTGTTTTGCGAGCCCTTCCTGAACGGAGTTGATGATCTGCAACTCAGCGACGCGTTCCTGCTCGGCTTTGAACGAGTTGCGCGTTCTGCGAAGCCACACTCATTGCATTGGCGAGGGTTTGCAGAGAGGCGGAGGTCATTCTGGTTGAAAGCATTTTGTTGATAACTTTGGACATTGATCCCGCCGATCACCTTATCGCCTGTCATGATCGGCACGCCTAGGAAGCTTTCGTTTCTGTCCACCTTTTCCCCAGACCTAGGTGCTTGAGTTCCGCCTGCTTTTATCACCTCTTCTTGAGTACCGAACAACAAAGGTTTTCGAGTGTCCACATTTAACTGCCACCAAGCTCGGTCTTTGAAGAGGGCCATCTGGAATTTGGAATCGTTCACCGCGATCCATGTAATATACATTTGACATCCAGTCTCGCTCGGGATCAACCATTCCTACGGCTGTCGTATCCGCTTTGAAAATATCATGAACCTTTTCACCGATCAGATCGATAATGCCTTGGAAGTCGAGTTGCTTTGCGAGCCCTTCCTGTACGCTGTTGATGATGGCAAGCTCCTCTGTTCGCAACCGCTCCGCTTCGAGGGCGCGGACGCGTTTCAATGCAGTGGCAATGTGCTGGGCAACGAAGACAAGCACATCCAGGTCTGCGTCGGTATAGCTGATTTCCTTTCGATAATTTTGAATGACGATCACACCATCTAGATTTTTATCCACGATGAATGGCACACCCATCAATTCCTCAGCGAGCGGTTCTCGCAGTTCCATTTCGCCCTCAGCGATCATCATGTCAATTTCGGAACGAGTGATATGAACAGGCTGCATGGCCTTAAGAATAATTCTCGTTCCACCGCCAGATTGGTCGAGAGGGTGAGGCAGCGGGGGATTATCTTTCGACAAATCCTCGTAATAAGGGAAGCTCAAAATATCGGTTGTCTTGTCATGGAATGCAATGAAAAAATTCTCAGCAAACATCAACTCGCCCACCGCACGATGGACTTGCTTGTAAAATTCCTGCATGTCGCGTGAGGCGCTGGCGGCATCCGCGATTTTATACAGAGCAGCTTGAACTTTCAATGACCGCCTATGCTCTCTTTCGCGCGTCGACAACTCCTTCTTCAATAAAGCGAGTTCCGATTCAGACGATTCCTGTCTCTTTGTTGCCATACCCACACTCCTAAAGATATTTACTCAATCATCATACTAACTGGCAAAGTAAGAGTCAATAGACTATTCGGATGAATTTTATCTACTTATCAAGTGATTGGTTATCCCCCTACAAACCTTGCCAAAAATGCGCCTGCCCCATACTGTCCAGCGCGTAGATGGTCAAGCCGTCAAGGCTTAAATCCGCTATTGCTACAAAGGGCGAGTCCCCATCTGCAATGCGAGCGTTCATCACATTACCCTTACATTCCCTGCCTCGATTTCACCAGCATCTCTGCAACCAACACGATGGGATGATTACCCTGCACACCAGTTCCATCCAGGATTTGCGAACGGCAGGATGTACCCACGGCCGAAACTCCAATCTCATTCAGCGCTGCGGCCCGCACAGCAGGTAACAGCGTCAACTCCCCCACTTGCATCGAAACCTCATAATGCTCATCTTCATACCCAAATGCGCCCGCCATCCCACAACACCCAGAAGGGATAATCTCGACCTCATAGCCAAATACTTTCAATAATTCAACAGAAGCGTTCTGGCCAATAGCCAAGCCATCTGCTGCGGGCGGCTGTGTTTTCTGGTAACAATGGCCATGTAACATGATTTTTTGTCTATCAGATTTATCATTTCCACCTAATATATTGGTTATGCGCAGATAACGTTTTTTGTCATCTAATCCCGGGCGGATAAGGAATTCATCCACCAACCAGGCACGCGATGCAAGGGAACGCATCTCGTCCGCGCGGGCAGGCACCAGGTCCAAAAATTCGTCGCGCAGGGTATAAAGCTCGGAGGGTTCGACGCCTACGATCGGGAGATTCCCGTTCGGGTCCGAGTGCTGGATAGCGTCCAGAACGCGTTCAGCGTGCTTTTGCGCCTGTTCTATGAACCCTTTGGATAAAAATGTCCGCCCAGCGCCGTAAACCGGCAGGATTTTCACGCTGACACCACAAGCAGCCAGCACCTGCAAAGCAGCTCGTTCGATTTCGGGCTCAAAGAAATGACTGAAGGCATCCGGCAAATACAGGCAGGTCTCAATAGGTGTTGTGCGCACAGTATAGGCCGCAGCATTGGATGGCGCCACGAACTGCGGCAAAGGTCGTTTGTCGGTTATCCCAAAAACCTGATTGGCGAGCCTTTTTGCCGGAGTTGATGCACCCAGCCAGTTCACGACTTTACCAAAAGGTGCGCCCATCTTTGCCAGGGTACCAATGTAGGCAAAGATGTAATCACGCAATTTACGAGGATGTGTCTTGTAATACTCATGCTGAAATTCATATTTCAACTTGGCCATATCCACGCCGCTGGGACACTCCGCCTTGCAACCTTTGCATGCCAGGCACAGGTCAAGCGCTTCGTAAACCGCCTTCTCCACAGCCGAAGGCCCTTCGGGCAAAACCTGGTCTCCGGTCGAAATCAACGCTCGTAACAGGTTTGCCCGCCCACGCGTCGAGTTCTGCTCGTTGCGCGTGGCCTGAAAAGACGGGCACATCACACCGCCATCCTTCCGGCAAACGCCCTGCCCGTTGCACTGCTCGATCGCACCAGCCAGCCCATGATTGCGCGAAAAATCCAGTGCGACGGGCCAGGGATTGGCTCGGTAGCCTTCCCCGTAACGCAAACGCGTGTCCATCGGCGGCGCATCGAGCAACTTACCCGGGTTGAGCAGGTTCTCGGGATCAGCCGCCTGTTTGAGTAGCCGCATGGCTTCCACCACCTCGGCACCGTAAATCTGTCGCAGGAATTCGCCACGTAGCATCCCGTCCCCATGCTCCGAAGACATCGAACCGCCCAGGCGCAGCGTCAACGCCAGCGTCGCTTCTGCAATTGCCCGCAAGGCGCGCCTTCCTTCCCCGAGTTTCAGATTCAAAATCGGACGGATATGCAGGCAGCCCGCGGAGGCATGGGCATAAAAAGCCGCGTACGTCCCGTGCGCAGTCAAGATCTTTTCCACTTCACGCACAAACTCGCCCAGTCGTTCCACCGGGATGGCACAATCCTCGATAAAAGCCACCGGACGTGCATCTGCCGGGCGCGAATCAAAAATTCCCAACCCAACTTTGCGGACAGCCCAAACGTGCGCTTGATCTTCCCGCAACTCGGCCACGATCACATCCGGGCCAAGTTGGTGTACCGCTTCTTTCAGGACTTCCAACCTGCTCCCGCTAAACTCAACGACCAGCAACGCAGCCGGATCACCGTTAACCCAGCCCACCTGAGAAGCATAGGCCGGGACATCTTTCGCCAACCGAATTAACATCTGCGGAACCAGCTCCACTGCTGATGGGTTGAAATTCCAGCAGACGGGGCACATCGTCGCAGGCTTCAGCAATCGAGTTATACGACAACACCCCAAGAATAGTATGTTTCGGCTTCTGCACCAGGTTGACCGTAGCGCGCCGGATGACAGCCAGCGTACCTTCACTGCCTGCTAACAAAGGAGCCAGATTGATAGCGTCCGGGCCAACTGGCGGATAGTGACCAGTGGCCAGCGACCAGTCATCAGACCACTGCGGCGGCGTGGTCGCAGACCAGGGCAAGAGGTAATTCAGGCGATAGCCTGCTGAGTTACGCCAGGATTGAGGGTAGTTTTGCCGGATTGCATCAGCATATTTCTCGCGGATTGCCATCGCCGTAGAAATAACAGCTGAATGATGATCGCTGATAGCTGATGGCTCTACAATTCCCCAGGTCGCCAGACTTCCGTCCGAGTGGATAACATCCGCAGAGACAAGATGGTCGGCGGTCATGCCATACAGAATGGAATGCGCTCCAGTTGCGTTGTTACCAATGACACCGCCCATCGTGGCGCGTTCCGCGGAAGCCGGATCGGGGCCGAACATCAGACCCTGTTTAGCGGCGGCAGCATTGAGCTTGGAAAGAACGAGGCCTGGCTCAACGGTCGCGGTGCGGGCCTCAATATCGATATCCACGAGTTTGTCCAGCCAGCGCGAACAGTCCAATATCAGGGCCTCACCAATCGCCTGTCCAGCGAGGGACGAACCAGCGCCACGTGGCAAGATCGGGATTTTATATTTAGCCGCCAGTTCCACCGCAGCCTGCAAATCGTCCTGCGTTTTCGGAAAGGCAACACCCAAGGGCTCGATCTGGTAAATGGAGGCATCGGTGCTGTATAACATTTTCGTGGCGAGGTCAGAACGCACCTCGCCACGAAAATGTTTTTGCAATTCAGCAATGAAATCAAGGTTTAGAGACGGCATGGGCACACAGTTGTCAATATTCTCGTAAATCAGGGTCTGGTAGGTAGAAGATCATCTCTGGCGACAATACTATTAAGTCCGTAATATTCGCTTACACAAATGTTTACATAGAAACGGGGGTTATCTGCCATTCTCAAAACCCCGGACCACTCATCAACAACAGCGGGAACGACGACATCTTTATCACTGTTCCGCAAAATAACAAGGGTATTGTGTGTTTTTTCCCATGCAGCAGCATAATCAATGTACATATGACGTGATGTATACATATCATTGCTGATAATGAAACTGGATATAAAAATATTTAAGAAAAACAGCAAACTGACTATGGAATAAAAATATCGCGGAGTAATTTCTTCTTTTGATGAAAGATAACTACCAAGGTAAAACCCACTAAAAACAATCAGTATTGCGAAGATGTAGGTTGAAATAATCAATGTACGGCCTGGAGGACTATCAGACATCGCGTAGGCGGCAGGTGGAAAGCAAGAGAAGATGAGAAGTAGTCCGCCGACTAATAATACTGGCAGATTACGCTTTGTATACAGTTTGTTTGTATTTTTAAAACCAATCAAGACGCTTAGGAAAAATATCCCTGAAAAGCCAGTGGCAGATTTTAGGGATGAAAACAGGTTTGCAAAATATACAAGTATGCTTTTGGTTGAAATTTCAATTAAAATCTAAAAAATACGGGGGAGGGGGATAATAAGCAGCGCGAAAAACGTTTCCAGGCGCAAGGATAACGACAATAAAAGATAAAACGGCGCCTAAAAGCCCGAAGATCAAAAAAGATGACTCAAAACTCTTAATTGGGTGATGATAATATATGGTCAGGACAACAAAACTAAATCCAAAAGCTACAAGTTGTACAGCGCAGTATGTTTCACTGAAGCCCCCTGTTCCAAATGCCAGGAGAAAACTCAACAAGTACCAAAGAGCTTGTGTTTTTCTACTTATCCGTTTTGTATTTTTTAGGGCAAAAAATATACCTGAGTAAGCTGTCCCCAATATTAGGGGAGGAACAACCGAGCGCATCCCCTGCCCCCAGTAGAGAGACTGCTGTACAGTAGGAGTAAAGTTAAGTGTCAGAAAAAGCACACCTGTTGCAAGCAGACTAGTGCTGAATACCTTATTTTTTCTCAACGGGATAATTATATTGACAGTCAATCCAATAGTTATTAACCAGATCACTATCACAGAGGGGGTAACAAACGGAACAATTTTTGGTCCCAGAATTCCAAATATGCTGTCAAGGGCACTGGCTGAATATCTTCCACTCCATGTAATATACCAATACCAAGTTGCTCTTATCACCCCAAACCGATTAGCCCAAAACGCGGAACAGTAATCATCTCCTAAGAAACGGCTAAATGAACCCAGGTAAGCATGAAAGACAAGAGATGGTAATAAAAGTGAAAAAGAAATTAAAAGGAACCAAATATTTTTTACTTTCGACATAAAAACCCGGAGTACGGTAATGGGCAAATCCTTATAGCTTTGATGGACTTCCCACAACCCACAGTCAGCGCTTGGTGTTAAGTATATTAGTAGACCAAAAAATGGCAACGGGGTAAACGCTATTCAAACGTACCAGGTTAGCTGTTACTTCGCCTTACCCTGGGCTGCAACCGCCGCGGCCTTCTTCGCAATCTCGTCCGGATCGCCCAGATAATGACTCTTGATAGCGTTCAAGTCATCGTCTAGTTCATAGACCAACGGCACCCCAGTTGGGATATTCAGGCCAGGGATTTCTTCATCCGAAATATGATCCAGATATTTAACCATTGCGCGCAGGCTATTGCCGTGCGCCGTGATCAGCAAGCGTTTGCCCGATTTGATCTCAGGAGCCAGTACCTCGTGCCAGTAAGGCAGGACACGTTCCAGCGTGATCTTAAGCGACTCGGTGGCTGGCAATTGTTCGGGAGTCAGATCCGCGTAACGAGGGTCAAAACGTGGGTGGCGCTCATCGTTTATATCCAGCGGCGGCGGCGGGACATCATAGCTACGGCGCCAGATATGTACCTGCTCTTCACCGAATTTCTCAGCCATCTCGGCCTTGTTCAGACCCTGTAAGTTTCCATAATGGCGTTCGTTCAATTGCCATGCGCGGATGACCGGAAGCCATTCCATATCCATTTCTTCAAGTCCCAACCAAAGGGTTTTAATGGCGCGCTTCAACACGGAGGTGTATGCAATATCAAATTTATAGCCGCCCTCTCGCAGCATACGACCTGCCTCCCGCGCTTCCGCCATCCCTTGCTCTGTCAGGCCGACATCTGTCCAGCCAGTGAAACGATTTTCCAAATTCCAGGTACTTTGTCCGTGACGAACCAAAACGAGTGTGTGCATATTTCTCTCTCTTAAAGTATGATTTTATGAGCCAAATTATAGCCCAAGTTACAGGCTCATAGTAAAATCAACCCATGCCCAAAGATGATGTCACCCCTATCCGCAAACAGTATCTTGAAATAAAACGTCAATACCCCAATGCCATTTTGTTCTTTCGTTTGGGCGACTTTTACGAAACCTTCGATGAAGACGCCGAGATCACTGCCCGCGAGCTCGACATCGTCCTGACTTCCCGTCCGATTGGAAATGGCATCCGCGCACCGCTGGCAGGTATCCCCTATCATGCAGTTGAGAATTACATGGCGCGCCTGATCGAAAAGGGGTACCACGTCGCCATTTGTGAACAAGTCGGTGATGCACCCAAAAAAGGTCTATTCCCGCGCGAGGTGGTACGCGTGGTTACACCAGGGACCATTGTAGAGCCAGGATTGCTCCCCGGTGATGCCAACAACTATCTGGCCGCGATTCTCATAGATGAAAATCGCGCGGGCATTGCTTATGTGGACATTACAACTGGAGAATTCGCCACTACGGAACTGACCCCGGAGACACTGCGCGCGGAACTGACACGCCTGCACCCGGCTGAAATCCTGCACCCGGACGATCTTCCGTTTAACAACGGATTATCCGGTCATTCTACGCCCTGGCCTGCGTGGCGTTTCGAGCCGGGTCGCTGCGAAGAGGCGATTCTGACTCACTTCCAGGCGGCCACATTGGATGGCTTTGGA
Organism: uncultured Chloroflexia bacterium; assembly: GCA_963829615.1. Classification (GTDB taxonomy): domain Bacteria; phylum Chloroflexota; class Anaerolineae; order Anaerolineales; family Villigracilaceae; genus JAABUE01. The sequence goes on from CAWHJM010000008.1 coordinate 11,074, forward strand.
CTAAAAGAACGTGGGTTGGCTATCCGTGCAGCCGGGGCCGTTATCCAGTATCTGAAAGAGACCCAGGCAGATTCGCTCAAGTTGTTGACCAACTTGAGAACATATAGCCTGTCCGAATTCATGACGCTGGATAGCGCTTCCCGCCGCAACCTCGAACTGACAGAAACCTTGCGAGGCGAGCATAAGGGCTCGCTGCTGCACGTACTCGATCACACAGTCACTCCCATGGGAAAACGACTGCTGTTCCAATGGATCAGCCAGCCATTGCTGGATGTAGACAAAATCCAAAAGCGGCTGGACGGCGTAGGGTATTTCTTCGAGCGCAGCATGGAACGTGCTGAAATACGCTCCGCGCTCAAACCGCTGGCTGACCTTGAACGCCTGACCAATCGCATCATTGCCGGGCACGCCCAGCCTCGAGACCTGGTTGCCCTGAGAGAGACGCTAGGACGTCTACCAGAAATCCAAAAGTTGGTGGAGAAGGAAACAGCAAAGGAAGGCATCTTGCCTTCAATTCAACCCCATGAGACAGCATTGAACCTGCTCGAAACAGCGATTGCTGATGATCCGCCTGCTACAACCCAGAACACAGGTATTATCCGGGTCGGCTATTCGACAGAGCTTGACGGTGTGTTGGAGGCATCGCAGCATGCCCGTGATTGGATCGCCAACCTGGAAGCCACAGAGCGCAAGCGTACGGGCATAAAAACGCTCAAAGTAGGCTACAACAAGGTTTTTGGATATTACATCGAAATCTCGCGCGGTGCGGCAGACAGGGCACCGGAAGAGTACATCCGCAAGCAAACCCTGGTCAATGCGGAGCGTTATATCACGCCCGAGATGAAAGAATATGAAACTCTGGTGTTGAATGCCGAAGAACGCATCCGGGAAATCGAATTGCGGTTGTTCAAGGAAGTCTGCGCCACGCTAGGAAAATCGGCGCGCGAACTGCTTGATTCGGCTTATGCGCTGGCGGAACTGGACGTGCTGTCCGCTTTGGGGGAGGCAGCGGCACTCGGAGGCTACAGCAGGCCCGAGGTCCAGGATGATGCGGTCCTGGACATCCGCGAGGGACGGCATCCGGTTGTGGAGCAACTTTTGCATGGCGAGCGCTATGTTCCCAACGACGTCACATTCGAGAAGGGCGAAATCGTCAGGGTCATCACCGGGCCGAATATGTCCGGTAAGTCCACTTATTTACGGCAGACTGCGCTGATCGTGCTGATGGCGCAGATGGGGTCGTTTGTCCCGGCCGAGTCGGCGGTCATCGGGCTGGTGGACAGGATTTTCACACGCATCGGCGCACAGGATGAAATCCATGCCGGGCAATCTACGTTCATGGTGGAGATGATCGAGGCGGCCAATATCCTGCACCATGCCACACAGTCGAAGCTTGCTGATCCTGGATGAAATCGGGCGCGGAACCAGCACCTACGATGGCGTCTCTATCGCCTGGGCGATGGTGGAATATGTGCACAACCACCCACAATTGCGCGCCAAAACGCTGTTCGCCACGCATTACCACGAACTGACCCAACTGGCGGAATTGCTGCCAGGGGTACGCAACTACAACGTGGCTGTCAGCGAAGCGGACAACAAGGTCGTTTTTCTGCACAAGATCGTGCCCGGTGGCGCTGACAGGTCATACGGCATCCATGTGGCGCAACTGGCGGGACTGCCCTCCCCGGTCATCCAGCGCGCCAACGAGATCATGAGCCAACTGGAAAATTCATCCGGAAAAGCCGTGAAAATCAACCCGAATGCCGCCAGGCAGGTAGCCTTGTTTCCGGAAACAAGTCCTTTGTTGGATGAATTGAAAGAGCTGGATGTCAATGGACTGTCGCCCATCGAGGCGTTGAATAAGTTGTTCGAGTGGCAGAAGAAGTTTATAGATTGATATGAATGGACAAATCTATGTTTGACGGTTTATTGGGATCTGGCTCGGTAACATAAAACAAAACAGAAATCATAAGGAGCATGAAAAAGCCCTCGTTCTCGAATATCAGGCTCCAAGTGATATTTGCAACTAAGGTGTATGACATCAATATCACAGGAAAAACTCCAACTAGTAAGGGCGGTTGGTCATATCAAAAATGTTCAATAGAGAAAAAACAAAAATAAAGCCGTTGATTCCAAGATGAGATTGGTATTGTTATTCTCTAACTAAAAGGGAATGCGCGCGAATATCAATTATTTTTTATTTCGTTGAGATGGGAGAAGAAAAATTGGATAATTCTTTCCCCAAAATAATCGTACTAACCCACACCAATTATCAATATCGCAAAAGTTGATAACAACACAATCAAAACCTACCAGCAACTACACTCACAGCCCATATTCAAAACCGAACGCTAAGCCAAATGCTCCCACAATTGAACTCTGTTATACCCAAACCCCAGGGGCGATACTGACCAATTGGGTCAGAACAGAAGCAGAAGAAAACAATATGACATCTCCAAGACTTACATTTTGTGAAATCATATGGAAAGCAAGCCAATAACGACCCGCCAGTAAAAACATCATAATAGTTTGCAAAACAATAGATTTAACCCCACAATGGGATCTTCCTGATAAACATCCATCCATCAATAGCTTGAAAAAAACGAAAACAAAGTTTGTTTGGAATTGTTAAACGGTCAAACGGAATCCAAAATAACAAGATGCAAGCTGACATTAGTGCAAAGCCAATCCATAAAAAACGGTGAGATTGGTGACACTTTTTTATAGCCATCCAATGGAGCAGAATTGCAATCCCAATACAGTCCATTCACAGAGACAAAGCAGTAAAAATTGCTAACGAAACGCTAAAAATTTGGTGTAAAGCTGATTATGCTTCTTTTCAAGTAATATCCCTTAGCCATAGTCCACCAGAGATCGGGAGTTGGTGCAAAAGTAAAAGCCACAAGAACAAAACCATCTTTATGTGAAAGGTGTGCACCAACACTTCGAAACAAAATCGGATTATAATCCATGATAAAATCCCAAAACGAAAAAGCTAGAAGAGAAAAAAGAAGAGATGAAGATGAGTATTAAGAGTCGAGATATTTATCTGTGTTTAAAGGAATAAGTAATGAACAGAGGCACTATCATCCCAAGCCTATGAGTTAAACAATAATGGAATGCAAACGCGATCGCGGCATTATTTCTCCGAGGCACTTAATATCTAATTTTCGTAAACTAAGTTCAATTTGTTTACCGTTACGGTGATGAAAAATAAGTTATCTTTTAGAGTCAATTTCTTTATTATCATTTATGCAACTTTAGCGTTACAAAGTTTTTTTGTTCTTAAGAATAGTTCAATGGTTTCCGATGCCTTTAAGGGAAGCTTTCCAATTGTTCATTACTAAAAACTAACGAATTTCGGGCAAAAACCCAATACGAGCGATCCTGATACCAGTCATACCGAGTAATTCCTATCAAGTGGTAATTTCTTTGAAACCTTGATTTGTTAAGGTTTTGTAGTGCTCTTCATAAAAAACCGGTTTTTCTAAGGAAAACGAAACAAAGATAACAATATCTGGATTTGCTTGGAAGAAATACTCATCCGACCAACCAAAGTGGGCTATATGAAAATCGGTAAGGGATTAGGTATTAATATCAAGTGTATGAAGTTCCGAATAAAATGGGGTAGCGCCGACATCACTCATGGCTAATAAAGAATTGTTTGGTGTGTTAACTTTAAGCCAACGGCCTAGTGCGATAAGGGAATTCTTTGTGCTATTTTCATTTCTCTGTGCATCAATTTTTAGAATCGCGATTGAAAACAAACCAATTATTAAAGATCAAAGAATATATAGTAATTTTTCGAACTAGATTACTCGCGATAGGTCTGCCAATATTATCAGCATCTGTTGAAAAAAATATAGCTAGTGGCCCAAAAGAAATTATGAGTAGCCCAATAATGGGCACAAAATATCTCATCTGGCATCCAGTCTACAAAATTTATGTAAACCATCGAATAAGCAATGGAGATGATTATGGGTAATTGTTCAATTTGAAATTTCTTTATCAAATGATTCCCCAACAACGTACCGAGTATTGCCAACATAATTTTAATGCAACATAATAATACCCAAAAGGTGCAAAGTAATGATTTTGGGCAATAAATAAAAATTGCCAATTTCTCCACCAAGTAATAAATAAAGATGTTCCAGGCCCCTTTGATAGAAAAGGAGTAGGCAATAATTCACCAAAGTAATTAATCTTCCAAACGATGTAGGTTCCTACAAGGATGACATATATTCCAATTGCTAATATTATCCCACCATAAGGATATCGCCGATCGCGAATAGCTGTAAGAAAAACAATTAGTATAGGAAATAATAAAATGCCCTCAGGCCTGCATAAAGCGCATAAAAACGAAATTAATGAGAGTAAAACAAAAAGATACCATTTGTATCCCAGTTTATAAACAACTTCAAACTTAAAGACTGCCGAGAGCAACAAAAAGGAGAAAAAGTGGGGGTTTCCAAACCAGAGATTGAATATAATATAAACGGAGCAGATGTAGACAGAAACAGCAAAAACCCCATTAGATTTTGTGAGTACCTCCGATTAAGCATTATTAGCCACATCAGTATTATAGTAGCGACTCCAAACGCAAATCCAAGCCGAGGTGCCCATAAAACAATATCAAACTTGAGGTATACAAAAATTGAACATAACAATACCCATAAAAAATTGCTATACCCCTCCACAGGTTTTTCATGAGGGGTTAAACGTAATTCCCAAGCCATTTCCCATGTTTTGAGCATACCTAAATGATATGTATGAATTATCGGGTACAAAGGGAGAGATGTAATAAGAAAGAATAAAGAATAGAACAACAGGAATGAGCAGAGCTAAAACTGTTTTTCCCCTAGGAGCAATCTTAGATTGTAGCATTACGACTCCAAATGACTTTAGTTATTTTGATTCCATATGTCTGCAAATACTTATTGGCAATATTAGCCCAGTCATATCCTTTTGCCAATCGTTTTCCATTATTTATTAATTTGCGTCGGAGATCATTGTTCTCTACCAACATTTCAACCGCATCTGCAATTGCATGGAGACTATTTTCCTAATCAGAAATGCCCGTTTCCTTGCGATGACAATATCCGGTATGCCACCAACATTCGTAGTTATAACAAACTAAACCTGCTGCCATAGCTTCCAAAAACACCAATCCAAAACCTTCAGCTTCTCCTATGGAGGTGGTTATCGAAGGACCAATAAAAATATCAAATTTTTTCTAGTTTCATTTGATAAAGCAGAGTGCTCAATAAACCCATTGAAAATTATATATTCGGATAAACCATATTTGTCAACCTGTTCTTCAAGAGATTTCCTCAAGAAACCATCACCAAAAATTTGGAGTTCAAAATCAATGTTTCTGTTCCGCAAGATTGCCATTGCGTCAATTGAAGTATTTCACTCCTTTCACTTCAGCCAACCGCCCCACAAATACAATTTTTAGTGGTATTCGAAGTATTTCATCACGCCGTTCACCACCGGCAAACATATCAGAGTTAATACCCATGCTAATTACAGCAATCTTTTAAGGTACCAAGCCTTCGGAAGACACTTTTACAATGGTATTGTTTAAAGCACTGCTTACAGCCACAATATAATCGGCCATGGAAATGTGAACATTTCCTATCAAAGACGTTCACCACAAAAGAGAGTCATTCGCCACCTCATTTGAGAACGGGAAAACATCACTCCCATGTGAAGTAATAATAAATCTGAAATTGGTGAATAAGCGTATAAAAACCAACAACAGGACCAGAAAAGGTATGAACCAATTAACATGGATAACATCATATCGATATTTGATTTGTAACTCAATCAACTTGATTGTTCCAGAAATTACAAGTAAAGGAACTAACAATAAAAATACCTTTGATCGTTTTAGTGTACCTGATAAAGATGATACCCGCACCAAGAACTTTTCAAGCTAATTCAGGAGCATAATCAAATCGATCAACTATTATTCCATTCATATTTTCATTTTTTTTTGCTCCTCGCGTGTGTGGCGCAAGCACATGTACCTCACATTTTCTTAATGCTTTGTGCAAAATCATAAACAAAAGAGGGAAGCCCATCATTTCCCATCGCTTGAAAGTGTTGTTACGGATTAAAGCTTTACGCTTCATTATCTGATCGAAATTATCTTGCATAACAATCGTATTCCATATCAAACCACATCGCAAAAAGAGTGATTGTAAACCTCAATCCAATACTAGACATCCAGACCAAGGCATTGATAGCAGGATACCTCCTAGGACTAACCAAAGAATAAGCACCTTTAATCCCAAGGGAATACTTGCTACTAACAAAAAGAAAGCCATCAAGTAAAAAAACACCAGAGGTGAAAATCACGAATGACATATTTTTGCCACATCCGCCATAAGAAGGGTTAAAAAGTAACCATGACAATTTCGGAATCATTCTTAAAGGCTTGATTCCACTCTTTTCCCCAATGTTATAGACAGGCTTTATTGGCACGTCACAAACTCTAAAATTGAAAACATTAAGACGCACAAGCAAGTCATTAGGTTGTCCATAGCGTTTATACATTTGATCCCAATCATTATCTTTAAAGCTCGCAAGTTTATTGCTGTATAACCAGACTGAGAATCTGCCACATGCCAATATCCGGATGCTATTTTTGTTAATAGCGACATCGCAGAATTGCCTAGATACCGTATCCTTGGAATTTGTTTCCAGGCGTCTCCTGTAAACAAGCGGTTACCCTTTGAATAATCTGCTTGCCCAGTCACTACAGAGTCAGCAAAGTGGGCATATCCGCTGGGTCCATCTGAGCATCACCGGCCATCACCACCGCAACATCAATTTCATGATCACGGCACCATTTATAACCGGTAGAGATCGCCCCTCCAACTCCTTGGTTGTACGCATGCTCTATCAATATTATCTTCTCATCTAGAAAGCTTTTTTGTCCCATGTAGCTTTTTACTTTTATAACCGTATCATCCTGACTGCAATCATCAACAACGATGATTTTGTCTATGTAGTCAGGCATCGTTTCAATGACCCGACCAATCAATACATCCTCGTTGTAAGCAGGGACGACAACACCGATTGTTTTTCTTCGATACATTTTCTTTTCCTTTTATCAGGATAATAATCAAAACCCACTCAACTTCAACAAAATCAAACCATTTATTTCAAACACAACTCTAGCTGTACCATCACATCGTTTAGAAAAATTCTTAAATACAGTAGCATCATCGTGTTGCGCGACAACAAAGCGAACAAAATATTTTTTTATGGCAATGCATCTTTCAATGGGCATGATCGTGGTATCTCCCGATGGGGCGACAATTGAACTGTCGCCTTACCCAAAGTCTATCCCAACGCTTTGGCGCACCAAGATTTTTTTTCTCTTCATTCAGGGTGACATATAAATTATCAACTTCATATAACTCACCTGAAAAACTCTTTACCTACTCAATTTCCTTTTACACTAGATCTGACCTCAAACAACACAAAATCGTCCGTTCTAAATACTGGTTCAATCAGTTTATCATCACTATTCATAATTTTCATAAATTGTATCTGCCTGCCACGTATCCGCTAAAATATATTGAACTTGATATTTTTTAATCATTGGGATACGGTCACTCACAGGAACCAAAGGATCCAACGACTGAATAATATCGCTCTCATTTATTCTTTCCTCGTATTCTTGATCGCTAAAGAAATAATGGATCGCCTCTCCTCCACCTCCTTCGCGAAACGTAACAGGTATTGCCTTTGCTGAAATGCCTGGTAAATAATTGTCAGTATCATTCAAAGTAATCACCGTGACTTTTTTTGAATTATTTTTGCTAATATAATCCCCCACATCGGCTAATTGTCGATGAAAACTCCATTCAGGAATAAGAATTGGAGCATGATTAATAACACGCCACGTTGATGGGCTTGCCAATCCCACCATAACAAAAAAAGTAAATCCCAACATGGGCAATCGTGAATATAGCCCCGTAAGGGATTTTTCCAACCAGCGATGAGTATAACTTTTTGACAAATGCGAAATGCTTGTTGTAATAATATCTGCGCAAACTTTAAGAATTGTGACAACACCTAAACCAAAGGGAGCAAACCAAGAAGCGCGAAACAGCATTCTGGCGCCAATAATATATCCTAATAATGGTCCTGTGTAGGGAATTAACGACAGAAGTACTATTGCAACTGACACTAAAATATACAAATACACATTTCCCTGTTTGATCTTCACTATTCCAATCAGCCCAGCAATGATGATAATAAAGACAGGTATGGCACGAAACACCTGAAATCCCATATAAATATCAGGACCGACATCGGCATCCAAGAACATTAAAACCCCCGGGTTCATACCGTATAACCCGTCGCTTCTGATATTCAGAAGAATATCTACTGTTAGAGAATTTTTAACATGTTCCGCATCATATCCCATTGTTGCCAAGGAAGGATCGTTCGAAAAGCGCACTACCACATATGGAATCGTCCAAATCAAAATCGCTACAAAAATTTTTATTAAATTGAACCATGAAATTCTACGCATCAGCCAAGAAACAATGACTACACCTAACACAATGCAATCTACATAAAAAAGAGTAATTGGATGTGTTAATGTTAAAGCAATTCCCGCTAACAGAACCAACAAATAATTTTGGTTGTGTGGCCTATTAACAAAATTAAACAACAAACTAAATAACACAGGCGCAAGAATGAAAGTAGCTGACACCTTATCTTCAGCCATGTGCAAGAAGAACCAAAAACCTACCGGGTTGTGAGCACCGCCTACTATCCAACTAAGAAGAGCAATATGGATTAATACCTGAGAATTCTGCTAAGCGCCTTGAAAGTCCCAAAGTCCGAGCGAAATGATACATCGCCAGTATCGCGATTATCACCAAAAAGATTTCGAGGTAATTTCCTAACAATAAAATGCCCGGCACCCCACTTAGATCCGAGAGCAATGCTTGCCCCATGGGATACAAAGCTAGCCAAAACCGGGCAAGGTCAGTTGAAGTTGTTCCAAAAATTATTTCCGTAAAATTTAGATGTGTAGAATATTGCCAATTCGTTAAATATGCCAAATATGACCAATCGTCTATAAAAAACAGGGCTGCGTTTATCAAAAATAGAACCCCGAAAAATAAAGCTGCCAGCAAAGGCGGATTATTTAGTGATTCTCGTAGACCGCTGTACAAATCTGAATTACGATAAAATATTTTCGGATATATTTTCGCGAGGGCAAATAGCTCTATAAGACCAACAAAAGCAAAAATAAACTTTACAAGTACAAACGAAAATCCAAGAAAGCGTCCCACCAATCCGATCATGCCGATCATAAGTGTTGAAAATGTAAATCCAATGGGGATGAGTTCCAGAAGCTTAACGCCTGGTTTGTCAGCCTGTCTCAACAGAATATAAAGTAACGCACCTGGAATAATAAAAATGAGCAAGGCAATGCCAAGTCGCATCATATCCGTAAGGATAGCAAGGAAGATGTTGCTCTGAAGCGAGGGCAGTTTTCCCCAAGGGATTACCCAAATCAAAACCCATGCCAAAATAATGTAAAGGTGTGAGTGGTTAATCTTCGGTAATCGTTTCATGTGCTAAATTCTAATCTACAAAATTAGGTAAAACATGTTCTAATCATTACAATACTATCCAAGAATTCTCTAAATAAGACAAATTACAAGTGGGCTCCCCAACCTCGGTTGGGAGCCCACGCACTTAAATCATAGATATATTTGTACTACTTCACTTCCGGCGCATCTGCCTTCGAGCGCATAATCGCCCAGGCTAACACACCTAACAGCACCAACACAACTACCCAGCCACCGAAGCCAAGAGTCTTATAGGTCACAACGATAGGGTAAGCAACTTGTGACGAATATCAGGAAACGACCGGCACAACTAAGAAAAGTATCTTGATGTCTTCCTCAACACATACGTACATCATAGTAGACAGATACCTACTTTTTCCTAATCATGTACGTATGTCTCTCCAAACAGATACGTATGTCTTCCCTGAGATGTACGTATCTGTTTTATCTGCCGTAAGTTGCTGATAAAAGGCTACCACCTGCCAGGCGACCGTTTTTGCCGAAAGAACAGGGAAATGTCAGGGTCAGGATCCTTTTACCAGTTTGACCGTTTTTAGAGCTTTCTTGAATTCCTTGCCGGGGAGGAAGCGCGGTAACAGGTTGGTCACCTGATTGGCGCTCACATTGTCCGGCTTTGCCTCTCCTTCAGCACTATTGCGCAGCCAAAAGCTGCCGAACTCGCCGAGTTCAACGATATTGCCGTCAGCTAGTTCCTCCGGGATGACCATTAAGAGCGCTTCGATCACGGCCAAAGTATCTGGACTGCTGACAGTGCAGATCTTCGAAATGTGTTTCGATAAATCACGTAAGGTTCTGCGCCCGCTTGCCCGCACAGAGGGATAGTATTTCCTGGGGGCATCCAGGTTTTGCGGGTTGGGTCGCTCTACGATGTTGAATTTGACAGGCATGCTTATCTCCATTCTTTGTCTCATAATTTTGCGAAGCGCGGTAGCAACTTGCTCCGACAATCGGATTTTATAGTCATCGAAACATGGAGTCAATTTCTACGCCATACGGGTTTGTTAGGTAGAGGGGAATTAATGAATTTGCAATTAAAGAATTCATTTCGCTCTACGCTCAGTTATATAAAAAAGAGACCCACCTATTTCAGTGAGTCTCTTTTGAATTCAAATGTCGATCTCTACTTCAACGCTGGCGCTTCCGCTTTCGACCTCACAATCGCCCAGGCTAATATACCTAATAGCACCAGCACAACTACCCAGCCACCAAAGCCAAGCGTCTTATAGGTCACAACGATAGGAGCCACAATCAGAGCCACCAGGTTGACCACCTTGATCATTGGGTTCAAAGCCGGGCCAGCCGTATCTTTGAAGGGATCACCAACCGTATCGCCCACAACACTGGCTTTGTGACGTTCAGAGCCTTTACCAGTATTATTTTCAATATTTTTCGGTTCATCTTCGATGAGCTTCTTGGCATTGTCCCAAGCGCCACCAGAGTTATTCAGGAATACAGCCAACAACTGGCCGGAAACGATGATGCCTGCCAGGAAACCACCAAGAGCTTCAACCTGCAACATCAGGCCAACTACAATGGGAGTCACGATGCCCAGCAAAGCCAGACCAATCAGTTCTTTCTGCGCAGCAGTGGTGGAGATCGAAACTGCCTTGGCATAATCGGGCTTGATTTTGCCTTCCAGCACACCCGCTTTGAATTGGCGGCGGCATTCTTCCACGATCAGGGCGGCGGCACGGCTGACCGCCTGGATAGCAAACGAAGAGAACAGCCAGGGCAATGCACCACCGATCAGCATTCCCACAAACACCTGCGGAATATCAATGCGAATACCAGTTTGCCAGAGCAGTTGGGATCCACGCGGCTTGTATCCACAATGAAAGAGCCAAACAAGGAGACCGCCGCAATCACAGCCGAACCGATTGCAACGCCTTTGGTAATAGCCTTGGTAGTATTGCCGACTGCATCCAGGTCAGCCATGATCTGTTGGGCAGCCTTGGTCTCCTTATCTTCCATTCCCGACCAGGACATTTCACCAATACCGTTGGCGTTGTCCGCAATCGGGCCAAAGGAGTCCATGGCCACATTGTTGCCAGTCAAGGTCAACATACCGATGCCGGCCATCGCAACGCCATACAACACAAAGGTGATCTGCTGTGCCTCTGTCAAACCAGGGATGGTACCCATAATGAAAATTGATGCAACTATGGTCAAAGCAAGCACAATCACCGACCAAACGGATGATTCAAAGCCTACTGCAACGCCTTGCAAAATCAAGGTTGCCGGGCCGGTGTCCGCTGCCTTCTTGATATCCTTGACTGGCTTGGCCTCCGTACCGGTAAAGTATTCGGTCAAACGATCAATCGAGATGGCCAGCAACACGCCAACCGCTACAGTGGTCGGGGATACGCCACCAACCGCCCCACTGTGCCATAGCGGGGCTATTCAGATAAAGGAAGCCTGCACCAAAAAAGAGTACAGTAGATATGACAGCCGAAGAAAGGAATCCCCGGAAAATCGCGGACATAGCATTATCACTCTTACCCGATCCGCTCTTTACGGCGTACGTGCCAATGATAGAAGCCAAAACACCAATGCCGCGTACGATCAACGGGAAAATAATCCACTCTAATTGACCCGTAATAGTATGAAGCGCCAAGCCCAGAATCAGGCCGGCAACGATGGTCACTTCATAGGACTCGAAGATATCTGCAGCCATGCCAGCGCAATCTCCGACGTTATCACCAACCAGGTCAGCAATTACGGCTGGATTGCGCGGGTCATCCTCCGGAATGCCTGCCTCCACTTTACCGACCAGGTCCGCGCCGACATCGGCTGCCTTGGTAAAGATACCACCACCCACACGCATGAACAGGGCCAACAATGTACCGCCGAAGCCAAAGCCCAGCAGAGCATCCGGGGCAGCAATGCCAAGAACAATGAAAATAGCTGTACCGCCCAGCAAGCCAAGACCATCCGTCAACATACCGGTAATCGTGCCTGCACGATATGCAATACGCAATGCATCACCAAAAGAACGGCGCGAAGCCGCCGCTACACGAACGTTTCCCTGAACGGCCATACGCATGCCAATTTGACCAACGGTTAACGAGAAACCAGAACCCATCACAAAGGCAATCGCACGCGCAAGGCCAATAATAAGACGGACTTGAGACTCGTCCATGCCGGCAAAGCGATCGAGAGCTTCGGGCGTCGGTGGCACGATATAAACCGAGAAAAATAAAGCGACGGTCAGGATTGCGATCAAAGGCAAAATCGATTTCAATTGCTGCCTTAGATAAGCGTCTGCACCGTCGCGGATGGCACCCCAGACCTCTTGCATTTTTTCAGTGCCTTTATCTTCGCGCATGATCTGGCTACGCAAGAAAATGGCATACAAGAGACCCAGAATCGCGATACCAAAAACAGCCCAAATCGCGATTGTTTCTAATGTGGTGAGTCCATGCATTGCATACATGCTTCTATATTCCTCCCGCGTATGTATTAAAGAAATTTAGGCGGTTTCCGCCTAACTTATACGCAGACGCATTTTACAAGGCCTGACAGATTGTGTCAAGAAATATATTTTTCCGAATCGGGGAAATAATGAGTTGACGATAAAGGGAAATGCCTTCAAGATAAGATTTGTTGGGAACCCCTTAACGAGAACACCCTCATGGCAAGTATATCTATTTCTGAATTTTTGAAAATCATTTATGTCCAGGTAGATGATTGGTATCAGTTACACGGATTCAAACAACCAAAAGGGAATGCTCAAAAGCCAATATTACCAATCTGTGTTCATCCACTAGATAAAAAATAAGCGGGTTAAGATACAATCAATTTATGCAACTCGCGGAATTTCAACCGATTAGCAAAATAAAAATTCGTGTTCCTTATAAACGTCGCGAATTGATTTCTAGAACACGATTGATAGAATCTATTTACGAACAACTGGAAAAGCAACTTTTGCTAATTGTGGCTCCTGCCGGATATGGAAAAACATCCTTGCTGGTCGATTTGGCTCATGATAGCGAACTTCCAGTATGCTGGTTATCCTTGGATCTACTGGATCAGGAACCGCAACGCTTTCTTATATATTTGATTTCCGCTCTTGCCGAGAAATTCCCGGATTTCGGCCTCAACTCCTTTAATGCTCTGAAAAGCATGACATCTTTTGAACAAGATGGGGAGCGTATCCTGGTCACTTTCACAAATGATATTGCAGCACATATAAATGAACACTTTATCCTGATTTTAGATGATTATCATCTGGTCGGGGACGTTTTGATTATTCGTCAACTGATCAATCGTTTTCTCCAATTGGCTGGAGAAAATGTACATTTAATTTTGGCAGCGCGCCACCTGCCTGATTTTCCCGATATGCCCCTATTAACGGTCAGAAATCAGATTGGTGGTTTAAGTTTTGAAGATCTGGCTTTTCTTCCCGATGAGATCCAGCGGCTTTTCGAGAAGAGTCGCAACATGTCGCTTTCGGCCCAAGACGCAAATACCATTGTGGAAGAAACAGAAGGTTGGATTGCGGCTATCAATTTGACAGGCGGGCGTCCGGGGAGTTTGCCGCAAATGCATCCTTTGCGATCGACGCGCGAATTGTTCGATTTTTTCTCGCGCGAGGTGCTGGCTCGCCAAACAGAACAGATGCGTCGTTTTTTATTGATGACTTCTTTATTCGATGTATTTGATATTTCCCTATGCGAGGAAGTGCTCGATCCATTGGTAAAAGAGGAAAAAGTCGACTGGTCATCTTTGTTTAGAGAAGTCCAGACTGGAAGTGTGTTCAGCGTGCTATTAGATGATGAGGGGCGCTGGATGCGTTATCATCACTTGTTCGGTCACTATTTAAAATCTCAGCTTCACTTTGAGCAGCCGGCTTTAGCTTGGCATATCCAGCAAAACCTTGCCCGGGCGTACGAAAATAAACAAGCTTGGGAAGAAGCTCTTCATGTGTATTCCACCCTGGAAGATCAAGAGAACATCGCTCGCTTGATTGTGAAAGTTGGGCCAATCTTTATTCGCTTAGGGCGTATCTTAACGCTTGCTAGTTGGTTAGAACATTTGCCGAAGGATTTGGTCAATTCGCAGCCGGCATTGTTATCGTTGCAGGGCGGGATACAGGTAATGAAAGGGGACAATCGGCTGGCTATAGAACAATTTGAACGTGCTGAAGTGCATTTGCGAGAGAAGGGTAATATAGCGGAATTGGCATCGCTTTTGATTCGCCGTGCTGAGGCTTATCGCCAGCTTGGGAATTATGACCGGACTCTACTAGATGTGGAGCAAGCTTTAAGTTTGACCCATAAGCAGAAAAATGTAGTCATGCAAGATATCTACGCAGAAGCGCAGCGCCTGAAAGGCCAGTGTTTGTTTGGGCTTGGTCGTTTGCACGAGGCAATTACATGGATGAAAAGTGCTCAAAAATCTTTTCAAGCTCTGGGAAAATTAGATAGCATTCCAATCCTGGAAACAGAACTAGGTGTGGCTTATCGTAGATTGGGAAGGTTGGATGTTGCTGCGAGTTACTACGCAAGTGCTTTAAAGTTCTTGGGAGCATTCTGGCAATTCGGGTTGGAAGGCCCATGTACTGAACAATTTAGCTATCTTACATCAAAATAGCGGAGAGTTGGAAGAGGCGTTTAAGTGCCTTGATCAGGCCTTATATATCGCTGAACAGACCGGATACTCGCGTATTCAGTCACTCGTGCTCAATAGCCTTGGGGATCTATTGACTGAGTTAGATGATCCCGATTCTGCGCGGACATATTTCCAACAAGCGTTGACGATTGCAACGCACCTGGGACATTCGGCTTATATTTTATATGCCTCGCTTGGTGAAGCACGCCTGGTACGGTTAGAAGGTGACTTGGTTCGGGCTCTACATGATTTGGAGGTGATAAAGATATCACAAAGCCATCTCGGACCTTATGAACGTGCTCTGCTGAGCTTAGAAAGAGGTCGCTGTTTATTGGAGTTTGGCCAGATCGAGCTCGCCGTAGATGCCTTGCAAAATGCTTCAACCTTGTTCCTTCAAGGAGAATATCATATCGAGCAACAGGTAGCCGAATTATGGTTAGTTACAGCCATGTCTCGGAAAGAGCCTACAAATGCCATTGCAAGATTAAAAGAAATCATTCGTGGCGAAAAAGATTGGCTGGCTCCTACGCCACTTATGCTGAACGCTGGGCACGCTTTAAAATGGTTGATAGATATCAAGGATTCTTCCCAATCTGATCCTGTTTTAGAACGGTTCTTTGTAGGAGCCGAACAAACCAAACAGAATATCCCAAAATGGAAAAGCGCCATACGACAGGCAGTCGCAGCATGTGTTGTTAGCGCCACCAGAGTTGGAAATTATAACTTTTGGCAATGTGAAAGTTTCTTGCAATAATAAGTTGCTTATTTTATCTGATTGGCAGACGCGCGAAGCGCGAGATATGTTTTTCTTTTTGTTGCATTCTCATCCAATGACCAAAGAACAGATTGCCCTGGAATTGTGGCCAGATATTTCTCCCGCTCGCTTAAAGATGCGATTCAAGATCAATATCCATCGAATCAGGCGGGCGCTTGGGCAGGATGTGGTTATCTTCGAGGGAGAACACTACCGGTTCAATCGAGCGATCAATTATAGTTGGGATCGCGAAAAACTCGATGGGATTTTACAGTCTACACACCAAACCACTCCGCTTGCCGAGAAAAGGATATTGTTGGAGCAGGCTGTGGAAATCATGAATGGCCAATACCTCGCTGATGTTGATGAAGATTGGGCTATGCTTGAGCGTCTTAAGTATCAGGAAGTTTATCAACGCACGTTGTTGGAACTGGCAGAGATCCACTTGGAAGAGGGGCAGGTTCAAGCTTGTCTAAGTACCGCACAACGGGTCTTGCAAACCGACTCATTGCTTGAGGCAGCACATAGGTTAATTATCCAGGCTTATGCATCTTTACATGATCCAGCCAGGATGGCGCGCCAATACCAGCAGTACCAAAAGGCCCTGGCTGATGAAATGGGACTGCAACCATCTTCTGAAATCGTTTCCCTTTATGAGCAATTGTTAAGCGATATTTGAGGCCACCTTTGTAACCGGGGTATTGGTAAAGTTAGACAAAATTACTAGAACCCCGAAAGGTGACCCATGAAAAACAAAATTGCCCGCTTCAGCTTGTCCATTTCAAAAATCAACAAGAACCATTTGCAGATTGCCTTTACGGTGTTAGCGTTGGCTATGCTCGTTCTCGGCGCAGGGGCTCCGGATGATGTAGGTGGTTTTGGCAGATAGTGACACTTCTGACATCCATTGCGGTCGGCATGTTACCGGCTGGGTTTGCGCCAGGTGGCAAGGAAGAACCTGGCGTTGTCTCTTTTACAAGCCATCTGACCGAAAATGCTGAACTGATGCCTTCCAGAAATGGTTTAGGCGCAATTTGATAGTCACCCTTTTACAAGTTGCCAGAGCCGCAAAATTTTTGTCTTTTCTGTCCAATCGTTTCGGTTCTCCTGCTTTTTTCATATCGCTTTGCCCCTTGTCTGGGTAATGGGTTTATTGGCTTAAGTGTATTTGGGTTGCTCATGCGGAAATAGCACTGCATCGCAACCCAGTTAGGAGTTTATCAATGCTTACAAAACCCCTTAGTAAAACAATCCGTAACGATCTCGGATTTATCTGCTGATATGGCTTCAATCAATCGCCTGTTGGCTGCTGCTGCCATTAGCGCACGTTTTCGTTCCAGCCTTCTGACTGATCCAGGGAATGCCCTCAAAACCGGTTTTGGTGGTGAATATTTTCCGCTCTCACAGCGTACTCAGAACCTGCTGATCTCGGTCCAGGCCGCCACTTTGCCGGACTTTGTCCGCGAATTGGACGAAAAGTTGTCCTATCGTTTGCATATTTCTTAGAGGTTAATTTGTTTTAGGGTTGCATGTCATCCAAGCTTGAAGTCGTTTCAGTCGATCTATGGGCAAATCAAAGTAAACCTGCGGTAGCAATATCAGCAGATGTTTTGGCATTAGGGAGACAATGGGTTCAGGTTTGTGTCGAACAGGGTGGGGTGATACAAGCATGGTTTTCCAAGGTCGATGAAAAGACAAAACATTCATTGGATTGTGGGTTGGCCGGCGGATATTTTGCCAGCCCAATTCTCTCATCAAAACCTTAAAGATGTAATTCGGTTTGGAAAAGAACTTATTTTTCGCGATCACACCGAATTAGTAAGTGGGGGAATATTCCCGGTGCTGCAAGATGGTCAGGTTATTGGCTTATTAGCTTTGATTAGTGATCAGACCGATTACTTTGATCCAACTACGATTGCTTGGATACAGGCGTTAACTGGGACATTGTCATACAGTATTCTTCAAATCGAAAATCAAACAAAAAAAATTCAGGCAGGATTCTCCATAAACCAGATCTTGCAATCCAACTTGAACTTACGCGACACCTTACAGGCTGTCTTTGGAGTTCTGTCAGATCTTGTCAAAATTGATGGTGCCATAGTTCTAAAATATAACGCCGCTTCACAACAATTAAATCTGCTTGCATCGCATGGGCTTGATGGAAGGTCTTTAGCAAAAGTTCACCTCTATCTTGAGAATGACCTTACAAAGCGAATTGTTAGGGAACGACAATTCGTAGGGGTTGAAGATGTGTCTGATGCAGCACCAAGTGAAAATTATATTAATCTGCTTTCTCAGGAAGGTTTCCGCGTACACACCACTATACCTCTGATAAATCACAGAGATTTACTCGGCGTCTTAGAGATATTTTGGCGTGAAACTCAACATATTGATGCCTGGAAGTTGGAAGTTCTCCAGGCGGCTGGCGAATCGATTACCTTTGCAATGGAACACTCTATTGTTGTGGAAGATCTGAAGCGTCGTAATAACGAGTTCTCATCTACGTATACAGCTACGATTGCAGGTTTATCACGCGCGCTTGAGCTTCGCGATCTTGAGACGGAGGGCCATACGCGTCGGGTAAGCGCATTAACCCTACGCCTCGCGGAGCATGTACAAATTCCACCAGATCAACGCGCTTCTATTCAACAGGGGGCATTGCTGCACGATATAGGAAAGTTGGGTATTCCTGATGCTGTCTTACTAAAACCGGGGAGCCTGACCCCTCAAGAATGGAAAGTGATGCAACAGCATCCTCTGTATGCATATAATATCTTGGCGCCCATTGTCAACTTGCGTCAAGCATTGGATATTCCCCTCTATCACCACGAGCGCTGGAACGGTTCTGGTTATCCATATGGTCTCAAGGGTGAGCAAATACCCCTGTCTGCACGTTTATTTGCAGTAGTAGATGTATACGATGCGCTTACCTCGGATCGACCGTATCGGTCTGCCTGGACCAGGTCTCAAGCTATCGAATATTTGCGCGAACAGTCGGGTCAACTATTTGACCCCCAAGTCGTTACTTATTTTCTGGAATTGGTAAACGAAATATAGGTTTCTTATTCGTTAGATCGATAATGGGTTGTGACTGTTGGGGGTTACATGTTACCCATACTTTTCAAGACATCAAAGTGGTATTCCAGACGACAACTTAAAGCACGGCCATGATTTCCTCGGCGAATTTCATCAGCTAATCACAATTGCCTCCCAGGCCTGTTTGGGTCAGACTTATTTGTTCAGCCGCCATTCCAGGGCCGTAAAGCGTTGCGTCACTTTGTTATTACGCACGGCGATATTGATTGCTCTTCTGCTGCCGACCAGTACGCACAGGCTGCGGGCCCGTGTGATTGCTGTGTAGAGCAGGTTGCGTTGCAGCATCATGTAATGTTGGGTTATGACAGGCATGACCACCACGGGAAATTCCGAACCCTGGGCTTTGTGCACCGAAACCGCATAAGCAAGACTTAACTCATCCACTTCGCTCCAATCGTAGACCGCGATGCGGCCATCGAAATCTACATTGAGAATCTGCTCGATGGGATCGATACTCTGAATGAAGCCAATGTCTCCGTTGTAAACATCCTTATCGTAGTTATTGCGAGTCTGCATAACTTTGTCGCCGACCCGAAAGATGGTCCCGTACAATTTTCGCTCCAGCTTGTTCTTGGCGGCTGGATTGAGCTTTTCTTGCAGGCGTTCGTTCAGGGTCATCACCCCGGCGGGACCGCGATAGATTGGAGAAAGCACCTGGATGTCAGTTACGGAGTCAAAGCCAAACTTCTTCGGGATACGATCGGCAACCACATCCACCACCCAATTAGCAGCTGTGGCGGCGTCTTCTGCGGGAAAGAGGTAGAAATCACCATTGTTCTTCGAGAAGGCCGGTATTTGTCCTTGGTTGATGCGGTGGGCGTTGGTGATGATTTGCGAACCGGCTGCCTGACGGAAAATGGTCGTCAGGCGGGTAACAGGTGCGATTCCGCTCCCGATCAAATCACGTAGCACATCCCCGGCGCCAACGGAGGGAAGTTGATCGATATCCCCGACAAACAAGACATGTGTGCCCGGCTGCACGGCCTTGAGCAGGTGATTGGTCAATAGCAAGTCCAGCATGGATGCTTCGTCTACGACCAGGAAATCCACATCCAACGGATTTTCTTCGTTGCGCTTAAAACCGTCTATTGGTGAAAATTCCAGCAGACGGTGGATGGTGCTGGCCGGATGACTGGTCGCTTCGGAGAGGCGCTTGGCAGCTCGCCCGGTGGGGGATGCCAGGGCATAGCTTTTACCTTGGGCGTTCAGGGTGGTGATCAGGGCTTTGAGACAGGTCGTTTTACCGGTACCAGGCCCGCCGGTCAAGACAGAGACGGGTTGGGTGAGCCCCATGCGCACCGCGGTCTGCTGTTCGTCTGATAAATTTCCATCTGGAAAAGCAAGCTGATTTCCCGCCGAAAAGGGCATCTGCGACTCTGCCAGTGCCTTAATCCGCTCGGCCACACCTTTCTCGCCAAAATAGAGCGGGGTCAAGTAAATAACAGAAATTCCATATGGGGCTTGCAATTCGGCTGCCTTTTTGCCTGTTTCATCGGTATCGTTTGAAACGGGAACCATATCCGGGCGGATGCGTTCTGCTTGAACTAGGCGCTCCAGTCCGGATGGGATTAAGTCGGGAGAGACGCCCAAGAGTTCGATGGCGTGTCCGGTCAGCATTTCCCGGGGTGCGTAAACGTGTCCATCTTCGATCAACTCGTTCAGAGCAAACACGATCCCGGCTTCGATACGAGATGGGTGGTCTGGGGCCAGGCCGAGTGCCTGGGCGATGCGGTCAGCAGTCTTGAATCCCACACCATAAATGTCACGCTCCAGTTGATACGGGTTTTCCTGCACGATTTGCAGGGCTGATTCCCCGTAAGTTTTGTAGATTTTGACTGCCAAATTAGTGCTGACACCGTGGCTATGCAGGAAAAGCATAATCTCCTTGACCTGTTTTTGCTCTTTCCAGGCGGCGATGATCTTGCCGGTACGGTCCTGACCGATGCCAGGAACCTCCAGCAGGCGTTCAGGTCGCTCCTCGATAATGTCAAAAGTAGATTCCTGGAAATGCCCCACGATCCGCTCAGCCAGTTTAGGACCAATGCCCTTGACCATTCCGGAGCCGAGGTAGCTCTCCATACCCGCCACTGTGGACGGCAGAACCTGTTCGCAAATTTCAGCCTTGAATTGCTGTCCGTGTTTAGGGTGGTTGTCCCAGCTTCCCTGCAGACGTAGATGCTCGCCGGGAGAAAGTTCCGGCAGGTTGCCGACCACCGTTACCAACCCGTCGAAACTCAAGCCTGGCAAATGTTGGCGTCCGCGCACTTCTGGTCGCAGGCGCAACACGGTATATCCGTTTTCAGGGTTGTAGAAGGTGATGCGTTCGACCGAGCCGGAAAGGTTGTCCATGAGCGTAAGTATACCCGTCGAGGCATGCGGAAGGAATAATCAGTAGATTGTGAAATGGCTGGGTAAACAAGTAATCATGGACTGCATTTGGGAAGAGTAACCCAATGCTATCTTTGCATGATAAAAATCAATATCTCTTTTAGAGGTGTTCTCTCTAAAACTGTATGAGATATCTGACCTTCAAGCAGCAATGATGTAAATCCATGCACCGTTCCCCACAAGCTCAGAGCGATTAAATCAGGCGCGCCTTGTTTTAGGACTCCCGCCTGTTGGCAGATTTCAACAATTTCTACTATTTGGCTGAAATTTTTCTGGGAGATTTCCACAAAATCTGGATACTCCTTTTCTTTTTCGAGCACACTGGAAAACATGAGTTTGAAACGGTCTGGTTCATTCAGCGCAAATTGGAGATAGGTCCAGGCAGTTTCGATGAGCAAATTTTCTGGATCATCTTTATAAGCAGCAAGCACCGATTTAATTTGGACGTATAGTTGCTTGAACCCTTCAGTGGAAATGGCCGCGATTAATGCTTGCTTGTCTGCGAAATGGGAATAGGGCGCAGCGTGACTGACCCCGGCCTGCTTCGCCACCTTTCGGAGACTCAGCGCTCCCAGGCCTTCTTCCGCTAAAATCTCCACCCCGGCTTTGATCAGCGCATTTTTCAGGTCACCGTGATGATAGGGAGTATCTGCCATGCATTAATCTTAAATCCAAATCTTGACACTGTCAAGATGGCGTCATATAATCTTGCCACCGTCTAGTTTATACAGGAGGCTTAATGAGCCAGTATCAGACTGTAAAGCAACAGATCGTGCAAACCGCCCAGGACTTGGTCCGTAAGGGCTACCTGATGGCAACCGGGGGCAATATCTCGATGAGAATTTTAGGGCAAGATGCTTTTGCCATAACTCCGTCCAACTACGATTACATGAAAATGACGGCCGAGGATGTCTGCATCCTGAATTTTGACTTGGAAATACTTGAAGGCGAGCGCAAGCCGTCGGTCGAAGCGGCCATGCACGGGGCTATCTATCAGGTGCGCGGGGATGTGAACGCTGATTGTCCACACGCACCAGGTCTACGCCAGCGCATTGACCCTGATTCGGGCGCCGATCCCGTCCTTGTTCGACGAGCAGGCCCGCTTTCTGGGGCGAAGCGTGGACATCATCCCGTATGCGCCCTCCGGCACAGGGATGTTGAAAAACACGATTGCAAAGCATGTCAAAAATCACAACAACGCTTTCATGATGCAAAACCACGGCGCGTTGATTTTCGGCCACGATATGGAGCGCGCTGTCCACAATGTCGAGATTCTGGAGAAGTGTGCGCTGGCCTACCTGCTGGCAATTTGCACGGAACGCAAGGTCAGCAAGATTCCGTTGGCAGTGCGAGAGATCGCATTTTCCAAGTTACGAAAAGATCAAAAGAAAGTTGAGGCCGGGGATTTCGAGACCGGTGGAGAATAGCCCTCACCCCCAGCCCCTCTCCCGTAAACGGGAGAGGGGAGTAAAGAGAGAACTATGACTGAACAACAATACGCAATTTCAGAATACCTGGACGTAGACGCAACCTACGCCCGCTTGAAAGCCCTGACCAAGCAACCGCTGCGACCCATCCGCCGGGATGTGATGGAGGGGTATCTAAAATATTTCGAGCAGAAATGTGCAAAATCTAAAGCGCTGACCGATGAAGCCAAGCAGTATATCCCCGGCGGGGTGCAGCACAACCTGGCTTTCAACTACCCGTTCCCGATTGCCATCGAAAAAGCAGACGGTGCCTACCTGTGGGATGTGGATGGCAACCGCTACATCGACTTCCTGCAAGCGGGCGGCCCGACCGTGTTGGGCAGCAACTACGCTCCCGTGCGCGAAAAAGTGATGGAAGTCATCAACTCATGCAGCCCGGTGACGGGTCTGTTCCACGAGTATGAACTCAAGCTGGCAAAACTGGTCAACAGCTATATGCCTGCCGTGGAAATGTTCCGCATGTTGGGGTCTGGTACCGAGGGCGTGATGGCTGCCATCCGCGCGGCACGAACCTATACCAAGAAGAAGAACATCATCAAAATGGGCGGGGCCTATCACGGCTGGAGCTGACTCAGATGGTCTACGGGTTGCACATCCCCGGCACAGGCCGCATGGAAGCAACCGGTATCCCGCGCGGTGCAAACAAGCACACGCAGGAGTTTTTCCCCAACGATTTGTCTGCGCTGCGCCGTAAGCTGATCGCCAACCGTCTACGCGGTGGAACGGCGGCGGTGATCGTCGAGCCCGTCGGCCCGGAATCGGGCACACGCCCGGTCTCGTTCGATTTCAACCAGAAAGTCCGCGAGTTGTGTGACGAATTCGGCGCGCTGCTGATCTTCGATGAAGTCGTGACCGGCTTCCGGCTTGGCATGGGCGGCGCGCAGGGCTATTTCAACGTCAAGCCCGACCTGACCGTTTTCGGCAAATGCATCACCGGCGGCTACCCGATGGCGGGCGGCGTCGGCGGGCGGCGTGAAGTGATTATCACCTTCGCCCCCGGCATCGGCGGGACGGGTGAACGCGCCTACATCGGCGGGACGCTCTCGGCCAATCCGCTTTCGTGTGTGGCGGGCTATTATGCGCTCAAGGAAATGGAGCACACCAACGCCCCGGTCATCGCCGGTCGCGCAGGTGACCGACTGACCAAGGGCTTGCAGGCCATCATCGAAAAATACAATCTGCCCTTCGTGGCCTATAATCAGGGCAGCATCGTCCATCTGGAGACATCCGGCGTGATGCTGCTCGATTTGAAGAATCCGCTCAAGACACTGAAAGAGATCAAGTCGCGCACGCAAATGATCAAGGAGATGGGGGCGGCGTATATGTCTCAGGGAATGATCACGCTGGCCGGTTCGCGCATGTACACGTCCATGGCCGATACGGATGAAGTCATTGATGGAGCATTGGAAAAATTTGAATCGGTACTTTCCAGCGTAGAGGGTGTTTAAGTCCTAAAATCAACCGCAAAGTGCGCAAAGAACGCGAAGACAATTCAAAAAGAATCTTTGCGCTTTGCATGTGATAAGTGCCCGGAACGGGTATCGCGGTTCAAACAAAGGAGTTACCATGGCAGAAAATTACAAACTGTACGGTTACCGCTGGGTGGTACTGGCGGTCTTCATGTTCATCAACATAACCATTCAGACATTATGGATTGCCTATGCTCCAATCACTGGCCCGGCGGCAGACTTTTACCATGTAAGTGATCTGCAAATCGGCCTGCTCTCGATGGCATTCATGATCGCGTTTATCCCGCTGTCCATTCCGGTCTCGTGGGTAATCGACACTTACGGGTTCCGCCTGGCGGTCAGCATCGGGGCGATTCTTATGGGCGTTTTTGGCGTGCTGCGCGGACTGGCTGGATCGAACTATAGTTTGGTTTTATGGAGCACTATTGGCATCGCCGCTGCCCAACCCTTCCTGCTCAATGCCTGGACAACAGTCCCGGCCAAGTGGTTCGCTATCGAAGAACGCGCTACCGCCGTTGGGCTGGTTACGCTTGCCAGCCTGGTCGGGACCGCGCTCGGCATGGTGCTAACACCCATCTTGATCGAATCCATGTCCATCCCCACCGTACAGTTGCTCTATGGTGGTGTCTCGGCCGCCTTCGCGGTCTTGTTCCTGATCCTGGCTCGCGAAAAACCGGCCACGCCGCCCTGCGCCCCCGGGCAGGAAGTCCGCTCGCTGATGCTGGATGGGTTGAAACACGCGCTCAAGGTACGTCCCTTCTGGTTTGGACTGGCGGTCTCGTTCGTCGGGTTGGGCATCTTTAACGGGGTCACCACCTGGGTCGAGGCCATGATTCGTCCACGCGGCTTTACGCCCGCTGACGCGGGTACGCTCGGTGCGCTGATGATCGTCGGCGGCGTGATCGGCGCGGTTGTCATCCCGGCCCTGTCCGACAAACAGCGCATGCGCCAGCGCTATCTGTACGTGGCCTTCATCGGTGCCATACCCGGCATGCTTGGCCTGACCTTTGCCACCAGCGCCTGGCTGCTGTTCACATCCGCTTTTGTGATGGGCTTTTTCCTGGTCAGCGCCATGCCCATCGCCATGCAGTACGCCGCCGAAATCACCTATCCCACTCCCGAAGGCACCTCCAACGGCCTGATGCAACTCACCGGCCAGGGTGCGGTGGTCTTCGTCTACATCATGGAAGCACTCAAAACCGCCGACGGCTCGTTCACGCCTGCCCTGCTGCTGGCGATTGGCTTG
The DNA here is from genome assembly GCA_963829615.1 of uncultured Chloroflexia bacterium. GTDB lineage: Bacteria > Chloroflexota > Anaerolineae > Anaerolineales > Villigracilaceae > JAABUE01. Next base: position 36,753 of record CAWHJM010000008.1, read on the forward strand.
CTGGTGGTCAGCGTGGCGCTGGTCACGCAGATGAAAGACGCCAACCTTAATCGTGCCTAAACTGCGGATTCTCTCCAAACGCGCCGATGAATACCACCACCTGATCGAATCCGCTCATTTACCGGATTTGGAGATTCTCCCCGCTCCCGGTCTGGATGCGGACATCCTGTTTGGGGAACCGGACCTGATCAGGGACGCGCTCGCATCTTTCCCAGACCTGAGATGGGTTCAGGCCAATTGGGCAGGGGTGGAGCCCTTGCTGGATCCCGCCCTACGCCGCGACTACATCCTGACCAACGCCCGCGGCGTCTTTGGCCCGCTGATGTCCGAGTTTGTTTTCGGCTACCTGCTGCTGCACGAGCGCAAAATCTTGCAGCGATTGGAAGCTCAAAAAGAACACCGCTGGGACCCCACCCTGACCGGCACTCTGCGCGGCAAAACCATTGGTTTGTTAGGTGTCGGCTCAATTGGCGCGGAATTGGCGCGTACCGCCAAATTCTTCGGCATGAGCGTGCGCGGCTTCACCCGCGCCAGTGAATCCTGCTCCGACGTGGATGAATACTTCCATGCCGATTTGCCCGCTTTCGTCTCGGGGTTGGATTATTTTGTCAGCGTGCTGCCCAACACGGCAGAGACGCGTCACATCATCGACGCGCAGGTGCTGAATGCCCTGCCCAAACATGCTATTTTCGTCAATGTGGGACGCGGCAGCGCGGTGGATGAATCAGCTTTGGTGGATGCCCTCGCAACGGGAGCTATCGCTGGCTCCATTTTAGATGTTTTCGAGCAGGAACCACTCCCGGCCGGGCATCCGCTCTGGTCCAGCGCCGAACACATTCATCACCAGTCACACCTCCGCACCGAGCTTTCCAGAAGATATTGCTCGGTTGTTCATCGAAAATTACCGATTGTATATCGAAGGCCAACCGCTGAAATACGTAGTGAATTTTGAAAATGGTTATTGAAAGCTTGACTCGCGCGGAAAATGGTTGCATAATGGTTGCAAAGTGAAATCATTGTGGAGGCTGAAATGACCAGTATTACTATTAAAAACATTCCACTACTCATCTACGAACGCCTGAAAATGCAGGCGGAAAATAACCGCCGTAGCATCAACAGCGAGGTGATTGTCATTTTGGAAAAAGCGCTTCAAATTGTTCCCCAACGTACACCTGCCGAAGTGGAAAAAATATTGGAAGAGACTCGCAAACTTCGCGAGATAACAGCAGGTTATATGGTTACCGAGGAAGAAATAAATCGCTGGAAAAACGAAGGCCGCGAATGATCATCGCAGATGCGAACTTGATCGCCTATCTTTTATTGAAGACTGAGAAAGCTGGCCTGGCCGAACAGGTGTTTGCCAGAGATGCAGAGTGGTATGCTCCAATTCTCTGGCGCAGCGAGGTTCGTAATATCGTTGTCAATTATATCCGTCATGATTTGCTAACTCTGTCAGAAGCCCAAGATGTAATGGAGAAGGCGCATGCCCTTTTTACCGACCGTGAATATTTTGTTACATCGGATCACGTTCTGGAATTGGCCGCATCCAGTCGTTGCACCGCTTATGATTGCGAATATGTGGCTTTGGCCCAACAATTTGGCATTCCTTTAGTTACCTTTGATAAAGCTGTTGTGCAAAATTTTCCAGCAGTTGCCATTTTTCCACAAGATTTTTTGACCTAAAAAATTTCATAGCATAAAGGCATCCCCATGACCGAACCCCTCATCCTCGCCGTCGACCTGGGCACATCTGGCATGAAAGTGGCGCTGATCACCGTCAGTGGGAAGGTGCTGGGCTGGGAAGCCGAACCCGTCCGCCTGCTGATCACGCCGGATGGCGGCGCCGAGCAATCGCCGGACGAGTGGTGGGCGGCGTTCCTGTCGGCGGCGGGGCGGCTGCTGGAACGGGAGCAGGATGCGGGTCCGAGAGTGGAGGCGGTGTGTTGTTCCACGCAGGGCGAGGGCACTGTCCCGGTCGACAAAAACGGCCAGGCCCTGAGCAACTGCATCCTGTGGATGGACATGCGCGGCGCGTTCCTATCTCAAAAAGCAGCTTGGCGGCCCGATCAGCATCGATGGCGCGGCGATCGACAAGGTGCTGCGTTTCGTGCGCCTGACCGGCGGGATGCCGTCGATGACCGGCAAAGACCCGGCCGGACACATGCTGTTCATCCGAGATACGCAGCCGCAGCTTTACGCCCAAACCTACAAGTTTTTGAATGTGCTGGATTACCTGAACCTGCGCCTGACCGGACGGTTTGTGGCAACCTTCGACTCGATCCTGACCTCGTGGGTGACCGACAACCGCGACCCGGATGCTGTCCGCTACCACAATGGGTTGATTGCCACGCTGGGGCTTGACGCCGCCAAACTGCCCGAGATCGTGGCCTGCTCCGAGGTGATCGGTACGCTCAAAGCGGATGTGGCCGAGGTGCTAGGGCTGTCGAAGGACGTGAAAGTGGTGGCCGGTTCGATTGACAACACCGCTGCCGCAATCGGTTCCGGCGCCGTGGACGATTACGCCACGCACCTGTACATCGGAACGTCTTCATGGATGGCGGCGCATGTGCCATTCAAGAAAACCGACGTGCTGGCCTCGCTGGCGTCCGTGCCGTGCGCCGTGCCGGGTCGCTACCTGCTGACGGCGCTGCAAGCCACGGCGGGTGGCAATCTGACTTACCTGCGCGACAACATCCTGTATCACAAGGACGAGTTGCTGCAAGAAGCGGAGGTGCCCGACATCTTCAAAGTGCTCGACCAAATCGCTGAACGCGTCCCGGCTGGGAGCAACGGCGTGATCTATACGCCCTGGATCTGGGGCGAGCGCGCTCCCGTGGACGACAAGACCGTGCGTGCTGGGCTGTACAACCTGTCGTTGAATAACACGCGAGAAGATATCATCCGCGCTTTTCTGGAGGGGATCGCTTTCAATACGCGCTGGCTGCTCAAGCCAGTTGAGAAATTCCTGGGGCGAAGTGTCGAGAGCGTCAACATTGTCGGTGGTGGAGCGCAGTCGGATGTTTGGTGCCAGATCTTTGCGGATGTGATGAATGTGGAAATCCGACAAGTGGCCGACCCGATCTACGCCAATGCTCGCGGCGCGGCCTGGATTGGTGCGGTGGGATTGGGCGAGATTAAATTCAGCGATGTGCCGAAGTTGGTGAAAATCAAACAAGTTTATCGTCCGCGACCCGCGAATCGGGCGTTGTATGATGAACGCTTTACCATTTTTGTCATGATATATGATCGAATGAAATCAGTTTATCAAAGGATGAATAAGTTGGTATAACGGTGAACCATTAACTCGAGGTGATAGATATCTGGCCCTCGCGTCAGAGGTTTATTCTTTGTGGAAGGTAAGGCAGTCTTTCGTTCCTCCTAACCTGGGAAACCTGGGGACCTTACTGCTTTGGGCTAACATATTTCCCGATTCGTTGACAGTTAAAAATAATTCTGATAATATATGTCAAGTTTAGTGCTTCAAAGGAGAACTCACATGCTCGATCAAATTAGCACACAAACCAATACAAACACGGTTTCACTCAGTTCGGCTGCAGCGCAAGCAGTTCAAAATATTATGGCTGAAAAAAATCTTGATGGGTACGCACTGCGCATTTACGTTGCGGGCGGGGGATGCGGTGGTACCCAATTTGGCATGGCGCTTGATAACGATATCCGCGATATTGACACAACCTTTGAATCTGAAGGCGTCAAAGTGGTCGTGGATGAGGTTTCTATTGACTATTTGTTGGGTGCCAGCATTGACTTTGTAAACGATCCACAACGCGGCGCTGGCTTTGTTGTTGACAGTCCGAATGCCAAAAACCAGGACAGCGATGGATGCGCTTGTGGCGGTTCTTGCTCTTGTAATAATTAACTTGATTTTGATAAGAAGATAAAAAAGGCCGGAAAACCGGCCTTTTTTATCTTCCTCTGAGATATGAGATCAGTACACCCATCGCGCCAACAAATCCTAAGCTGAAAATCACCAATCCAATCGGAATCCGATTTGTCTGATTCGTGGCATCATCCACAAAGGTTGGAACAACAATTTCGGCAGGGGGAGTGAACGTAGGCAAGCGCGTAGGTGTTTCGGGCGCGATAAAGGCAGCGGCAAGCGTCGGGTCAATAGTTGGAGTAGAAAATGGAGTTGGGGTGGGAGGGGCTTCAACAGTTTGCAGTCGCGCACCAGGGCTAATACGAACATAGGGCGCGTACACCCACGCTTTTGAACCGGGAACACCAGGATAAAGAACTTGTATCCAATCCGGATCACTTCCCCGCCCCAATGCAGGTACGCTTTGTCCTGCCAGCAACACCCCTACGGCGGGATATAGATAGGTGCTTGGCCCTGCGTAAATATCAACCTGCTTTAAATCAGAATAAATTGTTACAAATGGACCAGATATGGTTCCTGTGACCGTAGGAACAGAGCCGGTCGGCTGTTGCGCATTTGCTATAATTTGTGCAGGCACATTGAAGCTGATAGCAACAAATACTGTTACTAACAACCCCAACAATACAACCTTCAACCAGCGATACATTTTATGCTATACAATCCTAGTATGGTTATCGGCGTCGCAACAAAGAAACTAGGTAGCCCAGCACACCTAAAACACCGGAGGCTATGACTAGTGCTCCCATTGGCACGCCATTCTTTGTATTTGTTACAGGCATCGCGGTGAAATGCGGGATTTCCAGTGGGGCTGGTGGAGTGAATGTAGGCATACGTGTTACCGTAGGTTCAAATATGTATGCAGCCTCTAGTGTTGGGTCAATGGTTGGCGTAGTGAGCGGCGTTGCGGTAGGAGGCGGCTCAACAATCTGCAAATTTCCTGGAGAAATCGAGATCAGCGAAGTGTAAATCCAGCCAACTCCTCCCGGACCAGCAGGAAAAACGATCTGCACCCAATCCCTACCGGGCGAAACACCCAGAGCTTGCGCAGTTTCTCCCGGCTGCATATTGCCGATAATATCGTATAGCACCGTACTGGGCCCATTTCGGATATTGACCTGATCGTTATTGGTAACGGTAACAAAAATGTCGGATGAACCCGGTGTCGGTTCTTGCGCCAGAACCTCGGTCCGGATAGAGGCGCCCAAAAGCCCCGCCGCCATTGCTGCCAATAACCCAATCCAAAGAGTTGCTTTAAACCAATGTTGATTCATTTTCGTATACATAGTTGAGGAAACCGCGAAGGCGATTATAATCGAAAACATGGAACGAAGAATTTTTCACGGCATATTGACACCTACTGATATTGCACAGGCCCTTATAGCCGAATTCAACCACGGAAACCTGCGCGCACAGGTTTTGGGCAAAAGTGATAAACTGGCTGTCCAAATTGGAACCCGACCAGGTTCTGCATCTGGCGGACAAACCGCTATTACAGTCACTATTCAAAAAGTGACAGATGGAATCATGATCGATCTCGGACAACAGGCCTGGCTCGGCGTAGCAGCCAGTCTCGGGCAAACAGCGATTTCGATATTTCGTAACCCGTTTAGTCTGATCGGCAGGTTGGACGATCTGGCTCAGGATATCGAGAGTTTGCAGCTCAGCGAAAGCGTCTGGCAGGTTATTGCCCAAACCGCAGCCAGCGCCGGCGCATCTCACCAACTCACTGACCGGATGAGCCGTCTGACCTGCGAATTCTGTGGTACAGCCAATCCGCTGGGTGAGCCGGCTTGCATTGCGTGTGGTGCGCCTTTAGGAAATGTGCATCCCACCAGTTGCCAGAATTGCGGCTTTGTTGTCCTGCGAAATGAAAGCACTTGCCCGAATTGTGGACAAAAGCTGTAGCATGTGCATGCAGTCTCTGAGACTGTTTTTCATTACCATGGTATGCTTGTCGAAAAGACATGTAAAACCTATAATGGGTAAACAAATGATCTTTTTGAGCGGGCGGTAAAACTATGAAACTTAAACTCGAACAACTTAAATCACGATTACAGGCATTAATTGAAGTCAGGCTCGTGAGCGCCCTTCCAGGATTTCAAGTAGAAGACCTGGTAATACAAAAACTAGCCAGTTCTATGAAAAGCAATCTGGTGGAGGATGCAGAAGGCAATAAACTTGTGCCAAATGTGTTCACTCTTGTTGTAAACCCAAAATCTGTGGAGCGTTGGCAGCAACCAAATCTGTTGGAAGCAATGATTAACTCTCTCAAAATCGTTGGTGAAGAAGCCGGTTTGAAGTTTTCAGCCCCTCCTACAATATCAATTGTACAAAGTTCGCAACAACAAGAAGCTGTTGTTGAAGTTCTCGCTTCACATAAGTTAGAAGCTGCTGCTGATACGCGTGGTATGACTCCGGCCAATGAGAGTTTGGGAAACGAAGAAATTGGATCGTTCCCACAGAATGCGTTTTTAATTGTAGATGGTGTAAAAGTCTTCCCGTTAATTCAATCCGTTATCAATATCGGTCGCAGGTTGGATAACCAGCTTATCATAGATGATCCACGTATCTCTCGTAACCACGCCCAATTACGCGCTATTAAAGGTCGTTTTGTGATCTTTGATTTGAACTCAACTGGCGGCACATTCGTTAACGGCCAACGGACAAGCCAATCTGTAATGTATCCTGGCGATGTCATTTCATTGGCTGGCGTGCCGCTTGTTTTTGGACAAGACAATCCACTACCTCGTCCAGATCTTGCAGATACAGATCCGCTTAACGAGGCCTCAGGTGAACGCCCAACTGCTTTCCTCAATCGTAAAACTGGCAAATTCGACGAAAAAGACGAAAAGAAAGAATGAGTGCCCCTTTTGTTCTTGCATTGCGGGTGTTGCTCGCTGTGTCCCTGTATGCATTCTTAGGGTGGACCTTATTAACCATCTGGCGTGAATTACGAAGTCAGGGAACCTTGCTGGCAGCAAGAAAAATCCCGGGTATCAATCTGAATATTAAAATTGGCGACCAGCCACCCATCCAGCGCTATTTCACGCAAGCAGAAATTCTACTGGGGCGGGACTCGCATTGCGACATCCCGCTCCCAGATGATACCGTCTCTGTCCGCCACGCGCGTCTATCCCATCACCATGGACAATGGTGGCTAGAAGACCTGGGCTCCACTAACGGAACCAGACTAAATAAAGACAAAGTTTCCATCCCCACCGTAGTGATTAACGGCGACCGGGTCGATTGCGGCAGGGCCTCTATTACTATCAATCTTGGCACTGACGCAACAAATCCCCCCACCCAACGTACCCCAGACCTTGGAGAATCAGAATGAACGAAAAAGTGACTCTGGCTATTATCGGCGGCTCCGGCCTGTACAACATGCCGGGCTTGCAAAATACACAGGAGCATGATATCTCCACTCCCTTTGGAAAACCCAGTGCGCCCATTGTTGTTGGCGACCTTGAAGGTCAACGCGTTGCTTTCCTGGCTCGCCACGGGATTGGTCATCACCTCATGCCCAGCGAAATCAATTATCGAGCCAATATTTACGCGCTGAAACAATTAGGAACAGAGCGCCTGGTCAGCATTTCTGCCTGTGGTTCCTTGCGGGAAGATTTCGCTCCCGGACATATTGTCATCCCTGACCAGTTATTTGATAATACCAAAGGCCGTGAGCGCACCTTCTTCGGGGAGGGATTGGTGGTTCATGTCAGTGTAGCAGACCCCTTCTGTCCGGATTTGTCAGCGCAAGTAGAAAATGCTACCCGCAAGACCACCGCTACCGTCCATAGCGGTGGAGCATTCATTACAATCGAAGGGCCACGCTTTTCAACAAAAGCGGAGTCAAACACTTTCCGTACCTGGGGAATGTCGCTAATTGGCATGACAGCCTCCCCCGAGGCTTTCCTGGCACGTGAAGCCGAATTATGTTATGCGGTCATGGCGCATGTTACCGATTACGATGTCTGGCATATTAGCGAATCACCTGTTACAGTTGAAATGGTCATTCAAACCCTTAACAAAAACACATTGGTCGCGCAGGAAGCCATTCGCTTCCTCGCCAGGGACCTTACAGAAAGTCGCACCTGTGATTGCGGCCAGGCATTGGCCAGCGCTCTCATCACTCGCAAAGAAATCATTCCACCCACCACGCGCAAAAAAGTCGATCTGCTCATCAAGAAATATTACCAGTAAGCAATGCTCCTGTTACCTTCCCCGCTCCGCGCGGGATAACAAATGATGACTGAACGCAATCAAAATACGCTACTTAAGCTGGCCGGGGTATTTCTGGTACTCTTTGCCGTCATCCTTAGCCTCTCGCCATCCGTTCGCGAGCGCTCCTGGAATGTGGAGTATCGTTGGCAACATTGGGCAGGTTTATTAGCCTGGGTAGTGGTCTTCACCTTTGCTCATAGAGCAACGAAACGGTATTTACCTGAACGCGATCCTTACCTGCTACCCATCGCCGCCCTACTGACAGGCTGGGGTTTGCTGACCATCTGGAGGCTGACGCCAGAATTCGGACTGCGCCAAACGATCTGGATGATGGTAACGGTGGGACTCCTTGCCTTTGGGTTACGCTTCCCACTGAACCTTGAAATTGTTCGCCGTTATAAATACATTCTCCTGACCGGCGGCTTGATTCTCACTTCGCTGACCCTCATCTTTGGCAGTAACCCGGCAGGAACTGGCCCGCGCCTGTGGTTGGGCTGCTGCGGCGTATATCTGCAACCATCCGAACCACTCAAGCTTCTGTTGGTAGGCTATCTGGCCGCATATCTGGCCGACCGGCTGCCCGCCCGTGATCGTCTTATCCCGTTGCTTTTTCCGACTCTCCTCGTCACTGGCTTGGCTCTGTTGCTCCTGCTCGTACAACGCGACCTGGGCACAGCCTCTATTTTCATTCTTTTATACGCCACTATCGTTTACATTGCCATTGGCCGCAAACGGGTACTGCTCATTAGTGCGGCCATGTTGCTTCTGGCAGGGCTGGTCGGGTACTTCTTTATCGGCCTGATCCAGTTACGGATTGATGCCTGGCTCAACCCCTGGCTGGATCCTAGCGGGCGCGCCTATCAGGTTGTGCAATCACTGCTGGCAATCGCCAATGGGGGGATCGCGGGCCGCGGCCCCGGTTTGGGTAGCCCAACATTGGTTCCAATTTCGCACTCCGATTTCATCTTTACAGCCATTACTGAAGAAACTGGTCTGGTTGGCATCGTCGGCCTGCTGGCACTGCTGGCCTTGCTCATCAGCCGCGGATTGCGGATTGCCCTGCTAGCTCCAGATCGCTTCCGCCGGCTACTAGCCACCGGCGTTACAGCGTATTTCAGCATTCAGAGTCTTTTGATCATCGGTGGCAATTTGCGGGTCTTGCCACTGACCGGCGTGACGCTGCCTTTCGTCTCATACGGCGGCTCTTCCCTGCTTACTTCCTTCGCCGCATTGCTTATCTTGTTGCTCATCAGTAATAAGATCGATGAAGAACCAGCCCCCCTGCTTAAGCCTGTTCCTTACTACGTTGTCAGCGGCATAATAGGAATAGGCGTAATCGCTATGTCGCTTGGTACCGGTTGGTGGACCTTGGTTCGCGGCCCAGACATCCTCAACCGCACTGACAACGCCCGCCGGGCTATTTCCGACCGTTATGTCCGGCGCGGTTCGCTGCTCGACCGCAAGGACAAGCCCATCGACGTGACCGAAGGCGAAACTGGCGACCTGACACGTGTCTATCTATACCCAGAACTGGCACCAGTTGTCGGTTATACGCATCCCATCTTCGGGCAGGCCGGTCTGGAAGCATCGCTCGATAGTTACCTGCGTGGGCTACAGGGTAATCCTGCCAGCTTGATCTGGTGGGATCGTCTTTTATACGGCACTCCGCCTCCCGGCCTGGATATTCGCTTGAGCATAGATTTGTCATTGCAAGCCGAAGCTGATCGACTGCTGGGCGACCATAAAGGTGCCATTGTGTTACTGAACGCCAAAACAGGTGAAATATTGGTGATGGCTTCGCACCCCGGCTACGATCCTAACCTGCTAGATGAACAAGGTGCTGCACTCGCAAGCGAAAAAGATGCTCCCCTGCTTAACCGCGCTACACAGGGACATTACCCACCTGAAAGCGCGTTGACACCTTTCGCACAAGCTCTATTCGGAGAAAGCACCTCCGTTGGTAACGATGAACGCGATCAACTTTATAAAGCCCTGGGGTTCTATTCTGAGCCGCAAATACGCTTGCAAGTGGCCGCAGCGGGCAATTCCGTAGAAGGGTTACGCGTCAGTCCATTGCAAATGGCCCTGGCGGCCGCAGCCATCAGCAATAATGGGATACGCCCACCTGCCCGCATCGCATTGGCAGCCAACACACTCCAACAGGGTTGGGTTATCCTTCCCGCTCTTGGGGATTCTGCCGAAGCCCTGCCCGGCCCTTTTGCCAGAGAAACCGCCAAATCGCTGGCAGGTGAGAACCCTTATTGGAGTTTCACCAGCACCGAAAAGGAAGCGCCTATCACCTGGTATTTGGCTGGAGGTGGAAGAAGACAGTTCTGCATTAGCTAATACGGTGGGACAAAACTTGCTCAATGTTGCACTAAAGCCTTCAACACCATAACAAAGAGCTATGCATCTGAATGCATAGCTCTTTGATACGCATCATTATTGAGCAGATTTTACTCACACTTCGACTTGTCCCCGTTTCCATCGTAACGAATATCCACCGTTTTGCCCTCCGACAGGCTGACATCTTCCAGGCGCACGTTCCCCGGGATGTCGGTATCATAGACCTGGTACACACCGACGTCAAAGCGCTCTTCGTTATAGGGTGTATTGTATTTGGAGAGCAAATACACCTCCGCAGGCAGGATCAAAATTTCGTGCTTGGTGCAGTTGCGGATAAAGGCCGGGGAGGCCGGTTCTGTTTCGATGAACGGCAGGTTGCTGATGTCACCATAGATGCGCGTATAGTCCGTCTCGGTGGTGATCCAGCCTTCCACGCCAGACTGCGACGGGAGCTCGACACGGATCCAGCGGTTGATCCTGTCGCGGCCGGTGGCGATGGTTGTATCGCCATCATATAACACACCGACATAGTTGTACTCCAGGCCCGGACCGCGATGTACGAAAAGGTTGCCGCCCTTCATGCTAACAGATACAGTTTTCGGAGTCGGCGTGATCGGCGTGGTCTCGACCAGGGTCGGGGTAATGGTCGCCGTTGGTAAAACGGGAGCAGGCTGGGTGGCCGTTGGAAGCGCGGTCAGGGTCAGGTCTTCCGGGCGTGGCGTCCAGGTCGGGATTTCTCCGGGTGCAGAGGCTACCCGCGCAGCCTCCGTCCCATTTGTCACAGCAGGTGCGCAACCTTGGGCAACAAAAGTTGCCAGAATCAATAATGCAATGATGGTTTGAACTTTGAGTTTTAGGTTCATCATTCTCTGCTTAAAAGAGAACAGCCAGGCGACTGCCTGGCTGTTGTTTGTCTGGGCTACATGCCGTCGTCGCTGTCGTTAGCGGAGTATCCCGGACCGCTCGTGAAGAAATCGTAGTTCGGTTTGATATCCGCTGTCAGGTCGACCACTTCACCGGCATCCAACTTCTTGACAGTATCTAGCTTTATCGGATTACCATGATGGTTGGTGCCTTCGAAATGATCGGTCAGGCCAACCCTGCTGATATATTCGCCGCCCTTGGCCGTATACGCCGCAGGCACTTCGTCTTCTGGGAAAATGGCAGCATACGGGCATTCGGGTACGCAAGCGCCGCAGTCGATGCAGGTGTCGGGATCAATGTAGATCCAGGGCCATTCCGCAACCGGTTGGCCGGGTATCATACACTCTACCGGGCAAACTTCGATACAACCGCGATCGCGTACACATAAACTGGTAATGATATGGGTCATATGTATCCTCCGTTCAGGAATAGATAGTTGGAGTTCAGCTACTATGGTTATTCTACCGCATTTTTGAACGGATGTCTTTACGTCATAATATTTCCTTTTTATATGAGATTTGTATGATACAAATGAAATAAACTTGACAATCCCTGTAAATGTAACTATTCTTAAGATAGTCAAGTAGAAAACCAAACAATTCCAGGAGGCACAAATGATTTATCAAATTCTCGAAAACTTAGACAAGAAATTCCGCTTCGAACAGGCACAAGCGCATTGTGATGTACCCTGCGGAATATACGATCCCAGCACCGCCCAGATCGCTGCATTGACCGTTGTGCGCATGATGGACCTGATGGCTGCGCTGGAAAGCGGCGAAACAAAGGGCAACACCGAATTCCACAACAGTATGGAACGCTACATCGCCGTCAAGGAAGAGCATGCCGAAAAGGCCAAGCACGAGATCCGCGTTATTTGGGGCGACTATTTCAAGAAGGACAAGCACCCCAACGTCGACGAACTGGTACACAAGATCATGCAACTCGGCTCGAAAGCCCGTCAGACCGCCGACCGCGAAACCGGTCTCGCCTTCGTGGCCGCCATCAACGAATTCGCCGAAATCTTCTGGGGCACCAAAGAAGTGAAGACCAAGAAAGCCAAGGCTCCCTACGCTCCGGCGCTCGAAATGGTCTATCCCGACCTCTAAAGTTCAAACCTTCCGAAGGCAAGCCCTTCGGAAGGTTATTTTTTACAATGCTTCGCATTCACAAAGTCACCGGTGACTCCATGTCACCCGACTTTCAAGATGGGGACTTTGTGGTATTGACCACGGTCCCCTTCTTTTTGAAGCGGCTCAAAATTGGGGACACCATCGTCTTTGAGCACAAATTCTACGGGACGCTGATTAAACGCATCGCTTCGTTCGACCCCGAAACTGCTGAGGCTTACGTCGAGGGCACTCGCCCCGACAGCCTCGACAGCCGCCGCTTGGGGACTATCCGCCGCGACGCCATCCGGGGAAAAGTCATCGCGCATTTTTCGAAAACAAAGTAGGCTGTCATTGCGAGGGCGTTAGCCTGAAGCAATCTCCCGTAAAACGGGCAAAAACTGCATTGAGGTAATCATTTCGTCGCGGGGTTTACACAGAGCTTGCCGAAGCGTCTCTTGCAATGGCCAATGAACGTGTACAATAGGGCGAACCGTATGTGAACAGGAGCCCCGCTTTGAACGAGGAACGCGCCCGACTCACCCTGCCGTTCGCAATCATCACCGCCATTTTGGCAGTCTCTACAGCCTCCATATTTATCCGTTTTGCCCAACGCGAGGCCCCATCTCTGGTCATCGCCGCTTTGCGGTTGACTTTTGCCAGCCTGATCCTGGCTCCGCTCGCTCTCACCCGCCACCGGGTCGAGTTGAGGGCACTCACCCGGAGCGACTTGCTGCTGGGGTTGCTCTCCGGGGTATTCCTGGCTATCCACTTCGCCACCTGGATTTCATCGCTCGAATACACCAGCATTGCCAGTTCTGTGGTGCTGGTCAGCACCGGTCCGCTATGGGTGGCGCTGCTCTCCCCTATTTTCTTAAAGGAACCACTCTCCAGGCCTGTCTTGCTCGGCATGTTACTGGCTTTGCTGGGCGGGACGATCATCGGGCTGGGCGATTCCTGCCAACTAGATGGTGGGCTGGTTTGCCCGTCTCTCTTACAATTCGTGCAAGGGAAAGCCTTTTTCGGCAACTTCCTGGCCTTGGCCGGCGCCTGGGCTGTGGCAGGTTACCTGATAATCGGTCGCAAGCTGCGCGCCGGGATGTCACTAGTTCCCTACATTTTTGTCGTGTATGGAATTGCAGCCCTCATCCTGCTGGGTATCATGTTCGCTGCCGGTCAGCACCCAACCGGCTACTCGCCTTTGACATACATCTGGATGCTCTTGCTGGCGTTAGTCCCGCAATTGATCGGACATTCTACCTATAACTGGGCGCTGCGTTACCTGCCGGCTGCGCTGGTTTCCATCACAACGTTGGGTGAGCCGGTTGGGTCTGCTATCCTGGCTTATTTCATTTTAAGTGAAGTCCCAACGCTACTAACCATTTTGGGCGGTGTTCTAATCCTAGCAGGTATCTACCTTGCCTCTCGAATCAAACAAGGTTAATGGTTTTCATTTATTCTATGCATCGACTCGTCCCGCAGTTTATTCTCGATAACTATCAGGTCCGAAATTATCACGGAAGTTTCCAGGCAGTTGGCCTGTTGGTGGATGTGACCGGTTTCTCAAACATGACAGATGCGTTGGCCCAACACGGTCTGCACGGCTCGGAAGTGCTGGCGGACGGCATGCGCCAGGTGTTCGACCCCATGATCCAGAGCGTTTTGCAATATGGCGGCTATGTAGTTGGTTTCGCCGGAGATGCGATCACCGCTTTGTTCCCAATGAATGGCCCGGCGGAGGAAGCGTACATCAGCGCCCTGGCGTCTGCGTTGAGCATCCAGGAATACCGTTCAAGAAACGCCAGCTTTGTGACGCCCTACGGAGGCTTCAACGTTTCCGTCAAAATTGGGCTCGGGACCGGAGAAGCCCGTTGGCGGATCGTCAATGCAACCGATGGTAATCGCGCTACTTACTATTTCCGCGGCTCGGCCATTGACGAAGCAGTACTGGCTTTAAGTCTGTCGAAATCCGGGGACATCATTCTATGCCCCAAGTTGCATGAAAGCCTGGGGCAGCTTGTTAGTGGACACCGCAACGGAAAGCACCTCCGCCTGGTAAAGTTTTCCGGGGAAATACCCGCACCAGCCTCAATCGACATCCCGCAGCCCAACCCCGATCACTTGCGGGTGTTTTGTTCTCACGAAGTCAGTTCGCATGACCATGTCGGTGAATTTCGCCCGGCTGTCAACTTGTTCATGGGCATTCCACAAGATGTGGGCCAGGAAATCCAACTGGAAGGCTTCATTCAAAAAGTATTTCTCCTTCAGGACCGCTATGGCGGTTTGTTCAGCCGCGTGGATATTGGCGATAAAGGCACCAACCTGCTGATGTTCTGGGGCGCGCCAATAGCGCAGGAAAATGACGTCGAAAGAGCGTTGAATTTTTTCCTTGAACTGCTCAAGGAAACCAAAGTTCCACTGAAAGCCGGTATCACTTACCGGCAGGCGTACGCCGGTTATATGGGTGGCAATTTACAGGAAGAATATACCTGCTATGGCTGGGGAGTGAACCTGTCCGCGCGCTTGATGATGGCCGCCAAGCCGGGTGAAATCTGGGCTGACGAAGAAATCGCCCGGCAGGCAGAGCGCCGCTTCAACCTACAGCACGTGGGTCGGCAAAAATTCAAGGGGTTCGCGCAAGAGCAGAATGTATTCAAGCTGCTGAAACGCAAGGAAGACGACAGGCTGGTTTTTAGCGGAGAATTTGTCGGGCGCGAATCCGAAATGGAAACGCTGCGCAAGTTCATCAGTCCGATCTGGAGCGGGGGTTTTGCCGGGATGTTGACCGTCGTTGGCGAGCCAGGCATCGGCAAGAGTTGCCTGATCCATGCTTTCCAATCTTCCAAAACTTTCAGGGATAACAAGGCCTATTGGGCGGTCTGCCAGACGGATGAGATCGTACGACAATCCCTTAACCCATTTCGTTATTGGCTCAAGCGATATTTCAATATCTCCGAAGCAACGGACGAGGCGGAGAATAAGCGGGCTTTCGACGAAAAGCTGGATGGCATCATCACTTCCATCCCGGACGAAGATTTGTCTCAAAGCTTGAACCGAACGCGCTCATTTCTGGGTGAGTTGGTGGGTCTGCGCTGGCCGGATTCGCTGTATGAAAAGCTGGATGCGCAGGGGCGCTACGATAATACTGTCATTGCTTTGAGTACACTCCTGCGCGGAGAAAGTTTGAGACAGCCCATCGTTATTCTGATCGAGGACATCCATTGGTTGGACAGCGACACAAAAGCTTTTTTGCCATATTTGGAACGGACGCTGACAGCCGAGAGCAATAAAAGCTATCCTGTTGCGATCATTGCAACCTCTCGCCAGGCCGGGTTAGAAATTGCCTTTGAGCATGCGCCAAGCGAGGAAATCAACCTCAACCAGCTAACCAAGGCAGACCTGTTACACCTGGCTGAAAATCTTCTTGGTGGAGTGGTTACGCCATCCTTGCTCGAAGTCCTTGATAGGCGCACAGAAGGCAATCCTTTTTTTATCGAGCAGATCATTCGCTACTTGCAAGAAGAAGACAAACTGGAACAAGGCATACAAGGCTGGCAAATCGCCGGCGAACAGACCCTGGAAGCTTTACCTACGGATATCAGCGCCATCCTGGTCTCCCGCCTTGACCGCTTGAATCGCGAAGTGCGCGACGTAGTGCAGACGGCCTCTGTCCTGGGGCGCGAATTCGAATTACGCCTGCTTTCAAAAATGCTGCATGACGATGAAGCCTTATCCGAAAAGGTCGACCTTGCCGTGGAAGCGGAGATCTTGTCTACCCTGACAGAAATCCGTTATATTTTTCGCCATGCCCTGTTGCGAGACACCGCTTATCACATGCAATTGCAGGCCAGGCGGCAGGAATTGCACCAGATTGCTGAGGAATCACTCGAAATACTGTATCAAGAGAATTTGTCACCGCACTATAGTGAAATTGCCTATCATGCCGAGCACGCCGGATTGAAAGAAAAAGCCAAAAAGTTTTACATCCTGGCAGGCGAGCATGCTGCTCAAGCATATCAAAATAGCCAGGCTATCGAAAGTTATACACATGCACTGGCTTTGGGGACGATTGAAGAGATTCAAGAGCGGATTGACTTATTATTGGAACGTGTGGCCTTATACAGAATTGTTGGAGACAGTGCTGGCCAAGAACAAGACCTGGCAACTTTGGAACTACTGGCAGATAAACAACGAAATGACCGCAATCGCGCCATTGTCGCTTTGCGTCAGTCGGATTTCGCATTTGACACAGGAGAGTTTCAAGAAGCGCAACGTTTTGCGGAGAGAGCCATCAGAATTGCAGAGTCGGCACGCGCGTCCGATGTGATTGCAAACACCTACATAATCCTGCCACTTGCGCTCGCCAAGCAAGGTCAAATCGATGAATCCATACGATTCGCTATAATTGGTTTACAGTTAACACAACAAATAGGAGACCGGGAAAGCGAAGGTCAGATACTCAATCAGCTTGGTTTAATCACGCTAGAACAGAGTGAACCCGGCCATGCGCGTGCTTACTTTGAAAAGGGCCTGGTGATCGCGCGGGAAACAGGCAACCGACGGCTGGAAGCACAGGTGCTGAACAATATGGGCAAAATCAGCGGGGAGATCGAAAATGACTACGTCACTGCTAGAAGTTTTTTTGAAAAAACCCTCGAAATCGTGCAGGAGATTGGCCATCGTATCGGCGAAGGTTACGCCTTGGGAAATCTTGGATGGGCAGCATCCATGGTAGGAGATTTCGAACAGGCGCGCATCTACTACAAAGAAAGACTAAGGGCCGCGCGTGAATTGGGGAACAGTTATCTGGAGGCTAATGGATCGATCAACCTGAGTGCTATGTTGATCACTCAAGGATTCCATTCTGATGCCCTTGAATATGCGGAACAGGCTTTAAATTTGGCCCGCAAATTTGGGGAGCGTTCCGCAGAAGCCTGGGCATTGACATATCTTGGATATGCGCACTTAGGATTAGGGAACTTTAAAAATGCTACAAATGGCTTTCAATCGGCTCTTGATATTCGGCATTCCCTTAATCAGCAAACCCTTGCGCTGGAACCGCTTGCCGGCCTAGCTCGGGTAGAGCTGGAAAAAGGTGATCCAGCGACTGCGCTTATGCATGTTGAAAGAATTCTCTCACACGTAGCAGCCGGCGGCAATTTTAAAGGGACAGAAGAGCCTCTTAGGATTTACTTGACTGTTTACCTGTCGCTCGTGACCAATCATGACGCGCGCGCCGGTCAGGTTTTAGAAGATGCGCATGCCCTTTTGAGCGAACAAGTCAGCAAAATTCAAGAGCAAGTACATAAGAAAATGTTCATACAAAACGTGCCATGGCGGCGACGAATCGAGGATCTCTGGCAGCAAAAAAGCGCATCGTAAACATGGCCCAACTGAAAATCGACCAGCCTATTAATATTCATAAAGCAAGCTAGAGACTAGCTATACTACCCACCCCAACCATCTGCCGGGTCACCAATGTTCAAGTTGAAATGGTAATTACCATCGCTGTCCGTTGTGGCGCCTGCCGGCTGGACATCTGTCCCATCGAAATAGACTAAGGTTGGGTGACCCTCTGGCGCTGGGCCCGGGACAATCACCTCATAGGTGAATTGTTCCCCATCTACCTCCTCGATAAAGGGATCCTGTTTGTTGCCCCCTCCTCTAACTCCAAAGTTGCCTCTTAGCCGGATACCATGGTTGTTGATCCAGATTACGGTTTTGCCACGGTAGGTTTTGCCCTTGGCTTCATCGGGAATATCTTTCTTTACGATTTTATAATGATTGGGCTGTCTGTTTCTCGGCAAAGTGACCGGCAAGTTGATCTCAATGGCTGTCTCACCTGCTTCGGCGGCAATTCTAAACCTTCTCGCGTTTCCAGCATTGGGATTCATTTCTCGTTCGGGCATAATTTCCTCCTGCATTAAGTGAACAAAATAATAGACGACATAGTCGATTATACACTTATTCGGATGCTAACAGTATGATTTCGGGGAGGTGACCAACAAGATAGGCTCGAGTGTTTCTTACCACGGAGCGCACAGAGTTCACGGAGAAAAGCAAAGAAGAATCTCTGTGTGCTCCGTGGTCTCCGTGGTGAATACCAAACGAGAACCACAAAATTATCCACTCCCCGGGTTGAGCCTTGTACGCGCAATCAACGTTTCGCCTTATAAAATTCGCCGTATAATACCTGTAACAAAAAATCAAGGGAGGGCACAATGCCCGCGGATGACAAGTACATACTGGCAATTGACCTGGGCACTTCGGGGCCCAAGGTCGCATTGGTTTCCGTGCAGGGAGAACTGGTAGGCAGCGAGTTCGAGGAGACACAACTCCTGCTTTTACCCGAAGGCGGAGCCGAGCAGTCGCCCGCCGAATGGTGGCAGAAGATCGACAAAGCGGTCAAGCGTTTGCTTGGCAAAGGCCTCGTCTCGAACGATGAAATTGTCGCCATCGCTATCACCGGTCAATGGTCCGGGACCGTAGCGGTGGACAAAGATGGCAACGCGCTGACGAATGCCATCATCTGGATGGATGCGCGCGGCGCGCCATTCATCAAGCAAATCGTGGAGGGGGGATTGAATGTAGAAGGCTATGCGCCCGGAAAGCTGGTCAAATGGCTGCAACTGACCGGTGGCGTCCCGGCGCATGCCGGCAAAGATTCGATTGCCCACATCCTGTATCTGAAACATACACAGCCGGATATTTACGGACGCACATACAAATTCCTGGAGCCGGTAGACTACATCGGGCTGCGGCTGACCGGCCTGATGGCTGCTACCTTCAACTCGATTGTTTTGTACTGGTTGACCGACAACCGGGATATCAACGATATTTCCTATGATGATGCCCTGATCAAAACCTCGACGATTGACCGTGAAAAACTTCCCGCCCTCAGGCCTGCCAACTCCATCCTGGGGCCGCTGCTGCCAGAAGTCGCCCGGGAGTGGGGCTTGCGGGAAGATGTCCAGGTGGTGATGGGCTCCCCGGATATCCACTCCGCAGCTGTCGGATCCGGCGCGGTGCGAGACTACGAAACGCACTTATATATCGGGACTTCGTCCTGGCTGACCTGTCACGTTCCGTTTAAAAAGACCGATCTGTTCCACAACCTGGCAGCGCTGCCGTCGGCCATCCCCGGCCGCTACCTGCTGACCGATGAACAGGAGACAGCCGGTGCCTGTCTGCAATTCCTGCGCAACAACCTGTTCTTCCATGATGATGAGCTTTCGACAGGCAAACAGCCAGAAAATGTATATAAACTTTTTGACCAGATCGCCGAGCGTACTCCTGCTGGCAGTGGCAGTCTGATCTTTACGCCCTGGCTGTATGGCGAACGGGCGCCGATTGACGATCATCTCGTGCGTGGTGGCTTCTTCAACCAGTCACTTAACACAACCCGCGAGCATATGATACGAGCCGTGTTCGAAGGCGTCGCCTACAACTCGCGCTGGCTGCTCAAATCCGTGGAGGCCTTTATCAAGCATCCCGTCGAAGCAATCAACTTTGTCGGCGGGGGCGCAAAGTCGGACATCTGGTGCCAGATCCATGCCGATATCCTCAATCGCCCAATCCGCCAGATGAAAGACCCGATTGAAGTCAATGTGCTCGGTGCGGCCCTACTGGCTTCCGCAGCGCTGGGGCATCTGAGCTACAACGAAATTGCATCTCACGTGCAAGTTGCGAACACCTATAAGCCAAACCCTGAAAACCGCAAGCTATACGATGAATTGTTCACTGAATTCATCGCCATATACGAAAACAACAAGAAGAGTTATGCGAGGCTAAATCGCGCTCGCTAGTGGAGATGATGAATGAACTGGGAAGAATTTCTTTTCAACAATATCGGACGGTTACCTCCACGCCTGGTTACGTGGATTGAAAAGCGACTGAAAAAAATCCCGTCCGTCAGCCAGAAGATCGAAAAAGAATATGACGAAATGATGGCCGACCTGGAAAGCTCGCTCAAACCATATCAAGGAGAATTTGCTTCATTCACAAAAATTCCCGAAACCGGGTGCGGACGGGAAGAAATCCTGCAGGAGATGGAAGCCTTGCACGCCCGCGAGCAGGCCATTTGGGAGGATGGTTTCGTTTCCGGCGCGGTGTACCACGGTGACCAGGAACATATCGAATTTCTAAATAAAGTCTACGCTATCAACTCACAGAGCAATCCCCTGCACGCGGACGTGTGGCCTAGCGCTACCAAGTTCGAGGCCGAGATCGTGGCAATGACCGCTGATATGCTGGGCGGCGCAGGCCAGGATATTTGTGGCACGGTCTCCTCCGGCGGGACGGAAAGCATCATGCTGGCGATGAAAACCTATCGCGACCGGGCACGCCAAGAAAAAGGCATCACACGACCGGAAATGGTTGTTCCCGTCACGGCACATGCGGCCTTCGATAAAGCCAGCCAGTATTTCAACATCAAAACAGTGCACATCCCCGTGGACGAAAACTTCCGCGCTGACGTGAACGCCGCCAGGAAAGCCATCACGCGTAACACAGTCGTCATCGTTGGTTCGGCGCCCTCCTTCCCACACGGTGCAATCGACCCGATTAGGGAGTTATCAGAGCTGGCACGCGAGCATGGCATCGGTTTCCACACGGACGCCTGCCTGGGGGGCTTCGTCTTGCCCTGGGCCGAGAAACTGGGCTACCCCGTGCCGCCCTTTGACTTCCGCCTGCCAGGTGTCACATCTATGTCCGCGGATACGCACAAGTATGGCTACGCCGCCAAAGGCACCTCGGTCGTGCTCTATCGCGGAAAAGAGCTGCTTCATTACCAGTACTACACCGCCACCGATTGGCCGGGCGGGCTATACTTCTCACCCACGTTCGCGGGCAGCCGTCCCGGTGCGTTGAGCGCCGCCTGCTGGGCCGCCATGACTTCTATCGGCGCAGAAGGCTATCTGGCCGCTACGAAGAAAATCCTGGAAACAGCTGAGACAATCAAGGAGGGTGTTCGCAAAATCCCCGAATTGCGTCTCTTGGGCGATTCCCTGTTCGTAGTCGCATTTGCGTCCGATACACTCGATATCTACAAAGTGTTGGACGCCATGGCGCACGAAGGCTGGAGTCTGAACGGGTTGCACAAACCGGCCTGTGTCCATCTGTGTGTGACTTTACGACACACGCAAGCTGGTGTGGCCGAACGCTTCTTGCGGGACCTCGAGGCTGCTGTGGCACACGTCAAAGCCAATCCTGCCGAAAAAGGGACCATGGCCCCCATCTACGGGATGGCATCGACAATGCCCCTGCGTGGTTTGGTCAGCGACATGCTCAAGAAATACCTGGATCTGATGTATAAACCGTAGAACACCAGGTTAATCGTACACACTTATATTATTCAAATACCAAGCTACAGCCGCCCAAGAGAAGGCGGCTGTTTTTTACCTTGAAATTAAGCCTTGTATATGAATGGCATTTCCTTATAATATTGATTAGGAGTGCGGTACTCCAGATTTCATTTATCTCACGCCCAAGGAATTTTATTTACACAGAAAGAAGAGGAACATATGTCTGTCCTGGAAGAAAGGGAAAAACTATTTCCGATTCGGATGCTGGACGTGTATGCCGGCAACGTTTGGAACCCGGCTGAGGAAAAGGCCAATGGCATCCGTGGGGTCATTTGTAAGGCCGGTCAGGGTGGATTTTATTCGCTGCCCAAAACCTTCATCTCAGAGTGTGAAGAAAATGGGCTTGCCTGGGGCCTTTACTGGCTGATCGACAGCCGCTACGATAGCGGATATCACATGCGAGCGATCAAGCGTTCCTTTCCAGATATGAATTTTGGCCCACTGGGTTGGTGGTGGGATTGCGAAAAGCCAAAAATTTCGATGCCGGACAGGCTGTACTGGAAAACCCCATACAGCGGGAACGGTCTGCTAGAGTTTGTCATCGACAAATTCACCGGATGGTCCGGAAAATCGAGTGGAATGTATACAAGTCCGGGCTTTGCAAAACTGCTGGGTTGGAACTCGATACTGTTCAAGGCAAAAAACCTCGCCAAGAAACTGGCAGAAATGCCTCTATGGATTGCGCAGTACAACGATTTCGTCATGCAACCCGATCTCTTTGGCTTGTGGACCGACTGGCTCTGGTGGCAGTACAGGGAAGGGCCCGACTATAACTATTTCAACGGCGATGAGGCCAAATTCCTGGAGATCCTGGAAGGACATGTTGTCACTCCGCCACCGCCCACTGAAAACAAATACACCGGAACGGTTGTTTCAGGTTCAGGGTTGAATGTGAGGACGGGCCCGGGAATCTCGTTCAACAAAATCGCTTCATTAACAAAATATACGGAAGTCGTTGGGACAGAGTTGACTGAAATATCTTCTGAAGAAGAATGGCTGAAAATCAACTACCCGATGGACGGCTGGATCGCGACGAAATACAACGGCCAGGAATTAGTGCTCGTAGAAACTGCGTAGCCAGCAGCTTGACTTGCAGGAAATTTACGCAACGCCGTTCCTGAAATATGTTATTTGCCCACAATTGTGCGAAGCGCCCCTCACGGGGCGCTTACTTATCTCAGGTATAAATAATTGAGTTCTCGCAACCGCCCTTGCAACTCCTGGCTCAACTCTTCCCACGATACCCGCCAACTCCAGTTGCCGCCCAGCGTGCTGGGAAAATTCATGCGCGCCTCGGTATCCAGGCCAAGCAGGTCTTGCATGGGCGCGATGGCATAGACAGCCACCGAAGACCAGACGGCACGTGTCAACTCCCAGGCAAAATTGCTCCCATCCGTATCCAGATAACGACGCGCAAAATCACGCTCGTGCTCTGGGGCCGATTCATACCATCCATGTGCGGTGTCGTTGTCATGCGTACCGGTATAGGTCACACAATGAGCGGGATAGTTGTGCGGCAAGAAGGCATTATCTGGCCCGGAAAAGGCAAACTGCAGAATCTTCATACCGGGCAGTTCGAACTGATCGCGCAACTCGATCACATCCGGCGTAATCTCGCCCAGATCCTCTGCAATGATAGGCAAGCCTGCGCCGAGCTCGGTCGAAGCATCGCTCAAGCCAGCTTCAACGGCTGAGAGAAAGTCTTCCCCTGGACCGGAAACCCAACGCCCATTTTCCGCCGTTTCACTACCTGCCGGAATTTCCCAGTAACCCGCAAAGCCACGGAAGTGATCCAGGCGGACGATGTCCACCTGCCTGAGCATGGCACGGAAGCGCGAAATCCACCAGTCATACTCCCGGCTTTTGAGCACATCCCAGCGATAGAGCGGATTGCCCCATAATTGCCCGGTCCGGGAAAAATAATCCGGCGGGACTCCAGCCACCACAGTCGGCTGCCCGTTTTCGTCCAGGTAGAACAGCTCCGGATGGGCCCACACATCCGCGCTATCATAGGCGACGAAAATAGGAATATCGCCAATGATCTGGAGACCGCGCTGGTGAGCGTGTTCGCGCAAAGCAAACCATTGACGGAAGAAGGCGAACTGATAAAAGGTATAACGCTCGACCGCATCGGCATGACGTTTGCCTGCCCCCTCTAAAGCGTCGGGATCCCGTTTCCGCAGGGGTTCCGGCCACCCGCCCCAGGCGCCGCCTCCGTTGGCTTCTTTGAGCGCCATGAACAGGGCATAGTCTGGCAACCAGGACACGTTTTCAGCGCAGAACCGGTCGAATTCGTGGCGCACAGCCAGGGGGGCGGATTTGAAGCGGATGAATGCCCGCTCGAGCAGATTCAGTTTCCAGGGGATGATCTGCCCAAAGTCCACTTTATCAGCCGGAAAGTTCGGTATCTCAACCAGATCATCCGGATGTAACAGTTCGTCGCGCAGCAGGAAGTCAGGACTGATCAGGTAAGGGTTACCAGCAAAAGCAGAAAAACATTGATAGGGTGAATCGCCGTAGCCGGTCGGGCCAAGCGGTAAGATCTGCCAGAGCTTGCAGCCGGAATCAGCCAACCAATCCACAAACTGGAAAGCAGACGGGCCAATATCGCCTATGCCATATGGGCCAGGCAGACTAGTGGGGTGAAGGAGCACCCCAGATGCACGTTCAAATTTCATATGGTTTACGTTTGGTTTGAATGAATTGACCTGCTGTTACATGCAAGCCGTCAAAATCGGTTGCGACAACATCGGTACTGATTTCAGCTCCAGGTTCGACCACCATTCCATCAGGCAGGGTGGTATTCTTGCCGATTACGACAAGCCGAATATCAGCATTATGCACCCCGCCCCCAATATGCGCATCGCGCCCCACATGCACGCGCTTATCGAGGATGGCGCGCTCGACCACAGCACCACTCTCCACGATACAATCCGTCAGCAGGATGGACTCGCGCACCACTGCCCCCGGGCGCACGATAACTCCCGGCGAGAGCACACTGCTTTCCACGCGCGCACCGGCTTCGATGAAGCAGCCGTCTGTGATCATGCTGGCATACGCACTACTTTCTCCCGGAAATCTTACAGGGGGTCTCTCTTCCGTGCGGGTATGAATCACCCAGCGCCGGTCATAGAGCTTTAACGGCGGGTTGGGAGAAAGTAAATCGAGGTGAGCTTGCCAGTACGAATTTAACGTACCAACATCCATCCAGTAACCTGTGTAAGGGAAGGCAATCACACGCGCATTCGATTTGACCAGCTTTGGGATAATGTCTTTTCCAAAATCATGCGCAGATTTCTCGTTTTTGTGATCTTCCAACAAAGCGCGATCCAGGACATCGAGGCTGAAAAGGTAGACGCCCATATTGGCCAAATTGGATGGCGGCTTTTTGGGTTTCTCCACATAGGATTCGACACGATAATCTTTACCGACCGCCAAAATTCCAAAACGTGAAGCCTCTTCGATAGGCACACGAAAGGTGGCTACCGTTACGTCAGCTTGATGATCGAGGTGAAAGGCGATCATGGCATCGTAATCCATGGTGTAAATGTGATCGCCGGAGAGCAGCAAAACAAGGTCGGGGGAATCCTGCTTGACAAAGGTGAAATTTTGTTGCACAGCATCCGCGGTACCGAGATACCAGTCCGAATTGAAACGCGCTTTGTAAGGTGTCAGTATTTTTACGCCGCCCGTAAAGTCACGGTTCAAATCCCAGGGTCCACCAGAACCGATATGTTCGATCAACGATTGCGGGCGGTATTGCGCCAGCACCATGACATCAAAGATGCCCGAATTGACACAATTGGAAAGCGCAAAATCGATGATCCGATATTTGCCAGCAAATGGCACGGCGGGTTTGGTCCGCTTGGCAGTGAGTACGCCCAAACGGGAACCTTCTCCCCCGGCAAGAATGACAGCGCGTGTTTTCATAGCAAAAACTTTCAGGTATGGGTGGTAATCAGACGTTGATAGAGTTCAAAATATTTCAGAGCCGACTTCGTCCACGAGAAATCCTGGCGCATGCCGTTTTGCTGCAAGGTTTGCCAGGCTTCTTTGTTATCATACAGTTTCAGGGCGCGTCGAATCGCAGCGATAAAATCTTTGACCTTCGGTTTGATGAACACAAAGCCAGTTTCACCGTCCGTAACGGTATCGTGCAAGCCACCGACAGCACGCACCACTGGGACGCAACCGTAACGCATGGCGATCATCTGTGAAAGCCCACATGGCTCGTAACGGGAGGGCATTAAAAAGATATCAGAACCGGCGTAAATCAGGCGAGCTAGTTTGGCATCGTATTTTGCTTCGATATGCACACGATCCGGGAAATCATTCGAAAGCTTACGTGCAGCCTCCTCGAGCTTAGGATCTCCCGTTCCCAGGATAACCGCCTGCCAGGGGGCTCCGCCTAATTTGCGCAACCCATCAAGCACCAGATCAATTCCCTTTTGTGGGTCCATGCGCGAGACAACACCCAGTAGCGGCACCGTCAAATCGGACGAGAGACCGATCCGATGTGTCAAGGCGGTTTTGTTAGCTTCGCGCCGGTCGAGGGAATCAATTGTAAATTGCGAGGCAATGTCTTCATCCGTAGCCGGGTCAAAACTATCCACATCGAGGCCGTTCAAAATCCCAGACAGGTTTTTCCGGCGGGTTTTGAGAAACTCATCCAGGCCGGAGCCATAATCGGGCGAGAGCATTTCATCCGCATACGT
This sequence comes from uncultured Chloroflexia bacterium, assembly GCA_963829615.1. Taxonomy (GTDB): domain Bacteria; phylum Chloroflexota; class Anaerolineae; order Anaerolineales; family Villigracilaceae; genus JAABUE01. The sequence continues at coordinate 63,325 of CAWHJM010000008.1, forward strand.
GGGCGAGACCGCCACAATTGCATCTGCCGACCACAGGCCCAAAGGCAACGGCTTGAGGCGCGCCCAATCCGGCAAGTCCGTTTGCGCCAGCGGAATGTCGTACTCTGCCAGCATCTTATGTACATCAGGACCCAGGAAAGGCAGATTGTGAATCGTAAGCACGGATGCCGGGCGTGACTGTCCTTCCTGCCATTGTTGCACCAACAACCCATAAGCGGTTAATGCAGTATGCCAATCGTTAGAATGGACGACGTCAGGATGCCACTCCAACTGTTTGATCAATTCCAGCACAGCCAGGGAAAAGAAAGTGTATTTCTCGCCGTCGACTTCAGAATTTGAAGAGTAAACAGAGCCACTGGTATCTATCGGTCCCCCTCCGACGAAGTAAACCGGCAGGCCCTCGTGCTCTACCTCGAAGGCCTCGACAAGCACCTCTTCCCCATCGCGCTTCAAGGCAAACGGCGCAATAGGCCGCAGGGAAACAGCCTTAGAACGCAGCACTGGATGGAACGGCAACGCCAGGCGGACATCCACATTTACATCGCCCGTGAGTTCAGGAGGAAGGGCCCGCAGCGCATGCGGCAAAGACCCGGCGACATCCCCCAAGCCGCCCACCTTAACGAATGGATCGGCTTCCGCGGCCAGGAAAAGAACTTTAATTGTCTTGGACATTGCCTTCTATTGTACAACGAAACCCCTTAATTTAAGCAAACTTCCCCATAGGAATGGATAACGTCTCCTATGTTGAAACCAAAGTCTCCGACTTGGTCTCCTGTTGTCATCTTTCGGTCTCAACCATTCAAAACCCAAAATCGAAGTCGGATACCTGTACATCGATCAGTGTTGCCCCGCCATTGATGTCACCCAGATACAGATCGCCATCTTTGAGACCAAGAAAACGTTCCCCGTCTACCCAGCGGAGCGATTGATATCCTTCCAAGCTGATTTCTTGAGGCAATCCAGATACCTCCCCAACGAAGCTACGCGAAGAGTCTTCGAAGGCGTAGGAAAAGCGTTTGGCATCCGGCAGCCAACCCAGCGCGCGGACCCTGGAGGCAGCCTCGCCATAGGGTCTGGTCGCGCCGCTACTATCCATCAGATACAACGATTCTTTTCCGTCATTCAACTTCGCCGCATAGATGATATAGCCGCCATCCGGCGAGATGTACGGCAGGCTCTCGGAGAGCGGCACCAGAGCGAATTTTGCCAGGCTTGCGACCGTACCGCTCGTGAAGACAAACAACAACTCCGCCTGACCAGTCTCTATTTGCGGCGGGATGACCGTTTTAAATCCGGATGCGTCCGGCGTCCAGACGATCTCGGGAGCATAGCCGTCTTGTATGACCGGGTAAGTCACCACGGTTGCGGAACTGGTATCTTGTAAGTTGATCACGTCAATATGATCCTTTGTGGAGACGGCTAACAACGATCCGTTCGGCGCGAACCAAAGCGCGCCGCCTTCATCCTTCTGGGTGACCAACAAACGCGCGTCCATGCCATCCATGCCCACTGTCCAGACTGCGGGTCCGCGCATATAGGCCAGGGACTGACCATCGTTCGAGAGACGCGCAGTGGATATGTCGCCGGTACCCGTCAACTGGACGGCTCCTGCCGCCTCTGTCCAGGACCAGAGATTGCCCTCACGCAAATAAACTACACGCAGACCGGAGGGTACGGAGACGGTCGCTTGCGGCGTAGTTTCCTGCCCGAGAACCGGATTTTCGGAAGTAGCAGAATCCGGCGCAGGCACAGAAATTGTCTCGGTAGCGAGAGCAGGATCCGGCGCAGGAAGAGGCGTTGTGCTCCTACAGGCCGGGGTTCCAACGAGTAACATCAGGGAGAAGATCAGGGTCGCTTTTTTCATGTTTCCTTCCATGGTCTACATACCAGAGTGTTTCGGCAACGATTCTACCGTAATCGGCTCTGTTTCATGTATGGTAAACTAATTTGGGGGCTGGAGAAAGCCCCCAAATTTCGAAACGAGGGAATCAATGACAGAAACAATTACGATTGGTTTGGCCCGCATGCACGTGGAATTCGGCGAACGGCGCGATTTTTTACCCACGTTGGCAGCCGATATGGAAAAGCGCGGTGCACAGGTTTTCCTGGAACATGGCTATGGTTCGGGCATGGGATATACAGAAGCAGATTATCAAAAAGTTGCTCCAAACGCCCGTTTTGTATCACACGAAGAAGTCTACCAAAAACAGATTGTATTGGTTTTACGCTGTCCATCCAATGAAGACTTGAAACTGATGCAGCCCGGCGCTTGCCTGATCTCCATGTTGCATTACCCCACCCGCCCACAAAGAGTCGCTTTTCTAAAGTCGCTGGGGGTTGAAGCGGTTTCGCTTGATTCGCTCAAAGACGAGACTGGCCGGCGCCTGCTCGAAAACTTGCGTGCAGTGGCCTGGAACGGCCTGGAAGTCGGTTTTCAGATTTTACACCGCACCTACCCATCTCCAGGCCTGGAAGGTAACGAACGCGGAGCGATCCAGGCAACCATCATCGGAGTTGGCGCGGTCGGGATGCACGCCGTGCAGGCAGCCAGCCGCTATGGTGACGTAAAATTCTGGCAGACAATGGCTGAACGAGGCGTGCCGGGGGTACAGGTCACCGCCGTGGATTACGATTTGACCGGTCGGGAAGAAGTTATGAAAGAGATCCTGGCCCGCACCGATATCCTGGTCGATGCCACGCAACGCCCCGATCCAAGCAAGATCGTCATCCCGAACGAGTGGATCGGATTGATGCCAAAACACGCCGTGTTGGTCGATCTATCCGTGGACCCATACGATTGTTCAGGCAATCCACTAGAAGTCAAAGGGGTCGAGGGCATGCCACAGGGCAACCTGGACCAGTACGTCTTCATGCCAAACGACTCGGTGTACGATCGCATCCCCGATTGCGTATCCACAAAGCACCGTCGCCATGCCGTCTCCTGTTACTCGTGGCCGGGCATCCATCCCAAAGGATGCATGTCATTGTATGGAGAGCAAATTCGCCCCATCATGCGTACCCTGATTGACCACGACGGCGCACAAAACTTCAATGCCCATGGCCGCTACTTTGAACGCGCCATTAAAAGGGCCCTGCTCTCGAATTGGGAGAGCCCTGCAGCTTTCACACCAACATCCAGACCTGAAAAGGAGGACAAGGGATGAGCATCCCTACAACAATTGGCTTTCCCCGCATGCGACAGGAGGTGGGAGAGAAGCGCGTCTTTCTGCCTGAATTCATTCACCACCTGGTAGGGCTTGGCGCTCGGGTTTACATCGAAGAGGGCTATGGCGCACGTTCGGGCTTCAGCTTTGAAGACTACAAGCGCGCCAATCCCAACATTCACATGTGCAGCCGTGAAGAAGCCTACCAGAAAGATGTCGTTCTGATCCTGCGTTCTCCCAAACCAGACGAGTTTCAGGCCATCAAGCCCGGCACAACGCTGATCTCCATGCTGCACTACCCCACCCGGCCCATCCGCGTTGCCAGGCTCAAAAAGCTGGGCATCAATGCCATCTCTCTGGATAGCCTCGCCAACGATGACGGCATCCGCCTGGTGGAGAACATGAAGGCGGTCGCCTGGAACGGACTGGAAGCCGCCTTTGACTGGCTCGAGAAAAGTTGGCCTTGCGTAGTCCGACCTGACAAAAAGCCCGTTCAGGTTCTGATCATTGGGACCGGTATGGTTGGCAAACACGCCGTGGAAGCAGCCACCAAACTGGGCAACATCGAACGCAATAACGACCATATGGCCTCGAACGGACCCGGAGCTGCTGCGCTTGCGATTGGCCGTAACATCGCCTACAACGCCGGCACGATGGAGACGCTCTTCCGCCAGGCGGACATCCTGGTCGATGCGACCCAGCGCCGTGACCCGAGCAAGCCGGTCGTCCCGAACGATTGGATCGCCTGGTTGCCGGAACACGCCGTCATCGTGGATCTGGCGGTTGACCCGTATACACTGGAAGCCAATCCACCCGTCGTGCGTGGCGTGGAAGGCATCCCACAGGGCAACCTGGACCAATACGTCTTTCCTGCCGACGATCCGAAATGGGACAAGTTCATTCCGGAATCGATCCCATCTACGCAGCGGCGCACCACGGTCACATGCTATTCATGGCCGGGCGTACATCCCGAAGCCTGCATGCAACATTACGCCCGGCAATTGGAACCGCTTGTATATCACCTGTTCACAAAAGGGTATGATGGGATTTCTATGCATGGCGATTACTTCGAACGCGCTCTGTATCGCGGTACGCTCAAAGCCTGGTTACAGGGCGAAGCCGATCCAGAGATCAGCGGGCAGAGAAGGCCAGAGTAATAGGAGAGACCCGAAAACAAGGGCGGCATGCTACGCATGCCGCCCTTGTTTTCGGTATCCTTTCACGAACTGTGTGTACGAACTAAGGGCCCCAGAATTTGACCAGCAACATGTAGAGCCCAGCCGACAACAGGGCCGTCGCCGGGATGGTAACGATCCAGGCAGTGATGATATCCCCCGCTACGCTCCAGCGCACTTTGCCCAGGCGTTCTGACGAGCCAACACCGATGATCGCGGAACTGACCACCTGCGTGGTACTGACCGGTCCACCGACCAGGGAAGCCGTCATGATTACAAGTACTGAAGTCAACTGTGTTCCAAAGCTATGTACCGGCCGGATTTTATAGAATTTTCCACCCAAGGTTCGGATCAAACGCCATCCACCCAGACTCGTTCCCAGTGCGATAGCCCCCGCGCTGAGAGCGATCACCCAAATTGGAACCTTGAATTCCGGCAAAGCTCCGCCAACCACCAAGCTGAGTGTGATCACGCCCATTGTTTTCTGCCCATCGTTGGTTCCATGGCTGAGAGCCATTCCCACAGCAGTAAACAATTGCGCGTGTTTGAAAAAGCCATTGATGCGCGGAGTTGCCCCACGCGCCAAAAAGAGAATGACGCGCATGAGCATAAATCCAATAACAAACCCGATAATAGGAGATGTGAACAGGGCGATCAAGACCTTCTCAAGCCCGCTCACTTTGATAGCGCCCAAACCAGCGCCCACTGCTACAGCCCCAACCAACCCACCGATCAAAGCGTGCGATGAACTGCTGGGTATTCCCAGGAACCATGTCACCACATTCCAGGTGATTCCACTAATCAGGCAGGCAGAAATGACGTGCAGGGTCAAAGCGCCCGATTGCGCAACCTCTTCACCGATGGTTGTCGCTACCGCCACGCCAAATAAGAATGGACCAGCGAATTCGGCGATAGCCGTGATGGTCAGCGCCGTTTGAGGGCGAAAAGCACGCGAAGAGATCATCGTGGCGACGATATTGCTGGAATCATGAACGCCATTCAGGAAATCAAATACCAGGGCCAGGATAATAATGATAATTAGTTCAGGCGGCATAAGGTTTTAGGTTTTCTTGACGACAATATCCGAAATGACGTTGGCGGCCTCATCCCCGCGGTCGGCTGCATTGCTCAAGTGGCGATACACTTCGCGCTTCTTCAGCATCGAAACCACGTGTTGAATGTCAGACGCATCCACGAACAGGTCTGCAATCGCATCTCGATAGACTGCTTCGACGCGATTTTCCAGCGCCTTGGCGCGCTGCGCATGGTCAATCGCCACACTTGGGTGCTTGGGTAGTCGTTGCACCGCCAGATAGATCTCATAAGCAGCGTCCTTGAGCAATGAAGCCATACGCTGCATGTAAGGCGTGGGCGTAACGTTCAGCACCACCATTTCATTAACAGTTGTATAGGCGTAATCCAAAACATCATCGATCGAGCGCGACAGGGAAAAAATATCTTCCCGGTCAAAGGGCGTGACAAAGGTGCGGTTTAATTCGTCGATCAGGATGCGCCGCACCTCATCGGCTTCGCCCTCCTTGATAGAAACCTGCTCCGCATGATCCGGGTTAGGGGCGGCAAGATACTTCTCCAGGAGTTGCAAGCCATGATAGGTAATTTCCGCCTGCTGCTCGATCAAATTCTGAAAAACATCTTCCTTCTTCTTAAAAAGACCAAACATATTATCCTCTCCACTGCAATGTAGAAACAAATCTTATCACAAGATAAGTAAGGCGTCCTCCAAAGAGAGGCGCTTAGGGAACCGTCCCCGAAAGGGAACGGTACGGGGCTTGAACCTATAGCGTCCTTCGATGGGATAGTATCGCGGTATGGGGCAACCCCGCCACAAAGGGCGGGGCAACAATACATACAAAAGCCTCCCCATCGCGGGGAGGCCTGCCAGGGTGGCTGAAGGGTTTCGAACCCTCAACATCCACATCCACAGGAGTGAGGTCCCGCGTTTAATAGGTCAAATCAGTCCATTAAATGCGAAAAACGGGCCGATTTACCTCCAATCAGCCCGTTAAAAACAATGTTTCTAATGCCGTTCCGTCGGTTATTCCGTCGGGAACATCTCCCCCATTTTCTTGCCAGTTTCCCAATTATAGCTAGATTTGACATGACTTTTGCGAGGCAGGATCCGGTACCCCATACGGGGCATCTACCTGCACACTCAAGGTTATACCATATCGTACCAACAGGTACGGTATGAGTCCCAGTCTTTAGTGAGCCATTTTTGATAGAAGACACCCCTGCGGTTCGTCACGAGGATGAATACCAGGTCGTCGGCCTGCATCCATGAAGATAAGGAGATCTCGGAAAACAAAAATCGAGCCGAACACGAGATTCCTTCTTGAATAAAACATGTGGGCATCGATAGCTGGTCTAATTAATTGCCAATTATATAAGGAATGAGAAATTCGAAATTAATCTTCCTCGAACCGCACCCTTTTGACCCCCTCGATCATTTCCATGGCGAATTCGGACGAGGCAAATGGCTTCGAAATGATAATGTTTTGTTTGATCTTGTCGGCAAACTGTGTTATGTCGACCATCCGTCCCGAGGCATCGCCGCGCCAGGGGATTGAATTGACCGTATTACCACTTTCCTCGCCATTTTCATCGCGCAATTTTTTTATGAATGTATCTCCCTTCCGATCCAGCCCAAAATGCAAAGCTTCGGGTTTCTGGTAGATATCCACTGTCATCGCTTGACCCTGATAGAGGGACAGCAACACGTCTGGCCCCAGGCGTACAAAGCGGAGGGGCTTTAGGTCAGGATAATCCCCGGAATCATCGTCACCCATGGGCTCATCAAACGCATCCGCCTGCAAGTCGGGCCAACCGGCCACCACCTGCGAGCGCAAGAGAAAGCCGCTGACAAGCGTTCCTGCATCTGGGGAGCGCAAGGCCTCTAGGAACCGGGCATCCCTTTCCTGTTCCTGATCGCTCACCCGACCGATGCTGGCCGCGCCGTCCAACAGACAATCCACCCAAAAGGGGTCCAGGGCAAAAAACCGGATCGACTCCGGCGGGAGCATGCTTTCATCCGGGACGAGATACTGAAAAGGGATCCCTTCCAGATTGCGGAGGCGGTGGAACCAATCCAGCACGTCAGTCGGCGGAGCTTGCTCGCCCGCCTGCGGAGGCGTTGGCAAATGGGGGTGTTGGGAAGCCTGGTCGGCCAGGCGTTGGGCATGGACCACCTGCCGCTTCCAGGCGAACAGGCTTTTGGAGGTTGGCTTGCTTTGCAGTATCAGTAGCCGGCCCAATTCCCAGGCCGCAGCGTAGGAAATATCCAAGAACCCGCTATCCCGGTCATACCGGAGCAATTCGTCGGCCATGCGGACGGGCAAGCGGCTCTCAGGGATGGGGGAAAAGCCTTCCGTGAACGGGCCGTGATACCAGGCATAGTCCTGGCCCCCGTTTCGAAGATGGTAACGAACGGGGACGAATCCCATTTCCAGGTACGCTTCGGCCCCGGCATCGTTTACCTTAGGGAGCCGCAGCGTAGCCGGAGAGCGGTCGAGGTTTGTTAGCAACCCATCGAGCGAGAGCTTTGACTCGACGCAGGAAAAACGCCAGGTATACAGGCTGACCAGGCGCACCAGGTCGCCTGGTGCTGCGCCTAGGAAGTCAAAAGTATCCCAACTATACCGGCCTTCCACCGAAACCAGGTGGACGATGCTTTCCCCGTTGGACTGGGGCAGTCGGTTACAAACCAGGGCTGCCAGTTCCCCGGTCTTCCGGTCATTTTCGTCCATCGCCTGGCGGACATGAGCCAGCAAGGCCAGGTCATTTGCAGGCGGGACCAAGGTTGCGAGCAGTTCGAACGGCACGTCGATCACGGTTACTTTATCATCGGGATGCTGGGCCTGTTCCAGTTCGAGAGTTGGGAAACGCGCCTGACCGGCGAGGTTGCTTTCCTAACGCAGACAAAGTGATGACCTGGGTAGCAGGTGCCTGCTCGGCATCGAACAGGAGCAGCAACAGCCAGGGCGGGCGCGCGCGGATTTTCATCATCGTCCGCCTGCGCCAGTCTTTCCCAAGGCAGCGTCGTCCGGTTGAACAGGATGTGCGGCAGGACATTGCCGTGGTCCCCGGTGCTGCCTGCCGGTGGGAAAACCGAGCGCACAACGGAGGGGTCCAGGCTGAAGCGCGGCCCGGCTACCGAGAAACTGCGAACAGCTGTGAACTGGTTGCCAGCCGGGATCTTGTTTTCCCCGCGAATGGTGGTCGCGTCGGTGCTGAGGGTTTGCGTGACCGCAATCTCATAGTCACCATCCGGTAAGCCTGGACGGTCGCTGTCGATGAATTCGACACGGGCTGGTCGGGTCGCGCTCATCCGACACCGCCGGCAGTTTTTATCAAGACCGAGGGCGGTACCCGGAACTGGTCGACCGTATCCCGGTCGGTCGTGACGGGCTCCGTCAGGTTCAGGGCTTGCATCAGATCATTTCGTTTTGCTCTGGTTTGTTGTGAGTCCCATTCTGCTCGTATCATTTCGCGGCGTAGATGCTCATCTTCCAGCGGTTCGATTTCCAGGAAAGAGGCGTAAACGATCCACTTGTAAGCGCCATCGATCAATTCGAGATCGAACAGCAGGTTTTGCACATCCAGAGGAAGCGTCTCAGAAGGATGTTCGGACGGTTTTGGCTGAATCTGAACTCCTGCAAGGGCATCCACAAAACGCGGTCCGTTCAGGTTGGGGGAAGGCAAGATTTCAATCAAGAAATATGGGATGGCCTGGAGACTGCCCCACAAGCCGGTGGGCATGCGACTTGGTGGACTCCTTCGATCATGAAGTCGTCCCCAACATTCCCTTTTTCTCGGGTAATGACAACCGTGGTCACAGATAGCAACGTTCCCACGCCCATCGGTGCAATGCCAAAGGGATTGCCTGCCTTAAGCGAACCTTTGCTCCCGCTCAAACTGACCGTTGAGCTTGGCACCAACCAGCTCACGGTCAGGACCAGCTGCTTGGGATTGATGATCCAGCGCATATCATCCCCTTGACCGAGGGTGTGCTCGAGGCCACCTTGCACCGAGATGCCGCAAACCTGGTCGTCGGCGGGCAGGTAAGATCTTAAAAGTTGGCCAATCGACTGGCGTTGCCAGCGCAGGCGAATCCGCGCCGAAGGATACGGTGAAAGAGACGATATCAAGGTCGATCTCCGCCTTGCCGGAGAACTCCGGTCCCCAAATATGCAGGTCTGCGCCCACGTCCACGCTGAAGGGCATGGGTGCCAAACAAATCGAAGGTGTAAGATGCGCCAACGTCCAGGCGCAGTTGGGCATCACAGCGGTAAGGCTTCCAGGCGATCAGGAAATCGACTCCCAGGTCGAACCAGGCCCGGAAAGGGCCACTGTGCCAGGCGGCTTGCAGGCTGCCGCCCACCACGAAAGCCGAACTGGTAAGGGCGTAATAGGCCTGGCCTTGCACGGACATACTTTGATCGACCTGCCAGTCAAAGGTGAGCCAAGGCACCTGCGGGTAATGGGCCGGGGCCTGTAAGGAGGAATGGTAGCCCCCCACCGTCAGGACGAAATCCCCAGCATGTTCCCCGAAGAACCAACTATAGAAGGCAAACCCGCCGCTCAGAAGGCAATTGCGCGACAGGATATACGATGGACAGGTCAACTGTGCCTGCACCCCCAGGAAGCCCTGCTCCGGGGCAAAGGCAGCCCGCAGGGCCAGTTGGATCTCAGCCAGGGGCTCTTTTGGTTCACCTTCGTCGGGCGAGGGCACGAGCACGGTGGAGAGACCCAGCACATCCAGTTCGAAGCCGCGGTTGAAGAAAGGTTACCAACAGAGCAAAAGAGTTGATTTGCTTGAAGGATGTGAAATGCACTCCGGCGGCCAGGAAGATGGTACTGAGCTCGACCGGAATATCCTGGTCGAGCACCTGCAGCCGAGCCAGCGGATCGGCCGGCGGTCCGGATCCCTGCACCGCAGCCTGGACCAAGGGGAAATTTGCCACCTGGTAAACGTTCGGGAGCAGCACGCGCCGGTAGCCCCCGAAGCCGGCCGCCAGTCCGGTCACGAAGAAGAAAACTCTGACTACCTAGTGGATAATCGAACATGGTGCACACGAACAGGGACGGTTGTCCATCCAGTTCGGCATACGAACCCAGCGCAGCCAGGCTGAAAGTCTCCATACGGATGACCGCCGCACCGCTGTATTCATCGACCCCGTTCACCAGCGAGTGCAAGGAAAGCCCCCCCAATCTCCACCGGGGTCCGGTCGAAATCCAGACCCAGACCGCTCAACTTGAATTGCGGGTCGAAAGGCTTCAAGGTGGTCGAGACGCCCAATCCCATCATCGAGAAGCTAATGCTGCCCAGGGAAAGCGAGGCATCTAGCAGGAAGCGAGCCTGACCTGCGCTGAAACCCAGACCAATGCGCGCCAGGTGCACCGGACCGAACGCCTTCTGGACGGCGATCCATTTGACATTCCCGGGCGGCGCCGGTGGCTGAGCGCCCGGGTCAGCCGCCGCTAACACAACAGACGGCTGCGCACCAGCGCCTGCCAGAGGCTCCTGGGATTCGCCTGCGTCAAGCGCCAGCAAGAACGTATGAGTTTCCCCGCCGATCAATTTCATCAACGCCGAAAGAGTCACACCTTGGCTTAGGCCTTCGTCAAGCACCGGCAGTAGGGTCAGGTCTTTTTGCGATGAGTTTTGCAGCAAAGTGTTCAGATTGGTAACAACTTTTTTAGAACATGGCCGCGAAGCAAGCATCAAGCGGAATCGATCGAGGCTAGGAGCCTGACCGGCCGGGAAGGCATCCCCGGCCAGCGGGAGATGGCCCAGGTCCACCTGCCCATCCACTTCCACCGCCAACAGAGTCAGCGCTGCGCCTTGCGCCTGCGCCGGATCATGGGCGAACAGGACCTGCTCGACCTCGATCTCGACGGGCAGGTCACCAAGGGCCGGAAGCGCCTCCCTTGCCAGATCCGTGAGGCTGAAGGGCGGTTTGTCAGGCTCGTGTTCGTACGTAGCGATCAAAGCTCTGCCCTGTCCTTCGTTGAAAGTTACAGTGAAATCCTGTCCGGCCAGTTGCAATACAAACGATAATCCGGTATGGTTCCGGACATTCACAGCCAGGTCAAGCATGTTCCCATCGACAAGGAAATCGACGTGCGCGCCGAGACGCATCTCGCCCGAGCCGGCGTGATAAGCGACATCCAAGCGGGTGACCTCCAGCGCCTCAATAAACCTGGCAGCTTAAGGGTTCCCAATCCCATCCTTTCCATCTGGGATTGCAGGAACGCGCCAACTTCCATGCCTGTGCCAGAAGACCTCTGCCCCTCCAGCCACCAGCCGCACTCGCCATCCTTCCTGGCGATCAAAGTTACGAAGGACCATCGAGGGAGGTCACTACGCCGAAATTTATGTCAATGAAACCTTATTCTCCATGAAAATGCACGTGCTATTATGCCGGGTAACAGCTAAGACTGTTTCTTGTTGCTAAAACTAAAGAAAAATCCGCGATTTTCAATCACCGACCAGAGTGATCTCGTCTTCCAAAAATTGCGCTCATAGCCACGCTGAATTGGTCTTATCATTTGTGATTGCTAACCTTTGATGTGGACTTCAAATTTTTGCACGTACCAAACTGCTTTTTCAAACCTGCAAATAATTGAGTTAGGCGGCGCTGCACGTTGGCATTCATCATCCTGAAATTTTATACTATCTCCGAAAGTGTCTCCTAAGAAATCGCTTAGTACCTTGGCAGTGTCCCCGTCAATCGAGCCGATTTTGTGCTCGATGCAAGATTGTGTGACCTGTTAAAGTATGGCATTTTGAAATTCATCCCATTCTTTGAGATCTTAACTTAATTGATTCACATCCTGATTTGATACAGGCAGAATTTGACCGTTCAAATAGGTAATAACCCCAAAAGAAGTTTAGGAAGGGTAATTATTCTTAATCGCTATAAGGGAGTAAGTTCAGCCATTTTTTTCTCCTTCTACTAAATTGGATTCAATACAGGCCAACCGACAGGGGTGCCATAACTCCATAATATGTTTTACGTTTTCATAATGAAGCACAATGCGTAAAAGGGTGTCGATTTTCGTGAGCTCGCTTACCTCCGACAGCCATTTTCGACATCCGCGGTGAGCGGTTTCCAGCCCACATGTACTAATAGGGTTGTTCATTAATCAGTTGAACCATCAGCACCTGGATATACATCTGTAGCAAAGCCTCTTGTGCCCGATCCCTATGTGCATGAGCCCCTCCAGGGGCGATTTGATAGAGAATGCCGTTTTAGGCAATTTGTTCGTATGCTCAGGGCAACATATCCGCTCCGCCGTTTGCCCAATCGAATAAAGACCTCTGTGCGCAACGATAAACCGATCTCGTAATCTGTGTCCGTTCATGCCATTGCACAGCACCAGCCTTCGGGAATATATTTTTTTTTTTTTTTTTTTTTTTTTTTTTTTTTTTTTTTTTTTTTTTTTTTTTTTTTTTTTTTTTTTTTTTTTTTTTTTTTTTTTTTTTTTTTTTTTTTTTTTTTTTTTTTTTTTTTTTTTTTTTTTTTTTTTTTTTTTTTTTTTTTTTTTTTTTTTTTTTTTTTTTTTTTTTTTTTTTTTTTTTTTTTTTTTTTTTTTTTTTTTTTTTTTTTTTTTTTTTTTTTTTTTTTTTTTTTTTTTTTTTTTTTTTTTTTTTTTTTTTTTTTTTTTTTTTTTTTTTTTTTTTTTTTTTTTTTTTTTTTTTTTTTTTTTTTTTTTTTTTTTTTTTTTTTTTTTTTTTTTTTTTTTTTTTTTTTTTTTTTTTTTTTTTTTTTTTTTTTTTTTTTTTTTTTTTTTTTTTTTTTTTTTTTTTTTTTTTTTTTTTTTTTTTTTTTTTTTTTTTTTTTTTTTTTTTTTTTTTTTTTTTTTTTTTTTTTTTTTTTTTTTTTTTTTTTTTTTTTTTTTTTTTTTTTTTTTTTTTTTTTTTTTTTTTTTTTTTTTTTTTTTTTTTTTTTTTTTTTTTTTTTTTTTTTTTTTTTTTTTTTTTTTTTTTTTTTTTTTTTTTTTTTTTTTTTTTTTTTTTTTTTTTTTTTTTTTTTTTTTTTTTTTTTTTTTTTTTTTTTTTTTTTTTTTTTTTTTTTTTTTTTTTTTTTTTTTTTTTTTTTTTTTTTTTTTTTTTTTTTTTTTTTTTTTTTTTTTTTTTTTTTTTTTTTTTTTTTTTTTTTTTTTTTTTTTTTTTTTTTTTTTTTTTTTTTTTTTTTTTTTTTTTTTTTTTTTTTTTTTTTTTTTTTTTTTTTTTTTTTTTTTTTTTTTTTTTTTTTTTTTTTTTTTTTTTTTTTTTTTTTTTTTTTTTTTTTTTTTTTTTTTTTTTTTTTTTTTTTTTTTTTTTTTTTTTTTTTTTTTTTTTTTTTTTTTTTTTTTTTTTTTTTTTTTTTTTTTTTTTTTTTTTTTTTTTTTTTTTTTTTTTTTTTTTTTTTTTTTTTTTTGCGGAAGCGCAACTCAAGGCGTGCTCCGTTTTCTGCGCCGGGTTTGTTTGCATTGAAGGCGATCTCGCGCGGCGAGCGTTTGCTGATCTCCAACCGCAGCGTTTGGTCTGCCTTTTCCTCGTCGATCAGGAGCGCGGGTTGTTCGTCCTCATTGCTGAGTCTAAAATCGATGGGGATATGTGCTATTGAAACTGGCCTCCGCATTCTCAGAGGGGACGATGGGACCCGTCTGTGCAGATTTTTCTTGTGGATCGTTCATTGTTCTTTCTCCATGGTTGAACTCTTCTTGATGCGCAACCAGCCCTCGTGCGCCTGCGGGCGGCCATTGAACGTAGCCTCGGGGCGCGGGTCTGTGATGTCTTTCCGTTCGTTCCAATCCGGGCTATCGGGATTGCGCTCCAACCAGGACCAGGCATATCCCGGCTCGGCGGGGACGGGCAAGTCAAGCTTCCCGGGCGTGTTCAACACCGGCGCGCTCAGGAAGGTGACGGAGATGGCCTGTAATGATGGCATGTACTGGTCGGCGGGGATGCGCATGCTCTGGACCGGCAGGACCCCGTGAGTGGCGTGTACTACGCCGCGCGGGTCGACCAGCATGGTGATCAGCAAGGGTGCTTCGTTGAGCGCCAGGGCAATATTGGCCGGGTCGTGTGCGTATTGGATGCTGCCCGTGCTGTTCTCTTCTCGCTCTGCACCGCATAAAAGGGCGAGGACATCCCCCTCCCGCGCTTTCTTTCCAGTATCCGGCCAGGCCATCGCTGAACTGGCTGAATTCGCCCAGGCGCAGCGGAAACCGCACGCCAGAAAATCCATCATCGTCTCGCTGCTTCGCCTTAAATCCTGGCGAAAGGCATCCCAGCCCTGATCGACGGCTGGCAACCCTTGCACGGGAAGGTTTAAGCTCAGCCCGCACGACGGCCAAGGGCCGACCCATCAGAAGGGCCATGTCCTGTGCTGTGCAAAGTTTTCGTGGTCGATGTTTTCCAGGGCATTGTCGAGCGCGTCCAGGAAAGCCGTTCCAAATTCTTTGTCTTTCCTGATGTTTTTGAGCAGCCAGGTCACTACCTGTTGCAAATATGGATTAGGGATGTCGTTCTTGCTCCTTAGCTGCAGAACTGCCCGGAGCATGTACCCATGCATGTTCGTCGGAAGGATCGATCGCAAAGCTGCCCATCGCTTCTCCCCGGGCGTCGTAAACCGCCAGACTGTCGTCCAGGTTGTTGGGCACGATCCATCCGCAGACCGTGGTCGTTCGTTGTGTGAATTCATCTCTTCAAGATCTGCACCCGCCGCCAGCCAGCGGAAATCCATTCGTGCGTTCTATACGATTCGAGGCATTATCCATGCCAGACGGTCCTCCCGCGCCTGCCAGCGGCTCGGAAACGGATACGTCCGAAGGGTTCATGACCTGCACCTGTCCAAAGGCGTCCACCAGCCGCATGTTCTTGTGATCCATCGCCCCGCTACGGATGTGGTTGAATTCGTTCAGAGGAGGGGAGGGATAGCGCGTGTCCGTTCCCATTGTCTCACGCACGCGCGCCGCGAAGGCCTGCTATTCAGGGAAGCCCATTGTGTCTTCCACGGGAAGCTGGCGCGCCTGACGGCGCATCACCAGAGCTGGGTTGTATTCGCCCATGGCCTGTGAAAGGGCCTTCATTCCCGACAATATTTCTAAAGCCTGTTGCGCCGTATCGAGAGAAGATCCGTGCCCTTCGGAAGCGATAGAATTGGCATACCAGTCCCAGCGTGTCGCCTGTTCAGGGTATTCCGATTGCAATTTGGACATTTCCAGATCGAAAATGTTGGCGTACTCCTCGAGCGCACGCTCCAGGCCAGAGTCCAGGAAAGCTTCCAACCGTTCCCGGGCCAGGTCGGTGACAAAGGAAGTCAAGATTGACGAGCCGCGATAGATATTGGCACCCCGGGTTAAAAAACGCTCCGGCAGCGACGAGGGAACGTCAAATCGGGAGCGTTCTCAGGAAGGCTGTAATTTTCGTGGATGAATTCCGGCCGGTATGCCCAGCTGGCCGGGTCCAGGTTGCCCAGGTGGCGGGTTGGGAAAACTTCCACTTCCCACTGGAGCAGGAACGGGTGCCAGGGTTGTTCAGTCCATTGACGGAAACCCACGCCCGGATTGTCCCCATCCAATCCGTCGATGAACGGCCACAGGCTGGCAAACTGTTCCGCAACCAGAGATTTCGACCGTCTCCCCTGGCAAAATATGGCATTCCAAATAATGCTCGCCTTTGTGCCTGGCATGCCGGGGAGTGGGATCGATGCCCTCACCGGTCAGCATCAGGACCGGTTCGGCAGGTGCCCAATAGCGAGCGGCCGGCTGGCGTTTGAAGACCCATGGCTGCCCGGACGGCTTGGTGCGGTTGTGCCGGTCCAGGGCAGATCGGATGGACCCGGCTGCCTGCGCTATCCGTCCGGCCAGGGAGCCATCCTCGCCGGCAGCGGAGAGAATCCGCCCGTAGGCATCGAAACGGATTTCGAGCTGACCGGCCGCAGTCAGGGTAGCATCCAACGGGCCCAAATCGTGGGTCTCGATCAGATGGCGCACCCGGTCTGGGTCCGGATAGGCATCCGGCGCGGCGGGGGGAGCATACAGGCAGACCTGGTACTTGGTCCAGTCGGCGAAGAGCTGCTCGCGCAGGCTGGAAATTTTGAAATAGGCCTGGTCATATTGTTCTTGCAGGTTGTTCAATTCGTTCAGGGCGCGGGCGAGATGGGCGGGTAGGGTAACATCTGGTACCGTTGAAGCGCCTTGTTCGTCAGGAACCGCCGAGCCTGCTTCCGCGCGAATAACCCAGATCCAGCCCCCGGCCCGGGAGGCGAAAGCGCGCTCGTGGCGGGCTTCGCGCAGTTTGGCGCCAAAATCCAGCTTGATGTGGGACAACCGGTCGGACAGGAAGGCGACTTCCAGTTGTTCTTCTGCCTGCAATTTATTCTCAGGGCTGATATTGGCGGCCAGGTGAGCGGACAGGGCTTCAAGGCCGGTATTCCCGACCGTGATGGCGGGTTTGATAACTTGGTTGTCTTTCAGGACCAGGTCTGGCTGCGGAGCGACCGTCAGACGGCTGAAACAAAGCATCTGCTGCGGGATCGCCTGGTTCGCCCCGGGGATGTCCCACTGGACTTGTTTCTTCAGCTCATCCAGCCAAGCTTGATAAATTTCTTCTTCGTCCTTTGATTCTCCGTCCAGCTGTTGATTGATTTTGGCCAGTGTCTTTCCCACGAAGTTAGCCAGGTAATCCACCCCGGAATCAGAATACCATCCGATCACATCATATCTTAAGCCCGGCTGGCAATCCCTGGATGAAATCGGGATCGTGAAAACCAAATACGCTATGACAATTGGGATAAAAGGCGGCAAAGGTCGGCTCGCCGTAGCCGATAGCGGTCAAATCCCCCAGGTATTCAGCTTTCTTATCTTCAGGTTTCCATTCTTCGAAGGGGAGCGCCCGGCCAAGATAACGGTATGGCCGGCCTTTTCCCTGGCGAGTGACAGGGTAAGTAACACTTTTTGTCCCCATCCCCTCCGGGTATAGGTAGTCGCTCTCCACCACCCATTGTTTCTCGACATAATCATTTCGGGTGCGGCGTACCAGCCAGCGGTTGGGGACCTGTGGATATTTGAGGCCTTCAGCGTTGTGATGGCCTCTGGTCAGCGCTCTCGGCAGCGCCCAGTGCAGGTGAATGCCCGCCTTGAGATGTAGGTTTATGTCCTGGAACGGCTCTGCCAGGATTTCTTCGCTCAGATAAGGGGTTCCGGCCTGGATATCGCGTTTCCCGTCGAAATAAGGTAAACGACTGAAGTCAGCCACGGCCTCAGCTACGGTATGCTCTGTTGAAAGGTAAAGAGCATCGACACGTATTGGTACTAGCAAAAAATCCATCACGCTTGCGTCCCCAGTTTACAATATTTTAAAAATTACCTGATAAGGTTGAAGCTTTTCGCTGACCTGATGCGATGAATAAAACAAAAATTATCATACCATTAAATTGTGGTAAATCAAGTCTAATTTGTCACAAATTTTGGTTTAACCTCGACGTTTACGTCGACTGAATTTATCTGGTGTCCGAGGTTGCGGATGATCTATCCTGCAATCTGAGAATATTGCATGAACCAAATCGAAACTAAAGATCTAAGGTTCATTACGGAATTGATTATATGTGAATATAGGACTCAAACTTGCGACCAAAAATCAGTGAGTTCAAATCTTGTGAAAGCCATCTTAGAAGGAGAAACTTTGTCCAGTTACATACCCTGCAGTCTACAGTTTGATGGTGAGACTTCTTCCACATAATGCAACACTTGTTCTTTTATTGACCTGCTTCAAGACAACTCGTTATTATATTTTTAGACCACCACCCATACTAAATCCTTTCGTTTCTATCTCGATGCCAGATCTTTCATTACCCATCGTTTATAAGAATATGTTTTGATAATAAAATCAAAAGACTCGGAATTTTTTTATTCCAAGTCTTTCTAGGGTGGCTGAAGGGTTTCGAACCCTCAACATCCACATCCACAGTGTGGCGCTCTGCCGTTGAGCTACAGCCACCATATTAGCGGGCGGATTATACCATCAGGCCGAACTGCTCGCAAGGATGCCACGGATGACGTCCGCAGCCGCCTCTTGTGAAACTACGGTCTGTTCGCCGCTTACCAGGTTCTTGACCGCCACCTGGCCCTTTTCCGCTTCATCGGGCCCCAGCACCAGCGTGACCCGGGCTCCGATGCGGTCGGCGTACTTGAACTGCTTGCCCAGCTTGATCGCTTCGGGGTAGACCACCACTTTCAGGCCGGCCCTACGCAGTTGGGTCGCCAACGCCAGCGAAGCCATTTGACGCTCTTCATCGAAGACGGTCACCAGCACCGGCGCGGGGTTGACATCCAAATCCTTGGGCAGTAAGCCGTATTTCTCGAGCAGCAGCGTAATGACCACGTCGCCCATCGCAAAGCCGGTCGCGGGCAGGGGCTCGCCACCCACATCGGAGAGCAAGTTATCGTAGCGTCCGCCGCCCAGGATCGAGCGCCGGATCTGGCCGCCCACTTCCCAGGCTTCGAAAACCGTGCCAGTGTAATAGAGCAGACCGCGTATGATCGAAGGATCAAACTGTACGAATTGACTTACACCCAGCGCTTCGATGGCTTGATAGAAACGCACCTGTTGCGGGGATTGCTTCCACAGGTCTTTGTCGTCCAACATGGCCTTCAGGTTTTGCAGTTGTGAGTCAGACAGGCCAACCTCTACCCCATAGGCTTCCCAGGCGTCAGGAGCGAGCTTCTCGCGCCGGTCGATCCAGGAAGAAACCGCCGGGCGCAGTTCCTTTTGAACGTCGAACTTGTCGAACTGGGCATCGATCAGGCGGCGGTCGTTGACCAGGATCATGACTTCGTTAGGGGTCAGGCCGACGCGCTGGAAGAAGGTCGCCAGCACGGCCACGTTCTCGGCGTCGGCTTCGGGCGTGTTGGGGCCGAGCATGTCCACGTTCCACTGGAAGAACTCGCGCGTGCGGCCCTTCTGCGGGCGCTCGTAGCGCCAGAAGGGACCGAACGACCACCAGCGCAGCGGGAAGGTCAGTTCCTGTTGCTTCTGGGCGATCAGGCGCGCCAGGGAGGGGGTCAGTTCGGGGCGCAGGGTGATCTCGTCGCCGCCGCGGTCCTTGAAAACGTAGGACTGCTCTTTGACCAGTTCTTCGCCCGATTTGGCGGCGTACAGGTCGAGGGTCTCGAGAAGAGGCGCTTCCCATTCCTGGTAGCCGAACGATTCGGCCACTTCCCGGATGGTTTGATACAGCCAGGTACGGAGCGCCATCTGTTCGGGGTAGAAATCGCGCGTGCCTTTGACGGAGGGGATGACGTTTTTCATAACAATTCCCAAAATCAAAAAGTAGGGCGAGATAGTATCTCGCCACAACATTATTTTAACACAGGTTGTGAGGGAAAATGAACCGCTAAGCACGCTAAGAACGCGAAGGGATTGAAACTTGCGCTCTTCATTGATTCCGACACCTGCCCTTCGACCCCTGCCCGTACGCGGCAGGCTCACCGTGCTGCGGCACCGGCTCAGGGCGACATATTCTTATTTTAGGTTTGGGATTCAGTTGAACTGCATCCCAAACAAGGATTGAACCGCGAAGCACGCCAAGGACGGGAAAGGACAAAAAAAGCCTTTGCGTTCTTCGCGCTCTTTGCGGTTCAATTGTCTCAAAATTCAGACCTTGAATTATGAGTTTCAAGGGGCTATAATCTCGAAGCTCTTTCCCGGCGGCGAGGAAGGCGCCCGTTAAGGGTACGCCGCCTTGAGCGAGAGCAACAGCATATTGGACTATAATTCTCCCATTCCTTATTTGGAGTAAATCAGACATGGAAATCAATTATCAGGAAACCAGCAAAGACTTGTTGGTACGCATCGACATCCACGCCAAGTATGGCGCGGCGAACATCGACCGGTGGACGGTGGACCTGCTCAAGCCCCAGCCCGGCTTCAAGATCCTGGATGTGGGCTGCGGCTCCGGCAAGCAGTGCTTCCTTTACAACGACACTCTCAATGGACAGGCTGAGATCACCGGCGGCGATTTCTCGGAAGAACTGCTCGACAAAGCGCGCGCCAAACTGGCCGAACGCGGCGACAAGAATATCAAATTCCAATTCCTGGACTTCAACAAGCGCTTCCCCTTCGAAGACGACCAGTTCGACCTGCTGTCTTCGGCCTTCGCCATCTACTACGCGGCTGACCTGGACTTTACGTTTGGGGAGGCGCATCGGGTGCTCAAGCCGGGCGGACGGCTGTTCGTGACCGGCCCGCTGCCAGAGAACAAGCAGATGTTCTACGACATTATCAAAGAGGCCACTAACAAACCGATCCCGCCCATGCCCGGTTCCAGCCGCTTCAAGGGTGACATCTTCGGCACGATCGAACGCATCTTCGCCAAGACCGAGTTGCACGTCTTCGAGAACCCGCTGACTTTCCCGGAAGTGGCGCCGTTCATGGACTATGTGCGCGCCTCGCTCTCGGAAGACCGCAAGCTGTGGACCAGCATGTTCAGTAACAAGGACGAGTATGAGGCGCTGATCCAGAGCATCGAAACGGTGGCAACCCGCTGGTTCGAAAGAGACGGAAAACTGGTGATGACCAAGGTCGTCGGCGGGATATTGGCAACGAAGTAGGGGCGCAGCATATGCGAGGGCGCGCTGTCAAGTAGTCGTCCTGAGCGTATGCCCGCCCCGGTAGAGCGGAGCGGGCCGGGCGTCGCAAGGACGAAGGGCCAGAGAGGCAAGTGTCCGTGGCTAATCTCATGGTCACAGGTTACTTGAGATTGCTTCGTCGCTACGCTACGCTCGCAATGACACGGATAATGGTGTTTTATGATCTTTTACGGTAAACGAGTTTTGTTCCTGGGCGCGCACCCGGATGACATCGAGTTGGGCGCAGGGGCATTGATCCACAATATCCGCGGGCAGAGCGAGATCCTGTGCGCGACGCTTTCCGATAACCAGAAAAACCCGGCGCTGCAAAACGTGGTGGTAGAACACCGCGCCAGCATGGCCGTGCTGGGCGTGCCGGAAGACCACGATTTGATCGAGACCTTCGAGACGCGCAAGTTCCCGGACCTGCGCCAGGAGGTGCTGGAGTACCTGCTCAAGCTGCGGCGCGAGTTCCAGCCTGAGATCATCTTCTGCCACAGCCAGAACGACATCCACCAGGACCATAACGTGGTGACGCAGGAAGCGCTGCGCGCCTATCGCGGCCTGACCCTGCTGGGCTTCGACGTGGTGCGCTCCAGCTACAACTTCTTCCCGCACTTCCTGGTGGAAGTGAACGAGGCAAGACGTGGAGAAAAAGATCGAGGCCCTGTCGCAGTACAAGACCTACCACGGCAAGTATTACTTCGACCCGACGCTGTTACGCGCCACGATGATCCGGCACGGGACGTTGGCCGAGCGGGATTTCGCGGAAGGGTTCGATATTTTGCGGATTGTGGGGAAGTTCGAGACTGTTGTTGAACCGCGATACCCTTTCGGGCACTTTACCCTTTCGGGCACTTTACCTTCGGGCACTTTACGTTCCGGGCACTTAGGGCGCTAAGGACGCTAATCACCCGCCGGGGGCTAAAGCCCTCGGCTATTGGTACGAAGCCTGCAAAGCAGGCTTAAGAGCCGCCTTCGGCGGCTTTTTTGGTTCAGGGCGACGGCTTCGGGACGGTGGTTTTCTTGGTGGTGGCATATAGGAAGTGACGGATTCCGTGGGGCGGGATACCCCTTCAGGGCACATTGGAATCCCGCCAAATGACGGTCTACGGAATGCCATCACCGCACTTGCGTTCAGGTGCAAGTACACGGGAAAACACGCCGCCTGGGCGAGCACGGAGATTTTTTCCTTTGTGGTCGCTGTCTGCGCTGGGCTACAGGTACAGGTAAGTCAAACGAAGGATTTCCCGTGCAAAGCGCGGGGATTCTTCAGGCAGTTTGTGCCTTCACACGCGCCTGCGCATACCATCCATGCCGGATGGCACGGGCGGTGCAGGCAAAATGACATAATATTTCTGTTAAGTCGCTTTACGATCCTGTAAATTTTCGCCGGGTCTTACGAAATTGAAAAGTAAAAGCCCTTGCCTGTCAAGCAGAGATGGGGATAATAGCACGCAGCTTAGGGACTTGATCAATCCCCCGCAAAACACAAACATTCGAATAAGGAGGTGCCAATGTCGACTATAGGTTGACTATAGGGACCCTACAGGGACAGTATAGGATCACTATGGGTTGACTATAAGTTGATTATAAGATGACTATAAATTGACTATAGGGTGAAGGCGACACTGAAGACATCAGCAGGTGCTTTCCATCCCGCAGGTCAGTCGGGCGGATTTGTTCGCTCGGTATCGCAACCAATATTCAGTAGAGCGGGCTGCATAAGATAACCCGCCAAATATCACATTTGAAAGGAAACTCAAGAAAATGGCTATCGTAAATGGAAATATCTTTGTGGATCGTTTGAGCGGCATGATCGGAGACCAGATGATCGTCAAAAAGGTCAGAGGAGGCCGCACGATCATCAGCAAGAAAGCCAGCTTCGTCGGCAAGCGCGAATTCAGCCCGGCGCAGTTGGCCCAACACCAGGCTTTTCGCGAGGCGGCTGCCTATGCCAAGGACCAAAAGAACAACCAGATCTACATCGCCAGGGCGCAGGGAACGGCCAAGACTGCCTATAACGTGGCGATGGCGGATTGGTTCCACGCGCCGGAAATCCTGGAGATCAACCTGGACGGCTGGAGCGGGGAAGCCGGGCAGGTGCTGCGCATCCGCGTGCAGGATGACGTGCAGGTGCAGCACGTGGAGGTGATGATCATGGACGAGGCCGATACGCTGCTGGAGCAGGGCTCGGCCGTGGACACAGGCGCATTGTGGTGGGAGTACACCACCACCGGCACGGCCAGCGGTACCCCGAAGGTGCTGGTGGCCGCACTGGACATCCCGGAGCACATGACGGAGAAGACTGAGCAGAAGGCGCTGGGCGGGTAAGGTGCGAAAGGGTGAAGCCCATGAGGGGCGTTACCACCCTGAGATAAACCCCGGAGGAAAGGTGACTGTCAGCTTAAAGCTGACAGTCACCTGGTTTGAAAATCAGAACTTACAATCTTGCAAAAAATCGCAATGGATTTCTATATTGGCAAAATGGGAGTTCTACCTGTATCTTTAATCGACTGAAGCCGTCCGAAGATAGCAGCTTTTTATGGGGATAAATGATGACATTAAACAAACAACCTATTACGCGTATAGACGAGTTGAAAAATGTATTAGGTGAGCATTTCGTACTTCTGTTTGGGAGTGCGGTTTCTGGAGTGATGGAACCCAAACTTCCGATGATTAACGATGTAATGCAAACCTTCTCCAAACAAGCATCAATACAGCTAAGCGCTGGGTCCTATGAAGATAAAGTCATAGCAGCATATGCACAAGACTTAATAAGCGGCTACCATAGTGTTTTGCTTCAACAAACGAAATTCGAAAACTTCATTTTTGAATTGCAAAGTTCAGTTGAAAAGGATGTGGTGGATGATTTGTTTGTTCGTGTGTTTAGCTGTATAGAAGAACAATACAACAATAACCACTCAGCATTGGCATTCTTGCTTAGAAACCGTAATTGCCTAGCAGCTTTGACAACCAATTTTGATAATCAGATTGAACTGTGTTTACCGGACATAAAATCATATATTTTCCCAGAACGACCTAATCAAATTCCTTCAGAAAACAATCATCCCATATTAATCAAGCTGCACGGGGATGCACCTACTAAAACTTATGTAGCAACATCACCACAATTATCTCGAGCCAGGTCTCTCGATACATTTGCATTCATTGAGGAACTTCTTCGTAATCAGATTGTTCTTGTACTCGGATATAGCGGAACAGGAGATATTGATATTTCGCCGCATTTGGGAAAATATGAAAGTCTGCTGATTTGGGGGGATCGTTTTGTTGATTTATCCAAAACAGTACGACCCAATCAAATAAACTTGCTTTGTGATTTAAGCTTGAACGCGCCGGGGAAGAAAAAGATGGTCTTAGGAATTTACTACTTGAACTAGCTGCCTCATATGGTTGGAAACTGCCAGATAAGAAAGTCGCAGTGGAAAATTTAGGATGGGAAGAAACAATCGTTAAATGGACTGAGCAAATTCCCTTGGAAAGTTTACGAGAATTCATTACATCGTTTATGAGTTGGCGAACAAGTTGGCCTCATGTACATATCACTTATTTAGGTCTGAAAGAAGATAAATCGTTTAAGAAAAGACTTAACTATGCCTTGTCTACTGTTCAGGTATCAGCCTATAACTCTTCAGAGAGACTTCTAAAACAATTGATATTGACGGAGCCACCAGATTTAAGTATGTATACCACTGTTGTAGGGATGCTTGGTTTTTCATATTGGGGAAAACGGCGTTATGAAATGGCGCTTTCCACCTACCTGGCAATAATGAAAATTTATGAACTTCTTTTGAATGATTGGCAGATCAAGCCTAGCAAGGATATGAAAAGGAATATGGCTGGGACAGCCAGAGAATATTTGGAGACACTCATTGAAGTTGTAAACAACAAACGCAAGAACGAAAAGCGTAAGGAAATAGTCGGTAATTCAAAAGCAGAGTATGCAATGAATATTCTTAAGAAGGCGGAATTTGATACTAATTATTATCTAAACCAAATTGCAATCTTAGAAGTCTCTTATTGGTTGGGCTTTTCAGTTTCTGTTGAGGAGATTGATCATTTTTTGATCAATGCATGGCAATGCAAGAGTGGGAAGCAGCGGCATTGGCTGCGCAATTCATGCTGACGCTTTCTCTTGGTGATGGAGAAAAAGCATCACAAGAGATACTCACACAGTAAAAGCGTCGAAGTAGTAAACTCATCATAAAAGTTATCGCGAGATTGAATTATGAACGAATGAATCACTATATCCCAGTTCAGATCCTGAACTTCAAAGCATTCACAGATATTTTGCTTGTTGGCGTAGAACTGATTTTTGCTATTAAACGCTTCATCTGGAATTTTGATCGTTTATTCAATCGAATAAGAGTGGAAACCAGCTTTTTGGGTATTGGCCGAATTGTTTCTAAAAATAAATGGTGAGATTTGCAGCAATCACACGTATCTTATGAAGACCTTCTTGTTGTATACTTAACTTATATTGGGAGACCACTCACATATGCAACTCTACGAAGCCCTGGCCGCAAAAGTCACTGAATGGCGCAACAAAACTATCCCCATGACGAATATCCCGCCATCGGGGAAATTTTGGAATGGGCACAGCAGCCGGATGTGCCGATCTTTCGGCTGCGCGCGCCACAGTTGAGGGCACTGGAAACGTACTGGTATCTGCGGCTGGTAGAGAAAACTCCCCATATTTTCGATTTATACACCGTTTATTTGAAAAAACAACCGAGCGCCTGGACGCGTTGGGAATGACGCATCCCGATATGCGCGATTTGGCGTTGGATATTGGTTTTAGCGGTTTGATTGATAAAGTCAGAGAATGATGATGAGTTCGTCAAAAAATACAAGCTGGAAGCGCTGCGCGAAACATTGACATTGGATTATCCCAGCTATATCCTGGCGCTGGCGATGGGGGCAGGCAAGACCGTCTTGATCGGGGCGATCTTCGCGAGCCGAATTTGCGATGGCGCAGGAATATCCCGATAACGGCTTTGTGGAAAATGCGCTGATCTTTGCGCCGGGGAAGACCATCATCGAGAGCCTGCGCGAACTGGCTGAGATGCAATACGAAGCCGTGTTACCGCCGCGCATGTACAAGTCCTTTGCGGCTACGCTCAAGCTGACCTTCACCCGCGATGGCGACCCGGACATCCCCGTCACGCGCGGCAGTTCGTGGAACGTGATCGTCACCAATACCGAGAAGATCCGCATCCAGAAAGAGACCATCCGCAAGAGCGACATCCGCGACCCTGTTTGGCACGGAAAAAGAAGACGAAGCCAAAGCGGAAGTCGCCAACCTGCGCTTGCAGGCGATTGCCAGCCTGCCCAAGTTAGCCATTTTCAGCGATGAAGCCCACCACACCTACGGCCAGGCGATGGACAAGGACTTGAAGAAAGTCCGCAAGACGGTCGATTACCTGAGCAACCCGCATCCCGAAGGCTCGGAAGAACACGCCGAACACGAGTCGCAACTGGTGTGCGTGGTCAACACGACCGGCACGCCCTTCTACCAGCGCCAACCCTTGCGGGATGTGGTCATCTGGTATGGGCTGTCCGAAGGCATTCGCGATGGCATCTTGAAGGAAGTGGCGGGCAACATCTACGGGATCGATTTCCAGGGCAACGAGAAAGAGTACCTGAGCTTCATCATCGAAGATTTCTTCAAAACCTACGGGGATGTCAGCCTGCCGGACGGCACACCCGCCAAGCTGGCGATCTTCTTCCCGCAGACCGATGATGTGGCCGAACTGCGCCCGATCATCGAAGGCACGTTGACCAGGATGGGACTGTCGCCGACCCTGCTGCTGGAACACCACACCAAGAACGACAACAAGGCCGATTTCGACCGCTTCAAGTCGAAGGACTCGCCGCAACGGGTGGCCCTGCTGGTAGACCGCGGCGTGGAAGGCTGGAACGTGCCGGCCCTGTTCGCCTGCGCGCTGGCGCGCAAACTGAAGAGCAGCAACAACTTCGTGCTGCAAGCCGCTTCGCGCTGCCTGCGGCAAATCCCCGGCAACCCGCACAAGGCGCGCGTCTATCTGTCCATCGAAAACCGGGGCGTGCTCGACAAGCAGTTGCAGGAGACCTACGGCGAGTCGTTTGCCGAACTGCTGGGCGGGGCAGTCCAGGAGCAAGCAGGCGATCATCACCCTGCGCAAAGTGGACATCCCGCCGCTGGTGGTACGCAAAACCGTCCGGCGGCTGGAACGCGTCGAGAAACGGGAGCAGGCCCTTCGTCTGGAACGACCGCGGGTAGACGTCGCCCAGGGGAAGGTGGTGGCTTATACGCCGTCCGAATCCGGCAAATTGATGCCCTACCAGCGAAGTCGCCGCGCTGTACGATGTGGACACGTTCGACCTGTACGGGACGGCCCAGGAGTTGGGACGCGTCTATCGTCTGAATCCGTTTGAGATCCTGGACGAGCTGCGTAAGGTCTACCCGGGGGAGGAAGTGCCCGCATCGCACCTGCCCGAGCTTGCCCGGCAGGTCGAGGCGCAGACATCCGGCTACCGGACGGTGGAAGAGACGGTGGAGGTGGCGCTGGCGCTGGTGAAGGCGGACGGCTTCGAGAAGGAGACGGACGCGGCGGGGAACGAGACCTACACGGCAGAGATTTCGTACCCGATCGAGCGCGAGCACCTGCTGATCCATTACGAGGAATGGCAGGCGCGGGCGGGGAAGTACGGTTTCCATTACACGCCCTACAACTTCGATTCGAACCCGGAGAAGAATTTCTTCGAAGTGCTGCTGGAGATGCTGAAACAAAGCCCCGACGAGGTGGAAGACATCTACTTCACCGGCGCGCTGACCGACACGCGCAAGACGGATTTCTTCATCGAATATCGCGGCACGGACGGGCGCATGCACAATTACACGCCCGATTTCGTGGTGCGGCGGGTGGATGGCAAGTGCCTGATCGTGGAGATCAAGAGCGAGCGCGAACGCGGTCATGAGATCGACGGCGAGGGCGGCGCAAAAGCGCTTGCCACGCGCGCCTGGACGGATTTGAACCCCGACAGGTTGAAATACCAGATGATCTTTACTGCACATGAATACCATCGAACAGGGCGATGCACTTGAAGCCCGCAAGTTCATTGAGGAAGACTGATTATGGCTAAAGAAGAAACTCGCGTAGAAATCAAACCCGCCAAAGGCCGCCCGATGCTGACCTGGGTTGGCAAGAAACCTTTGCGCCATGCGATTGCCTACCCCGCCCAACTTGT
>CAWHJM010000009.1:0-12646 GCA_963829615.1 uncultured Chloroflexia bacterium
TCACCCTGGATGTCAAGAAACAAGGCGGCGAAACCGTCATGAAAGGAAACTGGACAGTGCTGGTCATGTCCAAACCCTGAATTTTATGACAAACCCTCCTGAAGAAGATCCACGCGACAAGCTACGTCGTTTGCTGGCATCGGAAGATGAAACCATGCCAGAACTCCCCACACCGGATGAAAAACCCGGCGGTTCGCCCTCGGACGAGACGATTGCTTCCGTCATGTCATCTCTGGGGAAAGAAAAAGAAGAAGAGGAAGAACCGACCGCGTCGCCGGAAGAATCTACTCCTACGCCGGACACGCCCATGCCCGCGCTGGACAAGGATAATATGCCCCTGCCCCGCCGCGTGGATGAGATCGACGTGGGCGCTACACGGGTCACGCCCGCAGCTTTTAACAGTTTGCCTAAATCGACCTCCGCGCGCCCCGCGAGCAGTACCCCGCCTTCGCAGCCCGTCGGGACCCGCCCGGCGACAACCAACATTCCTTCGGGGTCATCAGCTTCTCGTCCGGCCACGCAGCGCGTCCCAACCGCCCCGCGCGTCTCGTTTTGGAAAAGTCGCGGCGGATGTCTGCTAAGGGTCTTTATCGTTATCTTATTCGCTATGGTCGGCCTGGCTTTGCTGGGCGGCTCAATTGCGCTATACAAGTATTATTCCATCGCTCGCACACTGCCCAGCGTCAGCGACCTGCGTGAGCGCGCCTCTCAATTCGAAACCACGCGCATCCTCGACCGCAACGGGAACTTGCTCTACGAGATTATCGACCCAAATGCCGGACGACGCACCTATGTCCCGCTAGAGCGCATTTCGCCCTATGTCGTCGCTGCGACCATCGCCACCGAAGATAAGGATTTTTACAGCCATCCTGGTTTCGATGCGTGGGCGATTATCCGTGCGTTGTGGGATAACTATCGTACCGAAGGACAGGGCGGCGGCGCATCGACCATTACCCAACAGTTGGCGCGCAACCTGCTGCTCTCACCCGAAGAGCGTGTCCAACGGACGTATACTCGCAAAGCGCGTGAGATCATCCTGGCGGCAGAGATTACCCGCCGCTACAGCAAAGACGAAATCCTGGAACTATACCTGAACGAAAACTACTATGGGAACCTGTCTTATGGCATCGAAGCCGCGTCTGAAACCTATTTTGGAAAAACAGCCGACCAGTTAGATCTGGCCGAAGCTGCTTTCCTAGCAGGCTTGCCCCAATCCCCGTCCATTTATGACATCTACAACAGCCCCGAAATCACGTTAGCGCGTCATCAGCAAGTGCTGGTGCTCATGTTCCAGCTTAGCATGGAACGTGGCTGCATCCCCGTCAGCAATAGCGACGAACCTATCTGTGTTACGCCGCCGGATGCCACCAATGCTGCCAATGAAATCAAGGCATATCCGTTCCGACCGCCTAACATTGAAATCCGTTACCCGCACTGGGTCAACTACGTGCGCGAACAATTAGAGGCGATGTACGATCCGCAGACCATCTACCGCTCCGGCTTCACGATCTACACTACGCTGGATCCCAATTTGCAGGATACCGCTCAGCAGATTGTGACCGAACAGGTCGCTGCATTGGCTGACAAAAATGCCCATGACGGCGCGCTAGTTGCGATCAAACCCTCTACGGGTGAAATCCTGGCGATGGTCGGTTCAGCTGATTTCTACAATGACGCCATCGACGGACAGGTCAACATGGCGACCAGCCCCACGCGCCAGCCCGGCTCGTCCATCAAACCTATCAATTACGTGGCTGCCTTCGAAAAGGGCTGGACGCCAGCCACGCTCATCTGGGACGTGCCGTCCGAATTTCCACCCTCTGGCAACCCGAATGATCCACGCGAACCCTACAGGCCAGTCAACTATGATGACCGTTTCCACGGCCCGGTGACTGTGCGCACGGCCTTGGCGAATTCGTTCAATGTTCCTGCTGTCAAAACGTTACAGTTTGTTGGCATTTATGATGATCCAAATACGCCCGAAAAAGAAGGCATGATTGGCATGGCTGAGCGCTTGGGCATCACCAGCCTGACCAGGAATGACTATGGCCTATCCCTGACGCTGGGTGGGGGCGATGTCAGTTTGATCGAAATGACCGGCGCGTTTTCGGTCTTTGCTAATGGTGGACAGCGCGTTCCTTCGGTTTCCATCCTGAAGATTGTGGATTACACCGGGGAAGTGGTTTACGAATACAACCCGCAGCCAGGCGAACAGGTTATCCGCCCCGAGCACGCTTATCTCATCAACTCGATCTTGTCGGACAACGATGCCCGCTCCTGGATGTTTGGCCCTAACTCGGCCTTGAACCTGCCTTTCCAGGTAGCTGCCAAAACCGGTACATCCAACGATTTCCGTGATAACTGGACACTCGGTTATACTCCTGATCTGGTCACCGGTGTGTGGGTCGGTAATGCGGATTACACCCCTATGGTCAACACCAGCGGGTTGAGCGGCGCTGCGCCGATCTGGTCACAGTTCATGCAAACCGCTGTCCCGTATGCCAGCGGCGGCAATCCGACGCCCTTCACCCGTCCCGCCGGGATTGTGGACAAAATCATCTGCGCTACTTCGGGTACGGAACCCTCCCAATGGTGTAAACAACAACGCTACTGAAATCTTCGCTGCCGACCAGCCACCGCTTCCACCCGGCCAGGATCTGTATCGCCGCACAACGCTGGATACCTGGACCGGTCTGGAAGCCTCCGACGCCTGTAAGGATTTCACCGATGAGCAAAACGTGATCAATACTGGTGGCGATCCCTGGGCTGAGAAATGGATCCAAACGGGAGCAGGCAAGGATTGGTTGGAAGCGCACAATATCCCGCGTAATTTCGTGATTGCGCCGCAGCGCGAGTGCACCAAAGACGATCCGCAACCCACCATTGAATTCCGAAGTCCGAGTGACGGTGACACGATCACAGAAAGCAAGGTCGATGTGAAAGCCGTCATTGATGCCCCCGACGGCATTAAAACCTGGACCTTGGAATATGGGGCGGGGAACAACCCCGATCAATGGAAGCAGATTGCCGATGGAAAAGATGCGGCGAACAACCCCGTCACACTGCTCAACTGGGATGTGAGCGATGTCGGCAGTGACACGGTCACCCTGCGTCTTTATGTGACCGGCAAAACGGGCTACGCCGAGCGCAAAATCACGCTCAAACTGCAGTTGCCCACGCCCACCCCGCCTCCAACTTTCACGCCTACCGAAACAGTGCCTGCACCGACCGACACGCCAACGCCTACCCCATCCTCTACGCTTCCTGCGCCGACTGACACGCCAATACCATCGGTTACGCCGTTCCCAAGCGCTACAGCGACCCCAACGCCATAATGGATTGAGATGCAACTCGAAGACTTGAACTGGATGGATGTGGAACGCTACCTGGAACAGGACGACCGCCTGATCCTGATCCTGGGCGCGTGCGAACAACACGGCTACCTGAGCCTGCTGACCGACATCAAGATTCCCCAGGCCCTGGCCGATTCCGCTTCGAACCAAACCGGGGTGCTGGTGGCCCCGCCCCTGAACTTTGGCATCTCCCCGTATTTCCTCGATTACCCCGGTACCTTGAGCCTGAGTGTAAAAACAATGATCTCAGCCGCCGAGGATATCGTTCGCTCGGCTTATCGGCATGGTTTCCGCCGCATTCTTTTGCTGAACGGTCATGGTGGGAACACACCTGTCCGCCATCACTTGAACGAGGTCAATAACAATCTGCCCGACTTGAAGATAGGCTGGTACGACTGGTGGATGTCTCATTCTGTGGAAGCCATAGCGCAGAAACACAACATCAAACCGTCCCACGCCAACTGGCTGGAAGCTTTCTCGTTCACTATCGTGGGGGAATTACCGGATGGGAAAAAGACGCCGCCCAAAGTGCCCAGCGCGATCATGGACGCCAGAACGGCTCGCGAGGTTTATGGGGACGGTTCCTTCGGCGGGCCATACCGTGTCGATGACGGAATCATGCAGGAGGTCCTGCAGGCTGCGCTGGAGGATATCTTGTTGTTGTTGAATTTTGAATGAGACCCTGTTACCCAAAGCAGTAGCGTTCCCGCTTGTCACATGTCCATTAGAACCGCAACCAATGTCGCCCACCCAAATATTGCATCGGCGATGTAATCGCAAGAGAACACCATCCCACTATAATTAAGTTTGCATTTTCCATAAAGCACACAAGGAGAGCTTGTGATCCGCAGCATTGAAGAACTCTCGATGAACGCCTGGCCCGCCATGCGGACTCTGCATTACGATGGCTGGGTGCTGCGCTTCGCGGATGGGTACACCAAACGTGCCAATTCTGTCTATCCACTCTATCCCTCAGAAATAGACGTGGACGAGAAGATCGAATTTTGCGAAATCGTTCTACCGGAGCCTGGGCCTGCCGACCGTTTTCAAATTGACCGCCGCCAGCACCCCCGCAGATTTAGATTCCCGTTTAACCGCACGCGGCTATCGTGCGGACTCGCAAACCAGCGTCCAGGCATTGGATCTAAAGACTGGAAAATATGAAATACCCTCTGGCATCGAGCTTGTTTCCGAAGATTCGGAAGTCTGGCATGGGGCCTTTACACGTATGAACCACATAAGCCCAGCCCGACGAGTCACCCACGAGCACATCCTGCGCGCCATCCTGCCAGACAAATGCTACGCATCCCTTAGTGTGGACGGACGAATCATCGGCTGCGGACTGGGCGTCATCCAGGCGGGCTATCTGGGGCTCTTCGATATCGTCATCGATGCTAATCAGCGCCGGCAGGGATACGGCGAACGCTTGATGATGGCTTTGTTAGCCTGGGGTGTGCAGCAGGGAGCACATACAGCCTATCTACAGGTGATGTGCGACAACGAACCGGCCTTGCGATTGTATAAGGAATTGGGGTTTGAGGAAAGGTATCAATATTGGTACAAGACTCTACCGGAAATAACACAAGAGCGCGCAACGCAAGGTGAACCTGTCTAATGTCATGCAGATACGGATAATCGATGCGCAAATTGTGTCAGCCACAGGCGGTTTCGATTACTCCGCCGGGTACTCCTCGCGCACGATCTCGATAAACCTTTTGGCAAGGAAAGACTGTGTTCTTTCGACATGCGTGGCGGCCGCAATTTTGCGCTGCGGCGCAGCATCGCTAAGAGCGCGATAAGCAATCTGTTCAGACGTGTCGCTGAGCGCCAGCGCTTGCGGGACAAGCGATACGCCCAGCCCAATCGAAACACAATTTTGTACGGTCGAGAGTTGTGCTGTGTGACAGACAATTTGCACGTTCAAATCCTGCTGGTAACAAAAGGATTGTACCTGCTCACCCAGGCAATGTACTTCATTCAACGCGATAAAGGGAAAATCGTCCAATTCTTTAACATGCAGCGAAGCGCGGTGAGCAATATCATGCTCGCGCGAAGACGCAACCATCAACGGCTCTACAAGTAGTTCCTGCGTACGAATCAGCTTATTATGGATCGGCAGGCTGGTAATACCTACATCCATCTTGCCATCAACAATATCTTGCACCAGAACCTCGGTCAAGTCCTCGTGCACAGATAGGATGGCCAATGGAAATTCTTTGCTGAAGCGCTTGATCACGCGCGGTAATACGAAGGGGGCAACGGTGGGGATGAAGCCCACTGACAGAACCCCGCGTCCGTCTTTTACGTCATCGTTCAATCCCTGCTTGATATCCTGCAGTTCTGAAAGAATCGAATTGGCGCGCGGCAACAACATGCGTCCAGCTTCGGTCAAAACCACCCGACGAGGCAGGCGGTCAAACAACGGCTCGCCTAATTCCTGTTCAAGTTTCATAATTTGCTGGCTGAGTGACGGTTGCGCAATGTTGCAGCGCTCGGCAGCACGGGTGAAACTGCCGGTTTCGGCCACAGCGACGAAGTAAGTTAGTTGGTGAATTTCCATAGATTCCTTGTTATTTCAAGCGGTGGTCGAGTAGCCTGAAAAACGTATCGAGGCCACGAATTCAGTCTTTCTGCGGCCCTGTTGGTTCCCCTGGCCCTGAACACCGCGCATGCCTGTGCAGGTGTGGGCGCTACGGCGAACGAACGCCGCCTACTCAATCAACGGTTTATCTTTATATAGCTTAAAGCTATAGAGCGCACAGATGACCTATATTTTACATCTATACATAAAAATCGTACAATGAAATTGTCCTTGGATTCAAATGGCAGAGAAAAAGACAACTGACTACCGCCCATTCGAACAGAACAGAGAATTTTGTGGACAAATTTATTTACTTTATCAGATTTGTGCGGAAACTTCTTGATATTCTAGGGATATAACCAGGAAACGGACATAAGCATAGTCAGTACTTTGAAAGCTCTTTCGAAATGATAAGATGGAATGCAACATAGAGTTTTATGTATGTAAGCTAAAGTACCCTACTCGTAAGATTAAAAAAGAGACCGGCACCGCCGGTCTCTTTTTCTTATCGCCAAAATTGAAATTGACTTAGCCCCATAATAGCTAATTGAAGTGGAACGCCGAGAATGCGACTGATAAAAAAGATCAGGCTCCAAAACATGTTGTTGATAAAGGGGACAAACCATAACACTAAAAAAACGATCCAGATAAAGGCCCCGCGCGTCTGTTCGAATTGCATGCGTGTGGCCTCGTTCAGGTGCGGCTCGATAGCATTATAGCCGTCAAAGGGTGGCACAGGGATGAGGTTGAGCACCACCGCTGTCACTTGCAGCAAAGCCAGGAACGCCAATCCCGGCCAGACGCCCGAAGAGTTAACGGGTGCAAAGTGTAGAACCAGGCCAAGGATGAGGGCCAGAAGCAGGTTGGAGAACGGTCCCGCTAGCGACACGGCGGTACGCCAACCTTTGCTACGCAGACGCCAGGTTTCGATGTAAACCGCGCCGCCAGGCAAACCAATCCCACCCATCACCAAAAAAAGCAGGGGCAGCAACAACGAATAGACCGGGTGTGTATATTTAAGTGGGTTGAAGGTCAGATAGCCTTTGTCGCGCACGGTGTAGTCGCCGCCCAGATAGGCCACCAGCGCGTGCGAGAATTCGTGCAGGCAGAGTGAGAAAATCCAGCCGATTAGAACAACAAAAAAAGTCATCATTCATACCCTTTGGGATGATTTTTGTGCCACTCCCAGGCGCTTTCTAAAATATCTTTCAAATCTGGATGTTTTGGTTCCCAGCCCAACTCGCGACGAATTTTCTCAGACGAGGCGACCAGACGAGCAGGATCGCCAGGACGACGCGGAGATTCCGTGGCCGGGATTGGGTGCCCGGTCACTTCGCGCGCCGTCTCGATCACTTCTCGGACCGAATAACCGCTACCGTTTCCAAGGTTGTAAACCAGGCTGTCGTGTGCTCCCAGTGCCTCCAGCGCCAACAGATGTGCTGAGACCAGGTCTACAATGTGGATGTAGTCGCGGATGCAGGTACCGTCAGGAGTGGGGTAATCGGTGCCATTAATGTTGATGGACTCCAGCATTCCCAGTGGTACAGCCAACACGCGTGGAATCAGGTGCGATTCCGGTTGGTGCGCCTCGCCACGTTCAGGCGACGCGCCACAGGCGTTGAAATAGCGCAGCGCCGCGTAGTGCAGGCCGTGGATTTGCCGGTACCAGTCCAATGTTTGCTCAATGACCAGTTTGGTGTGCCCGTAAACGTTAGTTGGACCCAAGCGGCGAACTCTTCCGTCAGTGGTTCGTCACTTGACTTGTATACTGCCGCCGTGGATGAAAGCACGAAACGTTTTACTCCTGCTCCCATAGCTGTTTCGATCAAGTGCAAAGAGTTAACCAGATTATTCTGATAAAAACGACCGGGGTGCTTCATGCTCTCGCCCGCTTCGATGAAAGCCGCAAAGTGCATGACCGCATCAAACTTTTCTCTGGTTAGCGATTCGGCCAGCGCATGGCTGTCTTCCAATGAAGCGTGGATGAAGTGTGCACCTTTCGGCACGGCTTGCCTGTGCCCCGTGACGAGCGAGTCGTAGATCGTGACGGAATGTCCCGCCTTGAGCAATGCCTCTGCAGTGGCAGAACCGATATAGCCTGCTCCGCCTGTAACGAAAATATTCATAAATCCTCCGTAGGGGTAGGTCTCAGACCTGCCCTTACTACAAAATCACAAATTTGGTGCTTGATTATGCCATTCAGTTGCTTGTTGGTAAACGTGCGTTGCCCTGAACAATAAATCTTCCCGGAAATGCGGCGCGAGCAACTGCATCCCAATTGGTAATCCCTTGCCGTCAAATCCGACCGGAAACGAAATCCCTGGCACGCCTGCCAGGCTGGCCGGCAGGGTAAAGACATCTTCCAGGTACATCGAAAGCGGATCGCCTGTGTGCGCACCAATCTCGAAGGCCGTCGTTGGCGTGGCCGGGCAGGCAATCAAGTCCACTTGCTCGAAGGCCGTTTCAAAGTCTCGTTTGATGAGCGTACGCACCTTTTGCGCCTGTCCGTAATAGGCATCGTAGTAGCCCGCCGAAAGCGCATACGTTCCAAGCATGATGCGACGGATCACTTCTGACCCAAACTTTTCTCCGCGCGTCTTGAAGAATACATCCCAAAGCGAATCGGCTTCCGCGCGCGGACCATAACGCACGCCGTCGAAACGCGCCAGGTTGGCAGACGCTTCTGCCGGAGCCAGGATGTAGTAAACGGGCAGCGCGTACTCGGTATGCGGCAGGCTGATCTCACGGACCTCCGCACCCAGGGCTTCCAACTGCGCAATCGCCGCGCGCGTCTTCTCCTGGACTTCGGCCTGCATGCCCTCAATGAAATATTCCTGCGGGACGCCAATTCTTAATCCCTGTAAAGATACATGGCCCTGAGTGGAGCGCAGCGCAGTCGAAGGAACATCCACCTCCGCCGAAGTCGCATCTAACGGGTCTCGCCCCGCCATGATCTCAAAGACGATGGATACATCCTCCGCTGTGCGCCCAAACGCGCCAACACAATCCAGGGACGAGCCAAAGGCGATCAGGCCATAACGTGAGATACGCCCGTAAGTGGGCTTCAACCCCGTCACGCCACAGAACGAAGCTGGCTGGCGTACCGAGCCGCCTGTATCTGTACCCAATGCCGCTGGGACAAGTCGCGCCGCCACCGCCGCTGCCGACCCTCCCGAGGAGCCGCCAGGTACACGGGAAGTGTCCCAGGGGTTGTGCGTTACCCCGTAAGCCGAATTCTCCGTCGAAGAGCCCATGGCAAACTCATCCGTGTTGGTCTTGCCAATCACAATAGCTCCGGCTTCCTGGAGCTTTTTCACAGCCGTGGCGGTGTAAGGCGGCATAAAACCTTCGATGATCTTTGAGCCAGCTGTGGCAGGCATGCCTTCGACTGTCAGCACATCTTTGATGGCGACTGGGATTCCAGCTAACGGCTTTCCATCGTCCGTGGCCCGCTGTTTATCCGCTTCATCAGCCTGCCGCAAAGCTGATTCTGCCGCAAGATACAAAAACGCATGCAGAGATGGCTCCAACTGCGTGATACGTTCCAGCGCAGCTTCTACCAACTCGCGACTGGAAAACCGACCTGTTCGTAAGCCGGTCTGCATTTCTTTCAGGCTAAGTTCGGTTAATGCGGGCATCAGCTTTATTCGAAAACAGGTGGGATCTGGAATTGCCCGTCAGCTTGTTTTGGAGCGTTTTTGAGCAATTCATCTTTCGGCAGGCTGGGACGTGACTCATCCGCGCGCAACGGCAATTGTCCTACCGAGACACTGGCAGTTGGAGGCACATCTTTGGTGTCCAGTTCCTGTAATTTAGCAACGTGATCCAGGATGGCCTCCAATTGTTCGCGGTAGCGCATTTTTTGCTCGTCGGTCAATTCCAGGCGAGCTAGCTTGGCAATATGTTCGACTTCTTGTAGGGTTAGTGGCATGGCGAAATTATACCCTTTGTAACCAGGGCATTATATACCTGCTATTGTTCGTTGGGCTGTTCGGCCCACACCTGAGCATACCAGCGTAGATATTCTTCGACATGCGCTCCCCAGTACGCTTCATCGTGTGCACCGGGATATAGATGCCACTCATGGGGAATGCCTAGCTGTGTGAGCGTATTCTCAAACTGGGAGTTGAAACCCAATTCCTGGTCGCTCTCGCCCATATCCATAAAAATATTCGGCCAGGATACAGGTGGAATGGCTTTCAACCAATCGGTCAAAAACGGACGGTCATCGGCAAAGGCAGCCAGGGAATGCAACCCTAGCGTGCCGAACAAATCCCAACGTTCCAAGCCGAGCCGCAGAGTCCAGCCAGCACCGCGCGACATACCGCCGATGGCGCGATGGTCGCGGTCGGCCAGGGTACGATAGTTCTGGTCAACGTACGGAACCAGATGATCTACCAGGCGTTCCCCAAAGCCAGGGCCAGCCTGTACGTTCCAGTAACGGTCGTCGGGGAAGACAATGATGAAAGGAGATATTTCACCATTCAGAATCAATCTGTCCATTGCTTTAACTGCACCAAGCCGCACCCACTGGTCATCGGTGTAAGTTTGCCCATGGAGCAGATACAGGACCGGGTAACGCAGATCAGGTTTCTCGTCATAACAGGGTGGCAGGTAGATCAGGTACTGCTGTGGCGGCGTGGTCTCCTGTAACACACCTTGCTCGAACTCGTCCCGGCTGGGTCAGGCAACCGAGCGGCGTTGCTGTGGGGGTTGGAGTGGGTGGTAACACTGTCGGCGTGAGCGTAGGGGTAGCGGGAATCGCTGTGGGAGTAGATGTAGGCTCACTTGCCGGTGAGCAAGCCCAAAGTCCGGCGAGAAGCGGAATGAGAAGAAGGGTTCGACGTAGGCGTATCATCATGTCCAATCTGCTTGCGATTTTTCAATCTTGGCATTATACTCGTCTCTCTCGGGGTGTGGCGCAGTTGGCAGCGCGCCGCGTTTGGGACGCGGAGGTCGGCGGTTCGAGTCCGCCCACCCCGACCAAATTATTACAAGTCCCATAGCGTCATAATTGTCGTTCAGACGCAGGGTTAGAAAGTTTGACTCAGCTCGCCGGATCTGAGTTGGGTTGGATTGTAGCATGACAACATTCGCCCTGACATTGGCAGATTAGTTATATGACGGAACCCCAGTGTCAGACACTTGGGGTTTTGTTGCGCTTAGGTGCAAAAGTTAATTAAACCGTTATCGTTTGTAGCCAAACGAGCGATAACCGAACAAAATTTGGAAAGGATGACCTTGTGGCAGCCCTCCCCAGCTTCATTCCCCTGGACGAAGCCGCACAGCGACTGAATAAATCAGAAGATGAACTGCGTCAACTTGCCGAAGATGGTAAGATTAATGCAGCTATGGTTGATGACCGCCTTGTTGTGAGTGAAAGAGACATTTATCGTATGATGCCCACCCCAAAAGAGAAGCTTCCCGAATATCAGGCCGTGAAGCACTTAAAGGGAGAAGCTATCGGAGTAAATGAAGCTGCTAGAAAATATGATTTAGCACAGCCAACATTACGTCAATGGATGCAGAAAGGTTTTGTGGCTGTTTTGGGAGAAGATGGTAATAAATATTTGTTGGATGAGGCCGATGTAGCCTATTGTAAAACGATTTACGAGAGACAAGGTGGAGGAAAAGGTACTCGTATATTTAATTCAGATGGCACTCCCTGGAAACCAAAAGGACGCATCAAGAAGCCATCCACTAGTAATGGCAAGCGTCTTTCTCGCCCGAATTAGAGGTCAGGCGTGAAAAAGGGATCAGAATGCTGCAAGCAGGCAAAAGTCAGATTGAGATCGCACGTAAGCTTGGAGTAAGCGAGGCCGCGGTGAGTGTCTGGAAGAAACAAATCGATGAAGGTGAAGTCTCGTCCGCGCTCTGTCGCAGCCTAAAATAAGATAAAAAGAGAAAGTTAAAAGAACTCCGTCTTTGAAGACGGAGTTCTTTTTTAACGCTTTCCCAATAGGAGTCAACAGCT
The DNA here is from genome assembly GCA_963829615.1 of uncultured Chloroflexia bacterium. Classification (GTDB taxonomy): domain Bacteria; phylum Chloroflexota; class Anaerolineae; order Anaerolineales; family Villigracilaceae; genus JAABUE01. The sequence continues at coordinate 11,909 of CAWHJM010000009.1, forward strand.
TGGGTTTGTATCCTATTGGCGTTTTAAGCAACAATGGGTGTGTGTGAGTAATCTATTGACTTAAAATGAGTATATTACTTATACTCCACGCCATGACCGAGAAAAGCGACCCCAAACCTATCAATCGCTGGATGAAATTCAGCAAGATGGCCGTTCAACCCCATTTTGCGGTGCGCCAGGATGCAGACGGCACATACCACACCGCCTGTGGTCGAATTCACACCAAAGACCTGATCGATGCAACCCAGGAAGAAATCAAATTGATTGAAGAAAACGGGAAATTCGCTTGTTGCGCCGTATGTTATCTAACCTACTACAGACTTACTCACTTGAAAAAATAACGCCCCTGAGCGACCGCAACGCTCAGAGGCAGATATGGCAGAAGTACCTGCCAACGAGGATATTTTAGCATAAACTCCCCGCTGGAAGCTATGAAACCGGCGGGATTTTTTTGTCAGGACGGTACTTGGCTCCCGCCCTGGACAAAAATCAATCCTGCACTGTTCGGAAGCTCTGATGCTCCCCCCTACCCATCAGAGTGCAGATCGGCAGCAGCGGGGTTGATACCGGGCACTTTATTGGTACTGGCTGGTGTAACCCGGTCGCCAGCCAACGCGGATCTCCAAGGCGGAGAAGGTGATATTCCACCTGTCGAGCGGGTTCGAATCCCACGATCCGCTCAGCGAAAAGCTGCACATTGAACATCACAAAGGAGAAACTGTATGGGCTCGTTCCAAG
>CAWHJM010000010.1:0-34195 GCA_963829615.1 uncultured Chloroflexia bacterium
TCTAAAATAGGAAAAGCTTTAAACAAATCCTAGGAAAGAGGCTCTGAGATGAAGTGTAGCACAAAAACAATGGAAACAATCCGAGACTTGATGATTGCAGAATACAGGGAACAAGTGCTTGAACGAGGAGGGATCTGGGCAGACGAATTAGAGCACAGCCTCCGCGAGGACCTGGTGATGCTTGGCAATGAGGTGCTGGGTGAGGTGTTGAGTGGCTATGACGAAGAGGTAAACGGCCGTTTAGAGAAATGCGCTTGTGGTGGCAGAGCAAAGCGTCAGTTGCGAAGAGCGGCAAGGATGCTGAGTGTTTTTGGTTGGGTCAGATATGAACGTGGGTACTATCATTGCAGCTATTGTGGCAAACGTGAATATCGCCTGGACGCGAGCCAGGGGCTCCGAGCAGGGCAGGCAAATCGTGGAATGGCACGGCTGATGAGCATGGCTGGGGCGACGACATCGTTTGCCGAAGCCAGCCAGCAGATCAGAGACTATCTGCTGGTGGAAGTTAGCCCGAACACGATCCGCAAAGAAAGCTATGCAACAGGTAGACGCCAGGCAGGGCGAGAAGTGCAAGAACAGGAACGAAGCGAACAGCTTGAAAGTCTGCAGCAGCGTGAGCGTCACCTGGCAGCGGAAGATCGGCTGGAACGCGTGTACGGTTCGATTGATGGGGCTCAGGCGCCGACTCTCACTGGTTGGCGGGAGGTCAAAAGCCTGGCATTGTATCAAAGCCAATACCGCTATGGTCATCCTGATCAGCTACAGGCAACCGAGATTGAATACCGCAGCGAAATCACGCCAGCGGAGGAATTCGGTCGCCTGCTGTGGGCCAGTGCGCTCAACTATCATGCCGATCGTGCACAGGAATTGGTGTTTGTGTGTGATGGCGCAGCCTGGATCTGGAAACTGGTTGAGAAGTACTTTCCCGATGCCATTCAAATCGTTGACTGGTATCATGCTTGCGGTTATCTGACTGAGATTGCCAGTACGGCTTATGCTGACGAAGACACCGCACAAGACTGGCTGGAACAGATGAAAACATTGCTCTGGAAAGCAAGGATTGATGCCCTGCTTGTGGCTTGTCGGGAGCATCAAGAGCACCCACAGGCTCGCGAATTTGCAACCAAAGCCATCACATATTACACAAACAATCGAGAGCGCTTGGACTATCCCACTTACCGGAAGCAGAACTATTTCTGCGGCAGCGGCACAGTGGAGAGCGCTTGCAAGCAAATCGTCACAGCCCGATTGAAAATTTCAGGAGCGCGCTGGCTGCCAGAGAATGCAACCTTGATTGCTAAAGCCAGGGCTGCGTACCTCTCAGGGTCTCAACACTGGCGATCTCTTTTTGAACTCCCCCTGGCTGCATAAATCTTCACCTCTTGATCACACCGGATGTATGCCCGTCAGGGTAGAGGGCGGAGGGGGATGGCTTTTTGCTTCTTTACACAATCTTCATATTTCCTTTCGAAGATGTTCATCTCCGGGGCTTACACTATGGGTAGTTACAGGTACAATATTATTAACAGGTGAAACTTATGACAAATGCGAAGATTTTGGTGATCGACGACGAGCCCAGTATTGTCAATCTGGTGACGGCTTATCTGAAGCCGGAAGGCTATGAAGTCTATACGGCTGCGGATGGCGAAGCCGGTCTCAAGGCGGCGCACGCTTTCAAACCGGATTTGATCGTGCTGGATGTAATGTTGCCCGGCATGGACGGCATCGAACTGCTGACGCGTTTGCGGCGCGAATCGGATGTGTATGTCATTATGCTGACAGCCCGTACCGAAGAGACCGATAAGATCGTGGGCCTGACGGTGGGCGCGGACGATTACGTCACCAAGCCCTTTAGCCCGCGGGAGTTGACGGCGCGCGTCAAGGCGGCGCTAAGACGCATCCAGACGGGAGCAGGCGGGGGCGCAGAAGGAGGCGTGCTGAATTTTCGTCATGTGCGTATAGACATTGGGGGGCGACAGGTCACAGTTGATGACGATCCCATTGATCTAACTGCTATCGAGTTCGATTTGTTGCGCGCCTTGGCCGAAAACCGCGGACGCGTGCTGAGCCGTGAACAGTTGCTCGAAAAAGTCTGGGGTGGGGAGTATTTCGGCGAGATGCGCGTGGTAGATGTGCATCTGGGGCATGTGCGTCAGAAGCTGGGTGACCCGGAATTGATCGCGACGGTGCGAGGCGTGGGCTATCGTTTTCAGGATGAATCATTATGATGAACTATGTCCGCACGCATCTGGGCGTGAAACTATTTCTTTCTTATTTCGCCGTAATCCTGGTGGGTGTCTTGATTTTGGCAGTGACTGTCCCCGCTGTTCTGCCGCAGGCCTTTAATCGGCATCTTGCCAACATGGGGATGACCACTGGCATGGGAATGATGGGGGGCAGCGGTGCCGGTTCGGGACAAGGTCAAGGGCAGGGGTTTGGTTTTGGGAGCGGGCAGGGCTCTGGCGTGATGGCGGAACTCTTTAGCGGCTTTCGTGCTGGCGTGTTCGAAGCTGTGGCCTGGGCTACTGCTGCGGCTGTGCTTGTGGCCGTATTGATCAGCCTGCTCCTCAGCCGCAGTATTTTGCATCCATTGCGCGATATGATGCAGGCCAGCCAGCGCATTGCTGAGGGTCACTATGACGAGCGCGTCAAGGCTGGCGGCGCGGATGAGCTTGGACAGTTGGCGAACCGTTTCAACCAGATGGCTGAAAAACTATATCAGGTCGAATCCATGCGCCGCCAGTTGATCGGTGACGTCAGCCACGAACTGCGCACTCCTTTGACCGCTATCAAAGGCTCGATGGAAGGCCTGATGGACGGGGTGTCTGCCCGCCAACGATGAGACCTACCAGCAAATCCATCAGGAAGCCGACCGTCTGAACCGTCTGGTGGACGACTTGCAGGAACTCAGCCGCGTGGAAGCCGGTGCCTATGAACTGGACCTGCGACCGACGAATCTGGCTCCCTTGCTGGAGACACTTACCAAACGCTTCCGCCAGCCATTCGAGGCCAAGCGCGTCAGACTCGACCTGGACCTGCCAGCCGACCTGCCGCCGGTTCTGGCCGACGAGCACCGCCTCCTGCAAGTGTTGACCAACCTGACCGGCAATGCCCTGATGTACACGCCTGAAGATGGAACTGTCACTGTCAGCGTTGCGCACACACATGGGATGGTTCAGGTCACCGTCCGCGATACGGGCGCAGGCATCGCACCCGAGCATCTGTCACATCTCTTCGACCGCTTCTACCGCGTGGACAAGTCCCGATCACGCGCGGCAGGCGGCGGCAGCGGCATCGGCCTGACGATTGCAAAATATCTGGTTGAAGCGCACGGGGGAAAGATTTGGGTGGAGAGCGAAGGCAAAGGAAAAGGCAGCGCGTTTTCGTTCACGCTGCCGGTGGGGTAAGGGTTTGCCTCTCGGCGCAAACGAGTTGCCTATAACTTTAGGGTTCTTTGCCTTTTTCTAGAGCAAGAAACACTGCCACTTTTCGCAAGGACACCAATATCTGGTTTCGATTATCAGGTGCCCGATTAATAAACATTGGGCTTGGATGATACATGCTCATCAATTCCATCTCTGGAATGTGTTCTTTGATGACACCTTTTGCTTTTTGTGCTTTTTTCCCTACTAATACTACAAGTTCTAATTTTGTTAGCAACAGTAATAGTTGGGCTAGATATTTTATTCCTTCGCGAATGTCTTGGTTATTTGCAGCTCGTATCTTCTCTCCGCTGCCAATATACCACGGGACAATGTTCCAAGAGATAGTTATTCCCCTCGGTATACCAGCTTGCTGGTTTAGCTCAAAGAAATTCTTGGCTGTTTCATCAGGATTGTTTCGAGAAACGAATTCACTTTCTACTGCCTTAGGGCCTGGAGCTTCCAAGAGAAACAAACATCTTGCATTTACTCCACCATCATCAGGATCAAAATATGGAATGTTTTTTCCTAACCCAGTTTCTTTGCGGATTTCTTCAATAAATAGTGTCAACGGTTTAATGTTTACAGCATTTAGCTTTGCAAGCTTTTGATTGCGTGCTCGTGCTTCTTTTAATGATTTTGGATAATCAATTACTGAGTTCATAGATTTAGATTATAGTACTATCTGTTTTGCGCCCTAACTTGTGTTTATAACGAGACCAATGGATCGATATTTCCACAAGTTTCTTTCGCGTTCTTGTTTCCTCAATCCCAAACCAGACCGGTTGCTCCCCAATATCGTAGCACAGGCTGTACTTTCTATCCCAACCTAATTCTAGTTTTGACACGTTTTCATCAGCGATCGGCGGAGAAACGATTTCAATATCAATTGGCTTGCCCAGGCCAATCATGCGCATTGCGTATTCTTTTCTGGCAGAATCAGCCTGAAGTGTAAGAGTAAGGATTGTTTTTTCGTTGCTATGGATTAGTTCTGCGTATTCAAAGGAATCTCGCAGCGCATCGGAGCGGTAGCGGTTTGAAGCAGCGCGTTCGAAATTGCATTCCAGTGCGCTCGCGCAGGTTTCAACTGTAAATTCGCACTACCGCAAAAGTCACTATTTAGCTTGACAAAAGGGGTTCTCAAGGCAAACTGTAACTTGATTCTGAGACAAGGAGCAGCCAAGCAACATGAGAACCCCAAGCGCATTATACCGAACAACGCCCAGGATTTACAAAAGCGAATTGGAGCACTGCCCGCAATGTGGGCATGAGTTGGTAGAAATGAACTATCTGAGTGGACTCAAAACAGTACAAATGATGACGCAGGCCATGACGATAGCCTATCGGCCAAAGCGTTGTCCAAACTCGGAGTGTGCCAGTCAAGGGAGTGCCTGGCCCTCAGCGAGTTGGCAGGGGATTGCGCCAAAATACAGCATCTATGGCTATGATGTGATTGGGCAAATTGGGTGGGAGCGTCAAAAGGGGAAAGCCCATTTTGACGCGATCCATGCCCGACTGAGGGAGCGAATACCGATTAGCGAATCGCAAGTGCGTTACATGTATTACCAGCGCTATTTGCCTTTGCTGGCTTGCCATGAGCGCGGACAGCTGAGTGAACTGGAAGAACTGGGGCGTGCAGGCGGGTTGGTGTTGAGCATGGATGGGTTGATGCCGGAAGGCGGGGAAGCGCAATTGTGGGTAGTACGAGAATTGCGAATGGGTTGGACGCTACGAAGCGGCTGGATGCATAGCCAGGATGAAACCGCCTTTGTTAAATTCTTACAGCCGATTGCGGACTTGGGCGTGCCAATCGCGGCGGTGATGAGCGATAAACAACATGCGCTATTGTTGGCAGTGGCTGGGGTATTTTCGGGTGTTCCGCATGGCTTTTGCCAATTTCATTATCTGGACAATGCCGCCGAACCCGTTGCAGCGGCAGACGAACAGATGAAAATCGAATTGCGTCAGGAGGTACGAGCCGAAATAGGAGGTCTGATCCGCCATAAACAAGCCGAAAAGCCCGTAATTGCTGTCGTGACCGGGCTACTGCCCTCTCCGGTGCCAGCCATTTCAACGCCCACAGCCCCGCTGGCACCCACAGTTGCTACCGAACAAGAACGGGAAAGCATTGTGCAAGACATCCTGGCGCGGGTACGCTATCTGCTGACTTTGAAAGGACGTCCACCTTTTCGTTTGGCAGGCCTTGAGATGTTTGCCCGTCTGCAAGAAGTTGTGGAGTGTGTGCGGGAACTGATCGAACATTTCCCTGAAGCCCGCCTCCTGAAGTTACTGGACGGATTGCAAACTGCCTTGGCCAAAACACGGCCAGACTACGAGGAACTGTCGCATGCCGCCCAATGGTTGGCAGATTTGGCAGACACGCTTGACCTAGATGGGAAGCCAATGCGTACTGGCAAGCAAGTTCGGGACGATTGGCTGGCTGGCTTGACGCGCATCGAGACACAAGCTCAAAGCTCGCCCCGCCTACAACAATTCAGCGCCAAAATCTGCAAGGTTTCCAAAAGTTATGCCCCAGGCTTATTCCATACCTACGACATCCCCAGCTTACCCCGTACCAACAATGATCGTGAAAGCGAATTCCGCAGACTGCGCCAACGCCTCTTGTCCACCACTGGACAACTCGGCGCAACCAAGCGCCTGCTCTTACGCACAGGCGCTTGGGAACTCATCCCCGGCCCCGCTTCTTTCGCCGAAACCGTTGCCGCCATATCCCACGTACAATATGACCAATTCCTGCAAGAACGCCAGCGCGTACGATTACACTGTGCCCCTTTCAGACTTCATACTCGTTCTGGTAAACAATCCGAAAGGCAACTCAAGAAACTTGTCCAACGCTGGAAAATGCTCCCTGCCTCTCATGACCCATAGTGACTTTTGCGGTAGTGCGTAAATTCATCCAGTTCTGTCAACTTCGAAATGGTTGCGAGGATGTTATGCCAGGTCATTATCGTTTGATCCCAAGATGGTCACAATTTTTTTCCACGATGCGCCCAGTCAGGTGTGGGGTGACTTTGTGAGCAAAAAAGAGAGATCCGATCAAGAAGAAAACCAACACTACTCCCTTAAGCCAGCCATTCTGGAGTAAAGGAAAAGTGAATATGATTGCGAGAGTTAAAACAATCGGTAGTGCTTAAGAGCCAAGTGATAGCTTATTGAGATTGTAGCGGATGATAAAAAGTCTGGTGACCAGTTCATGGAAGTAATCCGTTTTTGAAAACGATAATGTCTTGCGAGTGTAACGAGCATTCCATTGCCTGAGCGTGTTGTTCCAGCGTTCCATGTGGTTGGTCTGTCCACTTTCTTTGCCAACCGAGTGATGTGTTTCTTTTGGGAAAACATTGGAATAAGCTTCCCAGAAATCACTGTACGTTTGGCAATGTTGGTAGGCTTCCGGAATGGCCTGCCACAATAGTTGGCAAGTCGCTTCACTACGGTCACCGATCACAAAAGCCACAATTTGTCTTGTCCGACGACACATCGCTGTCCAGAGCCAACGTTTCTCTGCCTTTTTGAGCACAAAAGACCAGACTTCGTCCAGTTCGAGCACATCATCTGTTTCTGCAGGCGATAGAGTATCCGTCAGCGTTGGATTGGTTTGGTCTTTTTTTTAAACCAACTCGCCAATGTCTGTGGGCTGACACAAAGATGCGTTGAATACCACGCATACTTGGACGTTCATGGTAAGCCGCGATGATTTGTTCTTTCTGTGCTTCTGTGTAGCTGTGCTGCGGCTCGAGAACGCAGCGCTTACCGCAGTCTTTACACCAGTATTGTTGACTGCCACTGCCATTATGACCATTTTTGACAATCTTCTCACTGCCGCAATGGCGGCATCGATATACAACAACTTTTCGGCATGGTTTATATAGTCCCGGTTTGGGGCTGAAAGCACCTTTACAAATTCATATATGAGATGACAATTGGTCAAAGCGAATACTCCCAATCTTGTGGGCTGAGCTAGTAGTCTACCGGGTGCAGGCAGACCTAATCGGGCGGGTAACCCAACAGGGTCAGCCAATCTTCTGTGCCCAAGTCAATGCCTGCCAGTTGATAGGGACTTTTTCCAGAGCGGGGTCCGCGGTCGAATTTGTGCATGTTGAACCACAGACAGAATAAGTTCAGGAAGAGTTGGCGGCTGGTCTGGTCGGTGGCTTCGCGGCGGCTATTCATAAAAGGGCGCAGAACGCTGTTGATCGCTTCGGCGGCGCTGCTGGTACGGACAACTTGTTCGAGCAGATTGAGCAGGTCTTGGGCCAGGGTGTAAGCAGTTTGATCATCGCTGACGAACTCGGCGACCCATAGGCGCGCTTCAGCAAGAGCAGGTAGGGATTGGCGGTGGCCGTTGCGGACAGCGTGTTCCAAACGCCACAGACGGGCGACTGTGGATTGAAAGAAAGCGGCCCAGCGGGAATCGTGGAAGTGTTGCGCCGTTCGAGTTTGCCAATCAGCCAGGGGTTGCACCAGGACACTCATGAAGGTCAACCAATCTGGCGCTTGAGACAGCAGTTTTTTTGTGAGCGCCTGAATGCGAGCATGATCGAACTGCTGTAAAGCGATCAAGGTTTCATCCAGCAGCCATTGATTGATGGCTGCATCGCGGATCTCGCCACTGCGCAGATCAACCACTTCGACCGCGTCTCGCAGGCATTCCTGCCAGAAGCGCAGGCGTTCCGCTTGCTGGAGCAAGGCTTCACTATGCTCGGTTAGGCTAACCCATTCGGTGAACACAGTATCTGTCCAACGAGGTGTGGTCAATTTCTTTTCCAGCCTGGCAGCGGCCTTCTGCAAACGACGGGCTTCTCGTTTGAGATCACCAACCACCCGGGAAGTGTCGTACAGGGGGTGCCAGGTATCGCGCTGGATGGCTGCGTCCAACCCGGCTGCGCGACAGGAAGCCGCATAGGGAATGCAACCATCTTCTGCCAATCCGGTGATCTGCACGCCTCGGCTCTGGGTGAGCAATAACGCACACGCCCACGTCTCTGCCTCACGATCCTGTGTTGCATACAGTCCGGTAATCACCAGGCTATGTGGCTCGACCAGCAGCAGGTTGGGATTGCGCCCGGTGAACAGCTCGTCACGGGCTATGACTACCGGCCCTAATGGGCTGTGATCCACCTTGTCCAGGATCTCACCCGCTCTGCGCCCAGCTTCGTGCAGAAGGAGAGAAACGGTTGCATTCGAACGGCTGACATCCAATGCCGCTGCCAGGCAGGTCGCCACATCACGCCCCGATACCTTGCCCGGAAAAAGCAACGACAAAATGGTGCGCTGGATGCGATTGGGCGTCACCTGTATGACCGGATACCCCGCAACGGGCTCCGCTTTGACTGGCAAGGCAGGGGCATAAGCGCGGCTCAAGGGTAACGCTTGCATTCCTGTGCGCCCCCGTTCCCCGATCGCATACACGGTTGGACGACTGGTATTGAAAACATCTGCCAACCAAGTGATGCTGCCCCAAGGCCGCCGCTCTGGTGGCAAATTGGTCACCGCAGCGATGAATAACCGATCGGCCAGTGATAAGTCACTACGCTTGTATCCGGCAAGCTGAACACCCTGGGCAGGAAGCATTTGATAGACTGGCTCAATGGGTGCTGGCCAAGTAACTGCCCCGGAATGGGTTAAATCGGGATATACTCTCATTTGGGTAGTCTCCTGTGTTATGTCGTTTTGCAGAAACACATCATACTCAAGAGCTACCCGTTTGCTATGAATTTGTAAAGGTGCTGTTATTCAAAACTTAACCGTGCCCAAATTTTTATTACCATAACTGGTATAGGTACCCCTCTTTCAATTGAAAGAAATTTTTCTTTGTCAAATGCCAAACTCGGTGACAAGATCATTGTGACAGGTACGATAGGAGATCATGGACTTTCTATATTATCTTATCGAGAAGGATTAGGATTTGAGCAACGTGTTGAAAGCGACTGCAAACCGCTTGACACCATGCTTCTGCCAATAATGGACAAATTCATGTTAATCCACGGTATGCGCGACCCATCAAGAGGAGGTTTACTGGGAGTTCTCTTGGATATAGTGGAGAACACAAAAAAAGATGTGCTGGTGGATATTAAAGTGTGCCTATCAAACCTGAAGTTAGTTATGGCTGTGAAATGCTGGGATTAGATCCATTACAATTAGTAAATGAGGGGAAAATGCTCTTAATTGTTGGAGAGGAAGAAACTACAGATGTTCTATCTGCCTTGCATGAAAATGACTCAGGAAAAGATGCTGCCATCATTGGAGAGATTAGTCAACCATACAATCAAAATGGAAAGCTTGTATTCAAATATCCAGATGGAAAGAAAAAAATAGTAGCTCGTCCAAAGGGAGTAAATCTTACCCCGATTGTGCTAATACCTTAACCTGACGAATATGATTGTTTTTTGGAGAAAGTCATTTCCACTTTCTCTCTGACGACAGCCCATTGAATGGTATTTTGAATGAGCGCTTGCCCTATTCCAAACGCTCACTGTCGCCTTACAGGAAAATTCCCTGTTACCTTTTCAACCTCTTTTGCAACATAATTTAAGCAGCACTGGCCTGTTATGGTTTTCTTCCTGAAAAGAAAATCCCATCAACAATTTCTGTGCTGATACAATCAAGTTGTAGATTTTGACCGAGGTCGAAGGGACAATATGCGAAAACGCTCAATCGGGGTTCTCTGCCTTACGCTTTTGACGCTGGCTTTCAGCTTGTTTTCCCCCATGGGAGTTTCTGCCGATTCCCAATCACAAGAAACGCCGCCCACGCCCGCGGAAGTGATCCAGGCCGTCAACCAATTGCGCATCGCACACGGACTGCTGCCTTTGAACACGCATCCCGTGCTGATGCAGGTCGCGCAGTGGGAAGCCAACGCGATTGCAGGCGGCGCGGGCGGTCACACCCGTCCCGGCGGGCTCACGCTGGGGCAATGGCTGCTTTCCCTGGGGTATCCGCTCTCGGGCGATCTCTCGCTGGATGGTTACCGCTCCGAGAACTGGATCGCCGCGGCCAATGCACAGCAGGCTGTTGAGATGTGGTTGATGGATGCGCCCCACACCAACACCATGCTCTCCCCGGACCGCAGCGACATCGGTGCTGCGGTCGCAGTCGGTGACCAGACCTACATCGTCATTGAGACCGCCCTGCAAACCAACAGCGGCAAGATGCAATACGATGCTTATCCGATCCTGACCGCCATCGCGCAGGGCGGGTCTGCTAGTGATCCGAATAATCTCGTGCCGCAATACATCATCCCGGTTGCGCGCAGCACGGCCCGTCCCAGTGGCGATGTGATCCACAAAGTGCAATACGGTCAATCGCTGTGGAGCATCGCCGTCACCTACAATACCACCATCGCGCAAATCCGCGCCTGGAACAACCTGGGGAATCCAACGATATCTATGAAGGAGAGGTATTGCTGGTCCAAAGGAATGCTACGCAACCGCCGCCACCCACCAACACGCCGCTGGCAACGGTTACGCCTTACTACGAAATATCCCCTACAGCCACCATTGGCAGTTCAACGCCAACCGTCCAACCGACTTCGAGCGACCCGAACGTGGGCAAAAGCGATTCGTCGAAAGCGGCCTCCCCCGGGCTATGGGCCGGGATCGTCGTGCTGGTCGCCATCGTTGCAGGCATCCTCGGTACCTGGATGACAACGACGCGAACCCCCAAGTAATTTATACCTGCGATCAGGGACTGTAGAATCAAGAAGAGGAGCGCGACTGCGCTCCTCTTCTTGATAATTCAAACCTCCTTTTCAAAACTACTCAAGATAACACAATGATTTCAGGCACCGCCGGTTGGGGTGGCTGTTGCGGGAGGAGTATTCTTCCAGAGACGATCGCCAAAACCGGGACCGAACCCGAAGCCCGGCCCATCCAGGTAAGCCTTTATCCAGGCCCTCCAGCAGCCAATCGGCCTTATCCTGAGTTAGCGTGCCATCTGTCACAGCCTGGTTGATGCGGTCACGCATCTCCGTCTGACGGACAGAGTTCAGCGCATCCTTGACCGCCTGCATATCCACACCGGCTGCGTCAGCCAGTTCCTGCAGGGTTTTGCCGTCCTGCAACGCCGCAGACAGGTCGTCCGTGCTCATGTTCAGCACACTGGCTACCGCTGCCAGTGAAGCGTCATCCAGACCACGACCGCCGCGGCCACCAGGTCCGCGCTGGCCGAAGGGATGTGGTGGATTGTTGCCATTGGCAAAGACAGTCGTTGTTCCGTACACACCAACCGCCAACAATGCGACTACCAATGCCCCCGCCAACCAGATAAATTTCTTGTTCGCCATTATTGTCTCCTTTTGAAAGATAGATGCAGGTTATGCCTTCAACCTGTATCTATCTTAAAAGAAACATGTTAGGGGGATGTCAATAGAGTATGTGCAAATTATGTGGACGAAGCGCTAACCGAAAACAGGTATACTCTGACTAATCAAATACAGGAGCAAACATGCCATCCATCATCGATCCGCAAACTATCCATGTAGACGAACTGCCCGCCATCTGGTCCCCCGTCCAATGGGAACTGACCGAAGAAGAGCGCGTGGAAGCCGTCAACGAGCAGGCCACTGCCTCCCTGCTGTGGACAATGGACGCACCCGAAGCCATCCTGCGCCTGCTGCTGGGCGAGACCGAAATCCAACGACTGCACCAGCCACCCGAAGGGTATGAGCCGGAAGAACAAGGGGAATGGGACCGGGAAATCTTGACCTTTGGCCCTTATCGCCCCGTTAAATTGATCGAAGTTGAGCGTGAACCTGACTACCTGCGATTGGTCTACAACTTCGGTGACCTGGGCTACTGGGAGTTCATGATCAGTCGGAAAAGGTCAGCATCGAGCGGATTTAGAATCCTTGTTTATCTGTGTTGATCCATGATTCCTCTTGACAAATAGATGATTATCTATATAATATCAAATAGAAAGTTATCAATATGATATTCGCAAACCCTGTCCTTTTCGCAAAAGCGTTGGCTGATGAAACCCGCCAGAAAATCATGAGCGAGTGTTGTTGCTGTTGGCTATCGGTGAACGAGATCGTAGAAAAAGTGGACGTTTCACAACCCACCGTCTCGCATCCATCTCGCCATCCTGCGCGAAGCGAATCTGGTCCATGTGCGCGAGGAAGGCAAGCAAACCTTCTACTCCCTCAACCAGGAGCGCATTGCTTCTTGCTGTGGACAGTTGATGATCCGCTTCGCTCCCGAAACGGAAACAACTGAAAACGTCAAGAAAACGATCGAATACCCTGACGGGCACACGAGCTAAACAAACGGGATGTCCGTCCGCGGCGGCATCCCATCTATTTTGACCAAATATATAGACAATCATCTATGTAAGGAGATAAAATGACTCAAATTCCAATCCACGATGTGGTACGTGAACACTACGCCGAGCGCGCCCGCAATTCGAACTCCTGCTGCGCACCGAACTCGACCTCGGCCTGCTGCAACTCAAAAAACGTCATCTACCCTGAAGAGTTACTTCCGGCGGTCCCCGACGACGTCGCCAGCTTCAGCCTGGGCTGCGGTGACCCGATCACGCTGGCCGCCCTGCAACCCGGCCAGACCGTGCTCGATCTCGGCTCCGGCGGCGGTCTGGACTGCTTCCTGGCCGGCAAAAAGGTCGGCGAGAGCGGGCACGTCATCGGTGTGGACATGACCCCCGAAATGCTCGAAAAAGCACGTGCCAGCGCGAAACGCATGGGTGTAACCAATGTCGAATTCCGCCAGGGCTTTCTCGAAGACCTGCCCGTAGACAAGGACAGCATCGACGTGGTCATCTCGAACTGCGTGATCAACCTTTCCCCCGATAAGGCCAAAGTTTTCAAGGAAGTCTATCGTGTGCTCAGGCCCGGCGGCAAGCTGGCCGTTTCCGACATCGTCACCGATGGGCCATTGCCGGATGCCATCAAACAAAGCCTGAGCATGTGGGCGGGTTGTGTGGCCGGTGCCGTAGACGCCAAAGATTACATTGCCATGATGGAAAACGCTGGTTTTACAGACATCACCGTCACACCGACGTTCTTCGACAAAGAAACCGTGGACGAAGCCATCAAGGAAGTCAGCGACCAGATCGACCTGACAAACGTTTCACAGGAAGAGTTGTACAAAAGTGTATATAGCGCCCGTATCACAGCGCGAAAACTATAAAACCTTACCAGCTTTAGCAAAAACCATAAAATACAAGAGACCGGTATTTACCGGTCTCTTGTATTTTATGTTGATGGACGTGGTGATTTTACGAGCCGGGTTGCCCAGGCTGCACAGGCCCAATGCGGAAGGGACGCATCATTTCGTTATCCTCGTGCTCAACGATATGACAGTGCCAGACGAATTGGCCGGCGTGTTAAACTGCGCCCGCACACGTGTCACCTGTCCGGGGTAAGCAGTGACGGTATCTTTGAAACCGGTCTCCCAGGATTCGGGTGGCATGAGTACCGAGCCAGGAATAACCTGAACTTGCTGAGTATCCTCATTCACAAAGATGTCCTGTCGGTTGACCACCTCGAATACAATCTCATGGATGTGCATGGGGTGAGCGTCACCGGTGGCATTGTAGATTTCCCAAACCTCAGTCGCTCCTACAGCGGGGTTCTCAGTGATTGGGTCCATCCATAAGCGTTTGGTCCACACACCTGGTGCAACGTTCGGGTCGCCAGCTACCGTGCCGAGAACGGCCTCGACAGGGCCTTCTACCTCATGGTCGTATGCATCGGATCCAGAGCCAGCCTCCTCGAGCAGCGCCAGCGGCCGGGTGACTGTTTCAGGCGGCAGTGGTATGATCGCCGGGAGTTGCAAGAACTGCGGCGGGGTGGTCGGATCGGGAGCTGTTGCGGGCACTACGCGGAATTCCATGACTTGACCCGTGCTGGCTGGGTCAGAAACTTCAAAATCATCGTCCGGAACGCCACCGCCAAATGGTTCATCCGGGCCAACATTGGCAAGCACATAATTGCCGACTGGCACATTGGTGAAGTCAACGATCACATCGGCCCGTTCGGCCAGAGCCATGAGCAAGCGGTTGCCATTTGTGGCAGTCAGATTGACCGGCGCAGTATAGGAAGCCGCCCTCGTTACCAATCTGCCCAGACTTCCACACCCGGGATCTGGTTGAAGTCCAGGATCAGGAAGCGCGACTGGCAGCCGTTCAAGAAGCGCAGACGGTAGCGGCGTTGCTCCACGGTCTGGAAGGGCCAGGTGTTGCCGTTGACCATCATCATGTTGCCGAAGAACTCAGGATTCCAGATCGGCGAAAAGTCTCCATCGGGAATATAGGATCTGACAAGCTCATCGAAGAAGGTCGCGCGTATCCGGGTAGAACAGCGAACCATCTGTGTTGAAGGAGCGGTCCTGAATGGCAATCGGGATTTCGTAGTAAGTTTTATTGGGCGGGAATTTGTCATTCGCTTTGGGCGCTGGGCCAGGTAGAACGGCAATCGTGCCATCGCGAGAATCCAGCACGGCTGCATCGCCATCCGGGCCACCGCGGATGATGTAGAAGCCTGCGGGACCCGCATACACGTTCAGACGGGTCATCCCCAGCGTATGGTCATGGTACCAGATGGTGGAAGCGCGGTTCAGGTTGGGATACTCAAAGGTGGCATAACCGGGCCTCCAGGTTGCACCGAACTTGGCAATGGCCTTGTCAGCAAAGAAATCGTACCAAGTGCCTTCGGTGGCATAACCACCTGGGATATTATTTGCGTCGGGCAGGTACCAGGCTTCGGCGTAGCCGTCGCTCTCATCGCCGACACCGACCGCACCATGCACATGGGTACACATCGGCACTGGCCCGTTGTACGCTCCAGGCGTCGACGCAAATGTTGGACGTGTATCACGCCCTGCTGTACCGCCGGGTGGGTTGGCCCAATGCAGGGTTGGGTCAACGGCCAGCAGGTGTGGCAGAAAGTCGCCGGTGTCTGGATCCTTTAGATCATTAATCCACTTGACCCGCACCGGCCGATTCCAGTCTGCCTCGATGGTCAGCGAGGGGGCGTTGTGCAACAATAACCCACGTTTGCTATCAGCAGCGACTGCGCCGTAGCCCCACACAGTTGTCGCAGGCAAACCGACCGGCAAAATTTGCTGAGGAAATTGCTTCATCGAGATTTCGTAATAGTCAATGTTCTTACCGCATCTTATTTTTGATTGTGCCAGCCATCGGCATTACTGGCGGGATCAGCATAGGGGTTTGATATTTTGGAGCACGAGATCTGGATCAAGCGTTCCGCCCGGGATTTGCGCCTGCGCACGCAGGACGAATTTGCCGCGCGAGCGGCATAAAGCGATAAGAGCGCCCGCTCCGCTGAAAGTTTTAGAAAGTCTCTTCTAGTAATCATAATATTCTCCAGAGTATTACAAAATCGAATATTTATTCTTCCTCACCTCTAAAATTTATCTCAATAACAACTAAAGCGGAACAGGTTGATATAATCAAACTTGCAAATGACCTCCTTTCTTTAGAATACAAAAACCGACCCAAAATATTATGGGCCGGTTTCGCTACTGGCTCCTCAGTGACTTCATCCAGATGGATGAAGCGACCATACGCAGTCACTGAATCTTTGCCTCCCAGGTCCCGTGACACTCAAGATATGCCAGAGCGTTTACGGGGAGGTGGAATGCTTCCACTTATTCAGTTGGCTTGTTTACAAAAAGCGTTCTGTCACAAATATGTGACAATGCAGATTGACAATTGACGCCTTACAGTTTGCAAGGTAAAAACAAGACGAGCAGGGAACTAAAAGGTTACGGTCTAATTTATTTTTCTTCTTCTGTACTGGTGAGCAGCATCGGCTCACCAGTACATTTTTTACGTTGTATCTTCCAGCGTCAATCAGAAGAGGATGCACTTATTTTGGGGAGGGATTACTCCCTCCCCCATCTTCCGTGCAGATCGAGCTATTTGGAAGTTCTTACTTGAAGTGTCTGTGACCACGGGCCTATACCAATGGCATTGAAGCCTCGGATGCGGACATAGTACCGGGTATTGCGGCTAAGCCCACTGATGACAAGCGAGGTCTGATCGGCATTGACGTCGGGGAAGGACTGCACGATGGTGTTGAAATTGCTGTTCGTGGCAATCTGGATTTCGAAGCCGTCAGGTTGAGAGAAGGGATACTCCCAATTGAGCGTGAACCCGGTACGTGAGACGCCGGTTGCCGACAGGTTGAGCGGGGCGTCCGGAACGATGATGCTGACGCCTGCCTGGTTCGAGTAGCCCGACGGGCCTACGTCGTTCGTGGCGGCTACCTGATAGGTGTAGCTATTTGGCGCTGCTGCCGTCAGATCTGAGTAGGTTACGCTGTCGGCGGGAAGCGTGGCGATCACAGCGAAGGCTCCGCCGTTATCAGATCGCTCGACCACAAAGCCGGTTTCGTTGTTCGCATTGTCGGTCCAACTCAGGTCGACCTGGGTCGCTGTGACGACATTGGCAGCCAGGTTGCTCGGTGCGGTTGGCACGGCCCTGGTCCAATCTACTGCGGCGATATTTGAGTAGGCTGCGGTGCCAAGAGCATTCTTAGCGGCTACTTGATACTCGTAGAGATTACCGAACGCTACAGTAGTATCGGTGAAGCTCATGCTATCGGGTCAAGCGAGGCGATTTGCACGAAATCACCGCCGTTATCGAGCGCTCGACAACGTATTCGGTCTCGTTGGTGGCGTTGTCGGTCCAGCTTAGGTTGACCTGCGAATTGACTTCGTCCAGCGTGGCTGTCAGATCTGGTAGGAGCTGCAGGAGCGGGTTCCCCAACAAGGACTACCTCAGAGCTCGAGGTGGCGGTGACATGCGGGAAGCCGGTGTCGCCGGTGAAGGTCGGGATCTCGTTGGTGCCTGGGTTGGAGTAGTCGAACGTATCGCCCACAGTGTTTTCGAAGACGACACGATACTGATCACCATCCGCAAAACGTGGATAGGATATAGCTCATCGGACCGGTCGAATTCGGGCCGGGGGTAAGTGGCACATCGAATCTGGCAACATCAATCCAGTTAACACCATCCGTTGATACTTGGACCACATACGCTGTTTCGGCGATCGAGTTGTCGTTCCAGTCTAGTGTTGCGGTACCATCACTGTTGTCGGTGAACGTGAGGCCACTGGGCGCTACTGGCGGCACAGCCACCGCCTGTGGGCGCATCATATCCATTTCTTCATGGGAGAGGATGTGGCAGTGGAAGACGTACTCCCAGCCGAAGTTGACCAGATGGTTCACGATGTCGACCGGCTCGCCTTGCCCGTTGGCGGGCGGGATGCCGAGCCCGAGTAGGTCGGCCAGGGTCGCGCTAGCGAGCACGCCCATGTCACCAATCTGCGGGTTCAGCGGATCTGCCCCACCAAACTCAGGCATCATCGGGCTGAGCAGACGAACGCTGTTGGGGATCTCCCAGGGCAGCTTCGGGATGATCGGCCGCAGGGCGACGATGGTGTCCTCCAGCGGCGATACCCGGACGGTATCCTTCCAGCCCAGTTCGTTGGGATCGTTCTGGATGATGATATTGTCCCAGGTGACCCGGTTGAGCACCTGCACGTCGTATAGGTGAAAGTGGATCGGGTGCGTGTCAACGCCGTTGTGAGTGATTTGCCAGATCTGCGTTCCATCGTCGTTGCGCGCGATTGGCGTGATTTTGAAGTCCGGGTTGTCCGGGTCATTCTTGGGCAGGTTGGTGGCGTCGATGATCTCCGTCGGCGGGTACACGTAAGGCATATGGGTTGAAGTTCTGTCAGGCCCGGCGTGGCGGGGACGGCCTCGATGCCGAGGTTGGCCTGCATTCGCCCGAACTCGTCGAAGGTCGTCGCGTTCATCTCGTCATGGATGGCCTTGGGCTCGATCATCACCTGGGGTTGCTGATACCCGTGTTGAGCCCATCCTCAGACTGTCGAAGCGGAGCGGTGGTCTCCGTACTGGTCGAGATGCGAGGAAGCCATCGCACTTGGTCGTGGCGTTGAGGTCGGTGCAGTTGCACCGCTGGCGGCGAAGCTGGTGCCGTAGGCCGAGTTGTAAGCCGCCTGCCCGACGATGATCGGGTGCTGGCCGGACTCGAACACGCCTGAGCCGTCAGCATGGTGGCGGAAGGCGTTGTTGAGCGCGTTCAGGTTGAAGGCCGGGTTTGAACCGTTGGAAATCTTGACCTGCATGATGGTACGGGTGTTGGGGCCGTAGCCCGGCAGATCGTGGTGCGCCACCGGGCTCAGGTCTGGGCAGCCGGTGAAGTAGTCGTAGCTCGGGACGCGGGCCGGGAAGGCTGCCGGGGCGTCGTTATACAGGATCAGCGTCTGGCCGGCGAACTTCGAGAAGTCGACGATCACATCGGCGCGTTCCGCCGGAGCGACCAACAGGGAGTGCTTGTCCACGTTGCCCACATCAAAGCGGGTCGGGTCGGTGATCCAGGTGGTGGCCTGCTGGCCATCGATGACGGCCGGTTCGGGCAGGAAACCGCCCTCGTTGCCGATCTGGATCCAGTCTGGACCGGCCGGGCTCAGGTTCGGGTCGGGGGTCGGGAAGACGCTCCGGGTCGAGTCTGCGCTGCGGCCACTTCGTTAGCCTTCAGCGCCACTTCGGTGCCGCCGATGACCTCACCCAGGCCGTTCACGTCCGTGCTGCGGTGGTGGATCGGCCACATACCACTGCAAGTTGAAGAAGCGGTCGTTGGCCGCGTTCAGGATGCGGAAGCGGTAAGCCTTGCGGTTCCAGGGTCACGGTTGGGTAAGCCGTGCCATTGACGATCGGCGTATCGTTGAACTGCTCCATGCCGGCCGAGATGT
The DNA here is from genome assembly GCA_963829615.1 of uncultured Chloroflexia bacterium. GTDB lineage: Bacteria > Chloroflexota > Anaerolineae > Anaerolineales > Villigracilaceae > JAABUE01. The sequence continues at coordinate 19,201 of CAWHJM010000010.1, forward strand.
TGGGCGTGCCGGGGATCTGTGGCGGCTCGCAGAACGGATCGGTATCGTACTGCCAGGTGGCCGGGTCGTCCAGGTTACAGGTCGGGTCGATAATACGGGTTGTCAATCGGCTGGTATTTGGAGTCGTTGACGGCGGCCAGAACCAGGGACCATACATCCAGCGCCCAAAGGCGCTCATGCCGCTCGGGTCGCTCGGATTTTGGGCTGGCATGTAGACGTGCTGGTACCACAGGTTGCCCTTGCTGCCCCAGCGGGCTGGGTCCCAGGTTGGGTCTTGCTAGCGGCAAGCTGCTGGCGTGCATCCGGCACGAAGGTGCGGTCCTGGATGACCAGCGGAATCTGGTCAGCAGGGATGATCCCATTGGCAACCAGCGCCTGTTCGGTTTCATCTGGATCAGGTAGCCGGCGGCTTCGCCTGCGTAGACATTCAGGCGGGTGATGCCCCAGGCATGGTCGTGGTAGAACATCAGGCGGGCGCTCTGCTGGTTGGTGTAGTAGAAGCTCATGCAGCCATCGCCCGGCGCGGAACAATCGGGTACACCGGCAGATGCAGCCTGACCGATCATATCGGGAACGGGCTCGACGCTGACACCTTCTGGGTAAGGTGTGTTCTCATTGGCCGGGGTGATCCATTGATGCGGGGTACCATCGCTGATCCAGGGGGTGATACCGCCGTGCAGGTGCAGGGTGGCGCGGTTATCCATGAAACAATTCTCGCGTCCTTCGGAGTATTCGCTGCACATCTGGTTGCGCACATCATCCATGACAGTGCCACCGGTTGTCGGTGTGGGATCGTAGCTCATGCCGTCATGGACCCTGGAGCATGCCGGAGCCCATGAAGGTGGAATCCACCGGCATGAACAGGTCGCCGTCGGCGCCCGTGGGCAGCAGGTTGTAGAAGGTGATGCGGACGGCCCGGTCCTTCTGTGCCACGATCACCGGGCCCAGGAAGTGGGGATTATCCACACCCATAGCCGGGGACCACGGCTATCAGCTGTTGTGTTCCATCGACCATATCGTTATGCAGAGCAACCTGTGCCCCGGGCACTACGCCTGTGGAAAGCTGCACGTACTCGCGCAGCAGCGTGGGCGGCAGATCGGAGTGCATCTGCTCCCGGTGCTGGACGAGGGCGATACATAGTAATCTGCGCCTTCGTTCTCAGGTGTCGTTGGATCATCCGGGAAGGTGGTCGTGTCAGGCACTGCAACCGGCAGGTACTGCCCCAGGTTGTTGGCGCCAAAGTGCCGTGACGTCCGGGACGCATCGGCAGAGTCATCGACAAATTTGCGCATGCCCCGGGATAATATAGCCAGAACCAGGTTTCTTGATCATGATGGCCGAGATGATGCCGTTATCGAGCACGGCTGTGGCCGTCGCTCCCGTTCCGGTCGGGTCGCTGATGGTCACATCGGGCTGCTTTGTTATAGTCGGCGCCAAACGCATCCATCCCAATCGATGGAATGGACAGGGTAGTGGTCGCCTGGGCCAGAGTTGCACCTGTGATGGGGTCAAATAGCGTGCCATTATGGATGGCGACGCCCGGAGCGAACGAGTAGCCAGAGCCGGGGCTGTCCACAACCACAGCTGTGATCGTGCCGTTGACATCCATTTCGGCGTGACCCTTGGCCTGCACGCCACCCGGACCGTCCGGCAGGTCGAATTCGACGGTCGGGAAAGTATAGCCGCTGCCGCCATTGGCGACGAAGACTGCTTCGACACCGCCGTAGGCAGTCGCCGCGGCGCCGCCGTTTCCGCTGAAGGTAACGGTCGGGGCGGTGTAGCCGGATGCCTGGCGAGTTCACTGTGATGGCAACGACCGAGCCTTTCTTGACGATGGTCGCATTGGCCATTGCACCTGACCCGTTCGTGCTGATGATAGTCAACTTTGGCATTGGTATAGCCTGAACCGGGGTTGGTCACGGTGATGGCCGTGATGGCGCCGTCGGCGCCAACTGTGGCTTCAGCTGTTGCACCCGTGCCGTTGCCGGTGATGACCACCTGGACATCCGGCATCGTGAGCGGGCTGTTGGCCCAGTTGGGATAGGGCCCGAAGTAGTGCGGGACCTTCGTCTCATCAGTAGGACTCGCTGGTCCGGCTGCCCCTGCTGAGCTTGGGAGTTGCGCTTTCTGCGCACTCGCGGAAAAGCTTCCACTCAGCATGAGGGAAGCTACAATCATAATTGAAAATACAATGTTAAGAAATTTATGTTTTGACATTTTGTCACTCCTGTTTATATTCGTAGCGAGGTTCTCGCCTTTTGTAGATCAATATGTTGAACTTGTTCTTATTCAAATAACCTCCTTTTTGCTATATTGGTCATTATTTTTTATTACCCGTTTGTGTCCATTTCAATCACTGAAATCAGGTCTGTGGAAGATTTGACAATGACATTCTGTTTGTTATATATTTCGATTAGATTGTCCTTCGAGCTAATGGTTATCACCTTTACATCGGGGAGATTACGAAATAAGTCTGTTGGCAGATTCAGATCACCAGTACAATTTCCTTGATGAATAATGACAACATCTGGATGAAGCTTATCCACGGCTTTAGCCAAAGCATCAAGATTATTGCCAGTTGGAATATTGACCACATTCCATCCCTTTTGAGCCCCCAATAAAAGTTCAACCGAAGAACTCAAAAGATCTTCTTGACCCAACAACGCAATTGTCTTTGATTTCATCATTATTTTGCTTCCTCTGGTTGAGTTGGCAGAGCATTGGAATCGATCCTTATCCAGCATTCTGCATGCAGATAAAATGTCACTTCTAGAATAGCGTAATTGGCACGACAAATAAAATCTATCGAAGTCAATCAATAGGGATTAAAAAAAGACCACCATGAGGGTGGTCTTTTGGGTGTGAAATTAATCCTGTGATTAATCCTTATTGGATTGACTTAATCCGTAATACCGTGCTCCTTTGCAAATTTCGCCGCGGCTCTACGGTTTGGCAAGTTCAGCTTTTCAAGGATCGAGTGCACATGATACTTAACAGTGTTTTCAGAAAGATACAGCTGATTTGCAATTTCCTTATTGGTTTTCCCAGTAGCCAATTCACGCAGCACATCCATCTCCCTGCGAGTCAAGTGTGCCAGTGCTGAGTCTCCCATACGCTCTGGTTCTTTCGTACGAGACAATTCCTCCATCAAGCGCAGAGTCATGGAGCGGGAAAGCGCGCTTTCACCTCGTTGAACAGATCGAATTGTGTTACCAACTTTGATGGAACTCATATTCTTTAGAAGATAGCCTTTTGCCCCGCTGCGAACGGCTGCGAATAAATTTTCATCATTCTCAGACATTGTCAGGAAAATGATTTTGCAATCAGGATGCTCTTTGAGTACCATACGGGTTGCATCTGCCCCAGTACCATCTGGGAGGAAAAATCCATTAGAACGATATCCGGTTTCAATGTGCGAACGACTTCAACTGCCTCTTGAACCGTTCCAGCCAAGCCTGAAACCTCGATATCCGGTTCCAATTGAATGATAGAAGCCAGGCCTTCGCGGAAAAGAGCATGGTCATCAACAATAACAAGTCTAATCATTTACCAATATTCCCAGTTTTATATGTTAGTGGAATACATCACCTTTACTCATATGGTAATATAATTTTTATGTTCGTACCATTGCTTTTTCATTGATCGTACAGAAAAGACACCATTCAATGACTCAATTCTCTCCCGCATGAATTTTAAACCATAATGATTACGAACTTGCGTATCCTCCAGACGAAATCCATTGCCATTATCCGCTATCATCAAGACTAAGTTATCTTCATCCCAGATAAACTCCACAGACACATCGCTTGCTTTTGCATGTTTTTCGATATTGCTCAGGGCTTCCCGGAAAACAAAGAAGATTTGGCGCACCTGGTTAGCGGACAATGGTCTCGGTTCGCCCTGGCTTGACACATTGACCTTGAATGGTGATCGTTCTTCGATCTGGTTTGCATATTGAATGAATAAAGCAAGTGGATCAGCTAAACCTCCCGATTGAAGAACAGTCAATGTGCCTCGGATCAAATCATAAGACTCGTTCGCTACCTTTAACATATTGTTGATTTCCACTTTTATGTCAGACTGGGTTTGCAAATCTATCTCAGATAGATAGTCGAGTCTCATCCGCATGTAACTGATATTTTGCCCAACAGTATCATGTAAGTCACGTGCAATATCTATCTGCATGGTATGAATTGCCTGGGTCAGCATATTCTCTTTCTGGTTACGTTCCAAGATTTCTTTTTCTGCTCGCTTCCGTTCAGTGATATCGCGATTACTGACGCGACGTCCCAGATAACGGTTGTCATTCCCAAATAAAGGACGGCAAATATGTTCGATCCAGTGCACTCTCCCATTACGGTCAATCACACGGTACTCTACACTGTCTATACCAGCCGTTTCGTCATGAACCAGCTTTTTATGTTCTCCATAGAAACGGCGGTCATCTGGATGAATAACCTCCATCAACAAATTGGGGTCGGTAATAAAATCTTCGGGACGATAACCAGTAATGCGTTCGCATGATGGGGAAGTGTAAACAATATTGCCTTGTGGATCGACCCATTGTTCCCAGTCATAGGTCCAGGTTACAAGTGTACGGAATTTCTCTTCACTTTCACGCAGCGCATCCTCGGCCCGTTTACGTTCGATAATATCCCACGCAAAATCAGCAAGCGTAGAAACGAGTTCCACATCGTTTGCAGTGAAATCCGTTGGTTTATTTCCTACACCAAAAATTGCCACGACTCGTTCATTGCGTAGAATTGGAACAGTCATTTCGCGGACGATAGGAGCATGGCCTTCAGGCGTTCCCTTGCGATAGGGTAGCGAGGCATAGTCATTGTGAATGATCGGTTGCCGCTGGCGAATACAATCTGCCCACACCCCGGCTTGATCCACGCTATAATGGCTGCCTTTGCCCTCTGCTTTACACATGTTTTGAAGCGTGTTGGTGGACCAGGATTGCAACCATAATGTCTTTTGGTCCGCTTCGAGAAAATGGAAGAAACCGATCGTGCTGCCAGTCAGAGCTTCAAGTTCATCCAGCGTTGCTTGGAGCAATTCATCTACAGTATGCGTAAGGGCAAATTGCACCAATCGCAAGCGAACCTGCATGATACTTTCTACGCGCTCTTGTTCGGCAATATGTTTCAACAACGGTCGATAAGACAATATATATATCAAAGGAAGCATTAAGGTCGTTGTGATAACTGCGTCGATCAGGATAGTAACCCAGTAGGGCCCCACATAAAATAGAATCAGAAGCATTGCTATGACTTCTGACAGGAATATTCCTGCAGGAAGAGCAATAACCAATCGAATTAGATTCTTTGACTTGGAAAAAAATGTATATCTATCACGAACCATTCATTCTTATCCCAATAGTTTTCTGCTTCAAGGACTAAAGATGGTAACATGCAAAACCCTACTGCCATAATATACTTTTAGGAAATCTCATGAAACCATCCAAGCAAGATTTCTTCCGACTCCAAGTATGATAAAAGAGATCTTTAATTATACATGTTTTCACTACCAAGACGTGGTATATACGAATTAGTTACTCCCCCTGACTGCAGACACCTAAGAAACGTAACAGGCAACTTCAGAGATAGGCCATCAATATTTTGAAGCGATGATAAAACAAATAGATTTAATCAGCTGAAACTGTTTCCACCTTTTGTAACTGGTCGTGATCTGGCAGGGAAACTTCCAGGTTGCGAATAGAGTTTGACATTCCTTATGCAACTTCCCAGAAACAAAGATGGCTAACATCCATTAGCCATCTTATACCGTTACCAGTCTAGCACCACATAAATAGCAATACATCCCTCTCGGGGAGGGTTTTCTCCCCTACCAATCAGGAAAAAATACGCGTCATCGAATCAAGGATTTATTCGATGAAAATCTCTACATGCTCACCGTCTTCTTCGTCAGTTACATCGATGATCTTACCGGTCACACCGGACCGCAAGGCATCCATCACGTTGGTCATGTCTACGCCCTCCACTTCCGGAGCGAAATGAGCGCCGATCTTCATGCCGGCGTCCACCAGCGCCAACGGAATTTGCACCGAGGCTTTTGAGCGACCCGTCATCATATCTGTCACGCGGATGCGCAACGTACGCGGCGCTCCCGGCCTGCCCGACTACCCGGCGCGGTTGATCAGGGAGCTGCGGCGACCCTCCGCTAAGGCCGCCAGCAGCTTGGTTCCCTCTTCCGCACTGATTTTCCCCTCTTCAATCATTTTCAAGATTTTCATTCGTTCTTCAACGCTTGTCATCTCTATACCTGCTCGGTACTACCCGATATAAACTTGCACGCGCTCACCGTGATCGCCTTCGTCCACATTCACGATCAGCGGCCCATGTGCATCTGCTGGCCTGAGCAGTGTCAAAATATCATCCACGCGCTGCCTGTCCATATCGCGTGCGTAATGACCAAAATTGCGCAACAACCAACCCAGCAGGCCCAGCGGCACCGGGAATCCCAGCGTGATATGCTGCGGCCATTCGCCTGGCTCCTGTTCGACATTTACATACAGCCAGCGTGCATTCATCCCGCCTGCTGAAAGCGCCATCAGCAAAATCCCCAGCAAAAGCGGGAACCAGGCGCACGCAAACCAGAATCCGTAATTGGAATTCTGCACCAGGACGAACAACCAGTAGGAAGCCAGGACGGTGAAAACGACACCAATCCCCAGCGGGACCATCGCGTAGCGACGCGCCCGCGCCTTGACCTCTTCGAATTCCGGCGCCGCGTCTCCACCCAAACTTGCCATCGAACGCATCAAAGCCGGACCCTGAGTGTGCTTCCTGTTTCGATGACCTCGATTTCATCCTCAGCAGAAGCTTCTTCAGCGCCCTGATAAGTTTCATGGCCTCGTCGGCCGATATCTTGCCATCCTCGACCATTTTCAGGATTTGTTTCTGTTCGTCAGAAGACATCAATTGCCTCCTTCCAGGGCTGAAAGCAGTTTTTCAGCTTCTTCCGAGGTGATTTTCTTTTCCGCAAGCATGCGCAGAATAGTCATACGTTCTTCATCCGAAACCGGGTCTACTTTGGGTGTCTTGGGCATCTGGCTCGAATCCCATGTCCAAGATAATTTCGCTCCGCGACGGCTCGCATGCTTGCCGAATTTCCGCTCCAAATGGCGCTCTGTGCGACGTGCGGCTGCTTCGGCTTTACGCGCGGCGCGCTCGGCAGCTTCCTGTGCACGTTTGGAGGCGCGCTCCCCAACCTGGCGACCGAAATCGCCCCAGTTTTGGCCTATTTCACGACCCCAATTCCCCCAGTCGAACATCATGCCGGCAAAATTGCCGTATTCGTCAGCGCTTTCGGCGGCATCCTGGCGATTCGTGACCAGTACATCGCCGCCCGCATCCAACCTGATCTGCGCCGAGCCATCGCCCAGCGTGACCACGCGGGAAGTGGTGTCTTCCGGCTGGATGTCAGGAAATTGTACGTTGATTTCATCGCCGCTCAGGGTCAGGGTGGCGTTGGCATCAGCCGGTAACACCAGCAAAATGTCATCGCCGGCTGTGACTGCGTATTCCTGCCCGGCTTGGGGATCGAGATGGACAACTACATCATCATCGACATCCACCTTTAGATTTCCGCCTACGCCATGTACGGCCAGGTCATCAGAAACGGAATCAAGCGTCAGACTGCCATTTACCTCGCGCAACGAAGCATCGCCTCCCACGCTCTTGACGTGGACATCTCCTTGCGCGCCTCGCAGGCTGAGGTCCGATTCGATCGTGCCGATGGTCACCGTCCCAACATCGCGAATTGCAACGTCGCCATGGACAGCGTCCACTTCGAATCCGTTCGCCAGTCCGCGTACAGACATATCACCGTTGACAGTCAGGATGTGAACCACGCTATTTTTTGGCACATTGATGGCCAGGTCGTCCGGGCAAGTAATGCTGATTTCCTCGCCGTTCTGTTGGAGCACAAGTGCCTCGTCATCGGTTTTGGCCAGGATTTCATCGTTGTCCCAGCTGACCAAACGTAAGTCTCCTTCGATGGACTCGATCCTGATTTTGGGTTCTGGACCAACCGTAAGTCGTTGGGACATCTTACTGCTCCTCGCCACGTATCAAACGCATGGCTTCCTCGGCGCTGATCTTGCCAGCATCCAAATCTTCGAGCACGCTGCGGCGCGTCTCGTCATCGATCTCAGGGGATTCATCCTTACCCGGCTCAAAACCCAGGGCGCGGATGACTTCGTGCAGGCGGTTGCGAATGGTAGGATAGGAGAGCTTGAGCTCATCTTCCATGCGATTGATCTTGCCCTCGCAACGCACAAACGTGACGATGAAATTCAGTTGTTCTTGCGTCAGGTTGGCAAAATGACCGGTGGTAAAGCGTCCTTCAATGGAAGTGTCACATGAAGGGCAGTGCAGGCGACTGACCACCAGTTCATTTTGACAGACAGGACAACGTGTTAGTGCAGGGTACATAAGAACCTCCCGATAGATTTCTTGTTATACAACTTCTTGAACGGCAATGGACGGAATTTCATTTTCTTTTGTTTCCGAACGTCGCTGTAGAGCTAGAAAGCCAAGCACTGCCAGTAACCCGATCCCACCGGCAATGTACCACAGCCAGCGTGGATCGTATTTGTCGAGAACGAAAAGGCTGCAAACAGCACACCAACCTGGGTCATGCCAATCTCGAATTTTTTGGTCAGGTACAGGGCAAAAAACGGGAACAGCATCGCGCCACCGACCCGGTCCACAAAGGTGATCAGCACCAGGGTCCAGAAGGAACGGGGGTATTCTGCGTAGATGTCTTTTGCTTTCTCGATTTGTTTCAGCATTTTCGCTCCAAGACGATCTGCGATTTCATTCTCCATGTTCTTCAACATCATATTAATATCAACTGTCAATTTCTGAAATTTATTATAGTCATTAAATTGATTTTGTCAAGATAAAACTAATAATTTTAATTTAAATATCAAATTTTCTTCAATTTTACGTACAAACTTCAAAAATCCAAAAGAGAGAAAGTATATTTCAATCCTCAATCTGATCATCACAACTATTTTCTATTTCAACATCCTGTTGCACCTTCAAAATGGATTTACAGTTCCATCGGAAAACTGCCACCAACATACTATCCAGAGTGGAATTTAGCTTAAAAAATCCCTTCTCCGGGCCTTGACACAGAACGGATGTTCGTGTATATTTATAGCACAAATGAGCGAAGAATGCTCCCTGTGCCAGATGCTGGCAGGAGGTACTTATGATGATGGTTCGTAAAAGTAAAGGTTTGAGTGAACGCCATATCCGCGTTCTGGAATTTCTCGCAAAGTACCAGAGCGAAAACGGCCGCCCCCTTCTATCCGTGAAATTGGCGATGCCGCCCAGATTTCATCTACCTCGGTTGTAAATTATTATCTAGAGCAACTGGAAAAGATGGGATATATCGAACGCGATGGGCGTGTCTCACGCGGTTTTGCGTCTGACAGACAGGATCAACGAAGTCGTCCAGGTCGGTTACCGATCTGATGCGCGTTCCTGTGATGGGACGAATTGTTGCAAGCGCGCCGGCCCCCGTCCCTGCTTCAGACTTCAACTACTATGATGCAGACACCAGTGTTGAAATCGCCACCTCCTTGCTGCCTGCCCCGGAAAAAAACAAGCAGCTTTTTGCCCTGGAAGTAGATGGAGACTCAATGATCGACGCGATGGTCAATGACGGTGACTTTGTCATCATGAAGCCAGTGGCCAGCAATGCGGAAGTCCGCAACGGCGAGATGGTGGCCGTCTGGCTTCCCAGTCGCGATGAGACTACGCTCAAGTACTTCTATAAAGAAAAAGAAGGATACCGGTTACAACCTGCTAACCCGACCATGCAGCCGATCATGATCAACAAGGAAGAGCCGCTCGGAAATCAAGGGCAAGGTGGTCATGGTCATTCGAAAAGTCGACACCGTTGCTGCTTAGTTCTACAAACATGTAACAAAAAAGGACGATCCAAATGGATCGTCCTTTTTCATTTTCACCGCGAGTCTTACGTGAGTTCGATAACCGCGCCAGCCTCTTCCAGTTTCTTCTTGGCATCTTCGGCAGCGTCCTTGCCAACCTGCGTCAGAACCTTGCCGCCAACAGTCTCTGCCATGGTCTTGGCATCGCCCAAACCCAGGCTGGTCAACTGACGAATGACCTTGATGACCTCGATCTTCTTGGGGCCAGTCTCCTTTAATGACCACATCAAACTCGGTCTTCTCTTCGACAGGTTCAGCAGCAGCGGCAGGGCCAGCAGCGGCCATCGCAACCGGAGCAGCAGCAGAAACGCCCCATTTTTCTTCAAGCAATTTTACTAAATCAGCGGCTTCCAGAACGGAAAGCTCACTCAACTGTTCAGCCAATTTTTCAAGATTAGCAGCCATTATTAGGTACTCCTTACAAAAATAGATAGTTTTTGATTTTTATGCGTAATCAATTAGCCGGTTACGCAGCGGCTTGGGCCTTTTCGGAGTAAGCTCCGGAAAACGGAAGCCAATGAACGCGCCGGTTCCGCAATGGTACGAACCAGTTTGCCAGCGGGAGCTTGAAACACACCCAACAGTTGTGCACGAACAACAGGCAATGGGGGCAGATCTGCAAGAGCTTTTATCTGCGCAGCACTTAGCGTTTCAGCGCCCATATAGCCGCCTTTAACTTTGATGGCTTCCAGGCCTTTTGACGCTTCAGACAATGCCTTGGCAGTCGCTGCAGGATCGGAGAAAGCAAACGATGCTGCCGAACTATTCTCCAACAACCCTTCAGGGATCGCATACCCGCTTGCTTCAAGAGCCAATTTCACCAAGGTGTTTTTCACAACATGGAACGCACCACCCGATTCGCGAACTTTAGCGCGGATATTTTCCATATCCTTCATGTTCACGCCGGTGTATTCCACCAAAATCACAGCCTGACTGTTCTTCAACCAGTCTTTGTACTGGTCAATTACTTCATTCTTCTTTTGTTTTGAGATAGCCAAAGGACACTCACCTCCTTTCTATAAAAAAGTCTTTGCCACTCGCTGCGCGAGGCAAAGACTTTTGCAACCTTCCAGGAGGAATGATTTGCTCTTGTCCTTACCTGAGCAGGATATTAGCCCCAAACGAAACATTGTCTCGTTTCCAAAAAGAGGAGGACACCCGCCGTCATCGGCAAGTGGCTATTTCAGGTTATCGGGTTCAGTTACCCGGAGACCTCCAGAGCCTGGGCCTCATTCGGCTCAACCTTGATACCGGGGCCCATCGTTGTAGCAACGGTGATACGCTTGATATAAGCACCCTTCGCACCAGTTGGTTTGGCCTTGCGAATGGCATCCATCAGCGCAGCAAAATTATCAAATAATTTGTTGGTCTCAAAAGAAACCTTGCCAATCGCGACATGCATGTTGGCAGTTTTATCCAGGCGGAATTCTACACGGCCTGCTTTGGCCTCGTTAATAGCACGCCCTATATCATCTGGGCTGACAACAGTGCCAGCCTTCGGATTCGGCATCAAACCGCGCGGACCAAGCACCCTTCCCAAGCGACCAACTTTACCCATCATATCAGGTGTAGCAATGGCCACATCGAAGTCCAGTCCTCCCGATCTCGACCTTCTTCAAGGATTCATCGTCATCAGCAACCACATCCGCGCCAGCCTCGCGCGCTGTAGTAGCGCCTTCACCTTGCGCAAAGACCAGCACGCGGACGGTTTTGCCCAATCCGTGCGGGAGCACAACGACATCACGAACTTGCTGATCGGCCTGACGCGGATCGAGCATCGTACGAAAATGGACTTCTACCGTAGCATCGAACTTGGTCGAAGACGTCTCCCTCGCCAGTTCCATCGCTTCCAGGGGTGAGTAGAGCTTTTCAGGGTCGATTTTTTCCAGTGCAGCCAGATAATTCTTACCGTGTTTTGCCATGATTACCTCCGTGGTACAAACGGGCGCGCAAAGCACAACCCTCCCACAACTAGTCGACTACCGTTATGCCCATACTGCGGGCAGTTCCCTCGATCTGTTTCATTGCGCCTTCGACATCGATCGCGTTCAAATCCTTCATCTTCAATTCAGCGATCTCCTTGACCTGCGACGGGTTACCTTGCCGACCTTTTCTTTGTTCGGCACACCGGAACCTTTATCAACACCAGCCGCTTTACGCAACAACACAGCCGCGGGCGAGGTCTTCAGGACAAATGTGAAGGAACCATCTGTAAAAATCGTGATTTCAGCCGGGAGTACTTCGCCCGGTCGGTTAGACGTACGCGCGTTGTATTCCTTGCAGAATTGCATGATATTGATCCCATGACTGGCAAGCGCCGGGCCAATGGGGGTGCAGGGTTGGCCTTACCGGCCTCAATCTGCAGACGAACGATTGCCTTGAGTTTTTTTGCCATTTTTCACTCCTTTGTGGTTTTAGCGGGCGATTAGGGACGCCCTCCCACGCATCAGGCCAGATGATTGGCCTGCTACCGTCAATTTAAGCTTTCTCTACCTGAAGGAAATCCAGTTCCACAGGCGTCTCGCGCCCAAAGAAACTGACCATCACGCGCACTTTCGTGCGTTCCATATCGATCTCGGAAACCATGCCGCGGAAATCGTTGAATGGGCCATCGATGATGCGAACGCGTTCGCCAACTTTGAAGGTAACTTTGACCGTCGGCGCATCGGCCTCCATGCGCTTGACGATTTGTGCTACTTCTTCAGGACGCAGCGGTGTGGGGTTGTTTCCCATACCCACAAAGCCCGTTACTCCAGGTGTGTTGCGGACTACATACCATGACTCTTCGGTCAGGATCATGTTGACCAACACGTAACCGGGGAAGATATGGCGTTCCACTGTGCGGCGTTTGCCATCGCGGACTTCGATTTCTTCCTGCGTAGGAACGACGACATCGAAAATCATGTCTTTCATTCCCATGGTCTCTATGCGCTGCTCAAGGTTGTGGCGAACTTTGTTTTCATACCCGGAATAACAATGCACCACAAACCAAGCTGACGGTCATCATCCTGCTCCGATGTTGTTTCGAGCTCTTCTTCAAGAGGAGTCGCTTCACTCATTGGAGTTTCGGGAACGGATTCTTCATCTGCATCTTCATCAACGGAAACCTTTTCAAACTCGTCTTCCGCTGAGGTAATGGGAGCAGGCGATTCGTCCGGTTCTGAAGCGTCAGCGTCGCTTAAAACAGGTTCATCCGAGGGCAAATTTAGTCCTCGGCCGGTTCCACTGGCTCTTCTTCGATCCGCTGCTCTTCCGGTTCCTGCATATCCATTACAATCCTCATTCTTCAATATAACGGTACTAAACGCCAAGAAGCAAGTTTAAAAATTGCCTAGCAACGCCATCCACAATAATGCCCAGGAAAAAGCCCATGAACAATAACACGACGATGACGATACTGCGTCAGACTGCCATCGCTTCCTGCCGGGTGGGCCAGGAAACCTTGCGCAATTCTCCCACTGTTTCACGAGAAGAAACGTTGGATAGCGTTCTGTTTCTTCGGATTCTTTCTTGTCAGCCAAGCTGATCTCCTTGCTCATTTTTACGGCTAAAACGCCGCCTTAATAGGACGGCGTTGCCTTCCAAGCAGGCCAGGCAGGACTTCGAACCCACAACCACTCGTTTTGGAGACGAGAGCTCTACCAATTGAGCTACTGGCCTATGTTGAATCAGGAGCGCAAGCGCATGCGCCCCTGTACATCATACTATTTTGTCTCGCGATGCAACGTATGCTTTCGGCAGCGAGGGCAATATTTATTGAACTCAAGCCGATTAGGATCGTTGCGTCGGTTCTTCTCGGTTGTATAATTACGCTCCTTGCATTCGCTGCAAGCCAGCGTGATCACAGGGCGAACGTCTTTCTTTCTGGATGCCATATTTCAACTTACTCAGACAGTTCTTAACTATTCGATAATCTTGGTAACAACACCCGCGCCCACCGTCAGGCCACCTTCGCGGATAGCGAACTTCTGCCCTTGCTCCAACGCCACCGGCACGATCAATTCCACCGTCAGGTTCACATTGTCCCCCGGCATCACCATCTCCACCCCCTCCGGCAAGGCGATGTTGCCCGTCACGTCCATCGTCCGAATGTAGAACTGCGGCCGATACCCGCTGAAGAAGGCTTTGTGCCGCCCACCTTCCTCTTTCTTCAGCACGTACACTTCCGCCAGAAATTTCTTGTGCGGCGTGATCGAACCCGGCTTGGCAACTACTTCTCCGCGCTCCACGTCCGTGCGCTCGATACCCCGCAGCAGCAAGCCCACGTTGTCTCCGGCCATGCCATCGTCCAGCTTCTTGTGGAACATCTCCACTCCGGTCACCACCGAGTTCTGCTCTTCTCATGCAAGCCCACGATCTCCACCGGTTCCCCAACTTTGATCTTGCCGCGCTCGATGCGTCCCGTCACCACCGTCCCGCGCCCCTTGATCGAGAACACGTCCTCGATCGGCATCATGAACGGCTTGTCCATCTCGCGCACCGGCTCCGGGATGTACTCGTCCACCACCCGCAGCAGTTCCTTGATGCTCTCGTACTCCGGCGCATTCGGGTCCGTGCTGGTGCTCTCCAGTGCCTTCAGGGCCAGCCGCGCACGATCGGCGTCGTGTCGCCCGGGAACCCGTATTCGTTCAGCAGCTCGCGCAGTTCCAGCTCCACCAGCTCCAACAGCTCCGGATCGTCCATCTGGTCGATCTTGTTCAGAGACACCACGATCGCGGGCACTTCCACCTGGCGCGCCAACAACACGTGCTCCCGCGTCTGCGGCATCGGCCCGTCCGGCGCTGCTACCACCAGGATCGCTCCGTCTACCTGCGCCGCCCCCGTGATCATGTTCTTGATGTAGTCCCGGTGACCCGGCATGTCCACGTGCGCGTAGTGCCTCTTTTCCGTCTCGTACTCCACGTGCGCAATGTTGATCGTGATCCCACGCGCTTTCTCTTCCGGCGCATTGTCGATCGTGTCGAACGCCCGAAGATCTGCTCCGCCTAGAAGCGCGCAATATT